>NZ_NKID01000009.1:0-230891 GCF_002256045.1 Pseudomonas sp. PGPPP4
TGGAGAAAGGGAGCCGGCAGGCACACTCTACGACACAGCATCGAGTGCTCAGGTTGGGTAGGTGCTTAACCGGCTCCGGGTAATGAGGTAGCTAATCTCATTACCCAGGAGAGATACAAGGTTGGGTCGAGCACAGCGAAGCCCAACAGGTCTCGCTTAGGTGCTGCTCCTGTTGGGCTTCGCCGATAGGGCCGTCTCAACCCAACCTACGATCATCGCTGCCAAAGTCTCAGGCTTCAACGCCCTCCACCGACCGGTTGGCCTTGGGCGGTGCGGCTTCTTCCTTTTCCTGCTTCGGTCGGTGCTGATCCAGCCAGGCGCGGCCCTGCTGCTGGGCCTCGTCGACTTTCCTGTTCAACTCGTCGAGGGTTCCGCCCAGGGTTTCCCGGGCCTGTTCGCGGGCGGCTTCTTCCACCTTGGTGGCGAAGCTGTCCGCCGCCTTCTCGGCGCTGTCGCAGCCGCCGAGGCCGAGCAGCAGGAGGATGCCGGCGAGTCCGAGGATGGCTTTGGTGCTCATGATCGTCCGCTCCTTCACGTAGGCCGCTTCAGCGAATCGCGCGGCTCATGACCGGCAGCGGGGTGCTTGGCTTCGCCGCGGGTCTTGTACAGCGAGACCAGCACGCCACCGGCCAGCAGGCCCAGGGTCACGCTCAGGGAGATCGCCGGCGGAATCTTGCCGATGATGCCCACCAGGAAGATTTTGCAGCCGATGAACACCAGCACCAGCGCCAGGGCGTACTTGAGGTAGGCGAAGCGATGGATCATCGCCGCCAGGGCGAAGTACAGCGCGCGCAGGCCGAGGATGGCGAAGACGTTGGAGGTGTAGACGATGAAGGGGTCCTGGGTGATGGCGAAGATCGCCGGCACGCTGTCCACCGCGAACACCAGGTCGGCGCACTCGATCACGATCAGCGCCAGGAACATCGGGGTCGCCCAGAGCACCGCCTTGCCACTGGCATCGGGCTGGCGCACGAAGAAATGATCGCCATGCAGCTCATCGGTCACCCGCATTTTCTTGCGCAGGAATTTGATGAAGACGTTGTCGTCGAGGTTGGGCTCTTCATCCACCTTGGCGAACAGCATCTTGACCCCGGTGATCACCAGGAAGGCGCCGAAGATATAGAGGATCCAGTCGAACTGGTGGATGAGGGCCGCGCCCAGGCCGATCATGAGGGCGCGCAGCACGATCACCCCAAGGATGCCCCAGAACAGCACCCGGTGCTGGTACTCGCGGGGGATGGCGAAGAAGCCGAAGATCACCGCCATGAGGAAGACGTTGTCCATGGACAGCGACTTCTCGATGAGGAAACCGGTGACGTAGTCGAGGCTGGCGTCGGCGCCCTTGAGCTGCCAGACGAAGAGGGCGAACAGCAGACCCGCGGTGATGTAGCCGGCGGACAGTAGCAGGCTCTCCTTGACCTCGATGGGCTTGTTCTCCTTGTGGAGGACACCCAGGTCGAAGGCCAGCAGGGCGATGACGACGGCGAAGAAGGTGAGCCACATCCAGGTGGCGGTGCCGAGGAAGTCGGCAAAGAAGAATGCATGCAGGGCGTTCATGAGCCCCTCCTTAGTCAAGTTTCAAGACTATGACTCGACATGGCGGCACACGCCGTCAGAGGGGCCCGGGTCACCAGGACAGGATTTCGAACTCGCGCACATTCGGCAAGGATTGCAGTTTTACAAAATGCAACCGCTCTAGCTCAGGCTTCTCGGGAGGAGTGGTGGCCGGTGATCAGCCAGCGGCCGTCGATCTGCTCGAAGGTGAAGAGGAAGCGTGCGGGCACGCTGATGGCCTGTTCGCCTTCCCGATAGTGGAAGACATAGAGCCCGCCGACCACCACGGTGCTGAGCTGGCTGCTGACCCTCTTCTTGAAGATCTGCACATCGCACACCAGCCCGTCATTGGCGAGGAAGTTGCGAAAGTACTCGCGGCGGCTTTCCTCGTTGTCGCGCACCTCGTTGGACAGCGTGGGCACCAAGATGGCGTCTGCGGCATAGAGCGCCAGGATGGCTTCCACGTCGCGGGTGGCGACGGTCGCGGCCCAGGTATACAGCGCGGCCTTGGCTCCGGCCAGGCAGGCGATTTCTTCGTTGGAACGGGCAGGGGCGGCAACGGACATGACGTTATATCCTCGGGCGGGCAGGCGATTGTTATAATATAACATCTTAACCCAGGCGGGTACGCTGTGGTGGCGCTTTGCTCGAGGGTGACGCCCGCAGGAGGCGTCCGGGTCGGGGCAGGGGAGGTGTCGCCGTCGGCTGCCGGCGACAGGGGCGAGGCGGATCAGCGGTTGTCGATCGTCGAGCGCAGCGGGATCTCTTCGCGCGAATCGGTCTGACTCACCGGCTGGCCGACCATCTCTTCATAGACCGCCGGCTGGGCGATGAACAGGCGCACGTCCTTGACGTCATCGAGGATGCGCCGGGCTTCTTCCACCGAGGCCACGTGCAGGGTGGCGCCCTTGTCATCGGCGACCGGAACCGAGGTGCCTTCCACCAGCGCATGGATGACGTAGGAGCCGCCTTCCATGGACACCAGGTTGACTTCCTTGACCGCGCCGGCCTTGACCTGCTGATTCAGCTCTTTGACATTCATCGACACACCTCGGTTATCACGCTAACGAGCCCTGCGCGGCGGCAGGAGTAGGTAAGGATTCGAGGCGGGAGCGGGGCCGGGAGTTCCGGGACGAGATGCGTCCGGGAGGCGTCTCTTCGCTTTTGTCAGTACCCCGTCATCTCCAGGTAGCCCATCCCCCTGGCGCTGCCCTCCACCCTGACCGGACCTTCCCAGTAGGGCGTGCCCAGGGCCATCCAGGCATCGGGGTTGACCGCTGCGATACGCAGATCGAGTTGCTGCCCCGGCAGGGTGATGGACCAGCGTATCGGCACCTCGCGGCCGGCGACCCTGTGGGTGGACTCCGGCGCCAGGCGGATATCGCCGGGGTGCAGCGGCTGGTTGTGGCCGTCCGCGGCGATCAGGTTGCCGAACAGATAGTGCTGGCCATCGGCCTGGCGCAGGCGATAGAGCATCAGCTGGCGACCGTCGTCCAGGTGCAGGGAGAACCAGTCCCAGCCCAGCTGGTCCGCGGCCAGGTGCTGGCTGCTCCATTCGCGATCCAGCCAGGCGAGGCCCTTGACCGGCACGCGCCGGCCTTCGATCTCCAGTTCGCCCTGGGCCTGGAAGAAGGGCTGGCTGTAGTAATAGGACGCCTGGCCGCTGGCGGACTTGCGGCTGACCCCGCCTTCGCCCTGGAGCACCAGCGGGCCGGTGGCGGCGAGGTCCAGCCGATAGGCGAAGCCCGGACCCTGCGCCTGGACCTGCGCCCGACCGGCCAGGTCACCCGCGAGGCGCCAGTCGTCGATCCAGGCGGCGAAGGGCGCGGCCGTGACCCCGGCCTGGCCGATGCCGCCGCGGCCCTGGGTCTGGGCGGAGAACTGGCGGGTCTCGGTGGTGAGGCCGGCGTGGCCCAGCCAGAGGTTGCCATTGCTCCAGCCGGGCTGGTCGGCGCCAGGCCGCAGGGCATTGCGGAACAGCGTCCACTGCACGCCGTAGTGATGGCCCTCGGCATCCCTGAGGTTGGCGGTGACGTACCACCATTCGATGCGAAAATCCGGATGAGCACCGTGGTCGGCGGGAAAGCTGAAGACCTTACCCGGTAGCACCGGGGCGAAGTGCTCGCTGCCCTGGCCGAGGCCGGCGAAGCCCTCGGACGCCGGTTGCTTGTCGCAACCGGTAAGCAGCAGGAGTGCGACCAGCAGGGCCCTAGCGTTCATTGCCGAGTTCTCGCAGCAGATCCAGCGGTTGACTGCGCTGCAGCCGCAGCAGCGGCCAGGCGGCCGCCAACAGGGTCGCCAGCAGGGCAATGGCGGAAAGCGCCAGCAGCTGACCCGGAAAGACCTGCAGCGGCAGTCGCCAGCCGAAGGCCTGGACGTTCACCACCGCCACCAGGCACCAGGCCAGCAGGATGCCCAACGGCATGGCCAGGGCCAGGGTGAGCAGGGCGAGTCCCAGCAGCTGCCCCAGGCTGAGCAGGATCAGCCGCGGTCGCTCGATACCCAGGGCCCAGAGTGGAGCGAGCTGACCAAGACGCCGTTGCGCCTGGCCGAGCAGGGCGATGAACAGGGCGAGACCGGCCACCGCCAGGGTCAGGGCGTTGAGCGCCGCGGTGGCGCTGAAGGTCCGTTCGAAGACCTGATCGGCGTAGCGCCGCAATTGCCCCTGGTCGATGGAATGACTGGCGTCCAGCCCGAAGCGCTGCTGCAGCTCGCCGCGCAAGGCCTCTACCTGCGCCGGCGCCATGCGGATGACGATGCGCACCAGGGCGGCATCCGGCCACAGCGCCCGCAGGCGCGCCTGGGCCAGCAGCAGGTGGCCACGCGGATTGCCATAGTCGGCATAGGTGGCGAGCACCGGCGCGGACCAGCGCCCCTGACTGCCCTGCAGCTCCACCCGCTGCCCTTTGGCCACCCCCAGGCGGCGCGCCAGTTGTTCGCTGAGCATCACGCCCTCTCCGGCGAAGAAGGGCGTCCAGGCGTCGCCACCGGCATCGAGCAGCGGCCAGTGCTGGCGATAGATATCCGCGTCCAGCACCCCGCTCAGGGTAGTCGGCTGGCCCTGGATCCCGGTTTCCAGTTCGTACACCGGCAGCACCGCGCGCACCTGGGGTTGGCCGGGTAGCCAATCGAGCAAGGTCGCCGCCTGGGCGGCGTCCTGCGGGCGTAGATAGAGTTCGGCGGCCAGGCGCTGGTCGAGCCAGCCATCGAAGGTGCGGCGGAAGCCTTCGGTCATGCTGCCGGCGCCGACATTGGCCGCCAGCGCCAGCAGCAGCGCCATCAGTGCCTGGGACAGCCCGGGCAGCTGCTGGCGGGCGTCGGCCAGGAACCAGCGCGAAAGTGGCCGCCTTGCTTGCTTCAGCAAAAGATCCAGCAGAGCGCTCAGCAGCGGCGGCAATGCCAGGGCGGCGGCCAGCAGCAGGCAACCGAGCAGGGCCAGGCCGCTGGCCAGGCTGTTGCCGCCCAGCCACAGCCCCAGCGCCGCCAGGCCGACCAGCAGGGCGCCCAAGGCCTGGCGCCGGAGCCAGCGGCCATGGGCGGCGCGCCAGGCCTCGCCCTGGGCCAGCGCCAGCAGCGGCAGCCGCGCCGAGCGCCAGAGGCCGTCGGCACCCGCCAGCAGGGCGCCGCCCAGGCTGAGGCCGAGTCCGGCCAGCCACCAGGCCGGGCTCAGGGTCAGGCTGCCGGCGATCTCGGCGCCATAGAGGCCGCGCAGGCTGGCCGCCACGTCGGGCAGCAGCAGCGCCGCCAGCAGATAGCCGCTGGCAACTCCCAGGGCGCCCGCCACCAGGGCGATCAGAGCCAATTCCAGGGTCAGCGCCAGCACCAGGGTCGCGGCCGACAGACCACCGGCGCGCAGGGTGCGCAGCAGGGCGCGGCGCTGCTCCAGCGCCAGGCCCGTCGCGGCATGGACGATGAACAGGCCGACGGCGAAGGCCAGCAGGCCGAGCGCCAGGAGGTTGAGGTGGAAGCTGTCGGTCAGGCGGTCCAGCTCGGCGCCCTGGTCGTTCTCCACCCGTTGCAGGTCGACCCCGTCCAGGGTGGGCAAGGCGCGCTGAAAGGTCTTTGGCAGGATCAGCCGGGAGAGCTGGTCCGGTGCGTCCAGCAGGCGCTGGGCCTGGCCGATGTCCAGCACCAGGGTCCCGGGCGCCAGACCCGGTCGCGGCTGGAGCGGTGGCAGCGCCAGGCCATCGGCGCGGTGCAGTATCTCACCGGCCTGGAGCCGCCATTCACGCAGCGTTTCCGGCGCGATCCAGGTGGTGCCGGTCGGACCGAGAAAGTCGAACAGGGCCTCGGGTGAGGCGCTGGCCGCCACCCCCCGGTCACTGGGCAGGGTGACCGGCTCGATGCCCAGCAGCGGCAGGGCGCCCTCGCGCTCGGCCAGGGTCAGGCGGCCCTGCAGGACGGGCGACACCGGCCAACCCTGGCGGCGCAGTTCGACGAACAGCGCCTGGGGAAAGCGTTTGCCGTCACGGGCTTCCAGACTCGACTGGTCGGCACCGAAGAGCGCGCTGGCCTGGGCATAGCTCTGGCGGGCCTGGGCATTGAGCGCCAGCACCCCGATCAGCAGCGCCGTCGCCAGCCACAGGCCGGCGACCAGGCCGGCCAGTTGCAGCGGATGGCGCCGCCAGTGGCTGGCCAGGCTGTGGAGGCTCCAGTAGAGCAGTCTCATGGCTGGCCCACGGCGGCGCCGCCGAGACGCCCGCGCTCCAGGTGCAGGGTACGATCGAGATGACGGGCGATGCGCGCGCTGTGGGTCACCATCAGCAGACTGCTGCCGGTCTCGGCCACCAGCTCCAGCAGCAGGGCTAGGGCCTGGTCGCCACTGGCTTCGTCGAGATTGCCGGTGGGTTCGTCGGCGAGCAGCAGGGGCGGCCGGGAGGCGAGGGCGCGTCCCAGGGCCACGCGCTGCTGCTGGCCGCCGGAAAGCTGTTCCGGATAGCGCTCCAGCAGAGCGGTCAGCCCCAGACGTTCGGCCAGCTCGGCTTGCCAGCGCGGATCATGGCGGCCGGCCAGGCGCGCCTGGAAGGCGAGATTGTCGGCCACCGTGAGGCTGGCGAGCAGATTGAATTGCTGGAAGATCAGCCCGATGCCCTCGCGGCGCCAGGCGGCCAAAGCTCGTTCGCTGAGACTGTCGAGTGCCTGGCCGACGGCCTGGATGTGGCCCCGGTCAGGCCGGTCGAGACCGGCGACCAGGTGCAGCAGAGTGCTCTTGCCACTGCCGGATTCGCCCATGAGCGCCAGACTCGCGCCCCGCGCCAGGCTGAGGTCCACGCCGCGCAGGACCGGCAGCGGGCCCTGGGGCGTCGGATAACTCTTGTGCAGATCGGTGATGGTCAGCATCGCGCCTCCAGCGCCGGTCGTGGTCTGCAATCGACCGGGCGGGGGCGGCGACGTTCAGCGCGGCTAGCGGCGCCTGGCCTTGCCCTTGCCGGCCTTCTCGTCTTCCTCGCGCTGCAGACGCTCGCACTTGCGCACCATGGTGAGGTAGTACACGGCGCTGCCGGCGAACAGGATGATGGGCAGTGCCAGGGACATCTGCAGCAGGCTGCCGGGGAAGGCGCTGGGCACCCAGTGGTGATAGAGCAGGATGCCGATCGCCAGCAGCACCGAGTACAGCAGGCCGTAGCCACCGGCCTTGCGCGATTCGCGGGCGAGGTCGAGAGGTGGGCGATTCAGATCGTTGGGCTCGAACATGGAGGTCTCTGGCAGGCTCTGAAGAAGGCGCTAGTTTAGCGCCTGGACTCGCGTCGGTCGCCATTGCCCGGGCACCCCGGACAAGACGTCGCAGGGATAGCCCGCCGCTCGTTCACGCGATGTTCAGGCAGACATAAGCTTGAAATCTTATCCTTTGCAGCCATTTAGAGGCCTGGCGATGGCAAGCGAGCAGGTCTCCTTGTAAGCTCGATCAGTTATTTGAACGCGCACAATGCGCACGGATAAGGAATCAACATGAAACAGTATCGGTTGGCAGCAGCGGTGGCCCTGGTGGGTCTGGTTCTGAGCGGCTGCGACTCCAAGCCCAAGGTCGAGCTGGAAAGCCCGGCCCAGAAGGCGTCCTACGGCATCGGCCTGAACATGGGCAAGAGCCTGGCCCAGGAAGGCATCGACGACCTGGATCCCAAGGCCGTCGCCCTGGGTATCGAGGACGCCGTCGGCAAGAAGGACCAGAAGCTGACCGATCAGCAGCTGACCGAAGCCTTCGCCGCCCTGCAGAAGCGCGCCGAAGAGAAGATGACCAAGGTCAGCGAAGACAACGCCAAGGCCGGCAAGAAGTTTCTCGAAGAGAACGGCAAGAAGCCTGGCGTGATCACCACCGCTTCCGGCCTGCAGTATGAAGTGGTCAAGAAGGCCGATGGCCCGCAGCCCAAGCCCACCGACGTGGTCACCGTGCACTACGAGGGCAAGCTGGTCGATGGCACCGTGTTCGACAGCTCCATCAAGCGTGGCACCCCGATCGACCTGCCGGTCAACGGCGTGATTCCGGGTTGGGTCGAGGCGCTGCAACTGATGCACGTCGGCGAGAAGATCAAGCTGTACATCCCCTCCGAGCTGGCCTACGGCGCCCAGAGCCCGAGCCCGGCGATCCCGGCCAACTCGGTGCTGGTGTTCGACCTGGAACTGCTCGGCATCAAGGACGCCGCTGCCGCGGACGCCGAAGACGCTCCGGCCGCTCCGGCTGCCGAGGCACCGGCCGCTGCCGACAAGGCCCCGGCCAAGAAGTAAGCCGCGCGCCTTGCGCCAAACGCCCTGCCTTGCAGGGCGTTTTACATTGGGTCGCGGGAAACCCTGAAGCAGCGGTGCGATCCAAGCAAGGGCGCAAAGACCCGTGGCAAACGGGTCCCTGCCCAACGCTCTCTCCTGCTCGAGGTGTCCATGAAGCCGCCGAAGAATTTTGATCGCTACCTTGGTATCGCCCAGCGACTGCTGATCCGCGGGCGCCTGCCAGCGCTGTTGCTTGGCGTCGCGCGCAAGACCAGCAAGCGCGGACTCAAGCTGGGCGAGGCCCGCGACACCCTGAGTCTGTTCCATCAATTGCTGCTGGCCTGGTGGCGCGGCGAATACCGTGGGGTCAGCCGCAAGACGCTGCTGACCGTCGCCGGTGGCCTGGTCTACTTCCTGTTGCCCATCGATCTGATTCCCGACTGGGTGCCCATGTTCGGTCTGCTCGACGACCTCGCCGTGCTGGCCTGGGTCGGCAAGGCCTGCAGCGACGAGCTGGACGGCTTTCGGGCCTGGCGCGCCAACCGCACCGCGAGTCAGCAGGCGGCGCTGGCGGCCCTGCCCGACAAGCACGAGCGGCCGGCGCCTGGCGTCGCCCTCGATCAGCTGCGGGATTGAGCGATTTGAGTGTACGCATCAGTCGCCAGCACTGGCTGGCCTTGCTGGATGAACTGGAGAGCGCGCGGCGCAGCCGCAGTCTCCTCACCTACCGCTCGGTGATCGAACGGCTGGGGCTGCCCCAGCCGGCGATGGTGACCCTGACCACGGCGCTGGAATACCTGGCCGCCCTCGATCGGCGCGAGGGTCGGCCATTGCGCAGTGCCCTGGTGGTCAGCCAGAGCGGTACGCGTATCCCCCGTGAAGGCTTCTTCGACTGTGCCCTGCGCCTGGGCGCGCTGGAAGGTTCGCCACCCGTCACCGACGCCATCAGCTGGCATGCGGCCGAAGTGACCCGGGTGTTCGATCACCGCTATCCCGACCATCGCCAGGAATAGGCGTCAGGCCCGCATCAGGTGCAGGCTGTAGCCCGGCACTCTCTTGGCATTGCGTTTGGCCTCCGAGGCTAGCGCCGCCACCCCGCTGGCATCCACCCGCTGGCCGGCCTCCCGGTCCAGTTCCACCACCCCCAGGGACAGCGACAGCAGCGGATACTCGCGCCGGCGGCCGTCTCTGTCGTAGGCCAGGAAACAGCCGGCCTCCAGGTGCTCGCTGCGATAGAAATGTCGGCAGCGCTCCTGAAAGGCCGCCATCAGGCCATTGAGACGGCGCCGCCAGTCCGCCGAACCCAGCACCACCAGGAAGTCGTCGCCGCCGATGTGGCCGACGAAGTCCTGCTGCGGATCCAGGCGCTCGGACAGGGTCTGCGCCAGGCAGAGCAAGACCTCATCGCCCTTGGCGTAGCCATAGAGGTCGTTGAAGGGCTTGAAGCCGTCGATGTCGACGTAGCACACCACGGCTTCGCGCTGCTGATCCAGCAGCCGGGTCAGGCACTGCTGGATGGGCACGTTGCCGGGCAGCTGGGTGAGGGGGTTGGCATGCTTGGCCTGCTGGATGCGCTGTTCGGTGATCAGGCGCAGCACGTCCATCACCCGTCCGACGCCGACATAGCGACCGCCTTCGGTAATGATGAAATCCTCCTCGATGCGCTGGCGCGCCCGGGCGGTGAGCAGGCGGCTGACCTGCTGCAGCGACTGGCCGGATTCGGTCGCCAGGAAGTCCTGACTCATCAGCCGGGCGATCGGCTTGCGCGCGAATACCTCATGGGCGAAGGGCTTGAGCAGCGCCGAACTCAGCTCGTGATGGTGGACGATGCCCACTGGGCGATCGTCTTCATCCACCACCGCCAGGGTGTTGAGGCTCGGCTGCAGGCGGAAGCGCTCCAGCACCTCGGGAATGAGCATGTCCTGGCCGACCGCGACCTGCTCGACTCTGAGACTGGCGACGGTGGTCGACTCTTCGGCAAGCTCGGAACTGCGGACCTCCATGATCGGCAGCAGGGTCTGGATCTCGCGCGGTGGGGCGGCGGTCGGTCGACCCAGCAGATAGCCCTGGACCAGATCCACGCCCATGCTCGCCAGGGTCGAGAGCTCTTCGTGGGTCTCGATGCCTTCGGCGATCACCTGGGCGCGGGAGGCTTCGGCCATCTTCAGGATGGAGCCGACGAATTCGCGCTTCACCGCATCGCGGTGGATGGACTCGATGAAGTGGCGATCGATCTTGACGAAGTCCGGGCGCAATTCCGACCAGCGCCGGAGACTGGAATAGCCGGCGCCCAGGTCGTCGAGGGCGATGGAAAAGCCCATGGCGCGGTAGTGGTGCAGGGCGGTGGCCAGCAGCGCGAAGTCATCGATGGGCGCCTGCTCGGTGAGCTCGATCACCACCTGTGCCGGCGAGAGCCCCAGGCGCTGCAGCAGCTTGAGGGTCTGGCCCGACTGGTGCGCCGGCTCCAGCAGGGTCTCCGGACAGACGTTGAGAAACAGCAGGCCCTCCAGGGCCAGTTCGCGAAAGGTCTGACAGGACTGCTGGCGCGCGGCGATTTCCAGTTCGGACAGGCGACCGGCCTGGCGGGCGGTGGCATAGAGGGGCAGGGGGGAGTGCAGCGGGGTGTTGGAGGCGCCGCGAATGAGGGCCTCGTAGCCGAGGATGCGTCGCTCGCTCAAGGACACTATGGGTTGAAAGAGCGAATGCAACTCGCGATTGGCGAGAATGCGATCCAACACTCCAGCCTGGTCGTTAAGCGTCATGGTTAGCCTGCAAGAACCCGGAAACGAAAATGCCCGGGGGTCGCAGATGGCGACCCCCGGGCATTTCACGACAGAGATGTGACGCTTTGATGTCAGCGCTTGGGCGGCGTCTGGCTCAGGTCAAGGTAATCCAGCAGCACATGGCCGGACTCCATGAGATAGGCGTCGTCCTGCGGCTTGGTCTTGTCGTCGTCGATCGCCGGGTTGTCCTCGTCGATCTTCTTCAGCTCCTTGAGGGGGGCCTCGCCCTTGCCCTTGCGACGCTGGTTTTCCATAGCCAGCTGGCGCTCGTCCAGCGCGGTCTGCTCGGCCCGGCGCTTCTTCTCGTCGAGGCTGACGGTGGTGTCCGCCGCCAGTTCCTGGGCCAGCTTCAGGCGCTCGCGGGCAAAGATGAAGTCGGGATCCTTCTGCACCCGCACGTCATGGCGCTTGACCAGTTCCGGCAGGTAGTTGGCGAAGGGATTGCTCAGGCCGGTCACTGCCGGGGCGATGGTGTCCCAGGGCATGGAGTCGGGCAGGGCGCTCTCGCCGATCTGCTTGGTGTCCACCACTGCCGGATAGTCGATGTCCGGCAGCACGCCCTGGTGCTGGGTGCTCTGGCCGGAGACGCGGTAGAACTTGGCGATGGTCAGCTTCAGCTCGCCATGGTTGAGCGGCTGGATGGTCTGGACGGTGCCCTTGCCGAAGGTCTGGCCGCCGACGATCAGTGCCCGGTGATAGTCCTGCATGGCGCCGGCGAAGATCTCCGAGGCCGAAGCGGACAGGCGATTGACCAGCACGGTCAGCGGGCCCTTGTAGAAGGCGCCGCCTTCGTCGTCGGCCAGCACCTCGACCTTGCCGTCGCCATTGCGCACCAGCACGGTGGGACCCTGGTCGATGAACAACCCGGTCAGTTCGGTGGCTTCCTGCAGCGAGCCGCCGCCGTTGTTGCGCAGGTCCAGGACGATGCCGTCGACCTTTTCCTTCTGCAGCTCGCCGATGAGCTTCTTCACGTCACGCGTGGTGCTCTTGTAGTTCGGATCGCCGGCGCGATAGGCCTTGAAGTCCAGGTAGAAGGCCGGCACGTCGATCACGCCGAGCTTGTAGTGCTTGCCCTCGTGGGGCACGTCGATCACGTGCTTTTGCGCCGCCTGCTCTTCGAGCTTGACCGCTTCGCGGGTGATGGTGACGATCTTGGTCTTCTGGTCGTTCGGCGCATTACTTGCCGGGATGACCTCCAGGCGTACCTTGGAGCCCTTGGGTCCGCGGATCAGCTTGACCACCTCGTCCAGCCGCCAGCCGATCACGTCGACCATCTCGCCATCGCCCTGGGCGACGCCGACGATCTTGTCCGCCGGGGCGATCTGCTTGGACTTGTCCGCCGGGCCGGCCGGCACCAGGCGCAGGATCTGCACGTAGTCGTTGTCGTTCTGCAACACCGCGCCGATGCCTTCCAGCGACAGGCTCATGTTGATGTCGAAGTTCTCCGCGCTTTCCGGCGAGAGATACTGGGTGTGCGGGTCATAGGACTCGGCGAAGGCGTTGATGTAGGTCTGGAAGACGTCTTCGCTGCGGGTCTGGTTGAGCCGCGCCAGTTGATTCTTGTATCTCTTGGTCAGCTGCTGCTGGATCTGCTGGTCGGTCTTGCCGGACAGGCGCAGGCGCAGAACCTCGTCCTTGAGCTTGCGGTGCCAGAGATCGTCCAGCGCAGCGGTATCCGCCGGCCAGGCCGCCTTCTCGCGATTGGTGTTGAAGGACTCGTCGACGGTGAAGTCGAGCTTGCCGATGCCGGCGTTGAGCAGGCCCAGGCCGTAGTTCAGCCGCTCGGTCATGCGCTGGGCATAGCGACGGTAGATGGCGAAGCCCGGTTCGAGGTTGCCCTGCTTGAGGTAGTCGTCGAAGCGGGTGCGCGAGGCATCGAATTCGCGGATGTCGGCGGCATTGAAATACAGCCGGCCGGGATCAAGCATCTTCAGATAGCTGTCGTAAATCTTGATCGACTGGGCATCGTTGAGCGGCGGCTTGCTGTAGTGGTGCCGCTTGAGCAACTCGACGATGTTGAGGCTGGCGATGACCTGGTCGCGGTCGGGTTGCAGTTTCTCGGCGCCTACCGGCGCGTTGGGCTTGGCGAAGAGGGGCGTTGCGCTGACGCCAAGCAGGACAACGAGGGCGGTACGGGACAAGAGCTGCTTCATGTGTATTCGACTAATGCACGGAAAGGAATAGGCTATAGGCCCTTCCCGGCCCGGGCGGTTCCGCGGCCAGGGGAAGTATGACGGGCGCTGACGAAAGTCGTCTGACGGCGGTCTGAAGGGTAGCGGCAATCGGAGGGGAAGGCTGTGACAGCCCCGCGTCTTCCGGTCCGCTCGACTCCCGCAGAACCCGCCGGCGCAGGCGCTTTTCGTCAAAGCCTGAGCCACTATGGAGGCACCGTGAACGCATTGCAAGGTATCGAAGGGCAACTGGAATGGCAGTCACTGAGCGCTCGCGCGCTGGCGCCCGGGGAAATTCGCATCAAGGTGGCGGCCGCCGGTCTCAACCGCGCGGACCTGCTGCAACTGGCGGGCAACTATCCACCGCCGCCCGGGGCGCCGGCGACCCTGGGCCTCGAATGCGCCGGGGTGGTCAGCGAGACCACCGCCGATTCGCGCTGGCAGGTCGGTGATCGCGTCTGCGCGCTGCTGGCTGGCGCTGGCATGGCCAGCGAGGTGGTGGTGGACGGGCGTCAGGCGGCTTCCGTGCCGGAAGGCCTGTCGCTGATCGAGGCCGCGGCGCTGCCCGAGGTCTGGGCGACCGCCTGGAGCAATCTGTTCGATCTGGCCGCGCTGCAGCCGGGCGAAAAGGTGCTGCTGCATGCCGGTGCCAGTGGCGTCGGCTCGGCCGCCATCCAGCTGTGCAAGGCCTTTGGCAATCCCTGCTGGGTCAGTGTCGGCTCCCAGGATCGCCTGGCGCACTGCGAGCGCCTCGGCGCCGAGGGCGGGGTGCTGCGCAAGACCGATCTCGAAGGACTGCGCGATTTCGCGCCCTTCCACGTCATCCTCGATCCGGTCGGCGCGAACTATGCGTCGCTCAACCTGGACCTGCTGGGCCAGGACGGGCGCTGGGTGCTGATTGGCCTCATGGGCGGACGTCAGGCCGAGATGGATCTGGGCAAGGTGCTCGGCAAGCGCATCCGCATCATCGGCTCGACCCTGCGTAACCGATCCGTGGAATTCAAGGCCAAGACCATGAGATCCCTGGAGGCCAAGGTCTGGCCGCTGTTCGCCGAAGGCAAGCTGAACGTCAACCTGGAACGCCGCTTCGCCGCCCAGAACGCCGAAGCCGCCTTTGCCGCCCTGGAAAGCAACGAGGTGAACGGCAAGTTGGTGCTGGTGCTGGACGAGGGGCTGGAGTAGCACCCACGGCTAGGGTTATCGCGGCCATGGGCCGCTCCTACGGGGGGTGATGCTTCTGTAAGAGCGGCCCATGGCCGCGATAACGTGAGTAGACGTTTGCTCCTGCACGTCAGGCACCCTGTAGGAGCGATGGCTACGGCGCATCGGTATGGCCGCGATGCGTGTCTGACTGACTGACTCTACCGCCAGCTGAGAATCGGCCAACCGGCCTGTGCCGCGCGCTCACGCAATACCGGATCGGGGTTTACCACGTGCGGCTTGCCTACCGCTTCGAGCAGCGGCAGGTCGTTGCGCGAGTCCGAGTAGAAGCTCGCGCTGTCCAGCAGGCTGCGGTCGCCGCCGAGCAGTTCCAGCAGACGGGTCAGCTTGCCTTCGCGAAAGGTCATGACGCCCTCCACTTGGCCACTGTAGACCCCGTGGCTGACCTGCAGGTCGATGGCCAGTACCTCCTCGACGCCCAACCGTTCGGCGATGGGTTCCACTAGGTGAACCCCGGAAGCCGAGACGATGATCACCCGGTCTCCGGCCGCTCGATGGGCGGCAATGCACTTCATGGCATCGCTGAAGATCAAGGGTTCGATGACGTCCTCGACCCAGGGCCCGACCTCGAAGTCCACTTCCTCGGGCGTGCGGCCCACCAGGGGTTCGAGGTGGAAGGCCATGTAGTCTTCCATGGCCAGTTCGCCCTGGGCGTAGGCCGCCATCAGCTCGCTGTCGCGCCGCACGAAGGACTCGCGGTCGACCCAGCCGAGCACACCCATCTGCTGGCTCCAGAGGCTGGAGCAGTCGCCATCGATAAGGGTTTCGTCGAGATCGAAAATCGCCAGGGTCATGCCACTTCTCTCAGGCTGTCGGAATCGACGGCCAGGGTGACGGCTGTGCCGTTCGGCTGCAAGGCCGTCGGGCCGTGATTGAGAACGTCGACATTGAGTTCGCAGGCTTCGGTGGCGATCCGGTAGCGGATCACGTTGCCCAGCAGGCTGTGGCTGACGATGCGCCCGGCAATGCCGCCCGCGACGCCGAGGCGAATGGCTTCGGGACGAATCGCCACCTGGTGCTGGAAGGTCTGGCCGAACAGGCGGCTGGCCTGGTCGGCGCTGAGCAGGTTGTAGTTGCCGATGAAGCCGGCGGCGAAGGCGTCCACCGGGGCGGTGTAGAGGGTCTCGGCATCGCCGCTCTGGACGATGCGACCCTCGCGCATCAGCACGATGCGATCGGACAGGGTCAGGGCCTCTTCCTGATCGTGGGTGACGAACACCGTGGTCAGCCCCAGCTCCTGCTGGATGGCGCGGATCTGCTCGCGCAGGTGGCGACGGATACGCGCGTCCAGCGCCGAAAGGGGCTCGTCCAGTAGCAGCAGGCGCGGCCGCACGATCAGCGAGCGCGCCAGCGCCACGCGCTGGCACTGGCCACCGGAGAGCTGGTGCGGATAGCGCTCGGCGAAGCCTTCCAGCTCCACCAGCGTCAAGGCCTCGCTCACTCGCTGGCGGACTTCGTCCTGTGCCAGCCGCTGCATGCGCAGGCCGAAGGCGACGTTCTGCGCCACGGTCATATTGGGAAACAGGGCGTAGCTCTGGAACACCATGGCGATGCCGCGGCGCTGGGGCGGCAGTTGGGTGATGTCCTGACCGGCCAGCACGATGCTGCCACGGTCGACCTCGGTGAGGCCGGCCAGGCAGCGCAGCAGGGTGGACTTGCCGCAGCCCGAGGGACCGAGCAGGGTGACCAGCTCGCCTTGTTCGGCATGGAATTCGATGTCGGTGAACAGGGTGTTGGCGCCGTAGCGCTTGTGCAGTCCCTTGACCGCGAGATAGCTCATGTCCGCTCCCGATTCAGGCGATTGGCGATCCAGGTCATCAGCAGGACCGCGAGGAAGTAGGAGATCACCAGGGCGCTGGTCAGGTGGCCGCTGCCGTTGCGCAGGTTGTACAGATAGATCTGCAGCGTCTCGTAGCGCGTCCCCACCAGCAGGTTGGCAAAGACGAACTCGCCGATGAGGAAGGAGAACGACAGGAACAGCGCCACCATCAGCCCGGTACGTAGGTTGGGCAGTACCACCAGTAGGGCGGCGCGCCAGGAGCTAGCGCCGAGCAGGTGGGCGGCGTCCATCAGGTCACGCAGGTTGAGTGCCTGCAGGTTGTTGCTGATGGCGCGGTACATGAAGGGCAGGGCGATGGTGAAGTAGCAGAACACCAGGATCCAGGGCGTGCCGGTAAGCGGCAGCGGCCCACTCGCATAGAGCTGCAACAGGCCCACCGCCGAGACCACCGGCGGCACGGCGAAGGGCAGCAGGATCAGCACGTTCATCAGGGCGTCCAGCCGCGGGAAGTGGTAGGCGATGACGAACATGGTCGGCAGGATCAGTACGCAGGAGAGCACCAGGGCGCCGAAGCAGATCGCCAGGGAGCGGCCGAAGGCGGCGAGGAAGCGGGGATCGCTCCAGAGCTGCAGGTACCACTTGAGGGTGAAGCCTGCTGGCAGCAGAGTCGCCGACCACTGGGTGGCCAGGGAATAGACGAGCGTCGCGGCCAGGGGCGCGACCAGGATCAGGAACAGCAGCCAGACCACCGTCCGATGATAGAGGCGCTCAGTTCTGGACATGACGACTCCGCCGCAGCAGCCATTGATGGACGAGGGTGATCAGGGTCATGAAGGCCACCAGCAGCATGGCCAGCGCCGCGGCCAGGTTGGGCTCCAGGTAGATGTCGCCGGAGACCAGGGCAGCGATGCGCACCGGCACCACGTTGAAGTTGCCGGTGGTGAGGGCATAGACCGTGGCGTAGGCGCCCAGGGCGTTGGCCAGCAGGATGATGAAGGTGCCGACCAGCGCCGGACTGAGCACCGGCAGGCCGATGTGCCGCCAGTACTGCCAGGTGCCGGCGCCGAGCAGGGCGGCAGCGTCGCGCCAGTCCTGCTTCAAGGCCTCGAAGGCGGGAAACAGCAGCAGCACGCCCAGGGGAATCTGGAAATAGGTGTAGATGAGGATCAGGCCGCCCTTGGTGTAGAGATTGAAGCCCTCGATCACGCCGAGTTGCTTGAGGGCCAGGGTCAGGCAGCCGTTGATGCCCAGCAGGATGATGAAGGCGAAGGCCAGGGGCACCCCGGCGAAGTTGCTGGTCATGTTGGTGAAGGCCACCACGAAGCCACGCAGCCGCGAGTCCACCCGGGTCAGCGAGTAGGCGCCGACCAGGGCGATCAGCAGGCCGCAGACGCTGGACCAGAGCGAGATCTCCAGGGAGAAGCGGATGGCCTGCAGGTAGAAGGGCGAGCCGAGAATCTCGGCGTAGTTGCCCAGGCCCCAGCCGCTTTCGCTGGAGTTGAAGCTGTTCAAGGCGATCCAGGCCAGGGGTGCCAGTTGGAAGGCGCCAAACACCATCAGGAAGGGTAGGGTCAGCAGCAGGGCGAGCCAGGGGCGCTTCATGCCAGCAGCTCCTGGCACAGCGGCTTGTCGTGGGCGAGGCCCAGCAGGGTGCAGACGGTACCGCAGATCTCCACCTGAGCCGGGGTGGCGTCGCCCAGGGAGAAGCCGGCACCGAAGACGAATAGCGGGACTTCGCGCTCTTCCGCCAGCGTTCCGCCGTGACTGCGGTCGTCGTTCATGCCGTGGTCGGCGGTCACCAGTACCTGGTAGCCGGCGTCCAGCCAGGTCGGCAGGTAGTGGGAGAGCAGGCCGTCGGTGCGGCGCGCGGCGTTGCGGTATTCCGGGCTGGAGAGGCCGTGCTTGTGACCGGCGTCGTCGATGTTCATCGGATGCACCAGCAGGATGTCCGGGTCATGGGCCAGGCGCAGGTGCTCGGCATCGTCGAACAGATGGGAATCCGGGTAGTGGTCGGCGTAGTAGAAATGACCGTGCTGGATGGGCAGGCCGGTGTCGCTGATGTGTCTATCCCGCGCCCGATCGAAGGGACTGCGGTTATAGAGTTCGCTGACCCAGTGATAGGCTGCCGCTGCCGTGGTGAGGCCGGCGGCCCGGGCCAGGTGGAAGAGGCTGGTCTGGTTGGACAGCCGGTCCACCCCGTTGTGGACGATGCCGCTGCGCACCGGGGGGACCCCGGTGAGCAGGCATTCGTAGAGCGGACGGGAGAGCGAGGGCAACTCGCATTCCAGCCGGTAGAGGCGACCCCGGCCGGCCAGGCAGAGCGCCTGGAGGAAGCCGAGGCCGTGTTCGGCGACCCTCAGGGCGAGTCCGTCCAGTACGACCAGGATGACCTTCATGACGTCACTGCTGCATGTTGATCAGAACGTGTTCCTGCCAGAGTCGCGGCAGGCGCTTGGAGGTCTCTTCCCAGGCCTTGGCGTCGGCGATGGGGCGGGCCTTGGCGTATTGCGCCTGGGGCAGCAGCTTGGCCTGGACATCCGCCGGCAGGGTCAGGTGCTCGGCGCGGATCGGTCGGGCATAGCCCTGGGCCAGGTTGATCTGGCCGGCGTCGGAGAAGATGTACTCGCGGGCCAGCTTGGCGGCGTTGGGGTGCTTGGCGTACTTGTTGATGATGGTGGTGTAGCCGGAGGTCACCGAGCCATCGGAGGGGATCAGCACCTCGAAGCGCGAGCGATCGATCTGGTCGCGGTAGTTGAGGGCATTGAAGTCCCAGACCACGCCGACTTCCACTTCACCCTTCTCGAGGTTGGCCACCACCGGGTTGGTGAAGGCCAGGCGGCCCTGCTTGGCCAGCTTGGCGAAGAAATCCAGCGCCGGCTTGATGTTCTTTTCGTCGCCGCCGTTGGCATAGGCCGCCGCCAGTACGCCGCTCACCGCCTGGGAGGCCGCGCTGACGTCGCCGATGGTGACCTTGTAGTTGCCCTTGAGCAGGTCGGCCCAGGAATGGGGAACGTCCTTGACGGTCTGCTTGTTGACGATGAAGGCGATGGTGCCGGTGTAGGCCAGCGCCCAGTGACCGTCGCTGTCCTTGGCCCAGCTCGGGACCTGGTCCCAGGTGCTGGGTTTGTAGGGCTGGGTAACGCCCTTCTGCACGGCGATGGGGCCGAAGGAAGCACCGACGTCACCGATGTCGGCGGAGGCGTTCTCGCCTTCTGCGGCGAACTTGGCGATCTCCTGGGCGGAGCTCATGTCGGTATCCTGGTGCTTGAGTCCGTACTTCTGCTCAAGGTCCTGCCAGGTGCCTTTCCAGTTCGCCCAGGTATCGGGCATGCCGACGCTGTTCACCTCGCCTTCCTTGCGGGCGGCGGCTTCGAGGGCTTTGAGATCGACGGTATCGGCGAAGGCGGTACCGGCCTGTACCGCAACGGCTGTGGCCAACAGGGAAGCAAGCAGACGGGTCATACGGGCGCTCCAGGGATTAGGGCTTGGTCTAGGTCAGCAAGACACAGGCCAATCTAGGACCGGGGTATGACGATTTGATGGCAATCCGCCCAGGTTCTCTGCTGGCACGGGCGCTGCAGTCGTCACCAAGCGGTCATCTGGCCGTCTTAGTCTCCAACCAAACCCTAGTCGAGGCGTTACGGGTGCACCAATCTGAAACTGGTCTAGTCCAAAGAAGTGCGCCAGGTGCCGGCGCCATCCGCCAGGCCCTGCAGGATCAGATCGCCCACGGTCTGCTGCCGGCCATGGAGCGCCTGCCGTCCGAGCGCCAGCTGAGCGAACTCTTCGCCACCACCCGCATCACCCTGCGCGAAGCCCTGCTGCAGCTGGAGGCCCTGGGGCTGATCTATCGCGAGGAACGCCGCGGCTGGTTCGTCGCCCCGCCGCGCCTGGCCTACAACCCCCTGGCGCGGACCCATTTCCATGCCATGGTGGAAGCCCAGGGTCGCCGACCGGCTACCGAGGTCCTGGCGGCGCGGCAGATGCTGGCCTCGGCGGAGATCTGCCGCCTGCTGGAGTTGCCGGCGCTGTCCAGCGTCTATCAGATCCGCCGGGTCCGCCGCGTGGATGGCCGACTGGTGCTCTATGTCGAGCACTACCTCAATGCCGCCTATTTCCCGGGCCTGCTGGAGCACGACCTGCAGCGCTCTCTCACCGAGCTGTATCGCGACCGCTACGATATCCGCTACGGCGAGGTGCGCTTCGAGATCCTGCCCACGGCGCTGCTGCCGGAAGCGGCCCAGGCGCTGCGGGTAGCGCAGGGCAGTCCGGCGCTGCACATCACCCGCATCAACCACGACCAGCAGGGACGCCTGATCGACTGCGACCTGGAATTCTGGCGGCACGACGCCATCCAGGTCAGGGTCGAGGTGCCGGACTAGACCGGCGTCACAGCGGCAGTTCGCTGCTCGAATAGAAGGCCGTCAGCACCTTGATCAGATGGCCCAGGTCGTGGCTGCCGGCCAATTCGCGGATGGAGTGCATGGCGAAGGTGGGCAGGCCGATGTCCACGGTGCGCACGCCCAGCTGTCCGGCGGTGATGGGCCCGATGGTGGAGCCGCAACCCATGTCGCTGCGCACCACGAAACTCTGCACCGGCACCCCTTCGCGCTGGCAGAGATCGCGGAAGAAGGCCGCGGTCTCGCTGCTGGTGGCATAGCGCTGGTTGGCATTCACCTTGATGACCGGTCCGGCGTTCAGTTTCGGGCCGTGGTTGCCATCGTGCTTGTCGGCATAGTTGGGGTGCACGCCATGGGCGTTGTCAGCCGAGATCAGCAGCGAGCGCTGCAGGGTGCGGGTAAAGGCATCTCCGGCGGGCAGCAGGCGCTGCAGCACCTGTTCGAGGAAGGGGCCGTCGGCGCCGCAGCAGGAGGTGGAGCCCACTTCCTCGTGATCGGTGCAGACCAGTACGGCGTTTTCGTCGCCCTCGTCGGCCAGCAGCGCTTCCAGACCGGCATAGCAGGACAGCAGATTGTCCAGGCGCGCGGCGGCGATGAAATCGTCTTCCAGGCCGACCAGGGCAGCGGGCTGGACGTCATAGAAGCTCAGTTCGAAATCCAGCACCTCGGCGTCGTCGAGGCCGTGCTCCTGTTGCAGGCGGGTGGCCAGCAGGGCGCGGAAGTCGCGCCGCTCGCCGGCCGGCACCTGGGCCAGGATCGGCGGCAATTCGTTCTGGGCGTTGATGGCCCAGCCCTGGTTGGCTTCGCGATTGAGGTGGATGGCCAGGTTGGGAATGATCGCCAGCGGCTTGCGGAAGTCGATCAGTCGACTCTGCACCCGGCCGCTGGCGCGAAAGGTCACCCGGCCCGCCAGGGACAGGTCGCGGTCGAACCAGGGCGCCATCAGCATGCCGCCGTAGACCTCGACGCCCAGTTGCCAGAAGCCCTGCCGTTGCAACTCCGGCTGCGGCTTGACCTTGAGGCAGGGGCTGTCGGTATGGGCGCCGACCAGGCGCAGACCGTGCTCCAGGGGTTGGGCGCCCAGGCGTACGGCGATCAGCGAGGAATCGTTGCGGGTGACGTAGTAGCGGCCACCCGGCTGCACGGACCAGCTCTCGCGCTCGTCCAGGCGCTGGTAGCCGGCGGCTTCGAGACGGCGGGCGAGGGTGGCGGTGGCATGGAAGGGGGTGGGGGAACTGGCGAGGAAATCGATGAGGCCTTGGATCTGATCGGTACGCATGGACGACTCCGGACGACAAGGTGTCCAGTCTAGGTTCTGGACCCGGGGGAGTCGAGCGTAGCGCCGGGTCCGGCGGCACCGCCATGCTCAGCGGCGCTGCAGCACCAGGTGGTGGATGTGCCAGTGCTTGGGCCGCCCGACCGCGGTATGGCCGTCCTCTTCCTCTTCCCGGTGCAGGAGGACGTCCCAGTCCTGGAGAAACCGCCGCAGGGCCGCGGCGTCGACTACCGTCACGCCCTTGCTGGCCCAGCTGTCCCGCTCGCCGAAGAGCTGGCCACAGAACAGACCACCCGGGCGGACCGCCGCCGTGATCCCGTTCCACAGCGCGGGGAAATGGGCCGGTTCACAGAAGGGCAGGGCGAAGCTGGAATTGAGGAGGTCACAGCGGGGGAGGGTGACCGTCTCGAAGCGGGCCTGGCGGGTTTCCAGGCGCCCCTGCAGCAGGGCCGGCGTGCGCTCGCGCAGCGCGCTCAGAGCCTCGGACTCGGCATCCAGGGCCAGCACCTGCCAGCCTTGCTCCAGCAGCACCAGGGTGTCGCGACCGGTGCCACAGCCCAGGTCCAGCGCCAGGCCTGGCGGACTCGACCAGGACGAGAGCGCCTGCAAGAGGGTGTCACGCGGACCGCCCGCGGCGGTCGCGGTGTAGTAGGACGTCCAGTGCGACAAGCGGCGTTCCTCCGGTCGAGTGCCTCAGTAGGCCAGCGAAGGATCAGAAAGGCGCGGGACTGGTAAAGCTCATCCGCTCGCCCGAGACGGGATGGGTCAGCGTCAGCAGGCTGGCGTGGAGGCAGAGGCGGGGCCGGAGCGCCAGCGCCTCGCCCTGGGCATAGAGCTGATCGCCCAGCAGCGGATGACCGATGCTGAGCATATGGACGCGCAACTGGTGGGAACGGCCGGTGATGGGGGTGAGTTCCACCCGGCTGTAATGACCGTGACGCTCCAGCACCTGCCAGAAGGTCAGGGCATGGCGCCCCAGTTCGTGATCTACCACATGGCGCGGCTTGGTCGGCGGGTCGTAGCGCAGCGGCAATTCGATGCGACCGCTGTTGGCCTCCGGCTCGCCCCAGCAGAGGGCGCTATAGGCCTTTTCCGTTTCCCGGTCATGGAATTGCCGGGACAGCTCGCGGTGGCTGTCGGCATCCTGCGCCAGCACGATGACCCCGGAGGTCTCCCAGTCCAGGCGGTGGACGATGCGGGCCTCCGGATAGCCGTTTTCCTGTAGGCGGGTCACCAGGCAGTCACGGTTGTCTTCGGCGCGACCGGGGACCGATAGGAGCAGGGTGGGCTTGTCGACCACCAGCAGGGCGTCGTCCTGGTGAATGATACGGATGTTGGAGAGGGGCATGGGCTTCCTGGGGGCCTGCTTGCGAAGCCGGCCCGCGCCTGACGGGCGCAGCGGATTCGACATGGCTTAAACGCCAACGGCGGCCCTGGGGCCGCCGCTGTCCTGCAAGACGCGCCTTAGCGGTCGGGCAGGGTGATGTTGAGTTCGAGGATCGAGCAGCTGCCCTGGTTTTCCAGTTCGACCTGGATCTGGTCCTGCTCGATGGGCACGTACTTGCGGATCACTTCCAGCAGGTCCTTCTGCAGTTGCGGCAGATAGTCCGGCTGCTCGTGGCGCCCGCGTTCGTGGGCCACGATGATCTGCAGCCGCTCCTTGGCTATCGAAGCGCTGTTCTGCTTCTTCCGATCGCGAAAGAAGTCGAAGATGCTCATTCGCCACCACCCCCGAACAGACGTTGCAGGAAGCCTTTCTTCTTCACGTCGAGGAAGCGATAGGCCACTTCCTTGCCGAGCAGTCGCTCCACGGTATCACTGTAGGCCTGACCGGCGTCGCTCTGTTCGTCGAGAATCACCGGAATACCCTGGTTCGACGCCTTGAGCACCGCCTGGGATTCGGGGATCACGCCCAGCAGGCGAATGGACAGGATCTCTTCCACGTCCTCGACGCCGAGCATTTCGCCCTTGGTCACGCGCTCGGGGTTGTAGCGGGTCAGCAGCAGGTGTTCCTTGATGGCTTCCTCGCCCTTTTCCGCGCGCCGCGACTTGCTGGCCAGCAGGCCGAGCATGCGGTCGGAGTCGCGGACCGAGGAGACTTCGGGGTTGGTCACCACGATGGCCTCGTCGGCGAAGTACATCGCCAGGTGGGCGCCCTTCTCGATGCCGGCGGGGGAATCGCAGACGATGAAATCGAAGGTCTGCTTGAGTTCGTTGATCACACGCTCGACGCCATCCTGGGTCAGGGCGTCCTTGTCACGGGTCTGGCTGGCGGCCAGCACGAACAGGTTCTCGAGACGCTTGTCCTTGATCAGGGCCTGGCTCAGGGTGGCTTCGTTGTTGATCACGTTGACGAAGTCGTACACCACGCGGCGCTCGCAGCCCATGATCAGGTCGAGGTTACGCAGGCCGACGTCGAAGTCGACGATGACGGTCTTGTGGCCGCGCAGGGCGAGACCGGTACCGATGGCGGCGCTGCTGGTGGTCTTGCCGACGCCGCCCTTGCCGGAGGTGACTACGAGTACTTTGGCCAAACTGATTCACCTTGATCGAAAGTAATAACTGAAGCGACTCGGTGCCCTCGGTGACGAGATTGCAGGCAGTGTCGCGCTTCGTGTTGCCGTTGGCGGCTTAGGCGCCAACTGCGAAAAATTCGCGGAAGTATCCGTTAAAGACGGGTGATGTTCAACACATCTCCCACCAGGCTGACCTGTACCGGATTGCCCCATTGTGGATGGCGTCGCAGGTCTTCGGCGACCTTGTACTGGCCGGCGATGGAAAGCAGTTCCGCGGTCAGCTGCTGGCAGAAAATCCGCGCTTTAGTATCACCTTTGACGCCGGCCAGTGCCCGGCCGCGCATGGGGCCGTAGACATGAATGTTGCCGTCGGCGAGCAGTTCGGCGCCCGGGCTGACCGGTGCCAGCACCACCAGATCACCGGCCGGAGCATAGAGCTGCACGCCCCCGCGCACCGGTGCGGTGATGATCTTGGTGGGATTGATCGGCGGGGCGGGCGGTACGACCGGTTTGGGCGGTTCCGCCGGCTTCACCGGTTCGCGATCGCGCGGCTCGACCTGGCGCTCGCGGCCACCGGAGCTGGGCGGCAGGATCGGCAGGTCGTAGTCGTTGGCGGCGGCCAGGTCCCCGCTGCGGCTGGCACGCAGGGCCAGGGTGCGCAGGCCGTGGCGGCGGCAGAGGTCGAGGAGGGCGCCCAGGTCGAGCGGGCCGGCATCCTCGGCGAGCTTGTCCAGGCCCAGCACCAGCGGCGTTTCCTGGAAGAAGTTGGGGGCCTGGGCGACCTTCTGGGCCAGTTGCCGGTCCAGGCGCCCGAGGTCGTTGCGGAGAAGCTCCAGCACGGTCACGGCGAGCATGTTGCCCTTGAGCTGGAAGACGGAGTCGCTTTCGGAAGGATCGGCTGCGGTCATGGTGGGTACTTGTGCTTGGATGGCGGGACTTATAGCGGGATGCCCCGCGTGTCGCAACCCTCACCGGGTGCGGGGGGCCGTGACTGTGAAGGCTACGGGAAATCTGCGCGAGGCCTGTAGAATGGCGCGACTTTTTCATGCAGGAGTTCCGATGGAGCGGCCGTCTTTCCGCCTCGCCTTTCTCAATCCACGTTATTGGCCGCTCTGGCTGGGGCTCGGCCTGCTCTGGCTGCTGGTGCAACTGCCCTACGCCGTGCTGCTGCGTCTGGCCCGGGGACTCGGCTGGATCTTCTATCACGTCGCCGGGCAGCGCCGGGCCATCGCCCGCCGCAATCTGGAACTCTGCTTTCCTCAGCTCGACGAACAGGCGCGTGACCTGTTGCTCAGGCGCAACTTCGCCAGCAGCGCCATGGCCCTGCTGGAGATGGCCATGAGCTGGTGGTGGCCGCGGCAGCGCCTGGCCGGGCTGGCCCATATCGAAGGCCTCGAGCACCTGCAGGCCGCCCAGCGCGACGGGCAGGGCGTGATCCTCATGGCGCTGCATTTCACCACCCTGGAAATCGGTGCGGCGCTGCTCGGTCAGCGGCACACCATCGATGGCATGTACCGCCAGCACAAGAATCCGGTGTTCGACTTCATCCAGCGCCGTGGTCGCGAGCGCCACAACCTGGACGCCACCGCCATCGAGCGCGAGGACGTGCGCGCCATGCTCAAGGTGCTGCGCGCCGGTCGTGCCATCTGGTATGCGCCGGATCAGGACTACGGCGCCAAGCAGAGCCTCTTCGTGCCGCTGTTCGGCATCCAGGCGGCGACGGTGACGGCCACCACCAAGTTCGCCCGTCTGGGGCGGGCCAGGGTGCTGCCCTTCACCCAGGAACGCCTGGCGGATGGTTCGGGCTATCGCCTGGTCGTTCATCCGCCGCTGGCCGACTTTCCCGGCGACAGCGAGGAAGCCGACTGCCTGCGCATCAACCAGTGGGTGGAGCACTGCGTCAGCCAGTTGCCCGAGCAGTACCTCTGGGCCCACCGGCGCTTCAAGACCCGCCCGGCCGGTGAGCCCAAGCTCTATCCGAAGAAGAAACGCTAGATGAGTCTGGGCGGCGAAGGGCGCACGGGGCTGATTCTGGCCGGCGGTGGCGCGCGGGCCGCCTATCAGGTCGGGGTGCTGCAGGTGGTGGCGGACACCCTGGCGGTCCGTTCCGACAATCCCTTTCCGATTCTCGTCGGTACCTCGGCGGGGGCGCTGAATGCCGCCGTGCTGGGCTGTGGCGCCCTGGATTTCGGCCGTGCGGTGGATCGCCTGGCGGCGGTCTGGTCAGGTCTGAACACGGCGATGATCTATCGCAGCGACTGGGCGGGGGCGACCCGCCAGGCCGCGCGCTTCGGGCTGCAGACGCTGTTCGGTGCCTGGCGCCAGGAGCCCCTGGCCCTGCTCGACAACGCCCCGCTGCGAGCCCTGCTCAGCCGCGAGCTGGATTTCTCCGGCATCACCGCCGCCTTGCGCCAGCGCGCCCTGCGCGCCGTGGCAGTCACGGCGTTCGGTTACGCCTCGGGCCAGGCGATGACCTTTTACCAGAGTCATGGCGCCCTGGATCCCTGGTTTCGCCACCGGCGCGTCGGGGTTCCGGCGCGGCTGGCGGTCGACCACCTGCTCGCCAGCACGGCCATTCCGCTGTTCTTTCCGCCGGTGAAGGTGGGGCGTGAATACCTGGGCGATGGCTCGGTGCGGCAGACGGCGCCCATCAGTCCGGCGCTGCATCTGGGGGCGGATCGCATCCTGGTCATAGGGCTCGGCGCGCCCGGGGGGCACGAGCACGGCCTGCAGGGTCGGCCGCCGACGGTGGCGCAGATCGGCGGCCACCTGCTCAACAGCACCTTCGTCGATGCCCTGGACAGCGATACCGAAACCCTGCGCCGTCTCAATCTGCTGAGCAGTGCGCTGCCGGCGGGGGATCCGGTCAGCGGACGCTTCTGCCGTCCCGTGGAGATGCTGGTGATCTCGCCCAGCCAGCCGCTGGCGGACATCGCCACCCATCACCGCAAGCGCCTGCCGCCGGCATTGCGGCAGTTGCTGCGCGGCGTCGGGGTGAATCGGCCTTCGGGCAGTGCCCTGCTCAGCTATCTGCTGTTCGAAGCGGCCTACTGCCAGGAGCTGATGGCGCTGGGAAGGGCCGATGCCCAGGCCCGCCTGCCGGAGCTGCGGGCCTTTCTCGCCGGCGCCTAGGCCTTATTCGGCGATCTGCAGTTCCCGCGCCTTGGTGTAGAAGTAGCGGATCTTCTCGTACTCGAAGGGCGAGTTGAGCTGGCCGTATCTCATGTCGGTCACGTACCTGAGGTTGATGCCGCGCAGCACCATGATCTCCGGATGACGACTGCTCTCGTCGCTGACGTTGAGGAAGTTGATCTGCGCCTCGGCGGCGAAGTCCACCGCCAGGCCACCGGTGTCGCGCAGGTTGGACGGGCCGAGGATCGGCAGCATCAGGAAGGGACCGTCACCCACGCCATAGAAGCCCAGGGTCTGGCCGAAGTCTTCCGGCTGCTTGATCAGCCCGACGCGGGTCGCCGGATCCCACAGGCCGAACACCCCCACGGTGGTGTTGAGCAGCAGCCGGCCGGTGGTGTCCAGGGCGCGGCGGCCCTTGAACTGCAGCAGGCTGTTGAGCAGGTTGTTGACGTCGCCCAGGTTGCTGAAGAAGTTGCTCACGCCCGAGCGGACGAAGCGCGGGGTGATATAGCGATAACCATTGACCACCGGCAGCAGGACCCACTCGTCCAGCCGATAGTTGAAGTGGTAGACGTGGCGGTTCCAGGATTCGAAGGGGTCGTAGACGTCCAGCGCCACCAGTGACGCCCGTTCGAATTCGCGCTGGTCCAGCCCCGGGTTGTACTTGAGGGTCGACAGCGGATTGCTGAAGCCGTCGGCGCCCACAGGCGCGGCCGGCATGGTGTCCGAGCCGATGGTCAGGGTGGAGGAGGGCGGCGGGCTCGATTCGGCAGCGAATACCGAGGCACTGGCCATCAGGAGAAGAGCGAGCAGGGACTTAACCACGGGCGAAGAACTCCAGCATGGCGTTCGCGTTGACGCGGTAGTTGAGATTGCCGCAATGGCCGCCGTGGGGATAGACGGTCAAGCGATCGCCAAAGGTCTTGCGCAGGAAACCGAGGTCGCCCGGGCCGAGGATGATGTCGTCGGCATTGTGCATGACGCCGATCTTCGGGCTGCTCTTCAGATAGTCCTCCAGCGCGGTGAGGCTGGACTTGCGCGCCAGATCGTCGAGGTTCTGCCCCTTGAAGTTCTTTTGCCAGAACGGCATCACCTGCTCGGTCATGTAGCAGTCGAAATCGCACTGCAGCGAACGGGCGAAGAAGCGCGTCAGGCTGGTGCCCTCGCTGATCGGGTAGGTCGGCGGGGTGATCAGGCCGCGGCGGTTGATCAGGTCGGAGGTAAAGGCGATGTCGGCTGCCGAGAAGCGGAAGGACGAGCCGATCAGCATGGCCAGTTCTTCGTTGCTCAGCCGCTCCGGCGAGCGCTGGAAGTCGCGCACCACGGCGTCGTTGAAGTCGACGTAGCCCTTTTCCTGGAAGTAGCGGGTCAGCTTGGACAGGATCAGCTCGTAGAAGGTGCGGTTGTTGGTGACGCCCTTCACCTCGGTCTGCACCAGGCGATCCAGGTTGCGTACCGAGGTCAGCAGATTGACCGGCGGATTGACCATCAGCACCTTCTTGAAATTGAAGCTGCGTTGGCTTTCGTCCAGGTAGGAGACGAAGGCGGCGTCCAGGCCGCCCAGGCTGTAGCCGGTCAGGTAGTAGTCGGTGACGGGCAGCTTGGGATGCTGGGCGCGCACCGCCTGCATGGCCCGATAGAGGTCCTCGGCATCGTGCGGGGTGTAGCCCGGGGTGGCGGTGCGCGACACCGACACCATGAAGTCCCAGCTGGTGGGCGAGGACAGCTGCACCACGTGGTAGCCGGCCGCGTAATACAGCCGCTTGAGGTATTCCTGGGTGCTGGAGGAATAGTTGGCCCCGGTGCCGGCGATCAGGAAGATCAGCGGCGCCGGATGGTCCTGGCGGGCGAGGCGGTAGTGGAATTTCTTCACCGGCCAGAAGTTGCCGGGCAGCTGGTATTCCCGCTCCGGACGCAGGTTGAGACTGTAGTCATCCTGGTCGATGGTGCTTTCGGGCGGCAGCTCGGGGCGGAATTTTTCCGGCGTGGTGACGATGGTGGCTTCGAAAGGATTGACCAGTGGATAGCCATAGGTGGCGGCATCCACTTCGGCGGCCGCGTGCGCGGTACCCCAGAGGCCGGAAAACAGCGCGCCCAGCAGGGCGGCGACGCGCAACGGAAGACGCATGGACAGAGTCCTTTCAGAGGGCTTGAGAGCGTAGGTAAGACAACGACTCGCCGATAGGTTGCATCGGCGAGCGAAGGTTTCTGCGAGGCGTCGATTACAGAGCGGTCGACGGGCTGCGTCAAGCGACATCGGATGTCGCGAAAAGTGCAGCTCTTGTCGCTAACCGGTCGTTATGCGTCGTCCAGGCGGTAGTGGCCATCTTGCATTGCCCGAATGATGGGGGTGGGGCAACCGCCCGACTTCCATAGCGAGAGGACTGCTGCATGAGCATGGTGAAGAAACTGTTGGGAATAGGACTCGGTGTTGCGCTGACCTCGGCCATGAGCCTGGCCCAGGCGGCCAAGCCGGAAATCACTATCGGCTATGTCGATGGCTGGGCCGATAGCGTGGCCACGACCCATACCGCAGCTGAAGTGATCCGCCAGAATCTGGGCTATGAGGTCAAGCTCATGCCGGTCGCCGCCGGCATCATGTGGCAGGGGGTCGCGCGCGGCAAGCTCGACGCCATGCTCTCCGCCTGGTTGCCGGTCACTCACGGCGCCTACTACGAGAAGATGAAGGACCAGGTGGTCGATCTGAACGTCAATACCCCCGATGCCAAGATCGGTCTGATCGTGCCGGAGTACGTCAAGGCCAACAGCATCGCCGATCTGCAGGCGCAGAAGGCCGACTTCGGCGGCCGGATCGTCGGTATCGACGCCGGTGCCGGGGTCATGCTCAAGGCCGACCAGGCGATCAAGGACTACGGCCTGGACTACAAGCTGGTGGCCAGTTCGGGCAGCGGCATGATCGCCGAGCTGACCCGGGCGGAAAAGGACCAGAAGCCGGTCGTGGTGACGGGCTGGGTACCGCACTGGATGTTCGCCAAGTGGAAGCTCAAGTTCCTCGAAGATCCCAAGGGCGTGTTCGGTGGCTCCGAGCATGTGGACACCGTGGCCAACCCGGCCCTCGAAGCCAAGGCCAAGCCGGTCTGGGATTTCCTGAAGAAATTCGCCTGGCAGCCGGGTGAGGTGAACGAGGTGATGCTGGCCGTGGAAGAAGGTAAGAAGCCGGAAGAGGCCGCCAAGGCCTGGATCGCTGCCCATCCGGATCGCGTGAAGTCCTGGCTGCCCTGAGGGTTGGCCGAATGAAGAACGGGCCCCGCGGGGCCCGTTTTGCTAGCTGTGCAGCTGCTCGGCCGCGTACAGCGTGTTCTCCAGCAGGCAGGCCCGCGTCATGGGGCCGACGCCACCCGGGACCGGGGTGATCCAGCTGGCGCGTTCGCAGGCGCTTTCGTATTCGACGTCGCCGACCAGGCGGCCATCGGCCTGACGATTGATGCCGACGTCGATGACGATGGCGCCGGGCTTGATCCATTCACCCTTGACCAGTCCGGGCTTGCCCACGGCGACCACCACCAGGTCGGCCTGGCTGACATGGTGCTCGAGGGAGCGGGTGAACCTGTGGGTCACGGTGGTGGTGCAGCCGGCCAGCAGCAATTCCAGCGCCATGGGGCGGCCGACGATATTGGAGGCGCCGACGACCACCGCATCCAGACCATAGAGGTCGACGCCGGTGCTGTGCAGCAGGGTCATGATGCCCTTGGGCGTGCAGGGGCGCAGCTGGGGATTGCGCTGCGCCAGCCGGCCCAAATTGTAGGGGTGGAAGCCGTCCACGTCCTTGTCGGTGCGGATGCGCTCCAGCAACCCGGTGGCGTCCAGGTGGGCGGGGAGGGGCAGTTGCAGCAGGATGCCGTCGACGCCGGTGTCGTCATTCAGACGATCGATCAGGGCTTCCAGCTCGGCCTGGCTGGTAGTGGCCGGCAGGTCATGGGCATAGGAGTCGAAACCGACCTCTTCGCAGTCCTTGCGCTTGTGCGCCACATAGACGCGCGAGGCGGGATCGTCGCCGACCAGGATGACGGCGAGGCCAGGGGCGCGCAGTCCGGCGCTACGACGTTGAGAGACTCGCTGGGCAATATCCTGGCGCAGGCGGGCGGCAATGGACTTGCCGTCGATCAGTTGGGCGGTCATGGGCGATTTCTGGTGGTGACGGAAAAGGGTCGGCTATTTTCGCATGGACGGGCCCGCTCGCAACAGAGAAGCCTCTGCGGCGGCTAACTCATTCTTCTGCTTAAAAATTTTTAAAAAATTAGTTGACGGACCTGCGCGAGCTTTATAACATTCGCCCCGCTTGCCGAGCACAGCCCAAGTCACTGACAAGGGCCAGGCAAGAGGCTTCTCACCAAGGAAGTCTCTGCTAGGGCAGCTGCCGTAACAGGCGCCCGTAGCTCAGCTGGATAGAGCATCCGCCTTCTAAGCGGATGGTCGCAGGTTCGAGTCCTGCCGGGCGCGCCATTGGCGGTTCGGCGACGGCAAGCAGGTAAGATATGGTGGGCGTAGCTCAGTTGGTAGAGCACAGGATTGTGGCTCCTGGTGTCGTGGGTTCGATTCCCATCGTCCACCCCATATTTAGCGAACGCCAGACCTTGTGTCTGGCGTTCGTGTTTCAAGCGTCTCGCGGACGTGGTGGAATTGGTAGACACACCAGATTTAGGTTCTGGCGCCGCAAGGTGTGAGAGTTCGAGTCTCTCCGTCCGCACCAATCAAGATGCACAGCAAGAGACCGGCCCAGTGCCGGTTTTTTTGTGCCCGCGATTTAGCGGGCGACCAGAGGATCGCTAGCGCCGGCGCCGGACCTCAGTGCAGATGCCGCAGCAGCGGCGCGCAGAGGGCGAAGGCCAACGAAGTGCCGAACAGCAGGGCCCGGGTCCAGCGTTGCGCGGTGCGCCTGTGGCACACGGGCGGCGGCGAGCCTGCCGTGGCGGACTGATCGATGGCGCTGTCGAACAGGGTGATCGAGCGGGTCAATTGGGTTCGCATGATCCGACCTCTTGCCGTATGCACTAATTGTTATTGGCACCTTCAAGATAATGCGCTGGGCGGGTAATGCAAGATGCCTGGAGAGCCCGGACGAGTGGCGGCGCCGCCGCTGGCCACGCGGCCGGTCAAGGACGGCCGCGCCCCGGGGCGGGTCAGGCGGGAGGTGGCGACCAACGGTCAGTTGAGCGTTGTGGTCAGCAGGAAGAAGGCGCCGCCGAGGGCTCCGCCACTGATCAGGACCAGGCTGATCAAGGCGCCGCCCACGAACTGGGCGATGTCATCACTGATTTCGTATTCCGCTTTCATGCTGGGCTCCAGAAGGTAGATGCCGCTACAGATAGCAACCGCGCGTTACAGCGCGACGACACCGGTCGCATCAAGGCTAGCTGTTCGCCCAGTTCAGCCAGAGCGTCTGTTCTTCGCTGAGCTGACCCACTTCGCGCAGCGCCTGTTCCAGGTCTTCGCGAACCCGGCGCTTGAGATCGGCGTTGAGATCGACCTGGGCGCTCTCCGCCAGCCGATCGGCGAGCGAGAGATCCGCACTGAGCTGGCGCAGGCGGGGCCCGATGAAATCCTTCTGCTGCATGAGCCGCTCCTATCTCCTGACGCTTCGGAGTGTGGCATGGGGGAGCTTCGACTGAACACAGGTGGGAAAAATATTGTCTGACTTGATTGGTCAAAAGTCGGACTTTCGGCAGCTCGTGTCGTTTTCAGGTCCGAGATGTCAGCTTTATAGAGGGAAGAACAGATCATGAGCGGGAATTCGACGCGCAAGTTGCTGGTGCTGACCGCAGGTTTCGGCCTGCTGGTGATCGCCGCCGTGGCCACCACCCATCGCAGCGATTCGACCGGCAGCGAGCCGGCCGTGGTGGCCACCACTACGCCGCCGGTAGCGGCCCATGCACCCACCACGGGTACCCATCCCGTCGCCGACGAACACAAGCAGGATCTCGCGAGCTTCCTGGCCCAGGCGGCCCTGACGCCCTGCGGGTCCACCCTGCCAGCGACCATCACCGACCCTGCCTGCCGTGCCGCCATCGAAACCCATGCGCGGCGTGCCGGCTATGGCGACGACGAGGTGGCGGCCTATCTGAATGCCCATCAGAGCCGATGATCCTCAGGGTTAGCGTGTTCGGTTATAAGTAAAGACTCTTTTCATATAGGTCGGTATAACCTGAGTGGTTATCCTGTGCGGCCGCAAGATGAGCCGACAACGGCAATTGGGGCTGTAATGGAAGTAGGGTCGATGGGCTTCGTGGTCGCGGGGCTGGTGGTTGGCTTCATCGTCGGCATGACGGGGGTGGGTGGTGGCTCGCTGATGACGCCCATCCTGCTCTGGTTCGGGATCAATCCGGCCGCAGCGGTGGGGACCGATCTGCTCTATGCCGCCATCACCAAGGCCGGCGGCGTCTTCGTCCACCAGCGCAATCGCAACATCGACTGGAAGGTGACCGGTTGGCTGGCCGCCGGCAGCGTGCCCGCGGCGGCACTGACGCTGCTCGCCCTGGCCCTGCTGCCCGGTGATCAGCAGGCGACCAATGCGCTGATCAAGCATGCCCTGGGCATCGTGTTGCTGCTGACGGCCCTGGCCATCCTGTTCAAGAAGCAGATCTTCGCCTTTGCCAGCCGCCATGCCAGCGACAGATTTCACCTGAGCGCCGGGCGGCTCAATGCCCTGACGGTCCTGACCGGCGCGGTACTGGGCTTCATGGTGACCCTGACCTCCATTGGCGCGGGTGCCCTGGGTACGGTGGCGCTCTTTCTGCTCTATCCGCTGATGGCGACCCGGCGTCTGGTCGGCACCGAGATCGCCCATGCGGTCCCCCTGACACTGGTGGCAGGGCTGGGACATGCCGGCCTGGGCAATCTGGACTGGCACATCCTGGGCTTTCTGCTGCTGGGTTCACTGCCGGGCATCTTCTTGGGTAGTCATCTCTCCGGACGCGTGCCGGACGGCGTCTTGCGCCCCTGTCTGGCAGTCATGCTGCTGGTGATAGGCACCAAACTGGTGGTCTAAACACAACCGCTGGCGGTAAAGAGTCATTCATCGGACGACTACTGGCGATCCGCCAGCTGAAAACATCTCTAGGATAGTTGCTACTCAATTTGTTATCGCAATTGCCGATAACCTGAGCGCCGAGTCCTCTCCTGGAGCTGCCAAATGTTTTCCGCCTCTGCCGAATCCGCCGCTGTCGACGATGCCACTGCCTATCATGCGCTGCGCCAGGCGCTGGATCGCTCCCTGGCAGTGATCGAATTCGATCTGCAGGGCAATGTGCTGCACGCCAACGACAACTTCCTGGAGACCTTCGGCTATCGTCTCGAGGAGATCAGTGGGCGGCATCACCGGCTGTTCTGCCCGCCCGAGGTAGCGGAAAGCGACGACTATCAGGACTTCTGGGCGACGCTGGGACGCGGCGAATTCCATAGCGGTGTCTACCGCCGCAAGCACAAGGACGGCAGCCTGAGATGGATCCGCGCCACCTACAATCCGTTGCTGGATAGCCAGGGGCGCCCGCAGCGCATCATCAAGTTCGCCACCGACATCACCGCGACGCGCCTGGAGGCGGTCGAGTACGAGGGCAAGATCGAGGCCATCCATCGCTCCCAGGCGGCGATCGAATTCGATCTGCAGGGCAACGTGCTCTGGGCCAACGACAATTTCCTCCGCATGACCGGCTATGCGCTGGACGAGCTGCGCGGGCGTCATCACAGCCTGATGTGCCCGGCCGACTACGCGCGTTCGGCGGAGTACGCCCTGCTGTGGAATCGCCTGGGGCAGGGCGTCTTCGATACCGGCGTCTACAAGCGCATCCGCCGCGATGGCCGGCCGATCTGGATCCAGGCCACCTACAACCCCATCCTCGACAGCGATGGTCGGCCCTACAAGGTGGTGAAGTTCGCCGTCGATGTCACAGCTGCGCAACTGCAGGCCGCCGAATTCGAAGGCAAGATGGCCGCCATCGACCGTGCCCAGGCGGTGATCGAATTCGATCTGCAGGGCAACATCCTGACGGCCAACGAGAATTTCCTGTCGGCCCTGGGTTACAGCCTGGACGAGGTGCGCGGCAAGCACCACCGGATCTTCTGCGAACCCGAGCATGCCCGCTCGCCGGGCTATCGGCTGTTCTGGGAAAAGCTCGGTCGCGGCGACTTCGATACCGGGCTGTACAAGAGACGCGCCAGCGACGGCCGCCAGGTGTGGATCCAGGCCACCTACAACCCCATCCTCGAAGCCGAGGGCAAGCCCTACAAGGTGGTGAAGTTTGCCAGCGACGTCACCGAGAGTCAGCTACGCAACAGCGACTACGAAGGCAAGGTGGCGGCCATCGACCGCTCCCAGGCCATCGCCGAGTTCTCCCTCGACGGCACGGTGCTCACCGCCAACCGCAACTTCCTGCTGGCTCTGGGTTACCAGGCCGATGAGGTAGTGGGCAAGCACCACCGCATCTTCTGTCCCGACGACTATGCCCGTTCCGCGGAGTACCGGTTGTTCTGGGATAAATTGGCGCGGGGCGAATTCGACGCCGGGGTGTACAAGAGACGCAACAGCCGGGGCGAGGAGATCTGGATCCAGGCCACCTACAACCCGATCTTCGACGCCGACGGCAAGCCGTGCAAGGTGGTGAAGTTCGCCGTGGACATCACCGAAAGCCAGGTTCGCAACAGCGACTATGCGGGCAAGGTGGCGGCCGTCGACCGTGGCCAGGCAGTGATCGAATTCGACCTGACCGGCAAGATCCTCGATGCCAACCGCAACTTCCTCGCGACCCTGGGTTATCGTCTGGAAGAGATCCGCGGCCAGCATCACCGCATCTTCTGCGAGGCGGAACACGTCGCCTCCGGCGAGTACCGCGAGTTCTGGGCGCGGCTGGCCCAGGGCGAGGTGTTTGGCGGACGCTTCATGCGGCTGAGCAAGTTCGGCCAGCGCATCTGGATCCAGGCCACCTACAACCCGATCTTCGACGCCGATGGCCAGGTGCACAAGGTGGTGAAGTTCGCCACTGATATCACCCACCAGGTGGAGCTGGAGCAGCACCTGCGGCAGAAGATCGAGCAGATGAATCTCTCGCTGCACGCCCTGACCCGCTCCATCAACCAGATCGCCGAGACCACCGACGACGCCAACCGCATGGCTCGACGCACCCTGGAGGAAGCCGAGCGCGGCTCCCTGACTCTGAGCCGCTCGCTGGATGCCATGGAGGCCATAGGCACCACCGCCGGGGGCATCCAGGACATCGTTCAGGTGATCAGCGACATCGCCAACCAGACCAACATGCTGGCCTTCAACGCAGCCATCGAGGCGGCCCGCGCCGGCGAGCACGGACTGGGCTTCTCGGTGGTGGCCGACGAGGTGCGCAAGCTGGCCGAGAAGTCGTCCCAGGCGACCAAGGAGATCAACAAGCTGATCCTGGAGTCGGTCAAAAGCATCGCCCAGGGCAGCGAGATCTCGCGCAGCGTGGGCGAGGCCTTTGGCCTGATCGCCGAAGGGGTGGGCAAGACCCAGCAGTCCATCGAGGCCATCAACGGCTCCACCGCGGCCCAGCTCGAGGATGCGGCGCGGGTCAATCAACTGATCCAAGAGCTGGACGCGGCCACCACGCTCACGCCGGTGACTGGGGGAGCCCGATCGTGACCGCGACCCAGGGCGTCGTGCGGATCGGCGAACTGGAAGTCGCCCTGTCCGCCCAGGCCCTGGAACGCGTGGTGCCCTGGCCGGAGCGCCTGGCCGCCCATCCGAGTCCGGTGCCCTGGCTGCTCGGCCTCTTCGAGCTGGGCGGCCAGCCGCTGCCGCTGGTGGACGGTCATCGCCTGCTGGGGCTGCCGGCGGGCGAGGGCGAGCGGCGGATCGCCGTGATCCGCCAGGGCGGTGGACGCTTCGGCCTGGCCATCGATGGCGTGGTGGATCTCCTCGGGCTGACGGATGACGTCATCGTACGCTTGCAAGGCGCGCCTGGACGCCTGCTGGGGCAGGTGTACCTGCGCCCGGACAGCGGTCGGCTGGTGCATCTGCTGGACCTGGATGCCCTGGCCGCCTTGCCGGGCTTCGAGGTCAGTGCCGACGTGCCGTCGACGCGGCAGCAGGTGGCCAGCGGCAAGGAAGGGGAGCGCCTCTATCTGCTGTTCGAGTGCGATGGGCGCCGCCTGTGCCTGGATGCGGCGGTGGTGCAGGAGCTGGTGGATCGACCGCACCTGACCCCCAGTGAATTCGCCAGCGACAGCTGTCGCCACCAGGTGCAGCTGCGGGGCCAGGTCCTGCCGGTGCTGGAGCTGTCCGAGCTGCTCGGCCTGGCCACGCCGGCGAACGGTCACCATGAGCAGCTGCTGGTGCTGGCGGCGGGCGACCAGGGTCAGTATCGGGTTGCCTTTGGCTTCCAGCGGCTGCTTGGCATGTGGCGCCGGGACCCGGAGCAGTGCGCGCCACTGCTGGGCTTTGGCCTGGAGCAGCCGGGGCTGTTGCGTGGGGTATTCAGCGCCGCCGATGGCGAGGCGGCGATCGTGATCGATCACCTGGCCCTGGGGTGCCAGGAGGCGGCGGTCGCCTATGCGCGGATCTATCGCACCGATCGCGACCTGTTGCGCGAAGAGCGCCGCCAGGTGCGGCGTCAGCCGTGCCTGACCTTTCTCGCCGAATTGCTGTTCGCCGTACCGCTGGAGCAGGTGGCCGAGGTCCTGCCGCTGCCGGCGCATTTCCTGCGCCTCGGTCAGCGGGACCCGCGGCTGCTGGGGTTGATGGAGGTCCGCGGCCAGCAGATCACCCTGGTGTGCCTGCGCACCCTCGCCGGTGCGGTGGCGGTCGAGCCCGGCCCCGGCGATCAGGTGATCGTGGTGGAAGGGCAGCGGCAGCGCCTGGGCTTCGTGGTGCAGCGAGTGGAGGCCATCGAGGCCTTTACCGAATTGCGCGCCGATGCCCTGGCGCGCAGCTGGCAGTTGCCGGGCGAGGGCGGCGCGGTGCCGGCGCAGCGGGCGCAGAGCTGGGTAGGGGTAGGGGCGCCGGGCAACAGTCGCCAGGCGACCCTGATCGACCTCGGCGCCCTGGCGTGGCGCCTGGAAGGCCAGCCACGGCAGACCCTGCCGGAGCCCTTGGCTGCGGCGATGTGACCTACCGCCTGTCACTTCGCTGAGCGGTCGGGTAACGGATCGCCAGCGCTCTGGTCAGGCGTCGTCTGATGTCCTCATCGAAGCGGCAGGGGCAGGCTAGAGCCCGTGAGGTTTTCCCGCCGGTGCCAGGCGGGGTGTGCGATCGGGGCTGTTCCTGGCAGTTCCGGGGGCGGGCGTTCATCAGCGCCCTGTCAAGAAATCCCACGGCGCGTCGAACCAGAGAAAGACACAACTTTCCTGGGTGATCCCATGTTCAACGCCGCACTCAAACGCCGCATCGCCGATCTCGAAGCCGAACTGTCCGAGCACCGCCAGGTCAGCGCCGCCTTCCATCAGGATTCGCTGCATCTGCTGCTGGACGCCCAGGGCCGGATCGAGGATTTCAACGAGAACTTCGCGCGCTGCCTGGGCTACGCCCCAGGTAGTCTGACCGGGCGAAATCTGGACGACATCATTCCGGACTATGTGAAGAAGCTGGTCTGCTACGGTGACCTGAAACGCAGCTTCAGCGAAGGCCGCCAGGCCAGTGGCATCTATCGCCTGCTGCGCGGCACGGGCGGCGTCGCCTGGCTCTATGCCATCTGGACGCCGGTGCGCGACAGCCAGGGTCAGGTCAAGCAGATCCGCTGCTATGCCTATGACCGTACCGAGCAGGTAGAAACCTCCACCGAACACTCGGGCATCATCAATGCGCTGCTGAGATCCACCGCGGTGATCGAGTTCAACCTGTCCGGCGAGGTGCTGACCGCCAACGAGCGCTTCCTGCAGGGCATGGGCTATTCGCTGGCGCAGATCGTCGGCAAGCACCACCGGATGTTCTGCAGCCGTGAAGAGGCCGAGTCGGCCGACTATCGCGCCTTCTGGGAGCGGCTCAACCGCGGCGACTACGTGGCCAGCCGCTTCAAGCGCATCGACAGCCATGGTCATACCGTCTGGCTGGAGGCCTCCTACAACCCGGTGCTCAATACCCGCGGCGAGCTGTACAAGGTCATCAAGTTCGCCACCGTCATCACCGAGCAGGTGGAACAGGAACTGGCGGTGGCCGAGGCCGCGCGGGTCGCCTTCGACATCTCCCAGACCACCGACGAAAGCGCCCGTCAGGGCGCGGCGGTGGTGCAGGACACGGTCGCGGTGATGACCCGCATCGCCGACGAGATCCAGGTCGCCGCCAATGGCATCGAGGACCTCGGCAAACAGTCGCTGGTGATCAGCGCCATCGTCAAGACCATCAGCGGCATCGCCGAGCAGACCAATCTGCTGGCGCTCAACGCCGCCATCGAAGCCGCCCGGGCCGGCGAGCAGGGGCGGGGCTTCGCGGTGGTGGCGGACGAGGTCCGGCAACTGGCCGGGCGCACCAGCAAGGCCACCGAGGAGATCGTCGGTGTGGTGCAGCAGAACCAGCAACTGGCGCAGACGGCGGTCAGCAACATGGCGGCCAGCCGGCAGCAGGCGGAGCAGGGGCTGCACCTGGCCAGCAACGCCGGGGTGCGCATCACCGAGATCCAGGAAGGCGCCCGCCAGGTGGTGGGCGCGGTCAGCCAGTTCGCTCGCCGGCTGAGTTAAGGCTAGGCGTCCCAGCCGGGGGCGCTGTACCACGCATAACCGGCCGCATCCAGTTCCAGCCAGCGGCCCTGGTGGATGACCATCCGCGTCGCCACCTCCGGGCTGGCCAGACCGATGGCCACCAGCAGGCTGCGGATCAGGGCGCCATGGGCCACCAGCAGGGTAGGACCCTGGAGCTCCTCCAGCAGGGGGCGCACCCGTTCGGCGGCGTCGGCATAGCTTTCGCCACCAGGTACCCGAAAGGTATAGGGCTCGGCCATGCGCCGGGCATGCTGCTCGGGATAGCGCTGGGCGATGGTCGGCATGTCCAGGCCTTCCCAGTCGCCAAAGGCCTTTTCCGCCAGGCGCGCATCGCGGCCCAGACTGAGCGGCGCCCCGGGCAGCTGCGCCAGGATCAGATCGAGGGTTTCACTGGCGCGTTGCAGCGGACTGCTCAGGCAGGTGAAGCGAGAGATGTCGAGGCGTTCGCGCAGGGCCAGGCCCACGGCCTCGGCCTGGGCCCGGCCACGGGCGTTGAGCGGTATGTCCTGACGACCCTGCAGGCGGCCGCTGGCATTCCAGTCGGTTTCGCCGTGACGGATCACCAGCAAGGGAGCGGGGAAGGGCAAGGGCATCAGTCCAGGGCCGTGGGCAGGGTGAGAAGGAAACGCAGGCGGCCGTCTTCCAGTCGCGCGATCAGGCTGCCGCCATGGCCGCGGGCGACTTCCTGGGCGAGGTAGAGGCTCAACTCCAGGCGGGCGGGCTGTTCAGCTGTTGCCTGGCTCAGCGCCGGCTGGAACACCTGGCTCAGGCTGCCGGGATCCACCACGGCGGTGCTGCTTTCCACGGCCAGGCTGTAGCAGCGTTCCTGGATCAGGCCGCGCAACAGCAGCTTGCCGCCGGGGGGATTGCGGCAAGCGACCCACTCCAGCAACGCCCCCACGGCCTGCAGCAGGCGCGGCAGATCGAGGCGCAGCACGGCGGGTAGCTCCGGCAGCTCGCTGCCTAGGGTCTGGTCGGGAAAACGGGTCTGCAGCGTGGCGAGCAGGTCGGTCAGACGCTCGTTGACGCCCTCCACCAAGGTCAGTTTCAGCGGCAGGCCGTGGCCGAGACGCACACGGACGAAGTCGACGGCCGCAGCGCTGCGCTCGGCCAGGCGCCGGGCCTCGGCCTGCCAGGGCTCGGCCTCTGCGGCGCGCGTGGGCGGGTCCTGCGCGGCTAGCGCCTGCAGCGGACGCTGCAGGTCTTCTTCCAGCAGCACCAGCAGTTGCTCGCGCAGCGGCGTGAGATCGTGATCGCCGCGCGTGCCGGGGCTCGCCTCGCGGCGCTGTTCTTCCCGGGCGAGCAATTCCCCCAGCAGACGGGCGAAGCCGTCCAGGGTGTCGATCACCGGGCGCTGCTCCAGCCGCGGCGCGGGCTGGGGATCGAAGGCGCACAGCGTGCCGAAGAAGGTGCCATTGGGCCGGAACACCGGCACCGACAGATAGCTCTTCCAGCCGTAGAGGCCCGGCGCCGGATGGTCGCAGTAGGTGGGATTCTGGGCCACGTCGCTGATGATCACGGCGTCGTGGGAGGAGCGCACGTGGTTGCACAGGGTGGATTCGAGATCCAGTTCGGCGCCGGGTTGCAGGCCGAAGGCGATGCGATCCTCCACCGCGCAGGCGATCCAGCGCTGCTCGGTGACCTCGGCCACGGTGGCGACCCCGAGGCCGCTGATGTCGCAGACCACGCGCAGGAGCGCCGCGACGGAATCCAGGGACGCCAGCAGCTCGAGGCTTTCGACGGTGCTGGAGGGTTGGCTGGGCATGGCGCGGTAGTTCTCTGACGGACAGGCCCTGAACGCTAGGCCAAGAGACGGCGGAGAGCAACCGCCAGACCGCCGAGCCAACCGGGTAACCGGCCGATCGGCCGGGCTCGGCTAGCCGATCAGATCGGTGGCGTAGGCCAGCACCGTGAGGCAGAGCAGCAGCAACAGCAGGTTGGCCGGGGTAATGCTTTTCATCGGGGAGATCCTCTCACGCAAGGGCTGTTCCTTGTCCAGGTACGCCTGGGACTGCCGTGCCGGTGCTGGGGATCTCGGGGGGTGGAGCGGGTAGGTTCATCTCTGCGTCTCGATACTGCTGGCAAAGGACAGGAGTCGGAACGCCACTGTCGCCGTTCGTTCAGCCGCCGGCAGAGGAGGTGCGACATCTGGTCGAAGCGGCAGTGCGAGCGGTTCGCAGTTGCCAAGCGGCGGGCGAATGGGTAGCGTGGCGCCCCATGCGAACCTTCCTTTGCCCCATCAGCGCCTATTACTACTACCTGACCAATATCGGGTGGTAGGTACTGCGCTGCATGACCGAACCGCCCAGGGCGGCTCGGTCAAGGCAACTTCTCCCGGTCTCCCAGGCACCGTCCAGCCACAGGAGACCCCATGGACACCACCACGCAAGACCTGCTCGCCACCCTCGAAGCCCGCGGCTTCGTCCACCAGACCACTGACCGTGACGGCCTCGCCCGCGCCTTTGCCAGCGGCCCGGTGACCGGCTATCTCGGCTTCGACGCCACCGCCGACAGCCTCCACGTCGGCCATCTGCAGGGCCTGATGCTGATGCGCTGGCTGCAGCGCGCCGGCCATCCCATCCTGCTGCTGATCGGCGGCGCCACCACCCGCATCGGCGATCCCAGCTTTCGCGACAGCAGCCGCCCGGTGCTCACCGAAGGCCAGATCGCCCTGAACATGGCCGGTATCGCCAAGGCCTTCCACCGCTACCTGGAGGTCGGCGATGGCCACGGTCGCGCCCAGGTGGTGGACAACGCCGAATGGCTCGACGGCCTCGGCTACCTGAATTTCCTCGGCGCCGTGGGTCGACACTTTTCCATCAATCGACTGCTGACCTTCGATGCCATCAGGAATCGCCTTGATCGCGAGCACTCGCTGTCCTTCGAGGAATTCGGCTACACCCTGCTGCAGGCCTACGACTTCGTCGAGTTGTCGCGGCGCTATGGCTGCACCCTGCAACTGGGCGGCGCGGACCAGTGGGCCAACATCATCAATGGCGTGGAGCTGTCACGCCGGCAGGGCGGTCCCCGGCTCCATGGCCTGACCATGCCGTTGCTGGCCACCCGTGACGGCCGCAAGATGGGCAAGTCGGCCCAGGGCGCGGTCTGGCTCAACGAGGAGCGGCTGTCGGCCTTCGACTTCTGGCAATTCTGGCGCAACTGCGACGATGCCGACGTCGAGCGTTTCCTGGCGCTGTTTACCGAGCTGCCGCTGGACGAGGTACGGCGGCTGGCGGCCCTGGGCGGCGCGGAGATCAATCTGGCCAAGACCGTGCTGGCCAACGAGGCGACCCGCCTGGCCCACGGCGAGCAGGCCCAGCGTGCGGCCGAGGCGGCGGCCGCCGAGGTCTTCGCCGACCGGGACGGCGGTGGTCGCTTGCCGACGCTCGCCCTGAGCCGCCAGCAGCTCGAGGCGGGTGTCAGCCTGGTCGAGCTGCTGGTGCAGACCGGTGTGCAGCCGTCGCGCAGTGCGGTCCGCCGGCTGGCGGAAGGCGGGGGTTTGCGCCTGGACGAGCAGCCGGTACCCGATCCCGATGTGCGGCTCACGGCGGGCGACGTCGGTCGACGGGTAAGTCTGGGCAAGAAGCGGCATCTGCGCATCACAGCGGTGGACTGAGGAGAAGGCGATGAAGGTCTGGGTGATAGGCGCCTCGCGGGGCATAGGACTGGGGCTGGTCGAGCGCTACCTGGGTCGTGGCGACCAGGTGCTGGCGCTGGTACGAACACCGAATGCGGCGCTGGACGCCCTGGCGGCGACCGCCGCGGGGCGGCTGCGGGTGGTGACCGGCGATCTCTGCGATCCCGAGCTGGGCACGCGACTGCTGAGCGAAAGCCGCGATGAGTCGCTGGATCGGCTGATCGTCAATGCCGGCATCATGGGGCCGCACGAGGTGGAGGGGCAGCGGGCGACCGCCGCGGAGCTGGGCGAGCTATTCCTGACCAATGCCGTGGCGCCGCTGCGGCTGCTGGAGGCCCTGGCGCCGCGGATGGCTGCGGCGGGAGTGGCGGCCTGCCTGAGTTCGCAGATGGGTAGCGTCAGCCTGGCACGGGCCGCCGACATGCCGCTCTATGGCGCCAGCAAGGCGGCGCTCAACAGCCTGTTGCAGAGCTGGGTCGCCGGGCAGCAACCCGCCTTCGCCGTGCTGGCGCTGCACCCGGGTTGGGTGCGTACCGCCTTGGGCGGGGCCGGCGCGCCGGTCGAGGTGGCCGCTAGCGTTGCCGGTCTGGTAGCGACGATCGAGGCGCGGGCCGGCCAGCGCGGCTGTGCCTTTCTCGACTACCAGGGCCAGGCCCTGCCCTGGTGAGCAGGGGGCCGGATCGCTCAGTGCGGCTGAGCGATCCGGCCCTTGTCCGACCTCTGTCGAGGATCGAAGATGAGTCCATCATCCTGGAGAGCCCGCCCATGCGCATCGACGAGCACACCTTTCTGGTAACCGGCGCCGGATCCGGCCTTGGCGCCGCCACCGCCGCGGCGCTGATCGCGGCAGGCGCCCGGGTGGCGCTGCTGGATCTGCAGGCCGAGGCCGTGCAGGCCCAGGCCGAACGCCTCGGCGACCGGGCCCTGGCGCTCGCCGTGGACGTGACCGATGCCGAGGCCCTGAGCGCTGCCATGGATACCCTCCTGGCCCGCTGGGGCGGTCTGCAGGGGGCAATCAACTGCGCCGGCATCGTTGGCGGCGCACGCATCCTCGGGCGCAACGGCCCCCACGATCTCGCCGCCTTCGCGCGCATCATCAACGTCAACCTGGTGGGCAGCTTCAATGTGCTGCGCCTGGCCGCCGCGGCCATGGCCCAGGGCGAGGCCGATGCCGGCGGCGAACGCGGCGTGATCATCAACACCGCCTCCATCGCCGCCTTCGACGGCCAGATCGGCCAGGCCGCCTATGCCGCCTCCAAGGGGGGCGTCGCCGCGCTCACCCTGCCGGCGGCGCGCGAACTGGCCGGGCAGGGCATCCGGGTCATGACCATAGCGCCGGGTGTATTCGAGACGCCCATGATGGCCGGCATGACCCCCGAGGTGCGCGAGGCCCTGGCCGCCAACGTGCCCTTTCCGCCGCGCCTCGGTCGCGGCGAGGAATTCGCCGCCCTGGTCCGCCACATCATCGAGAATCCCATGCTCAACGGCGAGGTGATCCGTCTCGACGGTGCGCTGCGCATGGCCCCGCGCTAGGAGAGTTGTCATGAACGATCCCATTGTTATCGTCGCCGCCGCTCGCACCCCCATGGGCGCCCTGGGCGGCGAACTGGCGGCGCTGTCGGCGCCACAGCTGGGCAGCGCCGTGATCCGCGCCGTGCTGGAGCGGGGCGGTTGGTCGCCGGAGCGGGTCGACGAGGTGCTCATGGGCTGCGTGCTGCCCGCCGGCCTCGGCCAGGCACCGGCCCGCCAGGCGGCCCTTGGCGCCGGCCTGGACCAGAGCACGCGCTGTACCACCCTGAACAAGATGTGCGGTTCGGGCATGCAGGCGGCCATCCTCGGCCATGACCTGCTGCGCGCCGGCAGTGCCGTGGTGGTGGTGGCGGGCGGCATGGAAAGCATGAGTCGCGCGCCCTATCTGCTGGAAAAGGCCCGCAGCGGCTACCGCCTCGGCCACGGCGCCCTGATCGACAGCATGTTTCTCGACGGCCTGGAAGACGCCTACGAGCCCGGGCGCCTGATGGGCACCTTCGCCGAGGACTGCGCGGCGCGCCTGGGTATCGGCCGCGAGCGCCAGGATGCCTATGCCCAGCAGTCCCTCGCCCGGGCGCGCCAGGCGCAGGCCAGTGGCGCCTTCGTCGACGAGATCGTCGCGGTGGAGGTGGCGGGGCGCAAGGAAACCCTGAGCATCGACACCGATGAACAACCGCGCCGCGCCGATCCGGCACGCATTCCCTCCCTAAAGCCGGCTTTTCGCGAAGGCGGTACCGTCACCGCGGCCAACGCCAGCTCCATCTCGGATGGCGCCGCGGCATTGCTGCTTATGCGCGCCAGCACGGCGGCGCGCGAAGGGCTGACGCCGCTGGCGACGATCCGTGGCCATGCCGCCCATGCCGGCGCGCCGGGCGACTTTCCCACCGCGCCCATCGGCGCCATCCGCACCCTGCTCGCGCGCATCGACTGGCAGCTGAACGACGTCGACCTGTTCGAGATCAACGAAGCCTTCGCCGTGGTGGCCCTGGCCGCCCAGGATGCCCTGGGGCTGGACCCGGAGCGCCTGAACGTGCACGGTGGCGCCTGTGCCCTGGGCCATCCCATCGGCGCCTCCGGCGCGCGGATCCTGGTGACCCTGATCCAGGCGCTGCGCCAGCGCGGTCTGCGCCGGGGCGTGGCCGCCATCTGCATCGGCGGTGGCGAGGCCACGGCCATGGCGCTGGAACTCAACGACTAGACAAGGACAAGACCATGAGCGAACCCTCTGCCGAATCGACCCTGCTGCTGGAGATCGAGGCGCGCGTCGCCCTCATCACCCTCAACCGCCCCAAGGCGCTCAACGCCCTCAATGCCCAGCTGCTGCACGAGCTGGATGCCATGCTGGCACGCCTGGACGCCGATCCCGAGGTCGGTTGCGTGGTGCTCACCGGCTCGGCCAAGGCCTTCGCCGCCGGCGCCGATATCAAGGAAATGGCGGGGCAGGGCTATCCGCAGATCTACCTGGACGACTATTTCCGCGTCGCCGACCGCATCGCCGAGCGGCGCAAGCCGCTGATCGCCGCTGTGGCCGGCTACGCCCTGGGTGGTGGCTGCGAACTGGCGTTGCTGTGCGACTTCATCTATGCCGCCGACACCGCGCGCTTCGGCCTGCCGGAGATCACCCTGGGCGTCATTCCCGGCATCGGCGGTACCCAGCGTCTGACCCGCGCCCTGGGCAAGGCCAAGGCCATGGAACTGTGCCTGACCGGACGCCAGCTGCCCGCCGCCGAAGCCGAGCGCGCCGGCTTGGTCGCCCAGGTGTTTCCCGCCGACGAATTGCTGGAGCGCACCCTGGAAGCCGCCCGCGGCATCGCCAGTCGCTCGCTGCCGGCGACCCTGCTGCTCAAGGAGAGCGTCAATCGCGCCTTCGAGACCAGCCTGGCCGAGGGTATCCGCTTCGAGCGCCGGGTCTTCCATTCGCTGTTCGCCAGCGCCGACCAGAAGGAAGGCATGGCCGCCTTCGTCGAGAAGCGCCCGGCGAAGTTCGAGCATCGCTAGCCCGCGGCTCCGTGCGATCAACGTCCAACCCCTGGGAGCACCCGACTTTGTCAGTCGAAAATCTAAGCAAGCACTACCAGGCCTACCTCGACTGCCTCAATCGCCAGGCCTGGACGGAGCTTGGGCTTTATGTCGACGAAGCCGTCGAGCACAACGGCCGGCCCCTGGGATTGGCGGGCTACCAGGCCATGCTCGAAGGCGATCATGCCGCCATTCCCGATCTGCACTTCGCCGCGCGCTTGCTGGTGGTGGACGCGCCCTGGCTGGCCGCGCAACTGGACTTCGACTGCACGCCACGGGGCGAGCTGTTCGGGCTGGCGGTGAACGGACGGCGGGTGCGTTTCAGCGAGCACGTCTTCTATCGCTTCGAGAACGGGCGAATCCGTGAGGTGCGCTCGGTGATCGACACCGCCGCCATCGCTGCCCAGCTGGCCGAGGGCTAACCCGCTCGGGTCTGGCGCTGGCGATAGCCCAGGGGGCTCAAGCCCGTCCACTTGCGAAAGGCGCGCTGGAAGGAGCGGGGATCGGCGAAACCCAGACACAGGGCCAGCTCCTCCAGGGGCAGAGCGCCCTGATCCAGCTGGCGGCAGGCCAGGCGGCAGCGACGTTCGTCCTTGAGGCGCTGGTAGGTCTGGCCGCTCGCCGCCAGCTGGCGTCTCAGGGTCGCAGCCGAAAGACCCAGGGTCGCGGCCAGGCTGACGGCGTCCGGCCAGTCTTCCGGGGCACGACTGCGCAGCAGGGCGCGGATGCGGACGATCAGACTGGCGTCGTCGCGATAGTGCACCAGCAGATTGCCCGGTGCGGCGGCGATGAAGCGACGCGCATCCGCGGCACTGCGGCGGATCGGCAGGCCCAATACGGCGGCGTCCAGCCGCAGCCAGTCTTCGCCGTGGGCGAAGCTGAGGTGGGTGCCGAAGCGCTGGCGATAGTCGGCCAGCAGTTCCGCCGGCGGCTCCTGGGCGGTCAGGCGAATCTCCGCCAGTGGCAAGCGGCGGCCTACCAGCCAGCAGGCCAGGCCATGCAGGATCAGCCAGAGGGTAAAGACGGCAAAGCTACCCGGCAGGCTGCCGGGGGCCAGCCGCAGGGTCGCCTGCTCGCCATTGCGCTGCAGGCGCAGGTCGACGCCCAAGGTCAGGCGCAGGAAGTCGGCGCTCTGCCGCAGGGCGTCGCCCAGGGTCGGTTGCAGGCGGGTGCTCTGGCAGAGAAAGGCAAAGCTGCCGGCCGGGAGCGGGCGTGGGCCAAGGGCGAAGAACTCGTCATCGAAACGCCACGCCAGGCGATACCACAGCTGGCCGAACAGCGGCGCCGAGAGGCGCTCGCGGTCAAGCAGCAGCTCGGCTGGCTGGACGCCTTCGGCAGCGAGCAGGGCCTCCGGCGCCTGACCACTGCGCCGGCACAGCCCGGCCAGAGCTTCGTCGAGGATGCCCGGCGCCAGGCTGTCGCGCGGCAGGCCGGTCACAGATGCAGGGCCCGGCCCAGCGCCCGCAGCGCCGCTTCCTGCACCGCTTCGCCCAGGGTGGGGTGGGGGTGCAGGGTGGCGGCGACGTCTTCCAGTTGCATGCCCATTTCCAGGCTGTGGGAAAAGGCCGTGGCCAGTTCCGCCACCTGCTGCCCGGTGGCCTGCCAGCCAAGGATGCGATGGTCGTCCGCACGAGCCACCACCCGCACGAAGCCTTCCGGTGCCTCCAGGGTGAGGGCACGGCCATTGGCGGCGAAGGGGAAGCTGGCGACCTTGGTCTCCACCCCCTGGGCCTTGGCCTGCTCCGGGGTCAGGCCGACCACCACGATCTCCGGATCGGTGTAGCAGACCGCCGGGATGGCGACCGGCGCGAACCGCCGCCGCTTGCCGGCGATCAGCTCGGCCACCACCTCGCCCTGGGCCATGGCGCGATGGGCCAGCAGGGGCTCGCCGGTGAGATCACCGATGGCCCAGACGTCGGTCATGCTGGTACGGCAGCCGTCGTCGACGCGGATATAGCGGCCGTCGTAGTCCAGCGGCAGGCGCTCCAGGCCTTCGGTGCGGGGACGGCGACCGGCCGCCACCAGGATGCGCTGGGCCGGCAGGATCTGCTCCTCGCCGTCACCGCGGGTCATTCGCAGGCCAGCGCCGTCCGCGGCCAGACCGGCGACGGTGCAGCCCAGGTGGAACTCGATGCCCAGGCGTTCCAGCCGCTGGCGCAGCGGCGCCGTGAGCTCGGCATCGTAGCCGGGCAGCAGGCGCGATTGAGCCTCCACCACCGCGACCCGGGCGCCCAGCTTGCGATAGGCGATGCCCAGCTCCAGGCCGATATAGCCGGCGCCCACCACCACCAGATCCTCGGGAATCTCTGTAGGCGACAAGGCCTCGGTGGCCGAGATCACCGGGCCGCCGAAGGGCAGGCTGGGCAATTCCACCGAGGTGGAGCCCATGGCCAGCACCAGGTGTTCGGTACGGATGCGCAGCCGTTCGCCACCGGCGCGCTGCACCTCCACGGTCTTGCCATCGAGGATCTCGGCCCAGCCCTCGACCACCGTCACCCCCTGCTTCTTGAGCAGGGCGGCGACGCCGGTGGTGAGGCGATCGACGATGCCGTTCTTCCAGGCCACGGCCTGGCCAAGGTCCAGTTCCGGGCGGCCATGGCGGATACCAAGGGCGCCCTGGTCGGCGCGACCGCAGGCGCGATGGAATTCCTCGGCGACATGGATCATCGCCTTGGAGGGGATGCAGCCGACGTTGAGGCAGGTACCGCCAAGGGCGGCGCCCTCCACCAGGGTGGTGGCGATGCCCAGCTGAGCGGCGCGCAGGGCGGCGACATAACCGCCGGGGCCGCCGCCGATGATGAGGAGTCGGGTGTCCATGGCTACTCCAGGAAGAGGGTGGCGGGTTGTTCGAGCAGCTGGCGCACGGCCTGGATGAAGCTGGCGGCGTCCTGGCCATCGATCAGCCGGTGGTCGAAGGAAGCGGAGAGATTCATCAGCTTGCGCGGTACCACCAGCCCATGGCGGAAGGCCGGGCGCTCGACGATGCGATTGACGCCGATGATGGCCACTTCGGGATGGTTGATGATGGGCGTGGAGGCGATGCCCCCCAGCGGACCCAGGCTGCTGATGGTCAAGGTCGAGCCGGAGAGTTCGTCGCGACCGGCCTTGCCGCCGCGCACCGCGGTGGCCAGCCGGGCCACCTCCTGGGCGCAGCCCCAGAGATCCAGCGCCTCGGCATGGCGGACCACCGGCACCGCGAGCCCCTGTTCGCCCTGGGTGGCGATGCCCAGGTGCACCGCGCCATAGCGCGTCACGGTGCTGCTCTCTTCGTCGAAGCGCGCATTCATCTGCGGAAAGTCCCGCACCGCCACCACCAGGGCTCGCGCCAGGAAGGGCAGCAGGGTGAGGTGGGCACGACGACCCTGCCAGCGCTGATTGAGGGTGGCGCGCAGGGCTTCCAGCTCGGTGACATCCACCTCTTCCACATAGGTGAAGTGGGGGATATGCCGTTTGGCGGCCTGCATCTTCTCGGCGATCTTGCGTCTCAGGCCGATCAGCGGGATGCGCTCCTCGCCACTGCGTTTCGCCAGGCTACCGCCGCCGGTGGCGGGCGGCAAGCCGGCGCCGCGTTGCTGCACATAGGCCTCCAGATCGCCATGCAGGATGCGCCCGCCGTGACCGCTGCCGGTGACGAAGCGGAGTTCGATGCCCAGGTCCCAGGCGTGCTGGCGCACCGCGGGAGACGCCAGCGGCGGACTGCCGGGGGCCGGGCGGGAAGCTGGTCGGTCGTCCTCGCGCGGGACCTCCGCTTCCGGGCGTCGCGGGGCCGGGGCCGTCTCGGGCGTGGGCGCTTCCGCCTTCGGTGCTGGCGCCGGCGCGGCTGCCACCGGCGCGGGGCGACTGGTCTCGCGCAGATTGCCGTCGCCGGCCACCTCCAGGCGGATCAGCTCGGCGCCCACCGCCAGCACCTGACCGGGCTCGCCGCCCAGGGCGACCACCCGGCCCACCACCGGCGAGGGAATCTCCACCATGGCCTTGTCGGTCATGACGTCGGCCAGGGTCTGGTCTTCGCTGACCTCGTCGCCCACTGCCACGTACCACTTGACCAGTTCCACCTCGGCGATGCCTTCGCCGATGTCGGGCATCTTGATGACATGGGTACCCATCTCAGACCTCCATCACGCGCTTGAGCGCGGCGCCGACCCGGGACGGACCCGGGAAGTAGTCCCATTCCTGGGCGTGGGGATAGGGGGTATCCCAGCCGGTCACCCGCTCGATGGGCGCCTCCAGGCGATGGAAGCAGTGCTCCTGCATCAGGGACACCAGCTCGGCGCCATAGCCGCAGGTGCGGGTGGCTTCGTGGACCACCACGCAGCGACCGGTCTTGTTCACCGAATCGGTGAGGGTCTGCAGGTCCAGCGGCCAGAGGCTGCGAATGTCGATCACCTCGGCGTCGATGCCGGTCTCGGCGGCCGCCGCCAGGGCGACCCAGACGGTGGTGCCATAGGTCAGCACCGTGACCTGCTTGCCGGGACGGACCACCGCGGCGCGTTCCAGCTCGACCCGGTAGTAGCCGTCCGGCACGGCGCTGGCCGGATGGCCGGACCAGGGCGTCACCGGGCGGTCGTGATGGCCGTCAAAGGGGCCGTTGTAGAGGCGCTTGGGTTCGAGAAAGATCACCGGATCGTCGCTCTCGATGGAAGCGATCAGCAGGCCCTTGGCGTCATAGGGGTTGGAGGGCATCACGGTACGCAGGCCGCAAACCTGGGTGAACATGGCCTCGGGACTCTGGCTGTGGGTCTGGCCGCCATAGATGCCGCCGCCGCAGGGCATGCGGAACACCAGCGGCGAGGTGAACTGGCCCACCGAGCGATAGCGCAGGCGCGCCGCCTCGGAGACGATCTGGTCGATGGCCGGGTACACGTAGTCGGCGAACTGGATCTCCGCCACCGGTCGCAGGCCGTAGGCGCCCATGCCCACCGCGGCGCCGGCGATACCGTTCTCCGAGATGGGCGCGTCGAATACCCGCGAGGCGCCATACTTGGCCTGCAGGCCCTCGGTGCAGCGAAAGACGCCGCCGAAATAGCCGACGTCCTCGCCGAACACCACCACGTTGCTGTCGCGTTCGAGCATCACGTCCATGGCCGAGCGGATGGCCTGGATCATGGTCAGGGTGCTGCGGCTGCCGGCCTGGGTCGGCAGGTCGGTTTCCTGTTGTACGGTCATGGCGTCACTTCCCGAGCTGTTGGCGTTGGCGGCGCAGGTGCGGCGGCAGGTCCTGATAGACCTCCTCGAACATGTCGGCGGCGCTGGGGGCGAGATCGCTGGCGAAGGTGCCGTGGGCTTCGGCGGCCTTCTGGGCAGCGGCCACCTCGGCTTCCAGCTCGGCGCTCAGCGCCTGGTGCTGTTCGTCCGACCAGAGGCCACGACCGATCAGGTGTGCTTTAAGCCGGTCGATGGGATCGCCCAGGGGGAAGTGCGTCCAGTCGTCGGCGGGACGGTATTTGGACGGGTCGTCCGAGGTGGAGTGGGGGCCGGCGCGATAGGTCACCCACTCGATCAGGGTCGGCCCCAGGTTGCGCCGGGCGCGTTCGGCGGCCCAGCGCGAGGCGGCCAGTACGGCGAGGAAGTCATTGCCATCCACCCGCAGGGCGGCGATGCCATAGCCGAGGCCGCGGGTGGCCAGGGTGATGCCCTCGCCGCCGGCGATGGCCTGGAAGGTGGAAATGGCCCACTGGTTATTGACGATGTTGAGGATCACCGGCGCCCGGTAGACGTGGGCGAAGGTGAGGGCGGCGTGGAAATCGCCTTCGGCGGTGGCGCCGTCGCCGATCCAGCCCGCGGCGATGCGGGTGTCGCCCTTGATCGCCGACGCCATGGCCCAGCCCACCGCCTGGATGTACTGGGTGCCCAGGTTGCCGGAGATGGAAAAGAAGCCGAGGTCGCGGTAGGAGTACATCACCGGCAGCTGGCGACCCTTGAGCGGATCCCGGGCGTTGGACAGCAGCTGGCAGATCATCTCGTCCAGCGGCGCCTCGCGGGCGATGAGGATGCCCTGCTGGCGATAGGTGGGGAAATGCATGTCGTCCGGGCGCAAGGCCAGGGTCTGGCCGACGGCGATGGCTTCCTCGCCCAGGCACTGCATATAGAAGGACAGCTTCTTCTGCCGCTGGGCCTTGAGCATCCGCGCATCGAACAGCCGGGTCTTGAGCATGGCCCTGAGGCCCTGCAGCAGCAATTCGGGCGCTTCTTCGGTGGCCCAGGGGCCGACGGCGCGACCCTCTTCGTCAAGGATGCGGATCAGCTGGGTCGCCAGCTCGCGGGTATCCACCGGTGCCACGTCGATGGGCGGCTTTTCCGCACTGCCGGCGGGGCAGAGTTGCAGGTAGCTGAAGTCGGTGGGACGTCCCGGTCGGCCGCTGGGTTCGGGAACGTGCAGGCGCAGGGGTGGATGGTCGCTCATGGCCGCCCCTCCTGGTGGAAGAGGGTGCGGGCGGGTCGCAGGACGGGTTGGCCGTCCGGATGCGATGCAGGGTGCCACATGGTGGAGGCCTCGGCATTCTTGTTATTGGTCGCCTGAGTATAGGCCGGCATGGCTAGCCGTTTTGCCGCAATTTCGGGGTGGGCAGTCTGGCCTTTTGGTGCTATTGAACTTCGTACAAGAACAACAGTGGAGGTTTTGCACCATGGCTGGTCTGGACCGTATCGACCTGCGCATCCTCAACGCCCTGTCCGCCGACGGCCGCCTGAGCTGGCGCGATCTGGCGCAGAAGATCGGGCTGTCGCTGACCCCGACGCTACGGCGGGTCAAGCGGCTGGAGGAGGAGCGTTACATCCAGGGCTATCACGCCCAGCTCGATGAGACTCGGCTGGCCGGCAGTGTCAGCGTCTTCGTGTCGGTGCGCCTGGAAAAGCAGTCCACCGACTACCTGCGCGCCTTCGAACGGGAGATCGTCAAAGCGCCCCAGGTGATGAGCTGTTTCCAGATGACCGGAGATGCCGACTATGTGCTGCGGGTGGTGGTGCAGGATCTCGCGGCCTACCAGCACTTTCTCGCCGAGACCCTGACCTGCATTCCCGGGGTGGCCAGCGTGACCTCGGCCTTTTCGCTCAAGGCCGTGCTGTTGCGCCCGGCGCCGCCGCTCTGAGGCGCGCGTGACGACTAACGGATACCGAGGGAAGTGCGGACCTGCTGTGCCTGGGCAGCGCAATAGGCGCGGTCGCGCAGGCGGGCGGTATCCAGCATCAGGGTCAGGCGACGTTCGCTGGCGGGACGACAGACTCGCACCGGCAGACCGCCATCCGGAGCCAGGGGACCGAACAGGCAGTCTATGTTGGGCAGTTGCGCAGCGAAGGTGTAGGTGAGGGCGAGCATGAAGAGCGTCCGGAGGGTCGAGGTGGCGATGTGACACTATTCACATCGCCGAGGTTCCTCAACCTCTAGGCGCTGGGCGTAACCGAATAGGCGACGCCATTCACGGCATCGATCAATTGACCGATCGACCAGGGCTTGGGCAGGAAGCGCACCTGGCACTTGATGCTTGCAGTGGAGGGGGTTTCGTAGCCGGACATGACAATAATCGGCATGTCTGGCCAGCGCTTGCAGACCATATTTGCCAGCTGCGCCCCGTCCATCGAACCCGGCATACGGATATCCGTCAGCAGCAGGTCGATGTTGGCGTCTTCCTTTTCCAACAGCGTCAACGCGGTGTCGGCGGAGTCAGCGGCGATGATGTTGAAGCCTTCGGGCTCGAGGATCTCGCGGACGAAATCCGCGACCAGTGGCTCGTCGTCCACCACCAGGAGAGTGGGTCGGAAGACAGGGGTTCCCGGCTGTTCTGCGCGCATGACTGGACCTTATATACAAGACGTTGCTGAGCCTTGGATAGCCACGACCCGGGAAAATTCCCCAGGCCATGTGCCACTAAATCTGGCGTCAGATTTCTGTCTTCTCGCCGTGATTATTTTGTCGCGTGCAGCTTTCCGGGGGTGTGACCCTATGTCACGCACATTTGGTTACGTTTCCCGCAAAGGCTCTACAACGGTGATTTGCGATAAACCGTAGGCGCCTCGGACCGTCGTTACAGCGAAAGGTTTCAGCTACCTGGCATATGACTTGTATCGGGTAAGGCAACTGCAGGACGCAGGGTACTTTTTTGTCACGTCCCAGTGGCCTTACCTAAACCCAGGCTTTGCTCGTACACAAAGGACATCGACGCCACGCCTCCCAAAGCAGTATCTGTCCATGACGCCTATCCGCTCCCTCGCTACCGCCCTTCGTCGTCCGCTCGCCGCGGCCGCCACCGTTCTCGCGCTGTCCGCTGGCGTTGCCCAGGCCGAGCCTGTCAGCCTGGTCGGTCTGAATTTGTCGGGTGCGGGCTTCGCGCCCCAGGTGCTGCCCGGCATCAATGGCACCAACTACATCTTCCCGGTGGAGGCCTACTTCCAGCAGTGGAGCGCGCGGGGCGTCAAACTGATCCGTTTCCCCATCATCTGGGAGCGCCTGCAACCCAAGCTGGGCGGCCCGCTGGACAGTGCCTACGTCGCCCTGGTGAACCAGACCTTCGGCTATGCGCAAAAGCACGGCATCAAGATCATCCTCGACCTGCACAACTATGCCCGCTATCGCGGTCAGGTGATCGGCACCAGCGGCGTCCCCTATGCCCGCTATCAGGAGATCATGACGCACATCGCGCGGCAGTGGAGCGGCCAGTCCTCGCTGTACGCCTACGACATCATGAACGAGCCCCACGATGCCATGGCCTACTGGCCGACCGCGGCCCAGTACGGCATCAATGGCGTACGCGCGGTGGACAGCACCCGTCCGGTCATCGTCGAAGGCAACGGCTGGTCGAGCGCCACCCGCTGGGCCGAGTTCAACGATGCCCTGCTGGGGCTGAAGGATCCGGCCAACAACATCATCTTCTCGGCGCATTCCTACTTCGACGAGAACGCCGGCGGCAGCTACGACAAGACCGACGTCAACAAGCTCGACGCCAACTATGGCGTGACCCGGGTGAAGCCCTTCGTCGACTGGCTGAAGAAGAACGGCAAGCGCGGCTATATCGGTGAATTCGGCGTACCGGACAACAATCCGCGCTGGAACCTGCTGATGGACAACATGCTGGCCTACCTCAAGCAGAACTGCATCCCGGCCTCCTACTGGGCCGCAGGTCCGGGCTGGGGCAGCTACTTCATGTCGGTGGAGCCGATCAATGGCCAGGAGCGGCCGCAGTGGCCGACCCTGCGCAAGTACCTGGACGACAGCAGCTGCACCGCCATCGGCCCGATCGCCAGCGGCAGCACCACCCCGGCTAACGGTGGTGGCACGGCCGGCAACAGCGGTTCGGCTGGCGGTAGTGCCGGCGCCGTGGGCAATTCCGGCAGCGGCAGCAGCGCCGGCAACACCGGAAACGCAGGCAGTAATGCAGGCGTTCAGGTGCCGCCGAGCAATGGCGCGACCGCAGGCACGGTTACCTCGGTGATCAACGACTTCACCAACTCGGACTGGCACAAGGGGGTGTTTCTCAAGAAGGCCGCCGTCTCGGTACCCGGGACCGCGGTGAATCGCGCCGCCTTCAAGGCCGGTGCCTACCTGACCACCGCGGATGGCCAGGTGCGGCGGATCTCCTCGGTGCAGGCCGGCAACAGCCTGGGGGTCTTCACCGAGGGCACGCCCTTCAACGGCAACGCCGTGGGCTATCCCAAGACCGTGACCGTGTCGCCCACCGGCGTGACCAGCGCCGCCAGCGTCAGCAGCGCCATCAACGACTTCACCAATGCCGACTGGAATCGCGGTGTCTACCGTCGCGCCGCGGCCATCTCCATCCCGGCCACCGCGGCCAATCGCTCGGCCTTCAAGCTGGGTGGCTCGGTACGCCTGGTCAATGGCCAGATCCTCAAGATCAGCTATGTGCAGGATGGCGCCAACAACCTGGGGGTGTTCTTCGACGCCAGCCGCCTCGATGCCAGCGTCGGCTACCCCAACACCCTGGTGTCCTTCAGCCGCTGATCCCCGGATCGGGCAAGGAAAAACCCGGTGGCCAAAGGTCACCGGGTTTTTTTATTGCCTGCTCAAAGGTGGATGAAGGTGGTGACCTCACCCGGCTGCACGCGGCATTCATCCACGGCATGGATTACCCCGGTGGTCAGGGCCGCTTCCGGACTCAGCAGCCGGGCGTTGGCCTTGAGGCAGCTGTGGATGTCCAGGGCTTCGGCGGCACCGGCGGTGCGCTCGGCGACGATGCGCGCATAGAGATCCAGGTCGTAGTCCAGGCACATGGCGTATTCGGCCATGCGTGCATGGTCCACCGAGTTGTTCAGATTCCAGTAGAAGGAGTGGTAGAGGAATTTGCTGTGACGACTGGCGGTGCGGTGCTCGCCGGCCAGGAAGAGGATGTTGCCCATGGACTCGACGGTACCCAGGTTGTGGGTATGCACCGGCAGCGGCAGGGACAGCAGGAAGTTGTACATCGTGAAGCCGTAGCTGCAATCGCCGCCCATGGTGGCGATCTTCAGCAGGATGCGCGAGGCGTCCTGCTGCACGGCCTGGGAGCACTGGGCGATCAGCTGGCCGCAGCTGGTGGAGTTGATGGGACCGGTGAAATGGATGACATGGGTGCTCATGGGGCCTACCGACGCGCCGGGGAGCCCGGCGGAGGGCGGGGCTCTATGAGAGTTGCTTCGGCGGCTTTCGGGCGGGCTTGAGCGCTGGCGTCGGCTGGCCGACGAAGCGCGTCCCGGGCGGATGGGCTGCGCCCGGGTAGAGGCGCGGTCTCAGCGCAGCAGCAACATCGGCACTTCGGTCTTGTGCAGCAGCTGGGTGGTGCGACTGCCGCGTAGGAAGCGCCAGACCGAGGAGTGGCTGTAGGCGCCCATGATCAGCAGGTCGGCCCGGCGTTCGTCGAGGTGGCGGGGGACGATGCGTTCCACGTCGCCATGGGCGACGGTGGTGTCGACCCGGCAACCGGCGCTGCGCAGCAGCAGGGCCAGGTCATCCAGGCGCTTGCGCAGGATCGGATCATCTTCGCCGACCCGCAGCAGGGTGCCGCTCATACCGGCCAGCAGCGGACTGCGCGCCAGCGCCAGGATGCCCTGGTGGGTGGCTTCCCGGCCGTCGTAGGCGATGGTGAACTGGCGCGGCGGCTTGAACGGCCCCGAGCAGATCAGGATCGGCCGGTGCACGGCGCGGACCACGGCTTCCAGCTGGCTGCCGATGCCGCTGTCCCCGGAGCGCTCGCCGCGCTTGCCGATCACGAGCAGGCGGGTGTCGGCTTCCAGGGTCTTGAGGGTATCCACCAGCCCCTCGGGGCGGCGCAGGATCTGCGGCGCCGAGGTCAGGCCCTGGTGCAGCAGGCGCTGGCGGGCGTTGAGCAGCAGCGCCTTGGCCATGCCGGCGCCGACGTCATCGTCCAGATAGACCGGGACGCCGTTGGCGACCTTCTTGCCGCTGCTGGCCGACTCCTGCACATGCAGCAGGGTGACGGGCGCATCCAGCCGTCGCGACAACCAGGCGGTGTGGTCGCAGACGCTTTCGGCGTGGGGAGATCCATCGATGCAGGCGAGCAGGGAGGCCATAACGGTATTCCTTGGCAAGACCGGGACCAGACACGATCCCTGTCAGGAGCGTAGCACCCGCCCAGCGCTGTCCAGATGACGCCTGGGTGTCATCTTCGGCTTTTGCTGGACAGGTCACGGCCGTCATCCCGGACGCCCTCACATTTCGTAGCGATCGAGTTCCCGGGTGATCAGCAGCCGCTGGATTTCACTGGAGCCTTCGTAGATCTGGGTGATGCGGATGTCGCGGTAGTACTGCTCCACCGGATAGTCCTCCAGGTAGCCATAGCCACCATGGATCTGGATGGCCTTGGAGCACACCCATTCGCCCGTCTCCGTGGCGAACAGCTTGGCCTGGGAGGCTTCGCTCAGACAGGGCTGGCCCGCCGTGCGCAGCCGCGCCGCGTGCAGGATCAGCAGCCGCGCGGCGTTAAGCCGGGTGTGCATGTCGGCCAGCATGTTGGCGATGCTCTGGTGCTGGATGATCGCCTTGTCGAACTGGATGCGTTCGCGGGCATAGCCCAGCGCCGCCTCGAAGGCCGCGCGGGCGATCCCCAGCGCCTGGGCGGCGATGCCGATACGACCGCCTTCCAAGTTGGACAGGGCGATGGCCAGGCCTTTGCCGCGCTCGCCCAGCAGGTTGGCCGCCGGGATGCGGCAGTTGTCCAGGGTGACCGCGCAGGTGTCGGAGGCGCGCAGGCCCATCTTGTGCTCGGTACGCTCGACGCGAAAGCCGGGGGTGTCGGTGGGCACCAGAAAGGCCGACAGGCCCTTCTTGCCCAGCTCCGGATCGGTCACCGCGAAGACGATGGCCAGGCCCGCGCGGCGACCGTTGCTGACGAATTGCTTGCTGCCGTTGAGCACCCAGCTGTCGCCGTCGAGTACCGCCCGCGTGCGCAGGTTGTGCGCCTCCGAGCCGGCCTGGGGTTCGGTCAGGCAGAAGCAGCCGATGACCTTGCCGGCGGCCAGGTCGGGTAGCCAGCGATCCTGCTGTGCGGCGCTGCCGTAGCGCAGCAGCGGGCCACAGCCCACCGAGCTGTGAATGCTCATCAGGGCGCCGAGGCTGCCGTCGCCGGCGGAGATCTCTTCCACCGCCAGGGCATAGGCGACGTAATCCAGGTAGGTGCCGCCCCATTGCTCGGGTACCACCATGCCCAGCAGGCCCAGTTCACCCAGCTGGGCGACCACGGCGTCGTCGATCCACTCGGCCTTTTCCCAGGCGCGGGCGTGGGGCGCGACCTCGCGGCGGGCGAAGTCACGCGCCAGGTCGCGGATCATGCGTTGTTCTTCGGTGAGTTCGATGTCGTGCATGGGAGCCTCCCTCAGGAATGGCGAAAATCGGCGAAAAAGGCGGCGACGCGGCGGGGATCCAGGTCCTGCCAGCGGGCCGGATTCCAGTGCGGCGTGCGGTCCTTGTCCACCAGCATGGCGCGCACCCCCTCGACGATCTCGCCCTTTTCGAACCAGCGGCGATCCAGGTGCAGCTCCAGGGCGAAGCACTGTTCCAGCGAAAGCCCGCTGCCCTGGCGCAGCAACTCCAGGGCGGTGGCGACCGCCAGCGGCGAACGGGCGTCCAGGGTGGCGAGGGTCTCCTGCGCCCAGTCGCGATAGGCGGGGCGCTGCTCCGCCGCTAGGCTGGCGCGCAGCTCCTCGACGGTGGCCGCCGCGAAGTGCTCGGCGATGGCCGGGCGCAGATCGGTCAGGCGCGCGGCTTCGGCCGGCGCCGCGGCGAATTCCTGCAGCAGCGCGGCCAGGTCGGTAGGGCCCTGGGCGGTGGCCGCCTCCAGGCGCTGCAGCAGATCGTCATTGGCCGCTTCGGCAATGAAGACATCGGCCAGGCCCGCGGCCAGGGCATCGGCCGGGCCGATCTGCACGCCGGTCAGGCCCAGATAGAGGCCCAGGTGGTCGGGCAGGCGGGGCAGGAAGTGGCTGGCGCCGACATCGGGGAAATAGCCGATGGCGGTTTCCGGCATGGCCATGCGGGTGCGCTCGCTGACGATCCGCAGCCGCGCCGCCTGCACCAGGCCCATGCCGCCGCCCAGCACCAGCCCCTGGGCCAGGGCCAGCACCGGCTTGGGATAGCGGTGCAGCGCCAGGTCGAGGGCGTATTCCTCGGTGAAGAAGGTCAGGTGCAGGTCGTCGCCGCGCTGGTAGCTGTCGTACAGCGCTCGCACATCGCCGCCGGCGCAGAAGGCCTTCGGCCCGTTGCCGCGGAGCACGATCACCCGCACGCCGGGGTCCTGCTCCCAGTCGCGCAGCGCCCCGTGCAGGGCGCGCACCATGTCCAGATCCAGGGCATTGAGCCCGGCCGGGCGATCGAGGGTCAGGTAGCCGACCCCGCCACGTCTTTCCAGCAGTACCTTGGCCTCGCTCATGCACCGTCCTCGTCCAGGTAGTCCTGGATGATGGCCGAGAAATCCAGGCCGCCGCCACCCGCGCGGCTGAATCTCTGGTAGAGCTGCTGCGCCACCGCGCCGAGGATCACCGGCTGGCGCACGGCGCGCGCCGCCTCGGTGGCCAGGCCCAGGTCCTTGAGCATGAGCTCGGCGGCGAAGCCGCCCTGGTAGCCGCGTGAGGCGGGCGCCTGGGGCAGCACGTCCGGATAGGGGTTGTTGACCTCCGAACTCCAGCAGCGCCCGCTGCTGGTATTGATCACCCCGGCCAGGGTCTTGGCGTCCATGCCCAGGCGGGTGCCCAGGGCCATGGCCTCGGCCACTCCGATCATGGAGATGCCCAGCAGCAGGTTGTTGGCCACCTTGGCCACCTGGCCGTTGCCGCTGGCGCCGCAGTGCACCAGGTTGCGGCCCATGGCGGCCAGCAGCGGCTGGGCGTGCTGGAAGCCGGCTTCGCTGCCGCCGACCATGAAGGTGAGGGTGCCGGCCGCCGCGCCGCCGGTGCCGCCTGAGACCGGGGCGTCCAGCAATTCCAGACCGCGTTCGGCGGCGGCGCTGGCCACCGCCCGGGCGCTGAGCGGATCTATGGTGGAGGAATCGATCAGCAGGGTGCCCGGCCGGGCCCGAGCGATCAGTCCATCTTCGCCCAGATAGACCGTCTTCACATGGGCGGCCGCGGGCAGCATGGTGATGATCACTTCCGCGCCACTCTCCGCCACGGCGGTGGGCGAGGCGGCGACCTCGGCCCCTTCGGCGCGCAGCGCGTCCAGGGCGGCGGTGGAGAGGTCATAGACGGTCAGCTGATGGCCGGCCTTGAGCAGGTTGCGGGCCATGGGCGCGCCCATGTTGCCCAGTCCCAGAAATCCCAGATGCATGCTGGCGTCTCCCTTACTTGAGGGTGATGGTGGTGTTGACGACTCCGGCGCTGCCGACGTCCTGCTCGTCGGGCCAGCGCGTGGTGATGGTCTTGGTCTGGGTATAGAAGAGCACCGCCTGCTTGCCATAGGGCCCCAGGTCGCCCAGCTTGGAGGCGCGCGAACCGCTGAAGGAGAACAGCGGCACCGGCACCGGGATGGGCACGTTGATGCCGACCTGGCCGACGTCGATGTCTTCCTGGAAGCGCCGCGCCGCGGCGCCGGAGCGGGTGAAGAGGGCGACGCCGTTGCCATTGGGGTTGGCGTTGATCAGGGCAATGGCCTCGTCGAGGGTGGCCGCGTGCATCACGCAGAGCACCGGCCCGAACAGTTCTTCGCGGTACAGGGTCATGTCGGTGGTCACCCCGGAGAACAGCGTCGGGCCGACGAAGTTGCCCTTCTCGTAGCGCTCGACCTGGATGTTGCGGCCATCCAGATCCAGGGTCGCGCCTTCGCTCACGCCGCACTCGATCAGGCCGCTGACCCGATCCAGCGCCTGGCAGGAGATCAGCGGACCGACGTCGGTGCCATGCTCGTGACCCGCCCCTACCTTGAGGCTGCGCGCCTTGGCCACCAGGTCCGGCACCCAGCTGTTGGCTTCGCCCACCAGCACCACCACCGAGACCGCCATGCAGCGCTGACCGGCCGCGCCGAAGGCGGCGCCCACCAGGTTGGCCAGGGTCTGCTCGCGGGGCGCGTCGGGCATCACTACCGCGTGATTCTTGGCGCCCATCATGCACTGGACCCGCTTGCCGGCTTCGCTGGCGCGGCGATAGACGTGGGTGCCGACACGGGTGGAGCCGACAAAGGACAGCGCCTTGATGTCCGGGTGATCGCAGAGGGCGTCCACCACCGCCGGTCCGCCATGGACCACGTTGAGCACCCCGGGCGGCACCCCTGCTTCCAGCGCCAATTCGGCCAGGCGCATGGTCACCAGCGGATCCTGCTCCGACGGCTTGAGGACAAAGGTGTTGCCGCAGGCGATGGCCATGGGAAACATCCACAGCGGAATCATCGCCGGGAAGTTGAAGGGGGTGATGCCGGCGCAGACGCCCAGGGGTTGCAGCAGGGTGTAGGTGTCCACCCCGCTGGCGACATTATTGGCCAGTTCGCCCAGTTGCAGGTTGCCGATGGCCGCGGCGTGCTCCACCACCTCCAGGCCGCGGAAGACATCGCCCTCGGCGTCGGCCAGGGTCTTGCCCTGTTCGGCGGTGAGCAGCGCGGCCAGTTCGCTCATGTGCTCGCGGATCAGCTGCTGATAGCGCAGGAAGATGCGCGCCCGGGCACCGATGGGCGTCTTGCGCCAGGTGGCGAAAGCCGCCTTGGCATTGGCCACGGCGCGCTGCACCTCCTCGGCGGTGGCGAAGGGCACCCGCGCCAGCACCTCCTGGGTCGCCGGGTTGATCACCTCGCGGCTTTCGCGGCTGGTGGAGGTGACGAACTGGCCGTCGATCAGCAGCGGCACGTCTTTGATGGCGGTCTGGGTCATGACAGGGATTCCTGAGCGGTGGCCGGGGTGGCCGAGGCAGGGTGGGCGGCGAAGTCTTCTTCGGCGTAGTCGTGAAGGTCGGGGCTGCCGCTGGCGCGGCGCTGGGCCTCGCCAAGGCGCAATTCGATGCGGCGGATCTTGCCGGACAGCGTCTTGGGCAATTCGCTGACGAATTGCAGGCGGCGCACCCGCTTGTAGGGCGACAGGCAGCCGCGGGCGAAGCCGAGCAGCTCTTGCGCGAGCATGGGCGAGGGCACGTGGCCGGCGGCCAGGATGACGAAGGCCTTGGGCACATTGAGGCGCAGGGGGTCGGGGCTGGGCACCACCGCCACCTCCATCACCGCCGGGTGCTCGATCAAGGCGCTCTCCAGTTCGAAGGGGCTGATGCGGTAGTCCGCCGACTTGAAGACGTCATCGGCGCGGCCGACGAAGGTGATGTAGCCCTCGGCGTCGCGCACCGCGGTATCGCCGGTGCGGTAATGGCCGTCGCGCATCACCTCGGCGGTCTTTTCCGGGCTGTCTTCGTAGCCCAGCATCAGCCCGGCCGGCCGTGGTTGGAGGGACAGGGCCACCTCGCCGTCGTCGCCCGGCCGGCCATCGGCATCCAGCAGCGCGATGTGACACCCGGGCAGCGGGCGCCCCATGGAGCCCGGCTTGAGCGGCTGTCCGGGGGTATTGCCCACCAGGGCGGTGGTTTCCGACTGGCCGAAGCCGTCTCTCAGGGTCAGTCCCCAGGCCACCTGCAGGCTGTCGATGATCTCGGGATTGAGCGGTTCGCCCGCGCCGACCAGTTCGCGCAGATCGAGTCGATCACGATAGGCGGCGAGATCCTCCTGGATCAGCATCCGCCACACCGTGGGCGGCGCGCAGAGGCTGGTGACCGGATAGCGCGCCAGCACCTCCAGCAGCGCCTGGGGCTTGAAGCGCGGCACGTCATGGATGAACACGCAGGCGCCGGCGTTCCAGGGCGCGAAGACGCAACTCCAGGCATGCTTGGCCCAGCCGGGGGAAGAGATGTTGAGGTGCACATCGCCGGGTTGCAGACCGATCCAGTAGAGTGTCGACAGGTGTCCGACCGGATAGCTGCTGTGGCTGTGCAGGACCAGCTTGGGTCGCGAGGTGGTCCCCGAGGTGAAATACAGCAGTAGCGGATCCGTGGCGAGGGTCGGGCCGTCCGGCAGGAAGTCGCTGGCACAGGCGGCCGGCGCATAGGGTTGCCAGCCGGGCACTGGCGTTCCGACGCAGATGCGGGTGAGGCCGGCATCCAGACTGGCGCAGCGTTCCGTGTGGGCGCTGCCCACCACCAGGTGGGCGATCCGCCCGCGCTGCACCCGATCCTGCAGATCGGCATCGCTGAGCAGGGTGGTGGCGGGCACCACCACGGCGCCCAGCTTGAAGGCGCCGAGCAGCGTCTCCCACAGCGCCACCTCGTTGCCCAGCATCACCAGGATGCGTTCGCCGCGGCGGACGCCCTGGGCGCGCAGGAAGTTGGCGGTGCGATTCGACGCCTGGCGCAACTCGGCGAAGCTGTAGCGCTCCTCCCGGCCTTCGGCGTCGAGGCGCCACAGCGCCGGACCGGCCTGTTCCTCGGCCAGGCGATCGAAATGGTCCAGCGCCCAGTTGAAGTGTTCCAGTTGCGGCCAGCGGAAATCGCGGACAGCGGTGGCGTAGTCGGTGCGATGGCGCAGCAGGAAGTTCCGCGCTTCGCGAAAGGCGTCGCCGGCCGTCATGGGCGACACCCCGCGGCCTGCAGGGGCGGGAGGGAAGGGCAGCGTCCGGCCTGGCGCCGGGATGGGGCGTGCGGGTGGGTCATGGTGGCCTGCTCTTTATTGTTGTTGGCTAGCAGAGGTTCGCGCCGTCACCGCTCGTGACGCGACCTGGTAAGCAGTATAGTTCCGGCAAAAGTCTCCTGGCTTCCGACAAAAACGCCCGACCGATATGCAAAAATCCAATAACCCGGCTGCGCGTCTCGACTGGGACGATCTCAGATTCTTCCTCGAAGTGGCGCGCACCCAGAAGGCCAGCGCGGCCGCCCGGCGGCTGGGGGTCGACTACACCACCGTGTCGCGACGCATCGCCGCCCTGGAAAAGGCGCTGGGCGCGCTGCTGTTCGAGAAGTCGCGCAGCACCGGCTTCAGCCTCACCATGGAAGGCCAGCGCCTGCTGGTGCACGCGGAAACCCTGGAAAGCACCCTGCAGACCGCCTGCGAGCAGATCTCCGATACCCGGCTGGCGCCTTCCGGCCAGGTGCGCATCGGCGCCACCGAAGGCTTCGGCAGCTACTTCGTCGCGCCCCAGCTGAGTTTCTTCCAGGATCGCTATCCGGGCATCACCCTGGAGGTGCTGCCGGTGCCGCACTTCGTCAATCTCTCGCGCCGCGAAGCCGACATCGCCATCACCCTGGAGCGGCCCGAGCGCGGGCCCTATGTCTGTCGCAAGCTATGCGACTACCGCCTGCGGCTCTATGCCACCGCCGACTACCTGGCCAGCCATCCGCCCATCGCGCAGCTGGCCGATCTGCAGCGCCACAGATTCATTACCTATGTCGACGATCTCGCCTTCAGCCCCGAGCTGCTCTATCTGGAGCGGATCCTGCCCGAGGCCAGCAGCGGCCTGCGCAGCACCAGCGTGATCGCCCAGTACCAGGCGGCCCTGTGCGGGCACGCCCTGGCCATCCTGCCGTGCTTTGTCGCCGAGCCCGATCCGCGGCTGGTGGCGCTGCTGCCGGAGCAGATCCAGATCACCCGGCAATTCTGGCTCTATTACCGCGAAGACCTGCGCCGCCTGCGGCGCATCACCCTGGTGACCGACTACCTGCGCGCCTGCACCGACGCCAATCGCGACTTCCTGCTGGGTGAAACCCGCATGCCAGTGCTGGGCTGGCCGACGCCCTGAAGCCCGTTGCCGATCGGTGCGGCACCCCGGGACCCGGCTGGGGTCTCAGAGCTGTCGGTCGTCCGTCGACGGCCTCCAGTGAACAGATGGGAACGGCAATGGAACGATATCAGGCATTGAGTCAGGCGCTGAGCAAGGCGGCCGAGCGGGAAGAAGCCTATTGGCAGGGACTGGAGCGCCGCCTGCATGAATTGCCGGACTGCTTCACCCGCTACCTGGGCCTCACCCCGGCCGATCAGGTGGATGCCGGGCTGGGCCTGGAAAAGCGCGTGGATGGCAATATCGTGCGCGAACTGGAGGTCTATGCCCGCTATGACCTCACGGTGATCGTCGATGACCTCGCCGGCACGCCCCAGACCTTCGCCATCGGCCTGTCCTTCTTCTATACCAACGACCACTTCGTGCTGAAGGAGCGCGAGGGCGAATTCTCCGTCGCCCTTGAACCCCAGGACGATCCCGACCGCTTCTGGGCCGAAGGCTGCCGCGAGATCTACGACTCCCTGGCGCGCCGCATCCGCGGCAAGACCTTGCCGGTCATCGAGTAGCCTGCGGTCCGCATCCGTCAGACCGGCGTGACCAGACGGCCCTCGGCGAAATAGCGCGCCACGTTGGCCAGCACCAGGTCGGCCATGGCCTGGCGGGTCTCGTGGGTGCCGCTGCCGAGGTGCGGGGTGAGCACCACGTTGTCCAGCGCCAGCAGTGCCGCGGGCACCTCGGGCTCCTCGGCGAAGACATCCAGGCCGGCGCCACCCAGGCTGCCGGCCTGCAAGGCGGCCACCAGGGCGAGCTCGTCGACCACGCTGCCGCGGGCGATATTGATGAGATAGCCGTGCGGTCCCAGGGCGGCGAGGATCCGGGCGTCGACCAGCTTGTCGGTGGCCGGTCCGCCGGGCAGCGACAGGACGAGGAAATCCGCCGCCTCCGCCAAGTCTTCCAGCTCGGCGTGATAACGATAGGGGACGTCCGGCTGCGGTTGGCGTCCGTGATAGGCCACCTCCATGCCGAAAGCTTCTGCCCGCCGGGCGATGCTCTTGCCGATGTTGCCCAGGCCGACGATGCCGCAGGTCTTGCCGGCCAGGCGCGAGGTCAACGGAAACTTGCCCTGTCGCCAATCGCCGCGGCGCACGAAACGATCCGCGGCGCTGATGCCCCGTGCCACGTCGATCAGCAGGGCGAAGGCGGTGTCGGCGACGCAGTCGTCCAGCACGCCAGGCGTGTTGCTCACCACCACGCCCAGATCCCGTGCCGCGGCGATGTCGATGCTGTCGTAGCCCACCCCGAAGCTGAACACCGCCTGCAGGCCGGGCAGGGCGCTCATCAACTCGCGTGTCGCACCGTGCACGCCGGAGGTGACCAGGGCCACCACGTCCCGGCCACGCGCGGCGAGCAGGGCGGCCTGATCGGGTGCTTCCCAGAGCCGCAGCACCTCATGGCGTGCATTCAGGGCGTCCTGCAGGGCAGGCAACAGCGGACCTACCTGCAGCAGCAGCGGACGTTCGTTCTGTTCAGGCATCTCTAGACTCCTTGAAGAGGCAGGGGCGGCGAATCCGCCCCTGGAGGGGAAGACCTAGCCCAGCAGCTGCAGGCCGAGCTGGATCGCGACCCAGATCGCCAGCAGGGTGGCAAAGCCCAGCGCCAGGTTTTCGAACCAGTTGTTGCGGTACTTGTCGCCCAGCAGCGACTTCTGGTTGGACATGATCAGCAGACCCAGGGAGATCACCGGCAGGCCGACGATGTTGAGGGCATTCACGCCGATGGTCAGGGTCACGAAGTCGGGCATGCCCGGCAGCGACCACACCAGCGGCGTCACCAGGATGAAGAGCAGGAACCACTTGTGCGCCGGGTCCTTGTGAAAGGTCTTGCCATAGCGTTCGCGGCGCTCCGGACGGATGTGTTGCAGGGCGTCGGTGATCAGCATGGGAAAGGCGGTGGTCTTGCCCACCACGCTGGCGAACAGGGTGGCGAAGACCCCGGTGAAGAAGATCACCCAGCCGCCGGCGCCAAAGAACAGCTCCAGGGCCGCGCCCAGGTCGCTCAGGGTGTTCACCTGCAACCCATTGGGTCTGAGGATCTCCACCCCGACCACCCAGATCGCCAGGTTGATGACGATGCCGACCACCACCGCGAAGAGCAGGTCGTTGCGCTGGATGCGCTTGTGTTCCGGGCCGGTCCAGCCCTTTTCCTTCATCACATAGGGATGCACGAAGTTGGCGATGGAGCCGGCCACGGCGCCGATCACCGACACGGCGACCAGCAGGGCACCGTGCACGCCTTCGTCTGGCGGGATGCTGAAGCCGATGGTGCCGCGCAGGATGCCGCCCAGGTCCGGACCCGACATCACCGCCAGGGTGATGAAGGCCAGCGTCATGACGGCCAGCAGCACTTTCATCACGCCCTCGATCAGCGCATAGAAATTGCGGCCCACCAGCAGCCAGACCGCGATCACCACCGCCGCCGAGCAGAGCAGCGGCTGATCGAGGTGGAGCAGGGTGGCCAGGGCCTCGCCCGCGCCCTTGAGCATATAGGCATTGGTCAAATGCCCCATGATCAGCGCATAGCCGAGCATGAACCAGGCGAACACCGGGTGCAGCTGGGCATAGCCTTCGAGGATCGACATGCCACGGTTATTGCACAGCTGGAAACGGGCGATGATGTTGACGATGAGAAAGCGCAGCAGCAGGGACACCGCCAGCACCCACATCATGGCGTAGCCGTAGTTGGCGCCCGCCACCGAGGAGGTGATGAGGTCCCCGGCGCCCAGCCAGGACAGCACCGCGATGATGCCGGGGCCCAGCAGCTTCGCCAGGCGGCGCAGGCCGGAGTCTTGCGCCTTGCTCAGGGGTGCGGATTTTTCGACGGAACCGGATCGCTCCATGGGGGCGGTTCTCCTAACGATTGTTGTTGTTGTGAATAGGGCCGGAAGCGGCCTTTTCGTTAGCTTGCCCTCTAGGGTTTAGCACTACATACGACGTCGTACAACTTTAGGCGGACGACAAAATGTTGCCTTCGTAACGCCGCGGCCGGTCCCGCTTCGGTGGCACCCGTACGCACCGCTGGATCAAGCCAGGTGACTTCGCCTGAGACTGTCTCTAGAATGGTCGCCCTTGATTCTGGGGGGTCGGAGTGCCGGCCTGTTCTTGTGCCACGAGGAATATCCATGCAAGTTTCCGTTGAAAACACCTCTGCTCTCGAGCGTCGCATGACCATTGGCGTGCCGGCCGAGCGTATTGAAACCGAAGTGAACAAGCGTCTGCAGCAGACTGCACGGCGTGCCAAGGTTCCCGGTTTCCGCCCGGGCAAGGTACCCATGAGCGTCATCCGCCAGCGCTACGAAGCCTCGGCTCGTCAGGAAGCCTTGGGTGATCTCATTCAGGAAACCTTCTACGAAGCCGTTGTCGAGCAGAAGCTCAACCCGGCCGGTGCACCCGCCGTCGAACCCAAGGTGTTTGAAAAGGGCAAGGACCTGGAATACGTCGCCACATTCGAAGTCTTCCCCGAGTTCGAAGTGAAGGGCCTGGACGGCATCGAGATCGAGCGTCAGGACTCCAGTGTCGAAGACGCCGACATCGACAAGATGCTCGACGTGCTGCGCAAGCAGGGCACCCGTTATGAAGCCGTTGACCGCGCTGCCGCCAACGACGACCAGGTCACCATCGACTTCGTCGGCACCCAGGACGGCGAAGCCTTCGCCGGCGGTTCCGCCGAAGGCACCAAGCTGGTGCTGGGTTCGGGCCGCATGATCCCCGGTTTCGAAGACGGTCTGGTCGGCGCCAAGGCCGGTGACGAGCGCGTGCTCGACCTGACCTTCCCCGAGGACTATCAGAACCTGGATCTGGCCGGCAAGGCCGCCCAGTTCAAGGTCACCGTCAAGGAAGTGGCCGCGCCCGAGCTGCCCGAGCTGAACGAAGCCTTCTTCAAGCAGTTCGGCGTGGAAGAGACCACCGTCGAAGGTTTCCGCGCCGAAGTGCGCAAGAACATGGAGCGCGAGCTGCGCCAGGCCCTCAAGACCAAGGTCAAGAACCAGGTCATGGACGGTCTGCTGGCTGCCAACCAGATCGACGTCCCGGCTGCCCTGATCAGCAACGAAGTGGATCGTCTGCGCGTCCAGGCCGTCCAGCAGTTCGGCGGCAACATCCAGCCCGAGCAACTGCCGGCCGAGCTGTTCAGCGAACAGGCCAAGCGCCGCGTGCTGCTGGGTCTGATCATCGCCGAGATGGTCAAGCAGTTCGAGCTCAAGCCCGATGACGCCCGCGTTCGCGAGCTGATCGAAGAGATGGCAGCGGCCTACCAGGAGCCCGAGCAGGTAGTGAAGTGGTACTACCAGAACGAGCAGCAGCTGAACGAAGTGCGTTCGGTTGTACTGGAAGAACAAGTCGTGGATACTGTCCTCAAGCAGGCAAAAGTCACCGACAAGCAGGTCTCCTACGAGGACGCGGTCAAACCGGCCGAGGCTCCGCAAGCAGCCTGATCTGCCTCCAGTTGCTAGTTCACATAAGCCAGCCTCGTGCTGGCTTATGTGTTTTTGACAGGTCATCCAGATAGGGAGCTAGTGCAGGACATGTCCCGCAATTCATACATGCAATCCATGCCCGATATTCAAGCCGCTGGCGGTCTGGTACCCATGGTGGTGGAGCAATCCGCCCGGGGCGAGCGCGCTTACGACATCTACTCCCGGCTGCTCAAGGAGCGGGTCATCTTCCTGGTTGGCCAGGTCGAGGACTACATGGCCAACCTGGTCGTCGCCCAGCTGCTGTTCCTGGAAGCGGAGAATCCTGACAAGGACATCCACCTCTATATCAACAGCCCGGGTGGTTCGGTGACCGCCGGCATGTCGATCTACGACACCATGCAGTTCATCAAGCCCGACGTTTCCACTATCTGCATCGGCCAGGCCTGCAGCATGGGTGCCCTGCTGCTGGCAGGCGGCGCCGCCGAGAAGCGTTTCTGCCTGCCGCACTCGCGGATGATGATTCACCAGCCACTGGGCGGTTTCCAGGGTCAGGCCTCGGACATCGAAATTCACGCCCGTGAAATTCTGACCATCCGCGAGCGTCTGAATAAGGTGCTGGCGCATCACACCGGTCAGCCGATGGACGTGATCGCCCGCGATACCGACCGTGACAACTTCATGAGTGGCCCCGAAGCCGTCGCCTACGGCCTGATCGACAAGGTCCTCGAGAAGCGCAACATCCCCGCCTGACCCCGCCTCGACCGCCTGCCCAGGCGCTGGTCGTTTGGGCAGGTAGGCTTGAAAAACCGTGCAATAGGCTCCATCTTGTTGATGTAAGCACATTCCATTGGATCGATCGAATGACAGATACGCGCAATAGCGACGATAACGGCAAGCTGCTTTACTGCTCCTTCTGCGGCAAGAGTCAGCACGAAGTACGTAAATTGATCGCTGGACCCTCCGTCTTCATCTGCGACGAATGCGTCGACCTGTGCAATGACATCATCCGCGAGGAAGTCCAGGAAGCTCAGGCCGAAAGCAATGCGCACAAGCTGCCAGCGCCGAAGGAAATCAGCGCCATCCTCGACCAGTATGTCATTGGTCAGCAGCGTGCCAAGCGGGTCCTCGCCGTTGCCGTCTACAACCATTACAAACGTCTGAATCAGCGCGAGAAGAAAGACGACGTCGAACTGGGCAAGAGCAACATCCTGCTCATCGGTCCGACCGGTTCGGGCAAGACCCTGCTGGCGGAAACGCTGGCGCGCCTGCTCAACGTACCTTTCACCATCGCCGATGCCACCACTCTGACCGAAGCCGGTTACGTGGGTGAAGACGTCGAGAACATCATTCAGAAGCTCCTGCAGAAGTGCGACTACGATGTGGAAAAGGCCCAGATGGGCATCGTCTACATCGACGAGATCGACAAGATCTCGCGCAAGTCCGACAACCCCTCTATTACCCGTGACGTCTCGGGCGAGGGCGTGCAGCAGGCGCTGCTGAAGCTGATCGAAGGTACCGTGGCGTCGGTTCCGCCCCAGGGTGGCCGCAAGCATCCCCAGCAGGAATTCCTGCAGGTCGATACCCGCAACATCCTGTTCATCTGCGGCGGCGCCTTCGCCGGCCTGGAAAAGGTCATTCAGAACCGTTCCACCAAGGGTGGCGGCATCGGCTTCAATGCCGAGGTGCGCAGCCAGGAACTGGGCAAGAAGATCGGCGAATCCCTGCGTGACGCCGAGCCCGAGGATCTGGTCAAGTTCGGTCTGATTCCCGAATTCGTCGGTCGTCTGCCGGTCATCGCGACCCTGGACGAGCTGGACGAGCCGGCACTCATGCAGATCCTGACCGAGCCGAAGAACGCCCTGACCAAGCAGTACGCCAAGCTGTTCGAGATGGAAGACGTGGATCTGGAATTCCGTCCCGACGCGCTCAAGGCGGTTGCCCGCAAGGCGCTGGAGCGCAAGACCGGTGCCCGGGGTCTGAGATCCATCCTCGAAGGCATCCTGCTCGAGACCATGTACGAGATTCCTTCGCAGAAGGAAGTCAGCAAGGTGGTCATCGACGAGAGCGTGATCGACGGGAGTTCCCAGCCGCTGCTCATCTACGAGAACAGCGAGCCCGCCAAGGCGGCGCCGGACGCGTGACAAAAGGGGCTTCGGCCCCTTTTTCATTTCAGCGACGGTTGTATTTTGCGGCGCTCAACCTCATGTTAGAGAAAACCGAGGCCTTAACCGCATCTGCGGCCGATTATTTGCCGAGACCCGTATCCCATGACTACGACGATAGAACTTCCCCTGCTGCCCCTACGTGACGTAGTGGTCTATCCCCACATGGTCATCCCATTGTTCGTCGGAAGGGAAAAGTCCGTCGAGGCCCTCGAGGCCGCCATGGCTGGCGACAAGCAGATCCTGCTGGTCGCGCAGAAGAATCCCGGCGATGACGATCCTGCCGCGGATGACATGTATCACATGGGTACGGTCGCCACCGTTCTCCAGCTGCTCAAATTGCCCGACGGTACCGTCAAGGTCCTGGTCGAGGGCGAGCAGCGTGGCCGTATCGAGTCCTTCGTCGAGAACCAGGCCTATGCCCGTGCCCTGGTCACCCTGATCGAGGACAGCGAAGCCCCGGATCGCGAATCCGAAGTGTTCTCGCGCAGCCTGATGAGCCAGTTCGAGCAATACGTGCAACTCGGCAAGAAGGTCCCCGCCGAGGTGCTGTCCTCGCTCAACAGCATCGAAGACCCCAGCCGCCTGGTCGATACCATGGCCGCGCACATGGCGCTGAAGATCGAGCAGAAGCAGGAGATCCTCGAGATCACCGAGCTGGGCGCCCGCGTCGAGCACGTGCTGGCCCTGCTGGATGCGGAAATCGACCTGCTGCAGGTGGAAAAGCGCATCCGCGGCCGCGTCAAGAAGCAGATGGAGCGCAGCCAGCGCGAGTACTACCTCAACGAACAGATGAAGGCCATCCAGAAGGAGCTGGGCGACATCGATGAAGGACACAATGAGGTCGATGACCTCAAGCGTCGCATCGAGGCCGCCGGTCTGCCCAAGGATGCCCTCGCCAAGGCCAATGCCGAGCTGAACAAGCTCAAGCAGATGTCGCCCATGTCGGCCGAAGCCACCGTGGTGCGCTCCTACATCGACTGGCTGGTGAACGTGCCATGGCAGGCCGAGAGCAAGGTCCGTCTGGACCTGGGTCGCGCCGAGGAAGTCCTCGACAAGGACCACTACGGTCTCGAGGAAGTGAAAGAGCGCATCCTCGAATACCTCGCCGTGCAGAAGCGCGTGAAGAAGGTGCGGGGCCCGGTGCTGTGCCTGGTCGGTCCGCCCGGCGTGGGCAAGACCTCGCTGGCCGAGTCCATCGCCCGTTCCACCGGTCGCAAGTTCGTGCGCATGGCCCTGGGTGGCGTGCGTGACGAAGCCGAGATCCGCGGTCATCGCCGCACCTACATCGGCTCCATGCCGGGTCGTCTGATCCAGAAGATGACCAAGGTCGGGGTGCGCAACCCGCTGTTCCTGCTGGATGAAATCGACAAGATGGGCAACGACATGCGTGGCGATCCCGCCTCCGCACTGCTCGAGGTCCTGGATCCGGAACAGAACCACACCTTCAACGACCATTACCTCGAGGTGGATTACGACCTCTCCGACGTGATGTTCGTCTGCACCGCCAACTCCATGAATATTCCGGCGCCGCTGCTGGACCGCATGGAAGTCATTCGGCTGCCCGGCTACACCGAGGACGAGAAGGTCAACATCGCCACCCGCTACCTGATTCCCAAGCAGGTCAAGGCCAACGGCCTGAAGAAGGGCGAGGTGGAATTCGATGAAGCGGCCCTGCGCGACATCATCCGCTATTACACCCGCGAAGCGGGCGTGCGGAGTCTGGAGCGTCAGGTGGCCAAGGTCTGCCGCAAGGTGGTCAAGCAGCACGCCCTGAGCAAGGAGCGTACCGCCAGCGTCACGGTGGACACCCTGGAGCACTGGCTGGGCGTCCGCAAGTTCCGCTACGGTCTGGCCGAGCAGCAGGATCAGATCGGTCAGGTCACCGGCCTGGCCTGGACCCAGGTAGGTGGCGAATTGCTGACCATCGAGTCCGCCGTGGTCCCCGGCAAGGGTCAGATGATCAAGACCGGTTCGCTGGGCGATGTCATGGCCGAGTCCATCACCGCGGCCCTGACCGTGGTCCGCAGCCGTGGTCGCAGCCTGGGTATCCCCAGGGACTTCCACGAGCAGCACGACATCCATATCCACGTCCCCGAAGGCGCCACGCCCAAGGACGGTCCGAGTGCCGGTATCGGCATGTGCACGGCGCTGGTGTCGGCGGCCACCCGCATTCCGGTACGCGCCGACGTGGCCATGACCGGCGAGATCACCCTGCGTGGTCAGGTGCTGGCCATCGGCGGCCTCAAGGAAAAGCTGCTCGCAGCCCACCGCGGCGGCATCCGTACCGTGATCATTCCGGAAGAAAACGTCCGGGATCTGCGGGACATTCCGGACAACATCAAGGCCGACTTGCAGATCAAGCCGGTCAAATGGATTGACGAGGTCTTGGAGGTTGCGCTGCAATACACGCCGGAGCCGCTTCCGGACGATGGTCCGGAGCTCGTCAGCAAAGACGAGAAGCGGGATCAGGAAGGCAAGGAGCGCGTCAGTACCCACTGACGGCGCCCCTGGGCTTGATGGGCGGGCCGCCAGCCGAGGTGGTTGGTGTTCCGCCGTCCTGCTGGATGCAAGGTCCTTGATCGACGAAAAGGCGCATCTCGAGATGCGCCTTTTCGCTATTTGCTATTCGACGATTTCGCCATGGCCGGTCCGGCCACAGCTCGTGGGGGGAACATGCTACAAAACATCAGGGACCGTTCGCAGGGATGGATTGCCAAAGTCATCATCGGATTCATCATCCTGCTGATGGCATTGACCGGCTTCGAAGCGATCATCCGCGCCACGGGTCACCAGGGCGCCGTCGCGCTGGTCAACGGCGACGAGATCAAGCAGACGGAGCTGGCCCAGGCCGTGGAAATGCAGCGTCGCCAGCTGCAGCAGCAACTGGGGCAGGGGTTCGATCCGTCCACCCTGGATGACCGTCTGCTGCGCGAATCCGCGCTCAAGGCACTGATCGACAAGCAACTGCTGCTGCAGAGCGCCAAGGCCGATCGCTTCGCCTTCTCCGAGCAGGCACTGGATCAGCTGATCCTCAATACCCCCGAATTCCAGACCGACGGGCGTTTCGATCCGCAGCGCTTCGATCAGGCCGTTCGCCAGATGAACTACAACCGCCTGCAATTCCGCGATCTCCTACGCGACGAGATGCTGATCGGTCAGCTGCGCGCCGGTATCGTCGGCAGCAACTTCGTCACCGATGCCGATATCGAGGCCTTCGCGGCCCTCGAGCGGCAGACCCGTGATTTCGCCCTGCGCACCGTCAAGGCCTCGCCGGCCGGCATCACGCCGACCCAGGACGAGATCCAAGCCTACTATGACAGCCACAAGAACGCCTTCATGACCCCCGAGCAGGTGGTCATCGAGTACGTCGAGCTGAAGAAGGATGCCTTCCTGGCCAAGGCCAAGGTCGACGAAAGCCGCCTGCAGGCCGCCTACAAATCCGAGATCGCCAACCTGTCGGAGCAGCGTGACGCCGCCCATATCCTCATCGAGGTCAACGACAAGCAGAACGACGAGCAGGCCAAGGCCAAGATCCAGCAGATCCAGGAACGCCTGAAAAAGGGCGAGGACTTCGCCAAGCTGGCCAAGGAGTTCTCCCAGGATCCGGGTTCGGCGGCGAATGGCGGTGACCTCGGCTTCGCCGGTCGCGGCGTCTATGATCCGGCCTTCGAAGAGGCGCTCTATGCGCTGGCACCGCAGCAGGTGTCGGCTCCGGTACGCACCAGCTTTGGCTGGCACCTGATCAAGCTGCAGGGCGTACAGGCACCGGAAGTGCCCACCCTGGCCAGCGTCCGGCCGCGTCTGGAGCAGCAGCTCAAGGCGGAAGACGCCGACCGCCTGTTCGTGGAAGCGGGCCGCAAGCTGGAAAGCTCCGCCTATGAGTCCTCCGACCTGGGCCAGCCGGCCCAGGAGCTGGGTCTGCAGGTCAAGACCAGCGCGCCCTTCGGTCGTGAAGGCGGCGAGGGGTTGACCGCCAACCGCCAGGTGATCGAGGCGGCCTTCAGCGAAGATGTCCTGCGCAACGGTGCCAACAGCACCGCGCTGCAACTGGATCCGGAGACCCTGGTGGTGATCCGTGACAAGGAGCACCGCACGCCGCAGCTGCAACCCCTGGATGCGGTCAGGAAGGAAATCGTGACCCGCCTGACCCAGGAAAAGGCCGCAGCCGTGGCCAAGCAGACGGGTGAGCAGCAGCTCAAGACCCTGCGCGACGGTGGCAAGGCCGTGGCGGGCGACTGGCGTACCGTCGAAGCCGCCACCCGCAACCAGGAGGGGATCGATCCCCAGGTGTTGCAGGCGGCCTTCCGCATGGCCAAGCCGGAAGGCGACAAGCCGTCCTATGCCGGCGTCAGCCTGCAGAACGGCGACTTCGTCCTGATCCGGCTGCAGGGCGTCGGGGTGCCCAAGGAAGCCCTGAGCGCCGAGGACAAGGCGTTGTATCGTCGCTACCTCGCCTCGCGCGCCGGCCAGGTCGATTTCGCGGCCTACCGTCGGGCCCTGGATGCCAAAGCCGAGATCAAGCATCTCTGATACGAAAAAAGCCCGGGAAACCGGGCTTTTTCTTGGGCGGTGGTAACGCGGTCCAGGCCTCTCCGGTGGCGCCCTCAGGGGAGAGCGGGGCTGCGGGCGTTACTGAACCAGTTCCTGCTCGTCGAACAGGCCATCGAAGAGCATTGTCGACAGATAGCGCTCACCGGAATCCGGCAGGATGACCACGATGGTCTTGCCCTGCATCTCCGGCGTCTCGGCCAGCCGGACCGCGGCCGCCATGGCGGCGCCGCAGGAGATGCCACAGAGAATGCCTTCCTCGCGCATCAGGCGCTGGGCCATCAACTTGGCCTGCTCATCGCTCACCTGCTCGACGCGATCGACCATGGCGAGGTCCAGGTTGCCGGGTACGAAACCGGCGCCGATGCCCTGGATCTTGTGCGGGTTGGGCTTCACCTCGGCACCGGCCAGGGTCTGGCTGATGACCGGCGAGGTTTCCGGCTCCACGGCGACCGAGAGGATCGGCTTGCCCTTGGTATTCTTGATGAAGCGCGAGATGCCGGTCAGGGTACCGCCGGTACCGACGCCGGCCACCAGCACATCGATGGCGCCATCGGTGTCGCTCCAGATCTCGGGGCCGGTGGTTTTTTCATGGATGGCCGGGTTGGCCGGGTTGTCGAATTGCTGCGGCATGAAATAGCGATCGGGCTCGCTCTCGGCGATCTCCCGCGCCTTCTCGATGGCGCCCTTCATGCCCTTGGCCGGCTCGGTCAGCACCAACTCCGCGCCCAGCGCCTTGAGCACCTTGCGCCGCTCCAAGCTCATGGAGGCCGGCATGGTCAGCACCAGGCGGTAGCCACGGGCGGCGGCGACATAGGCCAGGCCGATGCCGGTATTACCCGAGGTGGGCTCCACCAGGCTCATGCCGGGCTTGAGCAGCCCCTTGGCTTCGGCGTCCCAGATCAGGTTGGCACCGATACGGCATTTGACCGAATAGCCCGGATTGCGTCCCTCGATCTTGGCGAGCAGGGTGACGCCCTTGGGGCCGAGGCGATTGATGTAGACCAGCGGCGTGTTGCCGATGGACTGGGCGTTGTCAGCGAAGATGCGGCTCATGGCGGATCCTGTCCGGCGCGGAAAACTCGCAGCCTAGGCCTTGCGTCCGATGGCGTCCAGCCCAGGTGCGGCGTGCTATCGTCAGGCGAAACAGCTGCCGAGGATCAGTGATGGCCTTTCAGGGTACCGAGCGTTATGTGGCCACGGCCGAACTCAGTCTGGCGGTCAATGCCGCCATCCAGCTGGGGCGTCCGCTGCTGGTGAAGGGCGAGCCGGGCACCGGCAAGACGCTGCTGGCCGAGCAGGTGGCCGAGAGCCAGGGGGCGCGGCTGATCACCTGGCACGTCAAGTCCACCACCAAGGCGCAGCAAGGGCTCTATGAGTACGACGCTGTGAGTCGCCTGCGCGATTCCCAGCTGGGGGATCCCCGGGTGCAGGAGGTGGCGAACTACATCAAGCCGGGCAAGCTGTGGGACGCCTTCACCGCCGAGGATCCGGTGGTGCTGCTGATCGACGAGATCGACAAGGCCGACATCGAGTTTCCCAACGACCTGCTGCTGGAACTCGATCGCATGGAGTTCCATGTCTACGAGACCGGCGAGACCATTCGTGCCCAGCGGCGACCCGTCATCATCATCACCTCCAACAACGAAAAGGAACTGCCGGACGCCTTTCTGCGCCGCTGCTTCTTTCACTTCATCCGCTTTCCCGAGCGCGACACCCTCGAACGTATCGTTCAGGTGCACTATCCCGATCTCCAGGGGCGTCTGGTCAAGGAGGCGCTGGACCTCTTCCTCGACCTGCGCAGCGTGCCGGGGCTGAAGAAGAAGCCGTCCACCTCGGAGCTGGTGGACTGGCTGGCGCTGTTGCTGGGCGATGAAGCGGCGCAGCGGGCGCTGCACGGCGAGGGCGGTCTGCCGCCCCTGGCAGGTGCCCTGGTAAAGAACGAACAGGATCTGCAGTTGCTCGAGCGCCAGGCCTTCATGCGCCGGCGGCGGAGCTGAGCGCGGCATGTTCCTCAATTTCTTCACCCGACTCAGGGCCGCGGGCATCCCGGTGTCCCTGGGCGAACTGCTGGATCTGCACGCGGCCCTGGATGCCGGCCTGGCGGTGGCCGATCCCGAGGCCTTCTATCTGCTGGCGCGCGCCGTGCTGGTCAAGGACGAGCGTTTCTTCGACCGTTTCGACCAGGTCTATGCCGGCGAGCTGGCCAAGTCGGAGCGTACGCCGGATGCGCAGGCGATTCCCGCGGACTGGCTGCGGCTGGAGCTGCAGCGGCGGCTGTCGGAGGAGGATCGCCAGCGGCTGCAGGCACTGGGTGGCCTCGATGAGCTGCTCGAGACCCTGCGGCAGCGTCTCGCCGAACAGCGCGAGCGGCACGCCGGCGGCAACAAATGGGTCGGCACGGGCGGTACCAGTCCCTTCGGCAGCGGTGGCTACAACCCCTTCGGTGTGCGCGTGGGCGAGGCCGGTACCCGCCAGGGGCGGGCGGCCAAGGTCTGGGAGCAGCGCGACTACCGCAATCTGGATGACCGCGCGCCCCTGGACCGCCGCAACCTGCAACTGGCCCTGCGCCGGCTCAGGCGCTTCGCTCGGCAGGGCGCGGCGGCGGAATTCGATCTGGAGGGGACCGTCGCGGCCACGGCGCGCGAGGGCGGGCTGCTGGACGTGCGCTATCGCCCGGAGCGGCACAACGCGACCAAGGTCCTGTTGCTGTTCGACGTGGGCGGCTCCATGGATCTGCATGTACGCCTCTGCAGCGAGCTCTTCAGTGCCTGCCGTCTCGAGTTTCGTCACCTGGAGTACTACTACTTCCACAACTGCGTCTACGAGCGGGTCTGGCGGGACAATGCCCGACGTCACGAAGAGGGCCTGCCGACCGCTGAGTTGCTACGTCGTTACAGGGCCGACTATCGCCTGGTGATCGTTGGCGATGCCAGCATGGGACCCTACGAGATCACCCATCCAGGCGGTAGCGTCGAGCACTGGAACGAAGAGCCCGGCGCGCTCTGGATTCAGCGGCTGTGCCAGCACTTTCCCCGGGCTGCCTGGCTCAATCCCTATCCACGCGACGGCTGGGACTTCAGCACCTCCATCGGCCTGCTGCGCGAGCTGATGGGGCAGCGCATGTTCCCCCTGACCGGAGAAGGGCTGGGCGAAGCTATCCGCAGCTTGACCCGCCCATGAAAAAGCCCGGCCTTGGCCGGGTTTTTTCTATCGCTCGAACTCAGCGCTGGCCGTAACGGCGCAGGGCTTCGATGCGGTCTTCCAGCGGCGGGTGGCTCATCAGCAGACCGGCCAGGCCGTTCTTCAGCGAGCCATTGATGCCGAAGGCGTTCAGGGTGTCGGGCATCTGCACCGGGATACCCTGTTCGGCACGCAGGCGCTGCAGGGCGCCGATCATGGCATTGGGGCCGGCCAGGCGCGCACCGGCTTCATCGGCGCGGAATTCGCGTTTGCGCGAGAACCACATGACGATGATGCTGGCCAGGATGCCCAGGACCAGTTCGGCGACGATGGTGGTCACGAAGTAGGCGATACCGTGGCCTTCCTCGTTCTTGAAGATGGCCTTGTCGACGAAGTTGCCGAAGATCCGCGCGAAGAACATCACGAAGGTGTTCACCACGCCCTGGATCAGCGCCAGAGTCACCATGTCGCCGTTGGCGACGTGGCCGATCTCGTGGGCCAGCACCGCACGCACCTCTTCGGGCGAGAAACGCTCGAGCAGGCCCTGGCTGACCGCGACGAGGGCGTCGTTGCGATTCCAGCCGGTGGCGAAGGCGTTGGCCTCGTAGGCCGGGAAGATGCCGACCTCGGGGGTCTTGATGCCGGCTTCGCGAGCCAGCTCCTCGACGGTCTGCAGCAGCCACTGCTCATGGCGGGTACGCGGCTGGCTGATGACCTCGGTACGGGTGCTCATCTTCGCCATCCACTTGGAGATGAACAGCGAGACCAGCGAGCCGGCGAAACCGAACACGGCACAGAACACCAGCAGACTGCCATAGTTCTGACCGGTGTAGCGATCCACGCCAAGCACCTTCAAGGTGATGCTGGCAACGATCAGCACCGCCAGGTTGGTAGCCAGAAACAACAGAATGCGCATCATGGTGGGGTACAGCTCCTCACAGGTTTATCTGCCGGCTATATAAGGTTCCGTCCCGGTCCGTTCAACGTTTCCACTATTGCAAACTGTGTCGTCTGCCGGCCGGCAGGCCTGGCGGTGGCCAGCGCGCGAGTGCCAGCGCCGGTTGACGCCGCTGGGTGCGCCAACCGGTGAAAGACCCGGAAATGCTTTGCCGCTACTGGGCGTAGCCGCCGAGGAAGTTGCCGATGCGGCCGATCGCCTGCTCCAGGTCATCGACGCGGGGCAGGGTGACGACGCGGAAGTGATCGGGCCAGGGCCAGTTGAAGGCGGTGCCCTGGACCACCAGCAGCTTTTCCGACAGAAGCAGGTCGAGGACGAATTTCTCGTCGTTGTGGATGGGGCAGACCTTGGGATCGATCCGCGGGAAGGCGTAGAGCGCGCCCATCGGCTTCACGCAGCTGACCCCTGGGATGTCGTTGAGCAGCTCCCAGGTGCGATTGCGCTGTTCCAGCAGACGCCCGGGCGGCAGGACCAGGTCGTTGATGCTCTGGTAGCCGCCCAGCGCGGTCTGGATCGCATGCTGCGCCGGCACGTTGGCGCACAGGCGCATGTTGGCGAGGATGTCGAGGCCTTCGATATAGCTGTGGGCGCGGTGCTTGGGGCCCGAGACGATCAGCCAGCCCGACCGGAAGCCGGCGACGCGATAGGACTTGGACAGGCCGTTGAAGGTCAGGCACAGCACGTCCGGCGCCAGGGAGGCGGTGGAGATGTGCTGGGCTTCGTCGTAGAGGATCTTGTCGTAGATCTCGTCGGAGAACAGCACCAGGTTGTGCCGCCGCGCCAGCTCGACGATGCCTTCCAGTACCTCCTTGGAGTAGACCGCACCGGTGGGGTTGTTCGGATTGATCAGCACCAGCGCCTTGGTGTTGCTGGTGATCTTGGCTTCCATGTCGGCCAGGTCGGGGAACCAGCCGGCCTGTTCGTCGCACAGGTAGTGCACCGGCTTGCCGCCGGCCAGGCTGACCGCGGCGGTCCACAGCGGGTAGTCCGGGGCCGGGATCAGCACCTCGTCGTTATTGTTGAGCAGCGCCTGCATGGCCATGACGATCAGCTCGGAGACGCCATTGCCCAGGTAGATGTCTTCGATGCCGACACCCTCGATGCGCTTCTGCTGGCAGTACTGCATCACCGCCTTGCGCGCGCTGAACAGGCCCTTGGAGTCGCTGTAGCCCTGGGCGGTCGGCAGATTGCGGATGACGTCCTGCAGGATCTCCTCGGGCGCCTCGAAGCCGAAGGGCGCCGGATTGCCGATGTTGAGCTTCAGGATGCGGTGGCCTTCCTCTTCGAGGCGCTTGGCATGCTTGAGGACCGGGCCGCGGATGTCGTAGCAGACATTGGCGAGCTTGTTCGACTTGGAGACCTGCATGGGGAAATGAATCCTGGAAAAGGGCGAGAAAGACTCGGCGGGGACGGACGCCGACCGGCGCTTGGCAGCATCCGGGGGCGGATGCCAGACTGAGCGGGAATCATACGGCCGCATCGCCTGTTACAAAAGATGCGCCGGCATCCAGAGAGGTCATCATGGAAAAAGTACAGCGTAGCCCGGAAGACTGGCGTGAGCGCCTGACCGACGATCAGTTTCGCGTCTGTCGCCTGGCCGCCACCGAAAGACCCTATACCGGTGCCTACTGCAACACCAAGACGCCCGGCGTCTATCACTGCGCCTGCTGCGAGTTGGCGCTGTTCGACTCCAGCACCAAGTTCGACTCCGGCTGCGGCTGGCCCAGCTATTACGCACCCATCGATGGCGAGGCGGTGCGGGAAAAGGAAGACTTCAGCCACGGCATGCACCGCGTCGAGGTGCTCTGCGCCCGCTGCGATGCCCATCTGGGCCACGTCTTCCCCGACGGTCCGCCGCCGACCGGCCTGCGCTACTGCATCAACTCGGTGGCGCTGCAGCTGCAACCCAGGGCCTCCGCGTGATCAAGGACCTCCTCAGCCTGCCGTTCGAGACCGCCGATGGCCAGCGGGCCTGCCTGGCCGATTGGCCGGCGCGGGCCTATCTGGTGGTCAACACCGCCAGCCGGTGCGGCTTCACCCGCCAGTACGACGGCCTCGAGGCGCTGCAGCAGCGCTATCTGGCCGAAGGACTGCGGGTGATCGTCTTTCCCTGCAATCAGTTCGGCGGCCAGGAGCCGGGCAGCAATGCCGAGATTCAGAGCTTCTGCCTGACCCGTTTCAACGTCAGCTTTCCGGTGATGGCCAAGCTCGACGTCAATGGTGAAGGCGCCCATCCGCTGTTTGTCGCGCTGAAAAAGGCGGCGCCAGGGTTATTGGGCGGCGCGATCCGCTGGAACTTCACCAAGTTTCTCGTCACGCCGGCGCAGGGGCATGTGCAGCGTTTCGCGCCCATCACCCGTCCGTCCCAGCTGGAAAAGCATGTCCGGCAGGCGCTGGCCTCCTAGCGGGCCCTGCAGCCGGGCTTTGTCTGGATAGTAAAAGTCATACGATAATGCCCGGCCTGAAGGGCGGCTGACCTGCTTTCTCTTTTCGTCGTCAAGGATCATCCCCGTGAATGCCTCCCTAGAAGACTTTCTGCTCCACGCCCGGCAGGTGCTGGAGCGCCTCGAACCCCTGTTGCCCCATCGTCGCGAACCGCTGGACTGGCAGCACTGCTATGCGGCGCGCTGGCGTCGGGAAGGCCATGGCGGCTATCTGCAGCCGCTCGAGGTCAATCTGGAACTGCGTCTGGCCGATCTGCTGGGTATCGATCGCCAGCGCGACCAGCTCGCCCGCAATACCCGCCAGTTCGTCGCCGGACTGCCGGCCAACCACACGCTGCTGTGGGGCGCGCGGGGCACCGGCAAGTCGTCGCTGATCCGAGCGCTGCTGGCGGAATATGCCGGCGAGGGTCTGCGGTTGATCGAAATCGAACGCGACGATCTCGCTGATCTGCCTCGCGCCGTGGAGGAGCTCGCCGGTCAGCCACAGCGCTTCGTGGTGTTCTGCGATGACCTGTCCTTCGATTCCGGCAGCGACGACTACCGGGTGCTCAAGAGCGTGCTGGACGGTTCCCTGGAGCAGGCGCCGGACAACGTGGTGCTCTATGCCACCTCCAACCGCCGCCACCTGGTGGCCGAGCGGCAGAGCGACAATGCCAACTGGGAGCACGTCGACGGCGAGTTGCACCCCAGCGAAGCGGCCGAAGACAAGATCGCCCTGTCGGATCGTTTCGGCCTTTGGCTGTCCTTCTATCCCTTTACCCAGGATCACTACCTGGCCGTGGTGCGCCACTGGTGCGCGGCCCTGGCCGGCAAGTCCGGCCTGCAGCTGGAGTGGTCGGAAGAAGCGGATCGCGAGGCCATCCGCTGGGCGTCCGGTCGCGGCAACCGCAACGGCCGCTGCGCCTATCAATTCGCCCGGCAGTGGGTCGGGCTCAAACTCTTGGAGCAAGCATGACCGTAGAACTGACGGGCGTAGGGGCCGGACTCGAGGGCTATGCCATGCTGGCCGCCCAGGTCGAAGCCCTGCTGGCCGGCGAGCGCAATCTGGTGGCGAATGCCGCCCAGCTGTCGGCCTTCATCTATCAGGAAGTACCGGACCTGAACTGGGCCGGTTTCTATTTCGTCGAGGGTGACGACCAGCTGCTGCTCGGCCCCTTCCAGGGCAAGGTGGCCTGCATGCGCATTCCCTTCAGCAAGGGCGTGTGCGGCGCAGCGGCCCGCGAGCGGCGTACCCAGCGCGTCGAGGACGTCCATGCCTTTCCCGGGCATATCGCCTGTGACGCTGCGTCGCGCAGCGAACTGGTGGTGCCGCTGGTCCAGGGCGGTCGCCTGATCGGCGTGCTGGATCTGGACAGTCCGGATCCGGCGCGCTTCAGCGCTGCGGATCAGGCCGGTATCGAAGCCCTGGTAAAGGCCTTTCTGGCCGCGACCGATTGCTGATCGGCGGGGCGGGCAGGGAGGCCCTCACTCGTAGTCGTTCTTCTTGCGCCAGCTGTCATCCTTGAGCGTATCCACGCTGTCCGACAGCTCGTTGGCGCTGCTGCTGGCCTGTTCGGCCAGCTCGCTCTGCTGGCGTTTCACCTGGGCGATCTGCTCTTCCAGATGGGCCAGCAATTCGGTATAGCGCTCGGGTTGCTGCTGCTTGCGAATCTGCATGATCGCCCGCTCGTAGGACTGACGCGCCTGGATGTAGTGCTCGCTCTTGATCTGCTGTTCGGCCTGGTAGCGAAAGAACTCCACATAGGTCGCCGTGAGCAGATAGCGCATCTCGCCGACCCAGCGCTGCGCCTCCTGGCCGTCGAGAATGCCGATCTGGTTGGCATGGGCGACGAGTGCATGGAGCATCTCCATGTAGCCGCGGACTTCCTTGACCCGCGCCTCGGTATGCACCGGCCGGGCCGCGTTGGCGACTTCGATGTCATCGCCTTTGGCCAGGGCTTCTTCCAGTTCGGTCTTGCGCGCGGTGAGGCTGGCGGAAGGCGTCTGCAGGGCGGCGAGGCGGGCGATCAGGCCCAGTTCGATGCGATGGAACAGCTGCTTCAGCGCCGGGCTCATCAGCTGACCGGGCAGGCTGCTGCCCAGCTGGGCGCAGCGCTTGATGCGATCGGTGAGATCGGCGACCACGCGCTGCTTTTCCAGGCGACCGGCTTCGAGCTTCTGGTTGACGAAGGCGATCATGATCAACAAGAGGATGCCAAGCCCCACTACCGCTGCAATCATCGTTGAGGACATGACCTTCTCCATGGTGCTTGCCCGCCGTTTATCGTGCGAGCGAAGTCGTTGATTTGAAAAGTATTTAATCAGCTATTGACGCCCAGGGTAAGGCTCCCTAGAATGCGCGCACTCCCAACGGCGGCAAGCGTCAGCCGAGTGGTAGGCCGGAGTCCTCAGGGATTCTACCTGGTCCCCTTCGTCTAGTGGCCTAGGACACCGCCCTTTCACGGCGGTAACAGGGGTTCGAGTCCCCTAGGGGACGCCAAAAATTGCGGGAATAGCTCAGTTGGTAGAGCACGACCTTGCCAAGGTCGGGGTCGCGAGTTCGAGTCTCGTTTCCCGCTCCAAACACAATCTCACGGTTTCATGACAGTGGGATGCAAGGTGAAAGGCCTTGCGGAAAGAGGTTTCGTCCCCTTCGTCTAGTGGCCTAGGACACCGCCCTTTCACGGCGGTAACAGGGGTTCGAGTCCCCTAGGGGACGCCACATTGCGGGAATAGCTCAGTTGGTAGAGCACGACCTTGCCAAGGTCGGGGTCGCGAGTTCGAGTCTCGTTTCCCGCTCCAAATAAACAAAGACACCGCCCTAGGGCGGTGTCTTTGTGTGCGCGGCCTTTACGCCCGCCGGACGCCCGGCACCTGGCCGGGCGCGAGCCTGTCACTGGGGCGTATAGATCTGGTCGAAGACCCCGCCATCGGCGAAGTGGGTCTTCTGGATGCCGCTCCAGGGGCCGAATTCTTTCTGCGCATCGATCAGTTCCAGCTTGGGAAAGCGATCGGCGTACTGCGCCAGGATCTGGGCGTTGCGCGGGCGCAGGAAGTTGTCCGCGGCGATCTTCTGGCCCTGGTCGGACCAGAGATGCTTGAGGTATTCCTCGGCCTCGGCGCGGGTCCCCTTCTTGTCGACGACGCTGTCGACCACGCTCACCGGCGGCTCGGCTTGCACCGAGATGCTCGGATAGACCACCTCGAAGCCGCCGCGACCGAATTCCCGGGCGATCATCTCGGCTTCGTTCTCGAAGGTCACCAGGACATCGCCCTGCTGGTTCTTCATGAAGGTGGTGGTGGCGGCGCGACCGCCGGTGTCCAGGATGGGCACGTGCTTGAACAGGTCGGCGACGAAGGTGCGGGCCTTCTGCTCGTCTCCGCCCGGTTGGCGCAGCGTATAGGTCCAGGCGGAGAGGTAGGTGTAGCGGCCGTTCCCGGAGGTCTTGGGATTGGGCACGATCACCTGGACGCCGTCCTTGAGCAGATCGGACCAGTCATGGATGCCCTTGGGGTTGCCCTGGCGGACGATGAGCACCGTGGCCGAGGTGAAGGGCGCGCTGCGATCGGGCAGGCGGGTTTCCCAGTCCTTGGGCACCAGGCCGCGATCGGCCAGGGCCTGGATGTCGGTGGCCTGGTTCATGGTGATGACGTCGGCCTGCAGGCCATCGATGACCGCGCGCGCCTGCTTGCTGGAGCCGCCATGGGACATCTGGATCACCGGGGTGTCGCCGTGCTCGGCTTTCCAGTGCGCCTGGAAGGCCGGGTTGTAGTCCTTGTAGAAGTCGCGCATGACGTCATAGGAGACGTTGAGCAGCGGCGGCGCGGCCAGGACCTGGGCGCTGGCCGCCAGGGCGGCGGCGAGTAGGGTGAAGCGAAGGATCTTCATGGGGGCATCCTGCGAGTGGGGGTGCAGGACTATAGCCTGTCGTCCCGACGCCGTGCAGAACGCCTGGAAATAAGCTCATGCGCGGCAACGGCAGGCGGGCGGCCAATGGTAGACTTTTGCCCTTTCGCCTGCGGTTGGGCACGGCGCGGTGAACAAGGGCTCCTGATATGCGGTTGAGGTCGATCAAGCTGGCGGGATTCAAATCCTTCGTCGATCCGACGACAGTGAATTTCCCGAGCAACATGGCAGCGGTGGTCGGCCCCAACGGTTGTGGAAAGTCGAACATCATCGACGCCGTGCGCTGGGTGATGGGCGAGAGCTCGGCCAAGAATCTGCGCGGCGAGTCGATGACCGACGTCATCTTCAACGGCTCCAACAGCCGCAAGCCGGTGTCCCAGGCCTCCATCGAACTGATCTTCGACAACTCCGACCACACCCTGGTGGGCGAATACGCCAGCTACGCGGAAATCTCCATCCGCCGGCGGGTGACCCGCGAAGGCCAGAACACCTATTTCCTCAACGGCACCAAGTGCCGCCGGCGCGACATCACCGACATCTTCCTCGGCACCGGCCTGGGGCCGCGCAGCTATTCGATCATCGAGCAAGGAATGATCTCCAAGCTGATCGAGGCGCGGCCCGAGGACCTGCGGCACTACATCGAGGAAGCCGCCGGCATCTCCAAGTACAAGGAGCGGCGGCGCGAGACCGAGAATCGCATTCGCCGCACCCAGGAGAATCTCGCCCGCCTGACCGACCTGCGCGAAGAGCTGGAGCGCCAGCTGGAACGGCTGCACCGCCAGGCGCAGTCGGCCGAACGCTTCCAGGCGTTCAAGCAGGAGGAGCGGCAACTCAAGGCGCAATTGCAGGCGGTGCGCTGGCGCGAGCTGGATGGCCGCGTCGAGCAGCGCGAAAAGGTGATCCGCGACCAGGAGACCGCCCTCGAAGCCCTGACCGCCGAGCAGCGCCAGGCGGACGCCGGCATCGAGCGGCTGCGCGACGGTCATCATGAGTTGAGCGAAGCCTTCAATCGGGTGCAGGGGCGCTTCTACTCCCTGGGGGGTGACATCGCCCGCCTGGAGCAGACCATCCAGCATGGCCAGCAGCGCCAGCGCCAGTTGCAGGACGATCTGCGCGAAGCCGAACAAGCCCGCAGCGAAGCCGAGTCCCACCTGGAGCACGACCGGGTGCTGCTCGCCACCTTCGAAGAAGAGCTGGCGATGCTCGAACCCGAGGAAGAGGCGGCCCGGGAGCTGGGCGAGGAGGGCGGCGCCGCGCTGGAAGAGGCGGAGCTGGCGCTGGTGGATTGGCAGCAACGCTGGGAGGCGCTCAGCGCCGCGAGCGTCGAGCCGCAGCGGGAGGCCGATGTGCAGCAGGCGCGCATCCGCTCCCTAGAACAGAGTCTGGAGCGGGGTATGGATCGTCAGCGCCGGCTGCGCGACGAGCGCACCCTGCTGGGCGAGGACGGTCCTTCCGAGCGGCTGGTCATGCTGGAAGAGCAGATCGCCGAAGACGAATTGCTGCTGGAAGGCCTGGCCGAGCAGGAATTGCAGGTCGCCGAGGGCTTGCAGCGACTGCGGGAAGAGTTGCTGGGACTGGCCAATGAGCAGAGTCAGCGTCAGGGCGAATTGCAGCGGCTGGAAGGCCGCATCGCCTCGCTGGAGGCCCTGCAGCAGGCGGCGCTGGCCCCCGATACCGGCGCGGCGCAATGGCTCGAAGCCGAGGGGCTCACCGCGGCGCCGCAACTGGCGGACGAGGTCCAGGTCACTCCCGGCTGGGAGCTGGCGGTGGAAACCGTCCTCGGCAGCGACCTGCAGGCGGTCTGCCTGGATGATCTGGAAGCCCTGCGTCTCGACAGCTTCGCCAGTGGCGCCCTGAATCTGGCACTGCCCGGCGCGGTGCCGGTCGCCGCGGGCAGCCTGCTCGATCAGGTGCAGGCCCCGCGTGACCTGTCACCCTGGCTGGGTCAGGTGCTGATCGCCCACAGCTACGACGAAGCCCTGGCACGCCGGGCGGCCCTCGCACCGGGCCAGAGTCTCATCACCCCGGAAGGCTACTGGCTCTCCCGGCACTTCCTGCGTGTGCGCCGCGCTCAGGCGGCCGAGGGCAGTGTGCTGGCGCGTGGTCGTGAACTGGAGGAATTGCAGGCACGCCGCCTGGAACTCGGCGAGGCGCTCGCCCTGCAGGAAGAGCGGCTGGAGGACCGTCGCGCGGCCCAGCAGCGGCTGGAAACCGAACGCGAAGAGGCGCGGCGGCGCCAGCAGCAGGAGCAGCTGCGCCTGGCCGAATCCCGCGCCCAGCTGTCCGCGCAGCAGGCGCGGGCCGAGCAGCTGAGCATTCGTCGCCGGCAGCTGGAGGCCGAGCTCAAGGATGTCGAGCAGCAGGTGGCGCGTGAGCAGGAAGAGTTGGGCGAATGCCGATTGCGCCTGCAGGACGCCCTCGATGCCATGGCGGTGGATACCGAGCAGCGCGCGCAACTGCAGGAACAGCGCGACCGGCACCGCCAGGCGGTGGATTCGGCGCGGCAGCGTCAGCGCCAGGCCCAGGAACAACTCCATCAGCTGACGGTGCGGTTGACTACCCTGAGAGCCCAGCGCCAGTCGACCCTCCAGGCCCTGGAACGCCTGGAATTGCAGACCGCGCGCCTCGGCGAGCGCTGCGAGCAGCTCTCGCTCAACCTGGAAGAGGGCGGCGAGCCCCTCGACGAGGTGCGGCTGCGTCTGGAGGAGTTGCTGGAGCGACGCCTGCAGGTAGACGAGGAGATGCGCAAGGCACGCCTGGCGCTGGAAGACGCCGATCGGGAGTTGCGCGATTTCGAGCGGCGGCGCCTGCAGGCGGAGCAGCAGGGGACCCTGCTGCGCGGCCAGTTGGAGCAGCATCGCCTGGAATGGCAGGGGCTGGCGACGCGGCGCAGTGGCTTCGCCGAGCAGCTGGCGGCCGATGGCTATGACCTGCCGACGGTGATCGCGACCCTGCCCGCCGAGGCCAGCGAGGCCGCCTGGGAAGAACAGCTGGAAGCGGTCGCGGCGCGGATCGCGCGTCTCGGACCGATCAACCTGGCGGCCATCGACGAATATCAGCAGCAGGCCGAGCGCAAGACCTATCTGGATGCCCAGAACGCCGATCTGGTGGAGGCGCTGGAGACGCTGGAAAGTGTCATCCGCAAGATCGATCGGGAAACCCGCAATCGCTTCAAGGACACCTTCGACCAGATCAATCACGGCCTGCAGGCGCTGTTCCCAAAAGTTTTCGGTGGCGGCAGTGCCTACCTGGAACTTACTGGGGAAGATTTACTCGATACCGGGGTTGCGATCATGGCGCGCCCGCCGGGCAAGAAGAACAGCACCATCCATTTGCTGTCGGGCGGCGAAAAGGCCCTGACGGCGCTGGCGCTGGTGTTTGCCATCTTCCAGTTGAATCCGGCGCCGTTCTGCATGCTCGATGAAGTGGATGCCCCTCTCGATGACGCCAACGTCGGCCGCTATGCCCGCCTGGTCAAGAGCATGTCGGAGAAGGTGCAATTCATTTACATCACGCACAACAAGATCGCCATGGAGATGGCCGATCAGTTGCTGGGTGTGACCATGCACGAACCGGGCTGTTCGCGGCTGGTGGCGGTGGATGTGGAAGCGGCCGTGGCCATGGTCGATGCCTAGTACCCCACAGCCTCGTGGCTTGGCGGTGTAAAGTTGGCAGCAGTCGTGCTAGCTTATGGCCGCGCTAGCGGTAAGTGGAAAAAGCTAAGAAGAACACTGACTTGGCGTAGGTTTCGGAGGTTTTGGAAAGACCTCGCAAGCGTCGACTTTCCAAAGTTTCCCGACGGCTGTCGGTCCATTATTTTCACAGGGGTATGTCTTTTTCATGGATATGGGTCTGCGCGAGTGGCTGATCATCATCGGCGTCATCGTCATCGCCGGTATTCTGTTCGATGGTTGGCGTCGCATGAGCGGCAAGGGCAAGCTCAAGTTCAAGCTTGACCAGTCGCTGAGCAATCATCCGGAACACGAGGACGAAGATCCGGAAATCGTCGGTCCGACGCGGGTGGTAGAGCCCAAGGAGCCGTCGCTGGACGATCCGGGCGAGCCGACACCGCCACGCTCCACCCAGCGCAAGCGTCGCGAAGAACGGCGTGAAGAACCCAGTGCCGACAGCTTCGATCTGTCCGCGGGCGACGAAAGCCTGGCGGGCCTGGCCGTCGATTCCGACGAGGTGGTGACCCGGGGTCGCGACAAGCCGCGCAAGGAAAAGCCGCTGAGCAGCAAGGCGCCCGAGCGCGAGCCGGTTAGCGAGCCGGTCGGCAGCGGCAGCAGTCAGGCCGCCATGGCGCCGGTGGACGAGGTGCTGGTGATCAATGTCATCTCCCGTGACGAAAAGGGCTTCTCCGGTCCGGCGCTGCTGCAGAACATCCTCGAAAGCGGACTGAGATTCGGCGACATGGACATCTTCCATCGACACGAGAGCATGTCGGGCAATGGCGAGGTGCTGTTCTCCATGGCCAACGCCGTGCGTCCGGGCACCTTCGACCTGGATGCCATCGACGACTTCCACACCCCGGCGGTGAGCTTCTTCCTGGGTCTGCCCGGTCCGCGTCATCCCAAGCAGGCCTTCGACCTGATGGTCGCCGCGGCGCGCAAGCTGTCCTCGGAGCTCAATGGCGAGCTGAAGGACGAGCAGCGCAGCGTGATGACCGCCCAGACCATCGAACACTACCGCCAGCGCATCGTCGACTTCGAACGCAAGAGCCTGATGCTCAAGCGCTGATCGCGCCGGAGCGAACCAAGAGCAGCCTCGGCTGCTCTTTTTGTTTGTACGTTTTGCCGCGGCGCCGCTGGTGCCGTCAGGGCCACCCCTGGGGTGGCGACAGTGAGAGACCGCCATGACCGATGCCCAAGATGCTGTCACCCGCATCGCCGCCCTGCGCAGCGAGATCGACGCCCACAACTACCGCTATTATGTGCTGGATGAGCCGAGTGTGCCCGATGCCGAGTACGACCGGCTGTTCGGCGAGCTCAAGACGCTGGAGGCCGAGCATCCCGAGCTGGTGACGCCCGACTCGCCCACCCAGAGGGTCAGCGGCTCGGCCCTGGCCGCCTTTGGCACCATCCGCCACGAGGTGCCCATGCTCAGCCTGGGCAACGCCTTCGCCGACGAGAATCTGCAGGACTTCGACCGCAGCGTAGGCAAGCGCCTGCGCGAGGAGTTCGGCGAGACCGACTTCGCCGGGCCGGACTCCGGCGTCGAGTACACCTGCGAACCCAAGCTCGATGGGCTGGCGGTCAGCCTGCTGTACGAGAACGGCCTGTTGACCCGTGGCGCCACCCGCGGCGACGGCACCACCGGCGAAGACATCACCACCAATGTGCGCACCATCCGCAACGTGCCGCTGCGCCTGCAGGGCGAGGGCTGGCCGAGGGTACTGGAAGTGCGCGGCGAGGTGTTCATGTCCCGCGCCGGTTTCGAGGCGCTCAATGCCCGGGCCATGGAAAGCGGCGGCAAGACCTTCGCCAATCCGCGCAATGCCGCGGCCGGCAGCCTGCGCCAGCTGGATTCGCGGATCACCGCTCAGCGGCCGCTGGAATTCTGCTGCTACGGTTTCGGGCGGGTCGAGGGTGGGGCTCTGCCGGACACCCAGTACGACATTCTCCAGCAGCTCCGGGAGTGGGGCATTCCCATCAGTCGCGAGTTGCGCAAGATGCAGGGCGCGGAAGGCTGCCGCGCCTACTACCAGGACATTGGCCAGCGCCGCGATGCCCTGGCCTACGAGATCGACGGCGTGGTCTACAAGGTCAACCGCCTGGACTGGCAGGGCGAGCTGGGTTTCCGCGCCCGCGAGCCGCGCTGGGCCCTGGCGCACAAGTTTCCGGCGCGCGAAGAGCTGACCGAATTGCTCAACGTCGAATTCCAGGTGGGGCGCACCGGTGCCATCACCCCGGTAGCCCGCCTCAAGCCGGTACAGGTGGCCGGCGTCACCGTGACCAATGCCACCCTGCACAACATGGACGAGATCGCCCGACTGGGCGTGATGATCGGCGACAGCGTGATCGTGCGTCGCGCCGGGGACGTCATTCCGCAGATCATGCAGGTGGTGCCGGAGCGGCGGCCGGCGGATGCCCGCCGGGTGGATATCCCCACCCATTGCCCGGTATGCGGGTCGGCCGTGGAGCGTACCCAGCTGATCAAGCGCGGCAAGGGCAAGGAGTCGGTGAGCGAGGGCGCGGTCTATCGCTGCGTTGGCCGGCTGGCCTGCCAGGCGCAACTCAAGCAGGCGATCATCCATTTCGCCTCGCGGCGGGCCATGGACATCGACGGCCTGGGCGATCGCATCGTCGAGCAACTGGTGGATCGCGCGCTGGTGAAGTCGCCGGCGGATCTCTACACCCTGACCTACGAGCAGGTGGTTGAACTGGAAGGCTTCGCCGAGGTGTCCAGTCGCAACCTGCTGGCCGCCATCGAGGCCAGCCGTCGGCCAGCGCTGGCGCGCTTCATCTTCGCCCTAGGCATCCCCGAGGTGGGGGAGGAGACCGCCAAGCGCCTGGCACGCGCCCTGGGCAGTCTGCAGCGCATCCGCGAGGCCCTGCCGGAGGTGCTGGTCTATCTGCCGGACATCGGGCCCGAGGTGGCCTTCGAGATCCACAACTTCTTCCAGTCCGCGCACAACCGCGACGTGCTGGAGGCACTGCTGGCCGACGGCATCGAGCTGGCCGACGAGGGGGAGGTGCATGCCGAATTTTCCGGCTACGCCGCCTTCGCCGACTTCCTCGACCAGTTGCACATTCCCTACCTGGGCAAGACCGGCGCCAAGACCCTGGCCGCGGCCTTTCCCAGCCTGGCGGCGCTGATCGAAGGCTCGCAGGACTGGCTGACCTTCAAGACCCTGTCCGGCCTCAACGAGAGAGCCAAGCAGGGGCTGCGCGAGTACTTCGCCGAGGCGGACCACGTCGCCCAGGCGCTGGCCATCGAGGCGCAGCTCAAGGCCTTCGGCATGCATTGGGAAAGCACCCGGCAGGCGGTGCAGGGGTTGCCGTTCGCCGGCCAGACCTGGGTGCTCACCGGAACCCTGGAGGCCATGAGTCGCGACGAGGCCAAGGAGCGCCTGGAAGCCCTGGGCGCCAAGGTGTCGGGGTCGGTGTCGGCCAAGACCGCCGTGGTGGTCGCGGGGCCAGGGGCGGGGTCCAAGCTGACCAAGGCGAACGAGCTGGGGGTCAAGGTGCTGGACGAGGATGCCTTCCTGCAGATTCTCGAGCGTCAGGCCCGGTAGGGCGGGCGGTCGGTGATCTTGGAGCAGGGCAGACACCTCGGCGTCCAGCGTCTCCGCCAAGATCTTCTGTCGCAGCTAAGTCCTTGTATGGCTTGCAACTTCGCCCCAACCGCGTAGAATGACCCCCCTCACCTCAGGGTGAGGCGTTATGGTGGCTCTGTCGGTCCCCCCGCAACGATCAACCGTGAACCCGGTCAGGCCCGGAAGGGAGCAGCCGCAGCGGTGATGTCGTGTGCCGGGGTGTGGCTGGCGGGGCCACCTCCATTTCTGCCCCGCGCTTTTCCTCTTCCGCGTTTCCCTCCTCTTTTTCCGCCTCGTCTCCCAGCGCTCCGCGAACCACGCCACAGGGCTTTCGTGACGAAATGCACTGTTTTGGTTCATAGCTCTGTGCCATCATGCGCGCCGTACCCTCACCACTGGACAGATGTCCAAGGATCTCTTGTGAAGAACGGACTCGAATGCGCAGGACGCGCCCTGAGCAATGGCCTCCATCCTTATCGTGTCGACTGCCGACGCGACACCGAGACGACGCTGGTCGCGCAGATCTACCACCCCAGCGAGCCCCTGCTGCTGATCAGGATCGACCTGACCAACGAAGAGGCGATCAATCCCTTCAAGATGAACGCCACCGTGACCCGCCTGCGCAGCCAGCTGGATGCCCTGGCAGCCTATGTCGCAAGCGTGGTCCTGGCCGACGGTGAGGACCACTGCCGGCGTGCCTGAAGCGGCTTTTTACCCGCCGTTTTCCCTCCTGATCGCTTGAAAATCCGCCAGGCCGCCTCCATCTAGGGAGGTAGCCACAGCCCGCCCGGCGTCGCCCCGATGCCACGCCGCGGGATGCATTCGCGGCCCCTCTTCGTTAGCATGGGCGCCCCCCACGTCTTCTCCTGATCAGGTCTCGATGAGTTACCAGGTTCTTGCGCGCAAATGGCGCCCGCGGTCATTCCGCGAAATGGTCGGCCAGACCCATGTGCTCAAGGCGCTGATCAATGCGCTGGACAACGAGCGGCTGCACCACGCCTATCTGTTCACCGGTACCCGCGGGGTGGGCAAGACCACCATCGCGCGGATCCTGGCCAAGTGCCTGAATTGCGAGACCGGCATCAGCTCGACGCCCTGTGGCAGCTGCTCGGTGTGCCGCGAGATCGATGAAGGCCGCTTTGTCGACCTCATCGAAGTGGACGCCGCCAGCCGCACCAAGGTGGAAGACACCCGCGAGCTGCTGGAGAACGTGCAGTACGCGCCGTCCCGCGGTCGCTACAAGGTGTACCTCATCGACGAGGTGCACATGCTTTCCACCCACAGCTTCAATGCCCTGCTCAAGACGCTGGAAGAGCCGCCGCCCCACGTCAAGTTCCTGCTCGCCACCACCGATCCGCAGAAGCTGCCGGTCACCATCCTCTCGCGCTGCCTGCAGTTCTCGCTGAAGAACATGCCGCCGGAGCGGGTCGTCTCCCACCTGCAGCAGGTACTCGCCGCGGAAAGCATTCCCTTCGAGGACGATGCCCTCTGGCTGCTGGGTCGCGCGGCGGATGGCTCCATGCGCGATGCCATGAGCCTGACCGACCAGGCGATCGCCTTTGGCGAGGGCAAGGTGCTGGCCGCCGACGTGCGCGCCATGCTCGGGACCCTCGATCATGGCCAGGTCTACGATGTACTCCAGGCCTTGCTGGACGGTGACGGTCGCGCGGTGCTGGACGCGGTTCGCCATCTGGCCGAGCAGGGCCCCGACTGGGGCGGCGTGCTGGCCGAGCTGCTCAATGTGCTGCACCGCGTGGCCATCGCCCAGGTGCTGCCCGATGCGGTGGACAATGGCCAGGGTGATCGCGAGCGGGTGCTGAGCCTGGCGCAGACGCTGCCGGCGGAAGATGTCCAGTACTACTATCAGCTGGGTCTGGTCGGGCGGCGCGATCTGCCGCTGGCACCGGATCCGCGCCACGGCTTCGAGATGGTCCTGCTGCGCATGCTGGCCTTCCGGCCCGCCGGTGCGGTGGTTGCCGAGCGACCGGCACTAAAGACGACGGGAGCCAGCCCGGCCACGGCTGACTCCAACCCCCGTCCGGTGGCCGCGGCGGTTCCGGCAGCGGCTGCGCGCCCGTCGCCACCCGAGGCAGCACCTGCGCCGGTGCCGGCAACGCCTGTCTCCAGTAATACCACCCCTATAGAAGAGCCGGTGGATCTCCCCTGGGAGGATCCTGCACCCGTGGCGGTCAAGGCGGCTCCGGCTGCAGCTCCGACTCCGGCTCAGACTCCGGTCGAAGCGGCTGATGCGCCGGTTGGCCCCAGGGCGCTACCGACTCCCCAGGTCGAGGCGACCCCTGAGGCCACGGTGATCGCCGAATTGCCCGCGGACACCTCCGGTGACGAACTGGACGGTGACGAAGAGCCGCCGCCGGCCGAGGATTATTACGAGGTCGGGCTGGACGACTATCTCGACAGCCTGGGTGAGCCGGCTGCCGAAGCGGTGGTCGCGGCGCCGGCGCCGGCGGTGCAACCGGCGACCGGTCTGGCAGCCGATTGGCAGACCCTGTTCCCCGACCTCAAGCTGGGCGGGTTGACCGCCAGCATCGCGGCCAACTGCACCCTGGTGGCGGTGGACGGCGATCGCTGGCACCTGCACCTGGATCCGGCGCAGAGCGCCCTGTTCAACGCCAACCAGCAGCGCCGGCTCAACGATGCGCTGAACCAGCAGCAGGGACGTCCCATCACGCTCGAGGTCACCATCCAGACCCCCGAGCAGGAGACGCCCGCCCAGGCCGCCGCCCGGCGCCGGGCGGAGCGTCAGCGACAGGCGGAGCAGTCCATCCAGGACGATCCATTGATCCGCCAGATGATGCAACAGTTCGCCGCCACGGTGCGCGCGGGTACCATCGAGCCGGTCGACACCCAAGCCTGACCGGTTTTCCATTCATAGTTCGAGGTAGCAGACATGATGAAAGGTGGCATGGCCGGCCTGATGAAGCAGGCCCAGCAGATGCAGGAAAAGATGCAGAAGATGCAGGAAGAGCTGGCGAACGCCGAAGTGACCGGGCAATCCGGCGCCGGCCTGGTCAGCGTCGTCATGACCGGCCGACACGACGTCAAGCGCGTCAGCCTGGACGACAGCCTGATGCAGGAAGACAAGGAAATCCTCGAAGACCTGATCGCCGCCGCGGTGAACGACGCCGTGCGCAAGATCGAGCAGAACAGCCAGGACAAGATGTCCGGCATGACCTCCGGGATGCAGCTGCCGCCCGGCTTCAAGATGCCCTTCTAAGACGCTCCAGCTGCGGGTGTCCAGCGGGCACCCGTCTCTCCCGCCTTCCAGTACGGTAGTCCATGAGCTTCAGTCCCCTGATTCGCCAATTGATCGATGCGCTCCGGGTCCTGCCCGGTGTCGGCCAGAAGTCCGCCCAGCGCATGGCCCTGCAACTGCTCGAGCGCGAACGCCAGGGTGGCCAGCGCCTGGCCTCTGCCCTCAGCGCCGCCATGGAAGGGGTCGGTTACTGCCAGCGCTGTCGCACCCTCAGCGAAGACCAGATCTGCGGCTTCTGCGCCGACACCCGGCGTGACGACAGCCTGCTCTGCGTGGTAGAGGGTCCCATGGACGTCTTCGCCGTGGAGCAGACCGGCTATCGCGGGCGTTACTTCGTGCTCAAGGGGCATCTGTCGCCCATCGACGGCCTGGGTCCGGACGCCATCGGCGTGCCCGAACTCGAGCGGCGCGTCGCCGAGGGCGGCTTCACCGAAATGATCATCGCCACCAATCCCACGGTGGAAGGTGAGGCGACCGCCTACTACATTGCCCAGCTGCTGGCGCCCAAGGGCCTGACCATCTCCCGTATCGCCCATGGTGTGCCCCTGGGTGGCGAACTGGATCTGGTCGACGGCGGCACCCTGACCCACGCCTTCGCCGGGCGCAAGCCGATCAGTCTCTAGCGCTCTACCTTGGCCGTCTGCGCACCTTGGGCGCACGACACGGCTGTATCTTGTGATCGAGAAGCATTATCATTATCGGAAATCAGCGGCTTCCGAGGATGGTGATGCAGACGCTCGAGTCCGACCAGTATGGACACATCCGGACCCTCTACCAGGATCATCACGGCTGGCTGCGCGAGCGGCTGCAGCGGCGATTGGGTTGCCTGGGGCAGGCGGCCGATCTGGCCCAGGACACCTTCGTGCGGCTGCTGGCCCGGGAAGGGGAGCTGGAACGCCTGCGTGAACCCCGCGCCTTTCTCGCCACCGTCGCCCAGGGATTGCTGGCCAACCACTGGCGGCGCCAGGCACTGGAGCGCGCCTATCTCGACGCGCTCGCGGCCCGACCGCAGGCCGTGCAGCCCTCTCCGGAAGCCCAGGCGCTGATCCTGGAAACCCTGACCGAACTCGACGCGCTGCTCGACCGCCTGCCTACTCGGGTGCGCCAGGCCTTTCTGCTGGCGCAACTGGAAGGCCTCACCTATGCCGTCATCGCCGAGCGCCTGGGCGTGTCGGAGCGGATGGTCAAGAAGTACATGGCCCAGGCCATGCTGCACTGCCTGGAACTGGTGTCTTGAGTGCGCTGACGCCTGGCGGTGGCGGACCTCTGGCGGAAGCGGCGGACTGGTTCGCCGAACTGGCCGCCGACGAGGTGGATCCGGCCACCGAGCGGGCCTGGGAGCGCTGGCTACAGGCGGATAGCCGCCACGCGGTGGCCTGGGCGCGGGTGGAGGAAATCAGTGGGCGCTTCAGCGGTCTGCCGCCGTCCGGTCGCCTGGCCCTGGCGCGGCGCGAGTCCCTGGGCCGGCGGCGGGCGCTCAAGGTGCTGGGGCTGGCGGTGGGCGGACTGGCCCTGGGCTGGGCGCGGCCGGACGACTGGCGGCTGGGGCAGGGCGCCACCCTGAGCACGGCGGTCGGCGAGATCCGTGCCTTCGACCTGGCCGCCGGGGTGCGCGTCTGGCTCAACACCGACAGCCAGTTGGCGCAGGAGGCCGCAGACCGCTGGCGGCTGCTGCGCGGCGAGGTGCTGCTGGAAGGCCGGAAGGGGGCGGCGCCGCTGCGACTGGACACGGCGTTCGGTCAGGTCAGACCCGGTCCGGGCTGCTGCGCAGTGCGGTTGCGTGACGACGGGCTGGAGGTCGCGGCCTATGACGGCGCCCTGCAGCTGGCGCCACTCCAGGCCCGTGCTCAGCTCCTGACCCAGGGCCACCGGGCCCTCATGACCGCGACCGCGGTGCGGCCATTGGGGCCGGTCGATCCGGGGCGGCAACTCTGGCGCCAGGGGCGGTTGGTGGTGGACGACTGGTCGCTGGCGGCGCTGGTGGCGGAACTGGGACGCTATCGCCCGGGCCTGCTGACCTGCACCGCCACGGTCGCGCACCTGCGGGTGGTGGGTAGCTATCCCCTGGCTGACACCGATCGCGCCCTGGCCGCACTGGCTGACAGCCTGCCGGTGCGGGTGGAGCGGCGCCTGCCCTGGTGGGTGCAGATCGTGCCCGCCTGAAAAAAATTTGCGGTGGGCGGTTCCCCTTTGGCGCGCTCGCGGGGCTTGGGGGAAACGATCTCCGCTTCGAGGCCCCTCATGCATCGCCAAACCCGTTTCACCCTGCATCCGTTGCGCCGCGCCCTGCGCGTCTTCGCCTTGGCCATGCCACTGGGCATCACCGGCCTGGCCACGTCCCAGGGCCTGGCCCAGGCGGTGCCCCTGGCGCAGGAATACCGCATCGAGGCGGGCAGTCTGGCCACGGTGGTGAGCACCTTCGCCGCCCAGAGTGGTGTACTGCTGTCGGCCCCTGCCCAGGGGCTGGAAGGTCGGCGCAGTCCGGGCCTGCAGGGTCGCTACACGCCGGCCGAGGGCTTCCAGCAGATCCTCCAGGGCAGTGGCCTGCAGGCGGTGCGACAGGCGGATGACAGCTATCGCCTAGAGGCCATGCCCGCGAGCGGCGTGACTTCCCTCAGTGACACCACGGTGACCGGCTTCGCCCTGGGCAATGCCCTAGGCGAGACCGATGGCTACCTGGCGACCCACAGCGACGTGGCCACCAAGACCAGCAAGGGACTGCTGGAAACCTCACAGTCGGTCTCGGTGGTGACCCGCGAGCAGATCGATGACCAGGGTGCCAAGACCGTGCAGCAGGCCATGAGGTACACCCCGGGGATCTTTACCGGCCAGATCGGCGCCTCCAATCGCTACGACTATGTGGTGATGCGCGGCTTCGCCGACAACAGCGTCGACAATGTCTTTCTCGACGGTCTCAAGACCATGGGCGACAGCGGTACCTTCAGCTCGCTGCAGGTCGATCCCTACTTTCTCGAACGCATCGACGTGGTGAAGGGGCCGGCCTCGGTGCTCTATGGCCGCAGCCTGCCGGGCGGCCTGGTGGCCCTGACCAGCAAGAAGCCGCTGTACCAGCCCTACCACCAGATCCAGGCCACCCTGGGCAATCTCGGCCAGCGCGGCGCCGGTTTCGATTTCGGCGGACCGCTGGACGAGGAGGGGCATATCGCCTATCGCCTGGTGGGGCTGGCCCAGCACAGTGACACCCAGTTCGATCACGTGGAGGAAGAGCGCTATGCGCTGGCGCCCAGTCTGGCCATCGACCTGAGCGACGACACCACCCTGACCCTGCAGGCCTATCTGCAAAAGGATCCGGATGGTGGCTACCACAGTGGCGTCCCGGCCGAAGGCAGCCTCTATCGCCGCAATGGCCGCTACATCAGCAACCACTTCTTCGACGGCGAGCCCGACCACGACAAATTCGAGCGAACCCAGCAGATGGTCGGCTATCAGTTCGAGCACAGATTCAACGACGTCTGGAGCGCGCGGCAGAATTTCCGCTATGCCAAGTCGCGGGTCGAGCTGGAGCAGGTCTATGGCTACGGCTATGTCGGCAGCAGCGACCTGCTCAATCGCTACTATTCCGGCGGCCGCGAGAATCTGCACGCCTATACCCTGGACAACCTGGTGCAGGCGGACTTCGACTGGGCGGGCAGCCGCCATACCCTATTGGCCGGCCTGGACTACCAGCGTCGCTGGACCCACGTCGACTGGCCCAGTGGCACGGCGGATCCACTGGACGCCTTCGAACCGAGCTACGGTGGCCAGGTGACCGTCTACCCGGGCAGCGAATACCGCCGTGAGCTGGAGCAGACCGGTGTCTACCTGCAGGATCTGATCGAACTGGATCGCTGGCGCTTTTCGCTCGGCCTGCGCCAGGACTGGGTGGAGATCGGCATCGAGGATCGCCAGGCCGGTACCCGCAGCAGCGCGCGCCGCGGCCAGGCCAGCGGGCGCGCCGGGGCGCTCTATCTGTTCGACAACGGCCTGGCGCCCTATCTGAGCTATTCCACCTCCTTCAATCCCAATGCCTACAACGATGCGGCGGGCAATCCGCTGGAGCCCACCGAGGGCAAGCAGTGGGAGCTGGGCCTGAAATACCAGCCGCCGGGCAGCGCCAGCTTCTACACCGCCTCGCTGTTCCACATCACCCAGGAAAACGTGGCGACCAAGCTGCCCCAGGAAGACTTCTATTCCTCGGTCGGCGAGATCCGCTCCCGGGGCCTGGAGCTGGAGGGCCATCTGCAACTGGCCGAGCGGCTCAAGCTGCTGGGCAGCTACACCTTCACCGACATCGAGTACACCCAGGCGCTGGACGGCACCCAGGGCAATACGCCGAATCAGGCGCCGCGGCACCAGGCGTCGCTGTGGGGGCAATACGAGCTGGCGGGGCCCCTGGCGGGCTTCAGCGTCGGCGCCGGGGCCCGCTACGTGGGCACCAGCTGGGCGGACAAGGCCAATACGCGCAAGGTACCGGCCTACACCCTGGTGGACGCCATGCTCGCCTATGACTTCACGCGCCTGGGACTGCCGGGGCTCACCGCGCGGGTCAATGCCAACAACGTGCTGGGCAAGGACTATGTGGCGTCCTGCTACAGCCTGGACTTCTGCTACTTCGGCGAGGAGCGCAACGTGACTGCCACGGTCAGCTACAGCTTCTAGGGGCTCGGGGTCCTGCCGCTCAGGCAGGACCCCGGGTCTCAACCCTCCAACTGACCGCCGGCCAGGGCGCAGAGGCGGGCGGAATCGAGGATGCGCACCTCCTTGCCTTCGGCCGCCAGCACCCCGCTCTGCTGGAAGCGGGTGAAGACGCGCGACACGGTTTCCACCGCCAGGCCGAGGAAGTTGCCGATCTCGTTGCGCGACATGCTCAGGCGGAATTGCTGGGCGGAGAAGCCGCGGGCATGGAAACGCGCGGAGAGATTGACCAGGAAGGTGGCGATGCGCTCGTCGGCGCTCTTCTTCGACAGGAGCACCATCATCTGCTGGTCATCGCGGATCTCCCGGCTCATCACCCGCAAGAGCTGGCGGCGCAGTTGCGGCAGCTGCTCGGAGAGTTCGTCCAGGCGCTCGAAGGGGATCTCGCAGACGGTGGTGGTCTCCAGCGCCCGGGCCGAGACCGGATAGCGCTCGGTGTCCATGCCCGACAGGCCGACCAGTTCGCTGGGCAGGTGGAAGCCGGTGATCTGCTCCTCGCCGGCATCGCTCAGGCTGCTGGTGCGCAGGGCGCCGGAGCGCACCGCATAGACCGAGCCGAAGGTATCGCCCTGGCGGAACAGGTGGTCACCCTTGGCCAGCGGCCGGCCGCGCTTGACGATCTGGTCGAGGGCGTCCAGGTCTTTCAGATCGAGCGACAGCGGCAGGCACAGCGAGGCGAGGCTGCAATCCTTGCAATGGGCCTGGGCGTTGCGCAGCTTGAGGGGCTCGGTCATGGGGGAGGGTCGCTTCTCGTCTGGTTCCAAAAGTCTAACTTTAGCAGTCGTGGCAGGCATGGGTCATATCACCCGGGAAAAGCGCTGATTGTCGTGGCCTGGCAGATAGCGGTCGAACAGCATGCACAGGGCGCGGATCAGCAGGCGGCCCGGCGCCAGCACCTGCAGGCCGCGCGCATCGAGGCGGATCAGGCCGTCGGCGGCCATGGCCTCGAGGTGCGGCCAGGCGTCGGCGAAGTACTGGCGGAAATCCAGCTCGCAGCTGCGCTCGATGGCGGCGAAATCCAGCTGGAAGTGGCAGATCAGCTGGGCGATCACCGCGCCGCGGATGCGGTCGTCCCGCGAACGGCGCAGGCCGCGGGCCACCGCCAGTTCGCCCTGACCCAGGCGGTCCTGGTAGCGGGCGAGATCGGGGGTGTTCTGGCAGAGCACCTCGCCCACCTGGCTGATGGCGGAGACGCCCAGGCCCAGCAGGTCGCAGTGACCGTGGGTGGTGTAGCCCTGGAAATTGCGCTGCAGGGTGCCGTCTTCCTGGGCGATGGCCAGGTCGTCGTCGGGCAGGGCGAAATGGTCCATGCCGATGTAGCGATAACCCGCGGCCAGCAACTGTTCCACGGTGCGCTGCAGCATCTCCAGCTTGGCCGCGGGGTCCGGCAGTTCGCTGGCTTCGATGCGCCGCTGCGGCGCGAAGCGCTGCGGCAGATGGGCGTAGTTGAACACCGAGAGGCGATGGGGCTGCAATTCCAGCACCCGCTCCACGGTGTGGGCGAAGCTGGCCGGGGTCTGCCGCGGCAGGCCGTAGATGAGGTCCAGGTTGATGGAGCGATAGTCGAGGGCGCGAGCGGCCTCCACCAGGGTGCGGGTGTCGTCGAAGGGCTGCAGGCGATTGATCGCCAGCTGCACCTGCAGGTCGAGGTCCTGGACGCCGAAGCTGACGCGGTTGAAACCCAGCTCGCGGAGCAGCCCCATGGTGCTCCAGTCGGCTTCGCGCGGATCGATCTCGATGGAGTAGTCGCCCCGGTCGCCGTCGGCCAGGGTGAAGTGCCGGCGCAGGTCGGCCATCAGCTCGCGCAGCTGCATGGGATTGAGAAAGGTCGGGGTGCCGCCGCCGAGGTGCAGCTGTTCCACCCGCTGCCCGCCGTCCAGGTGCCGGCTGGTGAGGATCATCTCTTGGCGCAGGGCCTGGAGGTAGGCGGCGCTGCGGCTGCGGTCCTTGGTGATGACCTTGTTGCAGGCGCAGTAGTAGCAGATGTTGGCGCAGAAGGGCACGTGCAGGTAGAGCGACAGCGGGCGTCCGGCCTGGCGACTCAGGCGCAGGGCGCCGAGCAGGTCGAAGGGACCGATGCCATCGTGGAATTGCACGGCGGTGGGGTAGGAGGTGTAGCGGGGGCCGGCGCGATCGTAGCGGGCGATGAGGTCGGCGTCCCAGACGAGAGCGGCTGTCATGCCGGGCTCCAATGGTTTCGAGGTGCCCAGTGTGAGGGGCGCGGCCTGCGCTTTATTGATCCAGATCAATGGATAGCCGGTTAAGCTTTGGCGTTTGGACGAGGAGTGGCCCATGGCAGACGAGTTGTACCTCGGCAGCTTTCGCGAATGCCGACCCGCGGGTCCGCCGCTGGCGACCCTGTTGCTGGCCCATGGGGCGGGGGCGGGGATGGACAGTCCCTTCATGGAGCAGCTGGCCGAGGCACTGGCGCGGCGCGACCTCCGCACCCTGAGATTCGACTTTCCCTACATGGCGCGGGCCCGCGCCGAAGGCCGGCGCCGCCCGCCGAATCCGGCGCCGGTCCTGCTGGAGCACTGGCGGGCCATGGTCGCCACCTGGCGCGCGGCGGAAAGCGGGCCGCTGTGGCTGGCGGGCAAGTCCATGGGCGGGCGGATGGCCAGTCTGCTGGCCGACGAACTGGGCGCGGCGGGGCTCGTCTGCCTGGGCTATCCCTTCCATCCGGCCGGCAAGCCGGAGCGGCTGCGCACCGAGCACCTGGCGACCCTGGCCACGCCGACGCTGATCGTCCAGGGCGAGCGGGATGCCCTGGGCACCCGCGCGGAGGTGGCCGGTTATGCCCTGGCGCCCACCATAGAGGTGCAGTGGATCGCCACCGCCGACCATGATCTCAAGCCGCTCAAGAGCAGCGGCCTGAGCCAGACCCAGGCGCTGGTGGAAACGGCGGCCTGGGTGGCGGCCTTCGTGCGGAGCAGCGGCTAGATCACCCGGAAGCCACTGGTGCCATCGCGCCGCAACTGCTCGACCAGGCCGAATTCCCAGTCCAGGTAGGCCTGCATGGCCGCGCGCGGGGCATCGGTGCCTTCATAGGGGCGCCGGTAGCGATCGCGCCGGGTCGACAGCAGCCGTGTTTCGCCGCCTTCCACCGGCAGACCGGCAGCCAACCAGGCCGCGGTACCGCCCTCCAGCAGCAGGACCGGCCGGTTTGTAACGGCCTGGACATCGACGGCGGCGAAGGCGGCCAGTTGGCCACTGCCGCAGGTGAAGACATAGCGCTCGGCCGGTGGCAGCGCTGCCGGCAGATCGGCGCGCAGCACCCAGGCGGCGCCCGGGATGTGTCTCTGGACATAGTTGGCGCTGGCGGTGACATCCACCACCAGGGTGCCGGGCTCCGCCAGCAATTCCTGCAGGCGCGTCACCGAGATGCGCTCCACCGGCCCGGGGACGGGGGCGGGCGGCTGCCAGGGACCGGTGGCGCTCAGGGCGTTGGCTGGGATGGCGTCGACCACCACCACCTCCCAGCCCATCTGCGCCAGCCAGGAGGCGCTCATGTTGGCGCGCACGCCGTCGTCGTCCACCAGGGCCAGGCGGGCACCGCGTACCGGGGCGCTGTGATCGGTCTCCTGGACCAACTGGCCACCCGGCGTCGAGCGGGCGCCGGGCAGGTGGCCGGTGGCGAATTCCTCGGGGGTGCGCACATCGATCAGGTAGTTCGTCCGCCTCGCCTCGGTGCGCCAGGCCGCCAGTTCGCCGAAGGCCAGCCGGGCGACACCGGCGCGATCGGCGACCTGACGCGCGCGGGTCGCGGCGATCGCCCGGGTCGCCGGACTCACCGCACCGAAGCGGCGTTGCTGGCCGTGCTCCAGGGTCTGGCCGGCCAGGGTCCAGCCGATGGTGCCGTTGCGCAGGGCGGCCACCGGATTGGGAATGCCGGCGTTGATCAGCGACTGGGCGCCGATCAGGCTGCGGGTCCGGCCGGCGCAGTTGACGATGACCCGGGTCCGCGGATCGGGTGCCAGCTCGGCGACCCGCAGCACCAGTTCGGCGCCCGGCACGCTGACGCCACCGGGAATGCTCATGGTCTGGTATTCCTCGAAGCGGCGTGCATCGAGGATCACCAGGTCGGCGTCCTGATCCAGCAGCGCCTTGACCTCCTCGGCGGGCAGCGAGGGGGTATGGCGGCGCGCTTCCACCAGTTCGCCAAAGGCCTTGCTCGGCACGTTGACGTCGATGAAGAGTTCGCCGCCGCTGGCGCGCCAGCCCGCCAGGCCGCCCTCGAGCAGGGCCACGTCGGTGTAGCCCAGGGCGTGCAGGCGTTCGGCCGCGCGTTCCGCCAGGCCTTCGCCATTGTCATAGAGGGTGATGGCCACATCGCGCCGCGGCAGCCGCGACCAGGCCTCCAGTTCCAGGCGCGATAGCGGCAGATTGGCGGCCCACAGCGGGTGGCCGGCAGCGAAGGGGTCTTCTTCGCGGACGTCGAGCAGGGCGACTTCGGTGCCGGCGAGGAGGGCCTGGCGGATGTCCTCGGCGGTGCGGATGGCGGTCATGGTGTGGCGGTCTCCTGGGACAGGTCCCACAGGTTGGGCAGCTGGCGATTGGTGTAGCCGGAGATGAAGGGCTTTTCCTGGCCATCGGCGGCAAAGACGGCGCGGCGCACGGCGCCGATGTTGCCGCCATAGACGTGGATGCTGATGGAGGTGCGGTCGGCATAGGCGTTGCTGACCTGGTGGATGTCGCCCACCTGCGGCGAGACCGCCTCCACCTGGCCCGGCTCCAGGCGCACGGGAGCGCCTTCCGGCAGCAGGCGGCCGGCGGGGTCGCGGGCGAACCCCTGGGCGGTCTCGGCGCCGCGCAGCATGCCGATCAGGCCCCAGGTGCGGTGGTCATGCACCGGCGTGGCCTGGCCCGGCCCCCAGACGAAACTCACCACCGAGAAGCGCTGGCGGGCATCGGCATAGAGCAGGTACTGGCTGTAGCGCTCGGGGCGGGGCAGGGCGCAGTCCTCGGGCAGCCAGTCGTCATGGCGGACCAGTTCGCCGAGCAGGGCGGCGCCGCGCTGCAGCAGCTGCGGCTCGGCAGGGTGTTCGTCGACCAGGGTGGCGAGGTCATGCAGGAACAGGCGCAGGCGGTCGAGCCTAGGGGTCATGGAGGGCTCCACGGATGAGACGGGTGGGCGATGACGGCCATTAAAGCAAGGCTGGCGCCCAGCACCTTAGATCGATTGGTTCTGTGCTGAAAACCATAATTCGCATATTTTTTCGCTTAGTTTATCCATTCTGTGCATATTAGGTTATGCGCAATCGATATTTCCGTCTCGGCGACTCCCAACGTTAGGTTCTAAGCAGACCAGGGCAACGCCCGTCGCCCTGGCGCCTCTTCTGCTTCTGGAGCCGCCGCATGACCGCCTTCCACAATGCCCTCGCCAGCGTCCGCGCCCAGGTGTCCGCCGCCGAATGGGAGGCGCGGGTCAAACTCGCCGCCGCCTATCGCCTGGCCGCCCGCGAACGCTGGACCGACCATATCTACACCCACTTCTCGCTGCGGGTGCCGGGCCCGGAGGCGCACTTCCTGATCAATCCCTTCGGCCAGACCTTCGACGAGATCACCGCTTCTTCGCTGGTGAAGGTGGACCTCGACGGCGAGATCGTCCTCGACCCCACCGGACTGGGCATCAACCCGGCTGGCTACGTGATCCACAGCGCCATCCACCGTGCCCAGCCGGAACTCCATGCGGTGCTGCACACCCACACGGTCGCGGGCATCGGCGTCTCCGCCCAGCGCGGCGGCCTGCTGATGCTTTCCCAGCACGCCATGAGGTTCTTCGGCCGCCTGGCCTATCACGGCTACGAGGGCGTGGCCCTGGATCTGGACGAGCAGAGCCGGCTGGTGGCCGACCTCGGGGCGCACCCGGCGATGATCCTCTGCAATCACGGCCTGCTCACCGTGGGCGCGAGTCTGGAAGAAGCCTTCTGGCACCTCTATTACCTGGAGCGCTCCTGCGCCGCGCAACTGGCGGCGCAGAGCGGTGGCGCCGAGCTGGTGATCGCCGCGGACGCCGTCGCGCAGAAGGTCAGCGACCTCATCCCCGGCAATCTGGCGCGCGGTGCCCATGTCCGTCACTGGGAGGCGGCGGTGCGCCAACTGGAGCGCCACGAGGGCCGGGAGTACGCGCAATGAAGCGATTGCTCGCCACGCTGGGCCTGGCGCTGCTGCTGGGGCAGGCCCAGGCGGCGCCGGATCTCTCCGGCGTGACCTTGGTGCTGGGCGACCAGGCTCGCGGTCTGCGCGCCATGATGGAAGCCGCCGGCACCCTCGAAGGCGCGCCCTACAACTATCGCTGGGCCAACTTCCAGGGCGCCGCGCCGCTGTTCGAGGCCCAGCGCGTCGGTGCGGTGGATACCTCCTATGCCGGTGACCTGCCGGTGCTGATGGCCGCGTCCGGCGGCGTACCGCTCAAGCTCATCGCCACCAATGTCGGCTACCCCCAGGCCAACGGCCTGCTGGTGCAGAAGGATTCACCGATCCGTTCGGTGAGGGATCTCAAGGGGCGCACCGTGGTGGTGTCCTCGGCCAAGGGCAGCATCTCCCAGCACCTGCTCTATGCCGCCTTGGAAGAGGCCGGGCTCAAGCGTGAGGACGTCACAGTCAAGTTCGTGCTGCCCACCGACGCCAGTGCCGCCTTCAATGCCGGGCAGATCGACGCCTGGGCGACCTTCGATCCCTATCTCGGCATCGCCGAGCAACACGGCGCCCGGCTGCTGCGCGATGGCCAGGGGCTGACCACCGCCCTGGGCTTTCTCACCGCCACCCCGGCGTCGCTGGAGGACCCGGCCAAGCGCGCCGCCATCGCCGATTTCGCCGGGCGCCTGGCCCAGGCACGGGCCTGGGCGGTCGCCCATCCGCAGGACTATGCGCGGGTCTATGCCGAGCTGACGCGCCTGCCGGAAGGCGCTGCGGTGGCCATTTCCACCCGCACCTCCCGTGGCCTGCGCCCGGTGCAGCCGGCGGACGTCGCCGCGGTGCAGCAGGTGGCCGATCTGTTCAGCGAACTCCAGGTGCTGCCCAAACCGGTCGACGTCGCCGCCCTGGCCGATGCCTCCGTCTTTACCCAGGAAGCCAAACCATGACCCTCATCCGCCGTACCCTGCTGGCGCTACCGCTGCTGCTCGCCGCCACCGCGGCCCTGGCCGCCGAGCCCCTGACCCTGCGCATCGCCGACCAGAAGGGCAACATGCGCGCCCAGCTGGAGGCCGCCGATGGCCTGCGCGACCTGCCGGGTTATCGCATCCAGTGGGCGGAATTTCCTGCCGCCGCGCCCCTGGCCGAGGCGCTCAATGCCGGCGCGGTGGACGCCGGCATCATCGGTGATGGGCCGCTGCTGTTCGCCCTGGCCGCTGGCGCGCCGGTTAAGGCCATCGCCGTGGACAAGTCCGATCCCTATGGCACGGCGGTGATCGTGCCGCGCGACTCGCCGCTGCGTAGCGCGGCCGATCTCAAGGGCAAGCGCATCGCCACCGGGCGTGGCTCCATCGGCCACTACATCGCCCTCAAGGCGCTGGACTCGGTGGGCCTGACCGCTCAGGACGTGAGCTTTCGCTTCCTCGGCCCGGTGGACGCCAAGATGGCCCTGGCTAATGGCTCGGTGGACGCCTGGGCGAGCTGGGAGCCCTACACCGCCCAGGCCGAGCAGGTCGATGGCGCCCGGGTGCTGGTCAGTGGTCGCGGGCTCTGGGCGGGCAACAGCTTCCTGGCGGCCACCGACACGGCCCTGGCCGATCCGGCCCGGCGCGCGGCGCTGCAGGACTACCTCGAGCGCCTGGCCGCCGCCCAGCGCTGGGGCTACGCCCACCTCGATGGCTATGCCAGGACCCTGGCGCAGATCATCGGCTTTCCCGAGGCGGTGGCGCGGCTGCAATTCGAGCGCCGCCAGCTGCACTGGGAGCCCATCGACCCGCAGGTGGTGGCCGACCAGCAGGCGGCGGCGGACTTCTACCACCGCAGCGGCCTGATTCCGCAGCGCCTGGAGGCCCGGGCAACCTTCGCCGAGGGATTCCGGGTAAGCAAGCCGGACGCGCCGCGGCAGGCCGCGCGGGAGTAGGGCGGGATGCAGGATGGTGTTGGGCTTCGCTGCGCTCAGCGCCAACCTACGGGCCGGGTGCCAGGTAGTGGGAGCAGGCTTCCATGGGGGCCTAGCGCCCACCTGCGCACCTTGGGCGCCCCCCTCCCTTTGGGAGAGGGTCGGGGTGAGGGAAAAACCACACCGCCACTCGACCTATCCATATAACCCATCCTTATTTCAAAAACGCTGAACAGCTTGAGTAGGCTATAAGCCACTTCCAAGGATGAGCGCACCCCGATGCCCCCACGTCTTCCCGTCACCCGTCGTCCCCTGGCCCTGGGGCTCGCCGCCAGCCTGCTCACCGGACTGGTCGCCGCACCCCAGGCAGCCCAGGCCGAGGGCATCCTGCGCATCTCTGAACAATTCGGCGTGTCCTATGTGATCCTGCATATGCTGCGTGACCAGCAACTGATCGAAAAGCACGGCAAGCAGGAGGGCGTCGACATCAAGGTCGACTGGATAAAGCTGTCCGGTGGCGCGGCCGTCAACGAGGCGGTGCTGTCGGGGGCGGTGGACGTCGGCTCCGCCGGGCTCGGGCCGCTGTTCACGCTCTGGGACCGCACCCATGGTCGGCAGAACGTCAAGGCCGTGGCCAGCTTGGGGGCCTTTCCCAACTACCTGGTCACCAACAATCCGCAGGTGAAGACCCTGGCCGACTTCACCGCCAAGGACCGCATCGCCGTGCCGGCGGTCAACGTCTCGGTGCAGTCGCGCTTCCTGCAGTACGCCGCCGCCCAGGCCTTTGGCGAGAAGAACTGGAATCGCCTGGATCCCCTGACGGTAGCGGTGCCGCATCCGGACGCCACCGCGGCGGTGATCTCCGGTGGTACCGAGATCAACAGCCACTTCGCCAATCCGCCGTTCCAGGAGCAGGAACTGGCCAGCGGCAAGGTGCACAAGGTGCTCAGTTCCTATGACGTGCTCGGTGGGGCCGTCTCGCCCAACCTGGTGTTCGTCACCGAGAAATTCCGCCGGGACAATCCCAAGACCTACAAGGCCTTCCGCGAGGCGCTGGTCGAGGCCGGACAGATCATCGAGAAGGACAAGGCCGCCGCCGCCCGTACCTACGTGAAGGTCGAGAATTCGCGCCTCGATCCGGCGCTGATCCAGCAGATCATCGAAAGCCCCGAGGTCAACTTCGACACGGCGCCGCAGAACACCCTGAAGCTGGCGGAATTCATGTACCGCATCGGGGCCATCCGCAACCAGCCCAGCAGCTGGCAGGACTATTTCTTCGTCGACGCGCCCGACCAGAAGGGCAGCTGATCCCCTTTCCCTTACGGGTTCCACCGGACCACCGGACGAGCCCTCGACATCTCGAGGTCTCCCATGGCTATTCCTCCACTTTTCCAGCGCCTCGGGCTGCTCCTGGCGAGCACCACCCTGGCGCTGTCCGCCCAGGCCGCCGAGCCGCAGAAGATCCGCCTCGGCATCAATGACAGTCCGCAGAACGCCGCCCTGGAGCGCGCCGCCGAGGTGGCGCGGGAACGGGGCGTGGAGGTGGAAATCGTCGCCTTCAGCGACTGGAACACGCCGAATCTGGCGCTCGCCCACGGCGACATCGACGTCAACTACTTCCAGCATCAACCCTTCCTGGAAAACGCCAACGCCCAGAACGGCTACGGCCTGGTGCCCATCGCCTATGGCGTGGAAAACAAGGTCGGTCTCTATTCCAAACGGGTGAAGAGTTTCGCCGAGGTGCCGGACGGCGCCACCGTGGCGGTGGCCGACGATCCGGTCAACCAGGGCCGCGGGCTGCACCTCTATGCCCGGGCCGGCCTGATCCAGCTCAAGCCCGGTACCGGGCCCAAGGCCAGCCTGCAGGACATCGTCGCCAATCCCCACCACCTGAAGTTCATCGAACTGCCCGGTCCGCAACTGGCGCGGGTGCTGGACGACGTGACCCTGGCGCAGAGCTATCCCTCGCACATCCTCGCCGCCGGCACCACGGATCCCAACAGCGCCCTGCTGTTCAGCGACGACGAGGCCAGCGGTCACCTCTATGCCCTGAGATTCGTGACCAGGCCGGACAAGGCCGATGACCCGGCGATCCGCACCTTCATCCAGGTGTTCCAGAACGATCCGCGGGTGCGCGAGGCCATCGCCCAGGCCTATGGCAATCCGCAGCTGTACAGCCTGGCCTGGCTGAACCGGCAGGAGGCCGCCCGATGAGCAGTGCACTACTCAGAACCGCACCGGCGCAACCGCCCGCCGAACCCCAGGCCGCTCCCGCGCGCGAGCATCTGCGCCTGAGCGGGGTGCAAAAGATCTACACCGGCGGCGCGCTGCCGGTGACCGCCCTGGCGGACATCGACCTCAGCATCGCCCGTGGCGAGATCTTCGGCATCATCGGTCGCAGTGGCGCCGGCAAGAGCAGCCTGATTCGCACCCTCAATCGCCTGGAAGACGTCAGCGCCGGCCAGGTCCTGGTCGATGGCGTCGACAACGGCACCCTGAAGGGGGATCGCCTGGTGGCGCTGCGGCGGCGCATCGGCATGATCTTCCAGCACTTCAATCTGCTGGCCTCGCAGACGGTGCTGGAGAATCTGGCCTTGCCGCTCAAGGCCGCCGGCTTTCGCCGCGACGAGATCGAAGCCCGCGCGCGGGAATTGCTCGAGCTGGTCGGGCTGCAGGGCAAGGAGCAGGTCTATCCCTCGCGGCTGTCCGGGGGCCAGAAGCAGCGGGTGGGCATCGCCCGCGCGCTGATGCTGAAGCCCGAGCTGCTGCTCTGCGACGAGGCCACCTCGGCGCTGGACCCGGAGACCACCCAGTCGATCCTGGCGCTGCTGCAGGACATCAATCGCCGCCTGGGGCTGAGCATCGTGCTCATCACCCACGAGATGGCGGTGATCCGCCAGATCTGCGACCGGGTGGTGGTGCTGGAGCATGGCCGCATCGTCGAACAGGGCCCGGTGTGGCAGCTGTTCGGCGCCCCTCAGGCCGAAGCCACCCGGGCGTTGCTGGCGCCCCTGGCGGCGCAGTTGCCGGCGGATCTGGCCCGGCGGCTCGGCGCCACCCGGCAACCGGGCGCCCGGGCGGTGCTGGAACTCAGCTACGACGGCCAGGGCGTGGAGCCCGACTTCCAGGCGCTGGGCCAGGCCCTCGGGGCACCGGTCGAACTGCTGCATGGCGGTATCGACCGTATCCAGGGCCACGCCCTGGGCCGCCTGCTGGTGGCGACCGCGGCACCGGAGCGGCGGCTGGCAGGCTTCCTGACCCAGGCCGGGTTGTTCGCCCGGGCGGAGGTGCTGGGCTATGTCTGACTTCATGCTCAAGGCGCTGTGGAAGGCCTTTCTCGATACCCTGACCATGGTCAGCGTATCGGCGGCCATCGTCTGGTTCGCCGGCATCGCCCTGGCAGTGGTGCTGGTCACCACCGGGCGCGGCGCCATCTTTGCCGCGCCCACCCTCAACCGGGTGCTGGGCACCCTGATCAACGCCTTTCGCGCCACGCCCTTCATCATCCTGCTGGTGGCCCTGATCCCGCTGACGCGGCTGATCACCGGGACCACCATCGGCGTCTGGGCGGCGGTGGTACCCATCACCCTCAGCGCCACGCCGTTCTTTGCCCGGATCGCCGAGGTCAGCCTGCGCGAGGTCGGCGGTGGGGTGATAGAAGCGGCCCAGGCGCTGGGCTGCGAGCGGCGCCACATCGTCTTCAACGTGCTCCTGCCGGAGGCGCTACCCGGCATCATCGGCGGCTTCACCGTGACCCTGGTGGCCATGATCGGCGCCTCGGCCATGGCCGGCGCCATAGGCGCGGGCGGGCTCGGCGACCTGGCGATCCGCTATGGCTACCAGCGCTACGACACCCAGGTGATGGCCGTGGTGATTGCCATCCTGGTGGTGCTGGTGTGCGGCATCCAGTTCATCGGCGACCGCTACGTGCGGCACCTGCGGGCACGCTAGTGTGGTGTTTCAGACGTTCGCGCAAGAGTTGGCGAGTGATTTTTGGCGGTTCGGCGTTCCGAGCTGGCTAGGCGCCGCGACGAGTCATAGCAGGGCTATGGCGAGGAGTGGGAACGCCGCCGGGGCCTAAAAAGCGCCGCCAAAATTGTGCAGATAACGTCTGAAACACCACACTAGCTGAGGCGCTCCAGGTAGGCCGGCAATTCCGGGTCGGGCAATACCGAGAGCACCTTGAGCCGCTGCAGGGTGCGATCGCGGCCGCGCAGGAGGTGATTGCGCAACTGGCTGGCCGCCGAGTCCGGACTGCCGACCAGCAGGGATTCCAGCACCAGGCGGTGCTCCACCAGCACCGCCTCGTCCAGCGGCGTGCCGAGCGACTGGTGGAAGATGCGCGAGACGTTCAGCGGACTCTGGCTGTGGGCGATCAGCTGGGCCAGCTTGCGATTGCGCAGGCCGGCGAGGCACCGCCCATGCAGATCCGCCTCGATGCGCTCCACCGCCGCCCAGGAGGTGGGGGCAGGGTGGGCGGCCAGTTGCTCCAGCCGTTCCAGCATCGCCAGCAACTCGCTGCGCGCCAGGCTCGGCGCGGTCTGCAACAGCGCCTCGGGTTCCAGCAGGGCGCGGATCTCGTAGTCGTCGCGGATGGCCTGGGCGGTGAGCGGACCGGCCAGCCACTGGCCATAGGGTTCCTTTTCCACCAGGCCGCGGTCGCGCAGGCGCATCAGGGCTTCGCGCACCACGGCGCGACTGACGCCCAGGTGGTCGGCCGCCCGCTGCTCGTCCAGCCGGAAATGGCCAAAGAGCAGGGCGTGGCTGACACAGGCGGCGATCTCGTCGCTGACGCGCTCGCCCAGGGAGCGCGTATCGATCAGTTCCTCGCTGCTGTCCAGCCCGAGCAATTGGCGGGTCAGTGGCTGGCGCTGCGGCTCGCCCGCGGTGCCGGCCGGATCGATCAGATAGCCGCGCCCCTCGAAGCGGCGGATCAGGCCTTCCTCCTGCAACAGCGTCAGCGCCTGGCGCACCGGCACCCGGCTGGTGCCGAACAGTTGCGCCAGCGGCGCCTCGACCAGCACCAGCCCTGGCGCCGCGCGACCGGCCAGGATGGCTTCGCGCAGCGCACTGCGAATCATCGCGTAGCGCGCGGCGGTACGACTGTCATCGAGGGGGGCGGGGACTGCTGCCGACATCGGGGACCTTCCGGAAACGAGATGAGAATTGTGGCACAGGCCCGTGGCCTTTCGCGCGTTACCGGCTGGGCCAGGTGCACGCACGGTAACGGGGCAGGCGTTACGGTTCTGCACAAAAATGGATCTATTTAATTTAAGTACATTTTATAGGGTGATACCGGGAAAAGGCCCAGGCGACCGCTAGCCGTCAGCTTTCCGAGTCTGCGGCGTTCTGTTTTTTCAAGCTGGCACAAAGCCTGCTCTGTTAAACGTACCAAATTATAAAATGTACGTTTAAGGAGCGCCGATGGAGGCCGCCCATGCCCTTTCCCTGGATGCCGTCGGTCTCGGCGAGGCCTATGCCGCCGGTACCCTCGATCCGGTCGCGGTCTTCGAGGCGGCACTGGCGCGCGCCCAGGCGTCCTCGGCCGTGTTCATCACCCTGACCGCCGAGCGCGGACGCGCCGAAGCCCTGGCGGCGCGCGAGCGCTGGCAGGCCGGGCAGCCGCGGTCGCCGCTGGATGGGGTGCCGCTGGCCTGGAAGGACCTCTTCGACCTGCAGGGCGAGGTCACCACCTGCGGCGCCGAACTGCGCCGCCTGGCGCCACCGGCCGCCACCGATGCCGTGCTGGTGCAGCGCCTGAGCCAGGCCGGCCTGGTCAGTCTGGGCAAGGTCAATCTCAGCGAATTCGCCTATTCCGGCGTCGGGTCGAATCCCCATTTCGGCACGCCCGCCAATCCCCGGGCGCAGGGCGAGGTGCGCATACCGGGGGGCTCTTCCTCGGGTTCGGCGGTGGCCGTCGCCGCCGACATCGTGCCCCTGGCGCTGGGTACCGACACCGCCGGTTCGGTGCGCCTGCCGGCCGCCCTCAATGGACTGGTGGGCTATCGGCCCAGCCTGGGGCGCTATCCGGCGACCGGGATCTTTCCACTGGCCGCGTCCTATGACGTACCGGGTCCGCTGGCGCGCAGCCTGCGCGATGTTCAGTGCCTGGATCGCCTGCTGGCGGGCGCGGCTGCCCGCCCGTTGCCGGCGCCAACGGAACTGCGGGTGGTGCTGGACCTCAGCGTGCTGGACGACGCCCGGGTGGAGCCGGCGGTGCGGGCCAATCTGCTGGCCGCTGCCGAGCGGCTGGCCCGCGGCGGAGTGAACGTGGAGCGCCGCGCCCGCACGGTCTTTGCCGAGGCCCTGGACGTTCTCGCCGCAGAAGGTTGGCCAGGGGCCCTGGAAGCCTTCGCCCTGCACCGCAAGGTGCTCGACGGTCCCGCGGCCGAACGCCTGGATCCGCGGGTGCGGCAGCGCCTGGAGCGAGCGCGGGCCTTGCCCGACGGTCACCTGGCGGTCCTGCATGAACGCCGCGACCGATTGCGGGCAGCCTTTGCCGCCGAATTCGCCGAGGCGCTGCTGCTGGTGCCGACGGTCGGCCGGGTGGCGCCGCCGCTGGCACCTCTGGACGCCGACGCTGATCTTTTCGCCGCCACCAATCTGGAGCTGCTGCGCCTGACCATGGCCGGCAGCCTGCTCGGCGCGCCGGGTGTCTCGCTACCCAGCGGTCGCGATGCCCAGGGCCTGCCCACCGGGCTGTTGCTGGTGGCCCCCGCCGCCGCGGACGAGCGCCTGCTCGATGCCGCCACGGCCGTGGAAGCCCTGCTCAGCGCCTGAATTCAAGCGGCGGTGGCGGGGGCCCGGCTCCGCCACCGACCTGGCTTTCTTCCGGGTACTGGAGAGTGCAACGATGGCCAAAGAAATCTTCGTTTCCATCGGCGTCGACGTCGACGCGGTGGCGGGCTGGCTCGGTTCCTACGGCGGCGAGGATTCGCCCGATGACATCTCCCGCGGCCTGTTCGCCGGCGAGGTGGGGTCGCCGCGGCTGCTCAAGCTGTTCGAGCGCTATGGCCTCAAGACCACCTGGTTCATTCCGGGCCATTCGGTGGAGACCTTTCCCGAGCAGATGCAGGCGGTGGCCGCGGCAGGCCACGAGATCGGCATCCATGGCTACAGCCACGAGAACCCCATCGCCATGACCCCCGAGCAGGAGGAGGCGGTGCTGGACCGGTCCATCGAGCTGATCACCGCCCTGGCCGGCAAGCGGCCCACCGGCTATGTCGCACCCTGGTGGGAATTCAGCCGGGTGACCAACGAGCTGCTGCTGAAGAAGGGCATCAAGTACGACCACAGCCTGATGCACAACGACTTCTCTCCCTACTACGTGCGGGTCGGCGACAGCTGGACCAAGATCGACTACAGCCAGCAGCCCGAGAGCTGGATGAAGCCGCTGGTGCGCGGCCAGGAGACCAATCTGGTGGAGATCCCGGCCAACTGGTACCTCGACGACCTGCCGCCGATGATGTTCATCAAGAAGGCGCCCAACAGCCACGGCTTCGTCAATCCGCGCCATCTGGAAGAGATGTGGCGCGACCAGTTCGACTGGGTCTATCGCGAGCTGGACTACGCCGTCTTCCCCATCACCATCCACCCCGATGTCTCGGGGCGGCCGCAGGTGCTGCTGATGCTCGAGCGCCTGATCGAGCATATCCAGGGTCACGCCGGGGTGCGCTTCGCCACCATGGACGAGATCGCCGACGACTTCCTGCGGCGCCAGCCGCGCCAGCGCTAAGCGCCCAGCCCACAGGTACAGGACCATGACCGCCCCTGCCGCCAGCTCGCTCCACCCGGAAACCCCCACGGCTGCCTGGAAACCGCAGCCGCTGTCTTCCGCTGATGTCCGCTACGCCACCTGGATCGCCTTCTTCGCCTGGGTGTTCGCCGTCTACGACTTCATCCTGTTCGGCACCCTGCTGCCGGTGATGGGTGGGCACTTCAACTGGAGCGAAGCCGAGCAGGCCGAACTCGCCACCTGGGTGGCCCTGGGCGGGGCCATCATCGCCTTCGCCATCGGCCCGCTGGTGGACCGGATCGGTCGCCGCGGCGGCATCATCGTCACCATCGGCGGCACGGCCCTGTGCTCGGCGCTGACCGCGCTGTGCGCCGGCATGGGCAAGGTGCCGCTGGTGCTGGTACGTTCGGTGGCCGGCCTGGGCTATGCCGAGGAGGGGGTCAACGCCACCTACCTGACCGAGGTCTATGCCGCCTCCGACGATCCGCGGCTGATCCGCCGCCGGGGCTTCATCTACAGCCTGGTGCAGAGTGGCTGGCCGATCGGCGCGCTGATCGCCGCCGGCCTCACCGCCCTGCTGCTGCCGCACATCGGTTGGCAAGGCTGCTTCGTGTTCGCCGCCGTGCCGGCCTTCGTCATCGCCGTGCTGGCGCGCAAGCTCAAGGAGAGTCCGCAATTCCAGGTGCATGCCCGGATCCAGCGCCTGCGCCGCGAAGGCCAAGAGCAGGACGCCCGCAGCCTGGCCCGGGAATACGGCGTGGACTACGAAGAGCACGCCAAGGCCGGCGTGGCCATGGCCTTCAAGGGCCAGGCCCTGCGACCGACCCTGGTGCTGAGCCTGGCCATCCTGCTCAACTGGTCGGCGATCCAGGTGTTCAGCGTGCTGGGGACCTCGGTGATCGTCAGCGTGCACAAGCTCAGCTTCGAGAATTCGCTGTGGATCCTGGTGCTGTCCAACGCCGTCGGCTTCATCGGCTACCTGTTCCATGGCTGGCTGGGCGATCGCATCGGTCGGCGCAACACCGTGGCCCTCGGCTGGATGTGTGGCGGCTTGGCCTTCTTCGCCATGCTGCAGGCGCCCAGCCAGCTGGTACCGGTGGTAGCGCTCTACAGCCTGGGGCTGTTCTTTCTCACCGGACCCTATTCGGCCATGTTGTTCTTCATGGGCGAAAGCTTTCCCACCAGCATCCGCGCCACCGGCGGCGCCATCGTCCACGCCATGGGACCGCTCGGCGCCATCCTCGCCGGCCTCGGCATCACCAGCGTGCTCGGCAGCGGTGGCCAGTGGCACAGCGCCGCGCTCTGGTTCGGGGCGCTGCCGTGCTTTCTCTCCGGCCTGGTGATGTGGGCCGCGCGCCACGTCGAACCCACCAGCCTCAAATGACAGGAGCCCCCATGACAGCTCATACCTCTCCCGTCGCCCTGATCACCGGTGCCGCCAGCGGCATCGGCCAGGCCCTGGCCGTGGCCTATGCCCAGCGGGGCGTGCGGGTGGTCGGCGGCTACTACCCCGGCGATCCCCATGACCCGGAAGAGACTCGCCAGAAGGTGATTGCTGCGGGGGGTGACTGCCTGCTCGAACCCCTGGACGTCCGCGACAGCACCTCGGTGGATACCCTGGCCGATGCCGCCCTGGCGCACTTCGGCCGTCTCGACTATGCCGTGGCCAACGCCGGTCTCCTGCGCGCCGCGCCGCTGCTGGAAATGAGCGACGCGCGCTGGCAGGAGATGCTCGACGTCGACCTCACCGGCGTCATGCGCACCTTTCGCGCCGCCGCGCGGCACCTGGGGGAGGGCGGGGCCCTGGTGGCCATCTCCTCCATCGCCGGTGGCGTCTACGGCTGGCAGGACCATGCCCACTACGCCGCGGCCAAGGCCGGGGTGCCCGGGCTGTGCCGCTCGCTGGCCGTCGAACTGGCGCCGCGGGGCATCCGCTGCAACGCGGTGATCCCCGGGTTGATCGAGACGCCTCAGTCGCTGGACGCCAAGAACTCCCTGGGGCCGGAGGGCCTGGCCAAGGCCGCTCGCAGCATTCCCCTGGGGCGGGTCGGCAAACCCGAGGAGGTGGCGGCGCTGGTGCGCTTCCTGACCAGTCCCGAGGCCAGCTACATCACCGGCCAGAGTCTGATCGTCGATGGCGGTCTCACCGTCCGCTGGCCCGATTGAGGAGCAGAACATGTTCGAGCTGACAGACCGCCGCGCCCTGGTGACCGGCGCGGCCAGCGGCATCGGCGCCGCCATCGCCCGCAGCTATGCCGCCGCGGGGGCGCGCCTGGTGCTGGCCGACCGCGACAGCGAGCGCCTGGCGCAGGTGGCCGCGGAATGCCGCGCCCTGGGGGCCGTGGTAACCGAGACCGTCGCCGACGTCGGCGAGCCGGAGGGCGCCTGGGCCGGAGTGGACGCCTGCGTGGCGGCCCATGGCGGCATCGACATCCTGGTCAACAACGCCGGGATGCTGACCCAGGCCCCTTGCGTCGAGCTGACCCTGGCGCAGTGGAACGACATGCTGCGTGTCGACCTCACCAGTGTCTTTCTCGCCAGCCAGCGCGCCCTGCCGTTCATGCAGGCGCAGCGCTGGGGACGCATCATCAACGTCGCCTCCCAGCTCGGCATCAAGGGTGGCGCCGAGCTCTGCCACTATGCCGCGGCCAAGGCCGGGGTGATCGGCTTCACCAAGTCGCTGGCGCTGGAGGTGGGGCGCGACAATGTGCTGGTCAACGCCATCGCCCCCGGACCCATCGAGACCCCGCTGGTGGAGGGCATCAGCGCCGACTGGAAGGCGGCCAAGGCCCGCGAATTGCCGCTGGGCCGCTTCGGCCGGGCGGAGGAGGTGGCGCCGGTGGCGCTGCTGCTGGCCAGCGATCCGGGGGGCAACCTCTTCGTCGGCCAGACCCTGGGCCCCAATTCCGGCGACGTCATGCCCTAGGAGGTAGCCATGTGCGGACTGTGCGGCCTGCTCGGGCCGGATCTCCACTGGAGCGATCCGCTGGGCGACGACCTGCCCCGGCGGCGCGAGCGCCTGCGCCGGGTCGCCGCCATCAATCGGGTGGTGGCGCCGTTCCGGCTGACGGTGAGCGACGTCCAGGGCGCCTCCTACCTGATCCAGGGCCCGACCGGGCGCCAGGCCCTGGCCGAAGGGTTGGACGACCTCTGGCGTCAGGCCGAAGCGGTGCTGGGGCGGCCGCTCGATCCCCTGGATCCGCGGGTGCTGGCGCCGCTGGAGGGAGCATCGTGAGTCTTGCCGTCAATGTCATCACCGGCTTTCTCGGCAGCGGCAAGACCACCCTGCTGCGCCGCTTGCTGGCCCAGGAGGCCCTGGGCGAGACGGCGCTGCTGATCAACGAATTCGGCGAGGTCGGCATAGATCACCTGCTGGTGGAAGAGGTGGCCCCGGACACCGTGCTGCTGCCCAGCGGCTGCGTCTGCTGCTCGGTGCGCGGCGATCTCAAGGCGGCGCTGCTGACCCTGCACGGGCGGCGCAGTCGCGGCGAGATCCCGGCCTTTCGCCGGGTGTTGCTGGAGACCACCGGCCTGGCCGACCCGGGGCCGATCCTGGCCACCCTCACTCTCGATCCCCAGTTGCGCGGACGCTTCCACCTGGGCTTGCTGGTGACGGTGGTGGACGCCGAGCACGCCGCCTTGCAGGAAGGGCTGCACCCGGAGTGGCTCAACCAGGTCACCGCGGCCGACCGGTTGTTGCTGAGCAAGGCCGACCGGGTCGCGCCTACCGTGCTGGAGCGGCTGGACCGGCATCTGGCCCAGCTCAATCCCACCGCCACCCGGGCCCTGGCGGCGGCGGTGGCCAGCGGCGATGACCTGCTGCTGGGCGAGGGCCTGCGCGCCGCCGATCCGGCGGCCGAGGTCGGCCGCTGGCGCCTGTTCGCCGCGGTCGCCGAAGGCCGCCATGGCAGCGCCGAGGTCTGCTGCCTGGAGTTCGACCGGCCGCTGGACTGGATGGCCTTCGGGGTGTGGCTGTCGATGCTGCTAAGATGCCACGGGCAACGCATCCTGCGAGTCAAGGGCATCCTCGACGTGATCGACGCCAGCCAACCCATCGTCATCCACGGCGTGCAGCACAGCCTGCATCCGCCGGTGCACCTGCCGGCCTGGCCGGCGGGCGAACGCCGCTCGCGCCTGGTGTTCATCGTCCGCGAGCTGGACACCGCGCTGCTCAGGCGCTCCTTCGCCGCCTTCATGGGCGGCCTGGGGCGGGCCGCATGAGCACGCCGCTGACCCTGCGGGTGCTGGGCACCTCGGTGACCCTGCTCGAACCCATCCGCCAGCGGGCGGAGGCGGAACTGGGCATCCGCCTGGTCTACCAGATCCACGACGTCCAGACCGCCCAGCGCATCGCGGTGCTGGAGCCGGGCAGCTACGACCTCTATGACCAGTGGTTCCACAACGTCGACTTCGTCTGGCCGGCGCGGGCGATCCAGCCCATCGACATCCGCCGCATCGCGCTCTGGGAAGAGATCAACGACCTGCCAAAGCGCGGCCGGCTGCATGCCACGGATCGCCTGGCGCCCGGCTGCCGGCCGTGCGATCGCCTCTATGTGCAGCACGATGGCAGCCTCGGCGGCCAGCCCAGCGAGCGCATCAGCATGCTGCCGCTGACCCACAACGCCGACAGCTTCGCCTATCGTCCGGAAAGCCTGCCTGCGGCCCTGGCGGGTCAACAGGAGAGCTGGGCCTGGCTGATCGACGAGGGCTGGTGCGGCCACAGCGCCCTGCAGAGCGACGCCGCCATTGGCGCCCTGGACGCCGCCCTGGCGATCCAGGCCGCCGGCCTCGCCCGGTTCGACGACATCGGCAATCTGCGCCTGGAAGAGATCGACCGCCTGGCCGAGCTGCTGGTGGAACGCCAGCGCCATCGGCACTTCGCAGCGTTCTGGTCCGACGACCGCAGCGCCGGCGAGCTGACCCTGGCCGCCGGAGTGGACATCCAGAGTCTCTGGTCGCCCATGCTCATGGCCCTGCACCGGGCAGGGGTGGACTACCGGGTGGCGGTCCCGCGCGAAGGCTATCGCGCCTGGTTCGGCGGTCTGTCGCTGTCGCGCTGCGCGGAAGGCCGGGTACGCGACGCCGCCTATGCCTACCTCAACTGGTGGCTGGCCGGCTGGCCCGGCGCGGTGATGGCGCGTCAGGGGTTCTATATCGCCAATCCGGTGCGGGCGCGGGATCACCTCAGCGCCGCCGAATGGGACTTCTGGTATGGCGGCCTGCCGGCCCGCGAAGAACTCGCCGGCAGCGACGGCCTGCCGCTGATCGAGGTGGGCCAGCGGCGCGAAGGGGGTTCCTATGCCCAGCGCATGAGCCATATCGGGGTGTGGAATTCGGTGATGGACGAACACAACTACCTGGTGCGGCGCTGGAGCGAATTCCTGCGCACCACGGCAGCCTGAGCCGGCGGCTTCCGAGCGAAAAGGGCGTGCCAGACGCCTCGCCGCGCTGTTGCCCCGGGGACAGCGACTGGACAGCTGCCCTTGGCGCTACAACGGAAATCGTCTTACGGAATCTCGCAACTCATTGATTTAAAAAGCTTTTCAGACTTGGTTCGGTTCTTGATTGAAGGCTCAGGGTCACTGTTTCGCTCGCCCTTGCGGCGAGCCCAACCCGGAGAGCCTTTGCATGTCGCAGAACCCCGTCAAATTCGCCTATTGGGTCCCCAACGTCAGCGGCGGCCTGGTGGTCAGCACCATCGAGCAACGCACCCACTGGGGCATCGACTACAACCGCAAGCTGGCCCAGCTCGCCGAGCAGGCCGGCTTCGACTACGCCCTGACGCAGATCCGTTTCACCGCCGGCTACGGCGCCGAATACCAGCATGAATCGGTGGCCTTCAGCCATGCGCTGCTGGCCGCCACCGAGCGTCTCAAGGTAATCGCCGCCATCCTGCCCGGCCCCTGGAATCCGGCGCTGGCGGCTAAGCAGCTGGCGACCATCGACCAGCTCACCAACGGCCGGGTCGCCATCAATCTGGTGTCCGGCTGGTTTAAGGGCGAATTCCACGGCATCGGCGAGCCCTGGCTCGACCATGACGAGCGCTATCGGCGTTCCGAGGAATTCATCCGCGCCCTCAAGGGCATCTGGACCCAGGACAACTTCAGCTTCGCCGGCGACTTCTATCGCTTCCGCAACTACACCCTGAAACCCAAGCCGCTGCAGCAGCCGCATCCGGAGATCTTCCAGGGTGGCAGCTCCCGGGCCGCGCGAGACATGGCGGCGCGGGTCTCCGACTGGTACTTCACCAACGGCAACACCCCCGAAGGCATCCGCGCCCAGGTCGAGGACCTGCGCGCCAAGGCCGCGGCGAACGGACACTCGATCAAGGTCGGCGTCAACGCCTTCGTCATCGCCCGGGACACCGAGGCCGAGGCCCGCGCGGTGCTCGACGAGATCATCGCCAAGGCCAACCCGGAGGCGGTCCAGGCCTTTGGCCACGAGGCGCGCAATGCCGGCGCGGCCAGTCCGGAAGGCGAGGGCAACTGGGCCAAGTCCAGCTTCGAGGATCTGGTGCAGTACAACGACGGCTTCAAGACCAACCTGATCGGCACCCCCGAGCAGATCGCCGAGCGCATCGTCGCCCTCAAGGCGGTGGGCGTGGATCTGGTGCTAGCGGGCTTCCTGCACTTCCAGGAAGAGGTGGAGTACTTCGGCCAGCGGGTGCTGCCGCTGGTGCGCGAACTCGAAGCCCGGGCCGCGGCGCAGGCGGCGGCCTAGGTCATGGGGGCGAGCCTGGCGACGGCGACCGCGCTACCGTCGGTATTACTGGAGGTTAGCGACCTGGCACTGGCCTTCGGCGGGGTCACGGCCTTCGCCGAGGTGGGCTTCCAGGTGCGTGAGGGCGAGATCTGCGCCCTCATCGGCCCGAATGGCGCCGGCAAGAGTTCGCTGCTCAACGTGATCAACGGCCTCTATCGGCCACAGCGGGGAGCGGTGCGCTTGGGCGGATCGAGTCGCGCCCTGCGTCGGCCCCAGGCCGCGGCTCACGCCGGCGTCGCCCGTACCTTCCAGAACCTGGCGCTGTTCAAGGGCATGAGCGTGCTGGACAACGTGCTCACCGGACGCGGACGTCATCGCCGCGCCTCCTGGCTGGAGCAGGCGTTGGGACTGGGCCGGGCGCCGGCGGAGGAGCGGGCGCAACGAGAGATCGCCGAGTGGGCGCTGGACTTCCTGCACCTGCAGCCCTGGCGTGACGCCCTGGTGGGCACCTTGCCCTATGGCTTGCAGAAGCGCGTGGAGCTGGCCCGGGCGTTGGCCGCCGAACCGCGGCTGCTGCTGCTGGACGAGCCCATGGCCGGGATGAACGCCGCGGAGAAGCGCGAGCTGAGCGGCTACATCCGGGCCATCAACCGCGAGCGCGGAGTGACCGTGGTGCTGATCGAGCACGACATCCAGGTGGTGATGCAGCTGGCGGATCACGTAGTGGTACTGGACTACGGCCGGCTCATCGCCGATGGCGCACCCGCCGCGGTGCGCAACGACCCGGCGGTGATCGCCGCCTATCTCGGGACCCGTCACTAGAAGTTGTTGACGATCTGCTGCGCGTCGGCCAACCGGCGTTGGAAAGACCTTCGGAATGCTCATTTACCACTCGTAAACTCCGCTTCCTCAGGCCTTTCCGCCTTGTTTGGCTCTAGCTCGCGAGATCGTAAACAGCTTCTAAGGACACTGAACGCCTCAGGGAGAAAACCATGGCGTTTTTCTTGGAAGTTTTGCTTGGCGGCCTGCTCGCCGGGGTGATGTATGCCCTGGTGGCGCTGGGCTTCGTGCTCATCTACCGCGCTTCGGGCGTCTTCAACTTCGCCCAGGGCGCCATGCTGCTGTTCGCCGCCCTGACCTACGTCAGCCTGGTCGAGCGCGGCCTGCCCGGCTGGCTGGCGTTGGCGACTACCGCCGGCGTCATGGTGCTGCTGGCGGTGGCAGTCGAGCGCACGGTGCTGCGGCCGCTGGTGAATCGCTCGCCGCTGGTGCTGTTCATGGCCACCCTGGGCCTGGCCTATTTCATCGAGGGCGCCGCCCAGGCGCTGTGGGGCGCCCAGGTGCACGGCCTGGACCTGGGCATCGAGGATCGTCCCCTGGAGCTGGGCGAGCTGTTGCTGTCGTCCTTCGACCTGTTCGCCGCGGCGGTGGCGGCGGTGCTGGTGATCGGACTGTCGCTGCTGTTCGAGCGCACCCGCCTGGGCATCTCGCTGCGCGCCGTGGCCGATGATCCCCTGGCGGCCCAGGCGGTGGGTATCCGCCTGCCGCGCATCTGGGCGTTGGTCTGGGCGGTGGCCGGTTGCGTCGGCCTGGTGGCGGGCCTGCTCTGGGGCGCGCGGCTGGGGGTGCAGTTCTCGCTGTCGCTGATCGTGCTCAAGGCACTGCCGGTGCTGATCATCGGTGGCTTCTCTTCGGTCACCGGGGCCATCGTCGGTGGCCTGCTGATCGGCGCCAGCGAAAAACTCGCCGAGGTCTATCTCGGCCCCCTCATCGGCGGTGGCCTGGAGAACTGGTTTCCCTACGCTTTCGCCCTGGTATTCCTGCTGATTCGACCGGTTGGCCTGTTCGGCGAACCCGTGGTCGAGCGCGTCTAGAGGATCTTCCATGAGCACTTCCCTCGACGCCCTGACGGCGCGTCCGCTGGCCTCCCGTGCACCCGGGGTGCGACCCGTGCGCCTGGCGTTGGCCGCCTTCCTGGTCCTGGCCTTTGGCGTGTTGCCCTGGGTCGGCGGCGACTACCTGTTCAATGCCCTGCTGATTCCCTTCCTGGTGCTGGCCCTGGCCGGGCTGGGACTCAACCTGCTCACCGGCTATGCCGGGCAGCTGTCGCTGGGTTCGGCCGCCTTCATGGCGGTCGGCGCCTTCGCCACCTACAACCTGCAGGTGCGCCTGGGCTGGCCCCTGCCGCTGTGCCTGTTCGCCGGCGGCCTGCTGGCGGCCCTGGTCTCGCTGCTGTTCGGCCTGCCCAGCCTGAGGATCCGCGGCTTCTACCTGATCGTCTCCAGCCTGGCGGCGCAGTTCTTCATCCTCTGGGCCCTGACCCGCTTCGACTGGTTTTCCCATGGCAGCGCCTCGGGGGTGATCAGCGCGCCGCCGCTGGTGCTGCTGGGCCAGGATTTCGGCGGGCCGCTGGGTCGCTACCTGGCCACCCTGCTGGTGGTCCTGGTGCTGTTCGCCTTCGCCGCGCGACTGGTGCACGGCGAACTCGGCCGTACCTGGATGGCGGTGCGCGACCGGGAAACCGCCGCCGCGGTGATGGGCCTGTCGGTGGTGCGGGCCAAGCTGCTGGCCTTCGCCCTGAGCGGCTTCTACCTGGGCGTCGCCGGAGCGCTCTGGGCCTTTACCTACCTGGGCACCGTGGAGCCCCACGGCTTCGACCTGAGTCGCTCCTTCCAGATCCTCTTCATCGTCATCCTCGGCGGACTCGGCAGCCTGGCCGGCAGCCTCTATGGCGCCGCCTTCATGGTGCTGTTTCCGTTGCTGCTCTCCAACCTGGCCGGCTGGCTGCCCACCGACCTCATCGCCGCCGGCCAGCTGGAAAACCTGCAGAAGATGGCCTTCGGCGCCCTGATCATCCTGGTGCTGATCAAGGAACCCGAGGGCCTGGCCCGCCTCGCCACCCGCGGCTGGCAACGCCTGCGCCGCGCCTGATCCCCTTCGCCGGCGGCCTGGATCGCCGGCCCAACACCCCCCACAAGGAAAGTCCCCATGCTCAAACGTCATCTGCTCGGCAGCCTCGTCCTGGCCCTGGGCCTCAGCTCTCTCAGCCCGGCGCAGGCCGCCGGCGAGCAATACTTCCCGCTGCAGAGCTATCGCGTCGGTCCCTATGCCGCCGGCGGCACCGGCTTCTTCGGTGGCTTCATCGACTACATGAAATACGTCAACGCCAATGGCGGGGTGAATGGCGTCAAGCTGGTGTGGAGCGAGTGCGAGACCGAGTACATCGTCGAGAAGGGCGTGGAGTGCTACGAGCGACTGAAGAACGGCCGCGACGGCGCACCCGCGGCCGCCACCAACCCGCTGTCGGTGGGCATCGCCTATGCCACCCTGGAGAGGTCCACCGCCGACCGCCTGCCGCTGATCACCATCAACCACGGTCGCACCGACTCCACCGATGGCAGCGTCTTCCCCTATGTCTTCCCGCTGCAGCTCAATCCCTACTCGGAGGTCTCGGCCATCCTCAACTGGATAGGCCAGCAGGGCGGTGGCGAGGCCAGTCTCAAGGGCAAGAAGATCGTCACCCTCTACCACGGCTCGCCCTACGGCAAGGAGACCAACGAAGTGCTGCAGAAGCTGGCGGATCGCTACGGCTTCGAGCTGACCCTGCTGGAAGTGCCCCATCCGGGCAACGAGCAGCAATCCCAGTGGCTCAACATCCGCCGCCTCAAGCCGGACTGGGTGATCCTGCGCGGCTGGGGCGTGATGAACTCGGTGGCGATCAAGACCGCGCAGAAAGTCGGCTTTCCGGTCGACCACATCATCGGCAACATCTGGAGCAACTCCGAGGAAGACGTGCGTCCGGCCGGCGCCGCGGCCAAGGGCTTCCTGGCCATCACCACCCACCCCTCGGGGACCGCCTTCCCGGTGCTGCAGGGCATCGAACGCGACGTGGTGGCCAAGGGGCAGAGCGACCTGGCCGATCCCAAACGTTTCGGCACCGTCTACTACAACCTCGGGGTGGTCAACGGCATCCTCAATGTCGAGGCCTTGCGCCTGGCCCAGGCCAAGTATGGCGACAAGCCCCTCAGCGGCGAGCAGGTGCGCTGGGGCTTCGAACACCTGAAGCTGGACGACGCCCGCCTGCAGGCCCTGGGCGCCAAGGGGCTGGTACAGCCGCTCACGCTTTCCTGCGCCGACCACGAAGGCGGCGGCGCCATCCGCATCCAGCAGTGGGATGGCGAGCAGTGGCAACTGGTGAGCGACTGGGTGCAGGCCGATCGCGCCTTCCTGCGACCGATCATCGAGGCCTCGGCCCGGCAGTACGCCAAGGAAAAGGGCATAACCCCCCGTGATTGCAGCAAGGAGAGCTGACCCATGACGACCACCCCCTTGTTGGCGGTCGAAGCCATCGAAGTCCGTTACGACGGCGCCCTCCTCGCCGTCGATGGCGTCAGTCTGGAGGTCGGCCAGGGCCAGATCGTGGCCTTGCTGGGCGCCAATGGCGCCGGCAAGAGCACCACCCTCAAGGCCCTCTCGGGGCTGCTCGGCGCCGCTCGCGGCGCCCTGGTCCGCGGCGCCATCCGCTACGAGGGGCGGGACCTCGCGGGCCAGTCGGCCGATGCCCGGGTCCGTGCCGGACTGGTCCAGGTGCTGGAAGGGCGCCACTGTTTCGGGCGACTCAGCGTGGAGGAAAATCTGCTTAGCGGCGGTTTCGTCCGCCGCCTCGGGCGCGCCGCGCAGCGTGAGGAACTGGAGCGCATCTATGCCTGGTTTCCCCGCCTGGCCGGCAAGCGCCGGCAGCTGGCGGGTCTGACCTCGGGCGGCGAGCAGCAGATGATCGCCCTGGGTCGCGCGCTCATGGCGCGGCCCCGCCTGCTGCTGCTGGACGAACCCTCCATGGGCCTGGCGCCGCTGCTGGTGGAGGAGATCTTCGCCAGCGTCGCCCGGCTCAACCGCGAGGAGGGCCTGAGCGTGCTGATGGCCGAGCAGAACAGCGCCATCGCCCTCGACTACGCCCACCAGGCCTTTGTGCTGGAAAGCGGGCGGGTGGTGCAGTCCGGCGTGCCCGGCACGGGTCTGACGCACGAGGCGGTGCAGGCGGCCTACCTGGGGGTGGGCTAAGCTTCCGGGACGACCAGGGAGCCCACGCCATGAACAAGACCTCCTACAACGCCATCGCCGACAGTTTTCGCCAGGCCCGCGTCAGCCTCAGGGACGACGAACGTCGCTACCTAGCGGTGCTCCTGGAAAAGCTCGAACCCGGCGCGACCCTGCTCGATCTGGGCTGCGGCACCGGCACCCCGGTCGCCGCCGCCATCCTCGCCCAGGGGCATCGCGTGCTCGGGGTCGACCAGGCGGCCGCCATGCTGGCCCATGCGCGGCGGGAATTTCCCAAGCAGCGCTGGATCGAGGCGCGGCTGGAAACCTACGCCTGCGCCGAACCCTACCAGGGCGCGCTGCTGTGGGATGCGCTGTTCCATCTGGAGCGCCGCTGGCACGCGACGCTCCTGGCGCGGGTGATCGCCGGGCTTCCGCAAGGGGGACGGCTGATGCTGACGGCGGGCGGCTCGGCGGCGGATGCCTTCGTCGATACCATGTTCGACCAGCCGTTCTTCTACGACTCCCATCCGCCCGAGGCGCTGCGCGCCCTGCTGCTGGGGCAAGGCGTGCGCATCCTCATCGACGAATTCATGGACCTGCCCGACGGCGCCCGCAATCGTGGACGCTGTGCCTTCGTCGTGGAGAAGCTCTGACGGTCTCCAGGTGCTGTTGTCGCTAGGAGAACGGGGCGCCTATCACTCCTTCCAGCCCGGCTGGTAGAGGGTGCCGTGGGCCTGGTCCAGGGCGGCGCGGACCTTGGGCGAGTGCTGGTAGAGGTCGATCAGCTTGGCCAGGCGCGGATCGTCCTTGTTGTCCGGGCGGGCGACGAACTGGATGACGTACTCGGGGTGGTCGAGGCCATCGAAGAGCAGGGCCTGGTTGGGGTCGATGGTCTTGGCCAGGCGCAGGTAGTGCGGATAGCCCTGGGCCACGTCGACGTCGTCCAGCGAGCGGGCCAGCTGCACGGCCTCCAGTTCGACGATCTGGATGTCGCGCGGATTGCCGGTGATGTCCGCCAGGGTGGCATGGTAGCCGACGCCGGGCTTGAGGGTGATGAAGCCGGCCTTCTCCAGCAGCAACAGGCCACGGCCGCCGTTGATGGCATCGTTGGCGATGGCCACCCGTGCGCCCTTGGGGACCTCGGCCAGGGTGCGGTACTTCTTCGAATAGAGCCCGACGTTGTTGATGATCCCCGGCGCCACCGCCACCAGGTCATAGCCGGCGGTGCGCTTGGCGTTTTCCAGGAAGGGGATGTGCTGGTAGTAGTTGGCGTCGATGTCGTGGTTGGCAAGGCTGGTGTTGGGGGCGATCCAGTCGCTGAATTCGACGATCTCCACGTCCACCCCGGCGGCCTTGGCCTCCTGCACCGCGACTTCCAGCGGCGGGGCGAAGGCGGCGGTGGTGCCGATCTTGAGCGGCGCGGCCAGCGCTGCGGTGCTGAAGAGGCCGAGGGCGAAGAGCAGGGGCTTGAGGCGGGTCATGGGGCGTCCTTGAAGGGTCAGTCCTGGCGGAAACGGCTGCCGAAATGGCGGGCGTCGAGGTGGTCGCCGCGGCCGAACAGCTTGTGTCTGAAGCTGCCCTCGGCATAGGCGGTCTTGTAGCGACCCCGGCTCTGCAACTCCGGGATCACCAGGTCGATGAAGTCGCCGTAGCACTCGGGGGTGACGGTGCGCGCCAGGTTGAAGCCGTCCAGCCCGGTTTCGTCGATCCAGCCGAGCAGGGCATCGGCCACCTGCCCGGGATCGCCGACCAGGGCGGTGTAGCGGCCACCGAGGGCGTGCTGCTCCAGCAGCTTGCGGCGGGTCCAGCCGGCGTCCTTGGCCACCAGGCGCTTGAGCGCCGACTCGATGGCCTCGGTCCGTTGCGGACGGATGGGTTCGTCGAGACCATAGGCGGCGAGATCTATGCCCACCGAAGCGGAGTTGTGGGCGACCCCGGCTTCGGGACTGGCGTAATGCAGATATTCGGCGTGCTTGTCGCGGGCTTCGGCGGCAGTGGGGGCGACGATCACCGTGAGGCCCATGAACAGTTTGACGTCATCCGCGCGCCGGCCGGCGGCCACTGCCGCGCCGCGGACCCGCTCGACCTGGGTGCGGGTGGCGGCCTGGTCCTGCCCGGAGATGAACACGCACTCGGCATGGCGCCCGGCAAAGGCCAGGCCGCGATCCGAGGAACCGGCCTGGAACAGCACCGGGGTGCGTTGCCGCGAGGGCTCGCAGAGGTGATAGCCCTCGACATCGAAGAATTCGCCATGGTGCGCGATCTTGCGCACCCGCTCGGGACGGGCATAGATCCGCTGGATGCGATCCCGGACCACCGCATCGTCGGCCCAGCTGCCTTCGAGCAGCTTGTAGAGGACTTCCAGGTATTCGTCGGCCTGGTCGTAGCGGCGATCGTGGGCGATCTGCCGGTCCAGGCCCATGGCGCGGGCGGCGCTGTCCAGGTAGCCGGTGACGATGTTCCAGCCAACGCGGCCTTCGCTCAGGTGATCCAGGGTGGAAAGGCGGCGGGCGAAGGGATAGGGCGGCTCGTAGGTGAGGTTGGCGGTGAGGCCGAAACCCAGGTGCCGGGTGCTGGCGGCCATGGCCGAGACCAGCAGGAAGGGGTCGTTGACCGGCAACTGGATGGATTCGCGCAGGGTCAGGTCGACATTGCCGCCGTAGACGTCGTAGACGCCCAGGATGTCGGCGATGAACAGCCCATCGAACAGCCCGCGTTCCAGCAGCTGGGCCAGCTCGGTCCAGTAGCCGAGGGTGTGATAGCGGCTGGAGGTGTCACGCGGATGGGTCCAGAGGCCATGGTTGATATGGCCCACGGTGTTCATGTTGAAGGCGTTGAGCAGCACCTGCTTGGCGGGAGCGGTCATGGGGCGGGCGCCCCCATGGGGAGAAGAGTCCGGAGCACAGCCATGGGATCCTCGGGTTCAAGGCGAAAGGAGAGATCCGGTGGTCCGGTGGTTATACGTTAGCTTCAAGATATGCCGGGCTTTAAATAGCCTTTCGGAATAACGTTAGGGCGGTCGCGGCAGGACGCTCGCCTCTAACCAAATTCCAAATCGGTATTAATCTGACCTTTGCTTATTCCTTATCGTGGCGGCCATTCCTTCGCCGCTCGCTGAGGCATTCATGGCCGCTATCCGCTGTTCGTTTCGCGCAGGTCTCCGCCGGGGGCTGCTTGCCCTGGGTCTGCTGGGCCTCGTCTGCGCCGCCCAGGCCGATACCAGCCTGCGTATCGGCTACCAGAAATCCTCCACCCTGCTGGTGCTGCTCAAGGAGCAGGGCACCCTGGAGCGGGATCTGGCAGCCCAGGGCATCACCGTCAGCTGGCATGAGTTCTCCAGCGGTCTGCCGCTGCTGGAATCCCTCAACGTGGGCAATGTGGATCTCTCCGCCGACGTCGCCGACACCGTGCCGGTGTTCGCCCAGGCGGCGGGTGCCAAGCTCACCTATTTCGCCCGGGAAACGCCATCGCCCCAGGCCCAGGCCATCCTGGTCCCGGAGGGCTCGCCGCTGCAGAGCCTCGCCGATCTCAAGGGCAAGCGCATCGCCGTGACCAAGGCCGCCGGTAGCCACTACCTGCTGATCGCCGCCCTGCAAAAAGCAGGGCTGACCTTCGCCGACATCCAGCCGGCCTATCTCACCCCGGCGGACGGTCGCGCCGCCCTGGAGAACGGCAGGGTGGATGCCTGGGTGACCTGGGAGCCCTTCGTCGCCAGCGCCCAGCGCCAGCAGCACGTTCGCGTCCTCGCCTCGGGCGAGGGTCTGGCCAGCTACCAGCGCTACTACCTGGCCGCCACGCCCTATGCCCAGGCCCATCCCGAGGTACTGGCCCTGGTCTTCGCCGAATTGCAGCGCACCGGCCAGTGGGTGAAGCAGCACCCCGCCGAGGCGGCACGCATCCTCGGTCCGCAGTGGGGTCGCCTGGACCAGGCCACCGTCGAGCTGGCCAACAGCCGCCGCACCTACGACGTCCAGCCGGTCAGCCGCGCCGCCCTCGGCGAGCAGCAGCGCATCGCCGATGCCTTCCATGCGGCCAAGCTGCTACCCACTGCCGTGGACGCCAGCGCCGTGGACCTCTGGACCCCCAGCGCCCCCTGACCTCCCGCTAGTCGACAAGGAACTCGAGATGCACAAGACCACGCTACGCTGGGCCGCCGGCCTGGCCCTGCTCGGCAGCGCGCTGCTGGCGCAGGCCGCACCGCCCAAGGAAGTCCGCCTGGACTACGCCTACTACGCCCCCACCAGCCTGGTGCTCAAGGAGCAGGGCCTGCTGGAAAAGCGCCTCGGCGAGCAGGGCATCGCCGTGCGCTGGGTGTTCAGCCAGGGCAGCAATCGCTCGCTGGAATACCTCAACAGCGGCAGCACCGATTTCGCCTCCACCGCGGGGCTCGCAGCGCTGCTCAGCCGCGCCAATGGCGCCCCGATCGAAACCCTCTATCTCGCCAGTCGCCCGGAATGGACCGCGCTGGTGGTGCCCAAGGATTCGCCGCTCAAGTCCCTGGCCGATCTCAAGGGCAAGAAGATCGCCGCGACCAAGGGCACCGATCCCTATCTGTTCCTGCTGCGCAGCCTGCGCGAGGCGGGCTTGAAGAAGGGCGACGTGGACATCGTCCATCTCCAGCACCCGGACGGTCGCGCCGCCTTGGAGCATGGCCAGGTGGACGCCTGGGCCGGTCTCGATCCGCACATGGCCGCCAGCGAATTGCAGGCGGGCTCGCGCCTGCTCTATCGCAATCTCGACTTCAACAGCTATGGCGTGCTGAGCACCACCGAGGCCTTCGCCAAGGCCCAGCCGGAGCTGGTCAAGGCGGTGCTGGGCGCCTATGAGGACGCTCGCCACTGGACCCTGGCCCATCCCCAGGAGACCGCCGAGTTGCTGGCCAAGGCGTCCGGCCTGCCGCTGGCGGTGGCCCAGCGCCAGCTCGCCCGTACCGATTTCAGCCAGCCGCTGCCGGGTCCGCAATTCGTCGCCGCGCTCAAGGGCGCCGCGCCGCTGCTGGCCGAAGAGGGCCTGGTACGCCCCGGCGTGGACGCCGTCGCGGCGGTCGATGCCCTGGTCCAGCCGGCGCTGGCCCAGGCCGTGATCAAGGCCGAACCCGCCGTGGCCAAGGTGACCGCGCCGTGAGGGATGAACTGACCCAGGCTGCGCCGCTGGCCCAGGCCTCCCGACCTGCCCGCGGTGCGGGTGGCCGCTGGCGCGGCGCCGTGCTGCCCCTGGGGTTGGTGGCGGTGCTGGAGGCGGTGGTGCGCCTGGGCTGGCTGCCGGCCTACCAGATGCCTCCGCCCAGCGAGGTGCTGCGGACCCTGTGGCTGCTGGGGGAAGGAGAGTTGTGGCGGCATCTGGCGGCCAGTCTGGCGCGGGTCGCCAGTGGCTTCGCCCTGGGCGCGGGTCTGGCGCTGCTGATCGGCGCCTGGGTCGGGCTGTCGCGCCGCGCCGAGGCCTATCTCGATCCGCTGTTCCAGGCGCTGCGCGCCATTCCCAGCCTGGCCTGGGTGCCCCTGCTGCTGCTCTGGCTGGGTATCGATGAAACGCCCAAGATCGTGCTGATCGCCCTGGGAGCCTTCTTTCCACTGTATCTGGCGCTGGTCAGCGGCATCCGCGACGTCGATCGCCGCCTGGTGGAAGTGGGCCGCCTCTATCGCCTGTCGCGCCCGGTGCTGATCCGCCGCATCCTGCTGCCGGCCGCCTTGCCCAGTCTGTTCACCGGACTGCGCGGAGCCCTGAGCATGAGCTGGATGTTCCTGGTGGCCGCCGAACTGATCGCCGCCACCGCCGGCCTCGGCTACCTGCTCAGCGACGGTCGGGAGACCTCGCGACCGGACGTGGTCATCGCCGCCATCCTGGTGCTGGCGGTGCTCGGCAAGCTCAGTGACGAATTGCTGCTGCGCCTGGAACGCCGGGCGCTCGCCTGGCGCGATACCTACCAGGGTGGCCAGTGATGAGCGAATCCCTGCTGTCCCTCGAACGCATCGGCAAGGTTTTCGGCGAGCGTCGGGTGCTGGAAGGCGTCGACCTGACCCTGGCCGCCGGCGAGGTGGTCAGCCTGCTGGGTGCCAGTGGCTGCGGCAAGAGCACCCTGCTGCGTATCGCCGCCGGGCTGGACGACGCCTTCAGTGGCCACATGACCCTGGCCGCGGCCAGCCAGGGCGTCGGCGTGGTGTTCCAGGAGCCGCGGCTGATGCCCTGGCTGGACGTGGCCGCCAATGTCGGTTTCGCCGAAGGCGCGCGCTTCGATCGTGCCTGGACGGCGCAGTTGCTCAGTGACGTCGGGCTGGAGGGGCAGGGCGCCTTGCTGCCCAAGCAACTCTCCGGCGGCATGGCCCAGCGCGTCGCCATCGCCCGCGGACTCTATGGTCGCCCACGGCTGCTGTTGCTCGACGAGCCCTTCAGCGCGGTGGATGCTTTCACCCGCTGGCAATTGCAGGACCTGGTGCTGCGCCTGGTGGCCCGGTATCACATCGGCGTGCTGCTGGTGACCCACGACCTGGACGAGGCCTTCTACCTGGGCGACCGCGTCCTGGTCCTGGGCGGCGCGCCCTCCCGCGTGCAGCGCCGCTTCGCCGTGGCCGCGCCCCATCCGCGTGAAAGGCGCAGTCCCGCCTTGCTGGCCCAGGCCGCCGAAGCCTATGAGGAATTGCAGCGGCTCAGGGTGTGAGGCCGCGAGCACGGAAGGGTCGACGAAGGCGTGCGCAATCGGCCGCGAGCGGGCAGTATCGGATGGCCGCGGCGAGCCCGAGCCGCATCCCGACAATCGACCCCTCCCAAGGAGCTTCCATGAGCCCATCCGCAGCGGTATTGGCCGAACTGGCCCCCCAGGGCGTTCTTCGCACCGCGATCAACTACGGCAATCCGGTGCTGGCGCAACGCGGCGCCGATGGCGAGCCGGCTGGGGTCTCGGTGGCCCTGGCTCGGGCGCTGGCCAAGCGCCTGGGCGTGCCGGTGCAGTTCACGACCCACGACGCCGCCGGCAAGGTCTTTGCCGCGCTGCAGGACGACGCCTGGGACCTGGCCTTTCTCGCGATTGAACCGGTGCGCGCGGCGCAGATCGCCTTCAGCGAACCCTATGTCATCATCGAGGGCACCTATCTGCTGCGCGCAGAGGATCCGGCCCAGGGCGTGGCCGAGCTGGACCAGGCCGGGCGCCGCATCGCCGTGGGGCAGGGCGCGGCCTATGACCTCTATCTCAGTCGCACCCTGACCCAGGCGGAGCTGGTGCGAGCGCCCACCTCGCCGGCGGCCATCGACTGGTTCGTTGATCAGCGCCTGGACGCCGCCGCCGGGGTGCGCCAACCCCTGGAGGCCTATGCCGCCGCCCATCCGGGCTACCGGGTGCTGGCCGACAGTTTCACCGAGATCCGCCAGGCCATGGCCGTACCTAAGGGGCGCGCCGCCGCAGCGGCCTTCGTGCAGGACTTTCTCGATGAGCAACTGCGCAGCGGCCTGGTCGGCCGCGCGCTGGCGGCCAGCGGGCAGGGCGACGTGCGGATCGGCGCGCCCTCGACGGGCGGCTGAAGGGCCGCCCGGCGCCAGGCGGAATCGATCCGCGGCGCCGTTTCGTCGGCTGGATGACAGCTTGGGGCGCTATTCTTGGCGCCGCGGCAGGGGCCCGATGAAATCATCGACGGCTCCTGCTGCCCAATGCCTGTCCCAGCACCCTTAGCTTCGAGGTCGATCTTGCTCGCCACCCTGTCCGATCCCGCCTTTCTCACCGGTCTCCTGCAGATCGTCATCATCGATATCCTGCTCGGCGGCGACAACGCCGTGGTGATCGCCCTGGCCTGCCGGCGTCTGCCGGATGCGCAACGACGCAAGGCCATTCTCGGCGGTGTCGCCGGCGCCGTGATCCTGCGCATCCTGCTGCTGTTCGTCGCCAGCTATGTGCTGGGCTGGCCGCTGCTCAAGGTGGTCGGAGGCGTGCTGCTGCTGTGGATCGGCATCAAGTTGCTGATGCCCGAAGAGGACGAGGCCAACGTCAAGGCCGGTACCACCCTGGGCCAGGCCATCTGGATCATCATGGTGGCCGACGTGGTGATGAGCCTGGACAACGTCATCGCCGTGGCGGGCGCCGCCCAGGGGCACCTGGGCCTGGCCATCGCCGGGGTGCTCATCAGCATTCCCATCATCATCTTCGGCAGCCAGCTCATCCTGAAGCTCATGGAAAGGTTTCGCTGGCTGGTGGTGGCCGGCGCGGCGCTGCTGGGCTGGATCGCCGGCAAGCTGATCGCCAGCGACGAACTGCTGCAGGGCTGGCTGGGCTTTGCCGATGTGCACTGGGTACCCTATGTGGCAGGGGCGGTCGGCGCGGTCTTCGTGCTGGCGGTGGGTCAGTTGCTGGCGCGGCGCGCCGTCACGGCTTGAGCTTCGCCAGCTGCCCTGGACCCGCTCCATGGCAGCTCCCAAGTGACGGCGCACCTGAGCTGCGCCGTCACTGCATATCGTTAGTCAAATTCCGTCTTTACCAAAAGTTATAACAGCTCATTAGCCTATAACGCTTTCGGATGGCCAGTCGGCACGGAGCGGGATGATGAGCAGGGTAGGGAAGGGGTTGGCGGTACTCGCCGCCGTGGTGGGTGCCCTGGGCTTCGCAGGCGGTGCTGCCGCCGAAGGCAGGATCAGCATCGCCCAGCAATTCGGCATCGGCTATCTGATCCTCGACGTGGTGCGCGATCGGCAGCTGATCGAAAAGCACGGCAAGGCCGCCGGCCTGGACATCCAGGTGGACTGGAACAGCATCTCCGGCGCCACCGCCATGAACGAGGCGCTGCTGGCCGGCTCGCTGGACGTGGTCTCCGCCGGGGTGCCGCCGATGCTGACCGTCTGGGATCGCACCCGCGGACGGCAGAACGTCAAGGCCATCGCCGCCCCGGGCGCCATGCCCAACTACCTGCTGAGCAATCGCGCCGAGGTCAGGTCGATCAAGGACCTGACCGACCAGGACCGCATCGCCGTGCCGGCGGCGGGCGTGGGCTTCCAGTCGCGCACCCTGCAGATCGAGACCGCCAAGGTCTTCAGCGACGCCCAGTTCAAGAAATTCGATGCCATCAGCGTGAGTCTGCCGCACCCCGATGCCAGCGCCGCCCTGATGGCGGGCGGCGCGGAGATCACCACTCACTTCTCCAGCCCGCCGTTCCAGTACCAGGCGCTGGAGAATCCTCGGGTCCACCGCATCCTCAGCAGCTACGACGTCCTCGGCGGACCGGGCACCTTCAACGTGCTCTACACCACCGAGAAATTCCACGACGAGAATCCCAAGACCTACCGCGCCTTCTATGACGCCCTGGTGGAAACCGCCGCCTTCATTCGCGCCAACAAGGCCGCGGCCGCGGAGGCCTATATCCGCGTCGAGCATTCCAAGCTGCCGCTGGCCCTGGTGCAGCGCATCGCCGAAGACCCGGAAATCGACTTCACCGTCGAGCCCCAGCGCACCTTCGTCTACGCCCAGAAGCTGCATGAGCTGGGCGTGCTGAAACACCAGGCTGCCTCCTGGCAGGACTACTTCTTCCCCGAAGCCCACGAGCGTCCCGGCAGCTGAGCTGGACCACCAAGGAGAAAGCGCCAATGACTCTCGCATCCCCCCGTCCGGCCGCCGGCCAGACTTTCGAGATCCGTCCCTTCGGCAACCTGGGGGCCGAGATCCTCGGCATCGATCTGGCCCAGCCGCTCAATGCCGACGACTTCGCCCGTGTCCATCGCGCCCACCTGGACCACCATGTGGTGGTGTTCCGCGACCAGCGCATCACCCCCGAGGAGCAGATTGCCTGCAGTCGCCGCTTCGGCGAATTGCAGATCCATGTGCTCAAGCAATTCCACCTGGCCGGCCACCCGGAGATCCTCATCGTCTCCAACATCGTCGAAGACGGTCAGCCGATCGGCCTGGGCGATGCCGGCAAGTTCTGGCACTCCGATCTCTCCTACAAGGAACTGCCGAGCCTGGGTTCCATGCTGCATGCCCAGGAGTTGCCGGAGGAGGGCGGCGATACCCTCTTCGCCAATATGCACCTGGCCTACGACACCCTGCCGGCGGCGCTCAAGCGCCAGGTCGACGGCCTGCAGGCGGAGCATTCCTACACCGCCACCTATGCCAAGCCCAAGTTCGAGGGCAACTGGCGGCCGACCCTGACCGCCGCGCAACTGGCCGAGGTCAAGGCGGTGGTGCATCCGGTGGTGCGTACCCATCCGGAGAACGGTCGCAAGGCGCTGTTCGTCAGCGAGGGTTTCACCACCCATATCGTCGGGCTGCCGGAAGACGAGAGTCGCGAGCTGCTGGCCGAGCTGTACGCCCACAGCGTCAAGCCCGAGCACCTCTATCGCCACCAGTGGCAGCCCCACGACCTGGTGTTCTGGGACAATCGCTCGCTGCTGCACCTGGCGGCCGGCTGCCCCAATCACCTGAGGCGCAAGCTGTATCGCACGACCATCCAGGGCGATGCGCCCTTCTAAAGGAGGAGACGACCATGAACGCTCCTCTCGCTTCCCGTCCGCACCTGACCCTGGCGCAGACCCAGCCCTTGCTGCAAGTGCAGGATCTCGACCTCGAATACCGCACCCGCGAGCGTCGGGTGCGGGCCACCCACCAGGTGTCCTTCGAGGTGCATGGCGCCGATCGTTTCGTCCTGCTCGGCCCGTCCGGCTGCGGCAAGTCCAGTCTGCTCAAGTCGGTGGCGGGTTTTCTGCCGCCGCTGCACGGCGAGATCCGTCTGGATGGCCAGCCGATCAAGGGCCCGGGACCGGATCGCATCGTGGTGTTCCAGGAATTCGACCAGTTGCCGCCGTGGAAGACGGTGCTGGAGAACACCATGTTCCCGCTGCTCGCCAGTCGCCAGGCCAGTCGTGGCGAGGCGCGCGAGCGGGCGCTGCACTACCTGGACAAGGTCGGCTTGGCGCGCTTCGTCGATGCCTATCCGCATCATCTTTCCGGCGGCATGAAGCAGCGGGTGGCCATCGCCCGGGCCCTTGCCATGCAGCCCAAGATCCTGCTGATGGACGAACCCTTCGCCGCCCTGGATGCCCTGACCCGGCGCAAGATGCAGGAAGAATTGCTGGCGCTCTGGGACGAGGTGCGCTTCACCCTGCTGTTCGTCACCCATTCCATCGAAGAGGCGCTGGTGGTGGGCAATCGCATCCTGCTCTTGTCGCCCCATCCGGGCCGGGTCCGCGCGGAACTCAACTGCCACCAGTTCGGCCTCGAGGACTTCGGCGGCGCCGAATTCCAGAGCACCGCACTGCGCATCCACAACCTGCTGTTCCCCGACGACGTCCAGACGCTGCCACCCGAGGTCGCCGACGAGCGCCTGCGCCTGCAGCAGGCCATCGTCCAGGGCCGCATTTCCTATTAGCCTCGAGGTAGACCCATGACTCGACAGCCCCCGGTGCGGGCCGAATACCAACGGGACCTCGCGCCCCTCGACGACTTGCCACTGGCGGTCGAGCTGCCCCTGGCGACGCGCCTGTGGAGCCAGGCCTGGCTGCGCAAGCTGGTGATCCTGGCGATCCTGATGCTGGCCTGGGAAGTGGCCGCCCGCTGGCAGGGCAACGACCTGCTGCTGCCCAGCTTCCTGCAGACCGCCGCCGCCTTCTGGGATGGCCTGGTGACCGGCGAGTTGCCGGCCAAGGTCGCCATTTCGCTCGGCACGCTGCTCAAGGGCTATCTGCTGGGCGTGGTCCTGGCCCTGGCGCTGAGCGCCCTGGCCGTCTCTACCCAGTTCGGTCGCGACCTGCTCGGCACCCTGACGTCCATGTTCAATCCGCTGCCGGCCATCGCCCTGCTGCCCCTGGCGCTGCTCTGGTTCGGCCTCGGCGAGAACAGCCTGGTGTTCGTGCTGGTGCATTCGGTGCTCTGGCCCATGGCGCTCAACACCTATTCGGGCTTTCTCGGCGTCTCCGACACCCTGCGCATGGCGGGGCGCAACTATGGCCTCAAGGGCCTGAGGTACGTCGGGCTGATCCTCATCCCGGCGGCGCTGCCGGCCATCGTCTCGGGCCTGAAGATCGGCTGGGCCTTCGCCTGGCGCACCCTGATCGCCGCCGAGCTGGTGTTCGGTGCCTCCAGCGGCAAGGGCGGCCTGGGCTGGTACATCTTCCAGAATCGCAACGAGCTCTACACCGACCGCGTCTTCGCCGGCCTGGCCGCGGTGATCATCATCGGCCTGCTGGTGGAAGGCCTGGTCTTCGCCACCCTGGAACGGCTGACGGTTAAGAAGTGGGGCATGCAGCGGTAGGGTCTGGCGCCGTTTTGTTGGGCTTCGCTGCGCTCAACCCGACCTACGAAACAGCACCGTAGGTTGGGTTGAGACGGCCTTATCGTCGAAGCTCAACAAATCGCAGGATCTGCACGGGCAGCGACGCTTCAACCCTCGCTCGGACCACCCCCTCTCTCCCTGGGAGAGGGCTGGGGTGAAGGCGCCCTTCGCAGCGAAGTCCTCCAGTGGAAAAGGCTGCGCCGTTTTCCACGCTACGGAGCTCAACCCTTACCCGGATCACTCCCTTTCCCCCTGGGAGAGGGCTGGGGTGAGGACGCCCTCCGCAGCGAAGTCCTCCAGTGGAAAAGGCTGTGCCGTTTTCCACGCTACGGAGCTCAACCCTTACTCGGACCACCCCCTCTCCCCTTGGGATAGGACTGGGGTGAGGGCAACCCTGCACCCGATCCTGCAGTGGAAAAGGCTGCGGCGTTTGCCACGCTACAGTGCCATCGAGGTCGCGCTAGGAAGCTCTGCGTTAGCTGCCTTAAATGCGCACAGCAAATAAAACTCGAATTAGGATATGCGCATAAGGAATTTCCTTCTTATGCCTTGCCTGCCTAAGGTGAACCCCAGCCAACGCCTTCCAAGAAGGCGTCCCCTTTACTTCGCACGGGATTCACCACCATGAGCGTCCAATTCCTCGGCATGATCGGCCATCGCCTCACTTCGGAGATCATCGCCCCCTCCGGTCCCATCTTCGACAAGGGCTATGTCACCCGCTTCGCCCAGGCCCACGAGCAGGCCGGCTTCGATCGCATCCTGGTGGGCTACTGGTCCGATCAACCCGATGGCTTCCTGGTGACCGCCCTGGCGGGGCAGGCGACGCAGACGCTCAAGTTCCTGCTGGCCCACCGACCCGGTTTCGTCGCCCCGACCCTGGCGGCGCGCAAATTGGCGACCCTCGACCATCTGCTCGACGGCCGCCTCGCGGTACACATCATCAGCGGCGGCAGCGACGGGGAGCAGCGCAAGGACGGCGACTGGCTCGACCACGACCAGCGCTATGCCCGCACCGAGGAATTCCTCGACGTGGTGCGCCAGGAGTGGACCAGCATCCAGCCCTTCGATCACGAGGGCGAGCACTACCGGGTGGCGAACGGCTTCTCCGCGATCAAGCCGCTGCAGCAGCCGAGCCTGCCGGTGTATTTCGGCGGCTCCTCGCCCGCCGCCCTGCGGGTGGCCGGCAAGCACGCCGATGTCTTCGCACTCTGGGGCGAATCCCTGGCCCAGACCCGCGAGACCATCGCCGCGGTCCGCGCCGAGGCGGCGCGCCACGGCCGTACCCCCAGGTTCAATGTCTCCTTCCGGGTGATCCTCGGCGACACCGAGGAGGCCGCCTGGGCCAAGGCCGAGGCCATCCGCCAGCAGGCCAAGGCGCGCCTGGCCGCAGAAGGCGCCGTGCATCCGGCCAAGCCGGAAGCGGTCGGGGCCCAGCGCCTGCGCGATACCGTGGCCCTGGGCGACCGCGTGGATCGCCGGCTCTGGACTGGCATCGCCGCCCTGGTCGGCGGTGGGCACAACTCTACTGCCCTGGTGGGCACCGCCGAGCAGGTGGCCGATGCCCTGCTGGACTACTACGACCTGGGCGTCGACAGCTTCCTGATCCGTGGCTTCGATCCGCTCAACGACGCCGTCGAATACGGCCGCGAGCTGATCCCGCTTACGCGTGAAAAGGTCGCCGCCCGCCTGGCCGGCGCTCGTCGCACCGGCTGAAACTTTCTGATCAACCCACCGCGCGACCGTACCCACGGAGCGCTCCCGATACCCTCGAGGAGACGCCTTCGTGATCAAGGGATTGCTATTCGTCGCCGGCCTGCTGGCCGGCACCTCCGCCAGCCTGGCCCAGGCGGTCACCCTCACCATCGGTGACCAGTTCTACTACAGCAGCACCCTGCTGGAGCAGGCCGGAGAATTGAAAGACTTGCCGTACCAGATCGAGTGGAAGAGATTCAACGCCGGGGGCCCGGTGGTGGAGGCGCTCAACGTCGGCTCCATCGACCTGGGCATCGTCGGCGACACCCCGGTGATCGCCCTGGCCGCCCGCGGTGGACCGGTCAAGGTGGTGGCCGTGACTCGCAACCGCCCGGACGGCACGGCCATCGTGGTCGGCAAGGATTCGCCGATCAAGACGGTGGCGGACCTGGCGGGCAAGCGCGTGGCCATCTGGAAGGGCTCCTGGAGTCAGCAACTGGTCTATTCGGCGCTGGAACAGGCCGGCCTGCCCAGCGACGCCCCGCGCTACAGCTACCTGATGCCCACCGAGGCGGTCGCCGCCCTGAGCCAGGGCACCCTGGACGCCACCGCCACCTGGGAGCCCTACGTCAGCATGGTGGAACGCCAGGGCGGACGGGTGCTGGTCACCGCCAAGGACCTGATGCCGGCGCCGGTCTATGTGGTGGCCAACACCGGGCACCTGGACGAGAACCGCGCCGCCATCGGCGATTTCGTCGCCCGCCTGCAGCGGGCGCGCAGCTGGGCGCGGGACCACGTCGACGTCTATGCCCAGGCCTGGGCCAGGCGCAACAACTCCGATCCGGCCATCGCCGAACGCTGGTTCCGCCGCGATGCCACCTGGGTCGAGCCAATCAGCGCCCAGACCCTCAGCGACGGTCAGAAGACCGCCGACTTCCTGGTCAAGGCCGGGGTGCTGCCACAGCCCTACGACGTCAAGTCGCTCTATGACCAGAGCTTCAACCGCTATCTGCAAGCGCCCCGGGAGGCCAGCCGATGAGTCGCCAACTGCACCTCGCCGGCTTCCTGCTGGCCGGTCCCGTCGTCCATAGCCACGCCGTCTGGCGCCATCCCGAGACCCAGGGCGACTTCCTCGACCCGGACTACTACGTCCGCGCGGCCAAGGCGCTGGAGGAGGGGTTGTTCGACTTTCTGTTCTTCGCCGACCGCCTGGCCGTGGGCGACCAGCTCGGCGGCTCGCGGGAGACCGCGCTACGCCTGGGAGCGCAGGACGCCACCCGACTCGACCCGCTGCCGCTGCTGTCCTACCTGGTGGCCCATACCCGCCACCTCGGCCTGGGTTGCACCCGCTCCACCACCTACTATGAACCGGCCCACGTCGCCCGCGCCTTCGCCACCCTCGATCACCTGTCCCGCGGGCGCGCCGCCTGGAACATCGTCACCTCGATGAACGACAGCGAGGGGCGCTTGTTCGGCAAGGAGCGCCACCTGGAGCACGATCTGCGCTACGACCGCGCCGACGAATTCGTCGAGGTGGCCGTCAAGCTCTGGCGCAGTTGGGGACCCGAGGCGCTGCGCCTGGATCGGGCCGCCGGCGTGCTGGCCGACCCCGCGCAGGTGCGCGCCCTGGATCACCAGGGCGACTGGTTCCGCGTGGAAGGCCCGCTCAATATCCCGCGCAGTCCCCAGGGACGCCCGGTGCTGATCCAGGCCGGCTCCAGTGGTCGCGGCCGGCGCTTCGGCGCGCGCTGGGCCGAGGCCATCTTCACCATCCAGCCCAATCTCGCCGCCATGCGCGCCTTTCGCGACGACGTCCGCCGCCAGGTGCTGGAGCAGGGGCGCTCGCCGGACGGCTGCAAGATCCTCACCTCGGTCATGCCCTTCATCGGCGGCAGCGAAGCCGAGGCGCGCGCCAAGCAGGAAAGACACAACGCCCTGGCGCAACCGGAAGTGGGGCTGATCACCCTCTGCTCCCAGCTCAACATCGACCTGTCGCGCTTCACCCTGGACACCGCCCTGGGCGAGGTGGCCGAGGTCGGCGACCTGCCGCCGGCCGCGGCCGAGAAGCTGCTGGCGCTGGGGCCGCGCACCACCCTGGCGGAACTGGGGCGCAGCTACGCCGCCAGCGTCCGCGTGCCGCAACTGGTGGGTACCGGTGCCCAGATCGCCGACCAGCTGGCCGAGTTGTTCGAAGCTGGCGGCTGCGACGGCTTCGTGATTTCCCCCGGCTATCTGCCGGGTTCCTTCGTCGAATTCAGCGAGAGCGTGGTGCCGCACCTGCAGCGTCGCGGGCTGTTCCGGCGCCAGTACCAGGGCTCGACCCTGAGAGATCACCTGGGCCTCGGCCCCCTGGAGGACTAGATGAGCACGATCAAGGATGCCGAGGACTGGCTGGCGCTGGCCCGCGAGATCGTCGCGGAATTCGCCGCCCGGGTGGTGGCCGACGAGCGCGAGCGCATTCGTCCCGACGCCCAGCTGCAACGACTCAAGGACAGCGGCCTGACCAACCTGGTCATACCCGTGCGGCTCGGGGGTGCCGGCCAGCCCTGGTCGCTGGCCATGCGCGTGCTGCGCGAGATCGCCGCCGGCGACGGCTCGGTGGGCCTGCTCTTCGGCTATCACCTGCTCAATACCGTGAACCTGCGCCGCGAGCCGCAGCCGCGGCGCGATCGGCTGCTGGCGGAAATCGCCGAAGGCCGGCTGTGGCTGGCCGGAGTGGTCAATCCACGCGATGACGACATCCTCGCCACGCCGAGTGCTGACGGCGGCTATCGCCTGACCGGGCGCAAGGGATTCTGCAGCGGCGCCGCCTTTGCCGATCGGCTCACCATCAGCGCCCGCGATCGAGAGAGCGGGGCGCGGCTGATGGTCACCCTGCCGGCGGACCGGCCGGGACTGGCCTATGCCGACGACTGGGACCACTTCGGCGTAGCCCGCAGCGACAGCGGCAGCTTCACCCTCGATGACGTCTGGGCCAGCGCCGAGGAGGTCCAGGTCTGCGACCTGGAAGACGCGGGCGACTTCGCCGCGGTGATCCGCACCCCGGTCAACCAGTCGGCCTTCACCCAGTACTACCTGGGCGCCGCCCAGGGCGCCCTGCGCGAGGCGCGGCGCTATCTCCAGGAAGAAGCCCGGCCCTGGGTGCATTCCCTGGCCGCCACCGCCACCGAGGATCAGTTGGTGTTGAGCCAGGTGGGCGAACTCTGGATCGCCCTGCAGGGCGCCGTGGCCCTGGCCGACGTGGCAGCGCGGCAGGTCGACGCCTTGCTGGAGGCCGATGAGGCCTTCACCGCCGAATTGCGTGGCGAGACGGCCATCGCCGTGGCCAGCGCCAAGGTACTGGCCGCGCGCACCGCTCTGGACGTCACCACCCGGGTGTTCGATGCCCTCGGCGCCCGCGCCACCCACAACCGCCTGGGTCTGGATCGCTTCTGGCGCGACGTGCGCACCCATAGCCTGCATGACCCCCTGGCCTACAAGGTGCTGGAGGTCGGCCGCTATGCGGTCAACGGCCAATATCCCGCGATTCTCGCCTACACCTGACTCAACGTCTGCTGCGCGTCGGCCAACCGGCGTTGAAAAGACCTTGTCTGTCTCAACTCACGAGCCTCTGAACGTCTGATAGGAATTTCCATGCTGCGCAAGACCCTCGCCGGCCTCACCCTCGGGCTGCTGGCCGCTACCCAGGCCCTGGCCACCACCCTGGTGGTGGGCGACCAGAGCTACAACACCCGTACCGTGATGGAAGCCGCGGGCGTCCTGAGCGACCTGCCGTATCAACTGAAATGGAAGCAATTCACCGCCGGCTCGCCGGTGGCCGAGGCGCTCAATGTCGGCAGCCTCGACCTGGGTCTGCTGGGCGATGCGCCGCCGCTGTTCCTCGGTGCCCTGGGCGCACCGATCAGGGTGGTCGGCATCAGCCGCCAGAGCCTGGAGGGGGTGGCGGTGCTGGTGCGCGGCGATTCCAGCATCCACAACCTGGCGGATCTGCAGGGCAAGACGGTGGCCATCTGGAAGGGCTCCTGGAGCCAGCAACTGGCGCTCGCCGCCCTGGACCGGGCGGGTGTGCCGCGCGAGCAGGTGAGCTTCCGCTATCTCAACGCCCTGGACGCCTCCCACGCCCTGGAAGGCGGCTCGGTGGACGCCATCGCCACCTGGGAACCCCATGTCACCCAGGCTCAATGGCATGGCGCCCGGGTGCTCACCACCGCCGAGGGGTTGATCCCGGCGCAGAGCTTCGTGGTCGCCAGCCAAGGGGCGCTGGACGATACAGCCAAGCACCAGGCCATCGCCGATTTTCTCCGGCGACTGCAGCAGGCCCGGACCTGGGCCAATGCCGATCCCGAACACACGGCGCGCTACGCCAGCGCCTGGGCGGAGCGCACCCGTGCCGACGCCGCCATCGCCCAGGCCTGGTTCGGCCGGGCGCGCACCGCTATCGGACCGGTGACCCCTGCGGCCATCACCCAGGCGCAACGCACCGTCGACTTCTTTGCCGGCGAAGGGCTGGTCAAGGGCTATGACGCCAGTCGCCTGTTCTACGACGGCTTTAAGGCAGACTTGGAACCCCCGGCGCAGACCGCGCAACGCTGAGCACGACGCCCGCAGAGACGGCGGTGCGTTATGCTTGGGGCGCATGTCCAGCAGCGGGAAGTCAGACGCCTCCTCATGAAGACCGACGATATCGAAGCCTTTGTCGCGGTGATCCGCAGCGGCTCCCTCAATGCCGCTGCCCTGTCCCTGGGGCTCACCCAGCCGGCCATCACCCGCCGCCTGCAGAGTCTCGAACAGGACCTCGGCGTCGACTTGCTCGACCGCCACACCAAGCCGCTCAAGCCGACCCGCCTGGGGCAGGAGGTCTATGGGCATTGCCGTGCCATCCTGCGCGAGATGGACGCCCTGCGCGAGCGGGTGGCGGGCGATGCGCCGCCCTCCGGGCTGCTGCGCCTGGGCGTGCCCCAGACCCTGGGCGATGCGCTGTTGCTGGAGGCCGTGAAAGACATCCGCACCCGCTACCCGGAGCTGCGCACCCAGGTGGCGACGGGTTGGGGCAGTGTGCTGGTCAACCGTATCGAGCAGGGTGAGCTGGACGGCGCCCTGGTGCTGTTTCCGGCCAACAAGGTATTTCCCGATGGCGTCGAGGCCCGGCCCCTGGGCGCCATGCCCCTGCAGGTGGTCGGTGCCCGTGACCAGGTACCGGGCAGGGCGCAGCGGCTGGCCGACATCCAGGGCCAGGGCTGGGTGCTCAATCCCGACGGCTGCGGTTTTCGCGCCAGTCTGCAACGCACCCTGGCTGAGCAGGGCCAGGCGCTGCGCATCAACCTGGAGACCTACGGCACCGAACTCCAGCTCGGTCTGGTGGCGGACGGCCAGGGGCTGGGCCTCGTCCCCGCGCCGCTGCTGGCCCGCAGCGCCCATCGCGAACGCCTGGCGGCGATCCCGCTGAAAGACTTCAAGCCAGAGATCCAGCTGTGGCTGATCCATCCCCGCTTTCTCGGGGCGTTGCAGGAAGTGGTCGAGGGGTTTGGGCGAGGTGCGCAAGGCTTGCTGGAGGGCTGAGGGCGCTCACTCGATAGCGGAGCCTATGCAGCGAGCGAATATCTGGTCCAATGCACGGTAGTCGCAGTGGACGGCGGCGATGTTGGCAGCTATCCATTCATCGCGCGCCACCGGGGACCAATCGATCTGGTAGCCCGCATTGATGATGAGATGCTCAAACAGCAGGCGCTGGGCACGGCCGTTGCCATCGCGGAAAGGGTGCACCATGTTTAGATCGCCGTAGAGCTCGGCGCTCAGCCCGATCAGGACGTCACGAGATTGCCCTTCGAACCAGTTTTCCGCCTGCAGTTTGGCAAACAGCTTGTTGGCCTCGGGTACCAGCCGATGCACCGTACAGAAGCGGGTGCTGTCCTTTGCAATATCGAGGATGCGCAGTTCGCCAGCCCAGGGGTAAATGTCCTGGAACAGCAGTCGATGCAACTGGCACAGATAGTCAAGGTCGTAGGGCGGTAACTCGAACGTCAACTTGCTGGCCGCGAGGCGAGAAAGATCACGCTCGGCTGCCGCCAGTAGCTCGTCATCCCGGATGTCGAGCAGGTTGCGTAAGGTCGTGGTGCCGGGATAGCAGTACGGATCCTGGCCGGCTCCGTACTTATCGATCATTGCGCCTGGCTCAGACGTTGGTAGTGCGCAAGAAGGGCTTGCTTATCTTGCCCCACGGTTTCCGGGGCGTCGGATTTCAGGTCGAAGCCTTCCAGTTTCAAGCTGGCTGCATAGTTGGCCTGACGCATGCGTACGAAGTAGCGGCGTTTCCTATCCAGATTGGGCTGGGGCATGAGCATACCTCTCACAGGTCACTTCCAAGTTTAGCTGAAAGCCAGTGCGTAATCAGCCAGAACATCTTGGTGGAGCCCGGCTGTTCAAGCCCAGATGGCGCGAACGCTTATGCTGGAAGTGCGAGGTTGCCCCGGTCGCCGCGACCGGGGCGCGTGACCTCAAGCCGCCGGCTTGGCCAGGAACTCCCGCAGCACGTAGTGCAGGATGCCGCCGGCCTTGAAGTAGCTCACCTCGTTGAGCGTGTCGATGCGGCAGAGCACTTCCACGCTTTCGCGGCTGCCGTCCTCGCGGGTGACTTCCAGGGTCAGCGGCATGCGCGGACGCAACTCGACGCCGTCGATGCCCAGCACGGCGATCTTCTCCTTGCCGGTCAGCCCCAGGGACTTGCGGTCCACGCCGTCCTTGAACTGCAGCGGCAGCACGCCCATGCCCACCAGGTTGGATCGGTGGATACGCTCGAAGCTCTCGGCGACCACGGCTTTCACGCCCAGCAGGTTGGTGCCCTTGGCCGCCCAGTCACGGGAGGAGCCGGTGCCGTATTCCTTGCCGGCGATGATCACCAGCGGGGTGTTTTCCAGCTCGTACTTCATGGCCGCGTCGTAGATCGACAGCTTTTCACCGGTGGGCACGTGGAAGGTATTGCCGCCTTCCTCGCCGCCGAGCATCTCGTTCTTGATGCGGATATTGGCGAAGGTGCCTCTCATCATGACTTCGTGGTTGCCGCGGCGTGAACCATAGGAGTTGAAGTCGGCATAGTCCACGCCGTGCTCGGCCAGGTAGCGGCCGGCGGGGCTGTCCTTCTTGATGTTGCCGGCGGGGGAGATGTGGTCGGTGGTGACCGAATCGCCCAGCAGCGCCAGGATGCGAGCGTCGTGGATGTCGGCGATGCGCGGCGGATCGCCGGCGATGCCCTCGAAGAACGGCGGATTCTGGATATAGGTGGAATCGGCGTCCCAGACATAGGTCTCGGCGTCTGGCACCTGGATCGCCTGCCACTTCTCGTCGCCGTCGAACACGGCGCCGTACTGCTTGTGGAACATGGCGGTATCGAGCTTCTGCACGGCGTCGGCCACTTCCTGCTGGGTGGGCCAGACGTCCTTCAGATAGACCGGCTGGCCATCGTTGCCGGTGCCCAGCGGATCCTGGGTCAGATCCACCTTCACGCTACCGGCCAGGGCATAGGCCACCACCAGCGGCGGCGACGCCAGCCAGTTGGTCCGGACCAGCGGATGCACCCGGCCTTCGAAGTTGCGGTTGCCGGACAGCACCGAGGCCACGGTGAGGTCGGCGTCCTGGATGGCTTTCTCGATGGGATCGAGCAGCGGACCGGAGTTGCCGATGCAGGTGGTGCAGCCATAGCCGACCAGGTCGAAGCCGAGGTCGTTGAGATAGGGCGTGAGGCCGGCGGCGTTGTAGTAGTCGGTCACCACCTTGGAGCCGGGGGCGAGGGACGACTTGACCCAGGGCTTGCGCATCAGGCCCTTCTCGGCGGCCTTCTTCGCCAGCAGACCGGCGGCCATCATGACGCTGGGGTTGGAGGTGTTGGTACAGGAGGTGATGGCGGCGATGACCACGGCGCCGTCTTCCAGCTGGAAGGTCTCACCATTCACTTGCACCTCGACGCTGCTGCCGACCTTGGCGGCCTCGGCCTTTTTCGGCGCCAGCGCAGTGAAGTCGCCAAAGGTCTTGGCTACCTCGCCGAGCAGCACGCGATCCTGGGGCCGCTTGGGACCGGCCAGGCTGGACTGGACTTCGCCCATGTCCAGTTCCAGCACATCGGTGAACACTGGCTCGTCGCCGGGATTGCGCCACAGGCCCTGGGCCTGGGTGTAGGCCTCCACCAGTTGTACGGTTTCCTCGGGGCGCCCGGACAGGCGCAGGTAGTCCAGGGTGATCTGATCGACCGGGAAGAAGCCGCAGGTAGCGCCGTATTCCGGGGCCATGTTGCCAATGGTGGCGCGGTCGGCCAGGGGCAGAGTGGCCAGGCCGTCGCCGAAGAATTCGACGAACTTGCCCACCACACCCTTCTTGCGCAGCATCTGGGTCACGGTCAGCACCAGGTCGGTGGCGGTGATGCCCTCGCGCAGCTTGCCGGTCAGCTTGAAGCCCACCACCTCGGGGATCAGCATGGACACCGGCTGGCCGAGCATGGCCGCCTCGGCCTCGATGCCGCCCACGCCCCAGCCCAGTACGCCCAGGCCGTTGATCATGGTGGTGTGGGAGTCGGTACCCACCAGGGTGTCGGGGAAGGCATAGGTGCGGCCGTCCTCGTCCTTGGTCCAGACGCTGCGGCCCAGGTATTCCAGGTTGACCTGGTGGCAGATGCCGGTGCCCGGCGGCACCACGCGGAAGTTGTCGAAGGCGTTCTGGCCCCAGCGCAGGAAGGCGTAGCGCTCGCCATTGCGCTCCATCTCGATCTCGACGTTCTCGTGATAGGCGTTCTCGCTGGCGTAGCGGTCCACCATCACCGAGTGGTCGATCACCAGGTCGACGGGGGAAAGCGGATTGATCCGCTGCGGATCGCCGCCGGCCTTGGCTACGGCTTCGCGCATGGCGGCCAGGTCGACCACCGCCGGTACGCCGGTGAAGTCCTGCATCAGTACACGGGCGGGACGGTACTGAATCTCGCGGTCGGCGGAGCGGGTCTTGGTCCAGTCGGCCAGGGCCTGGAGGTCGTCGCCGGTGACGGTCTGATTGTCTTCCCAGCGCAGCAGGTTCTCCAGCAGCACCTTGAGCGACTTGGGCAGCTGGTCGAGATTGCCCAGGGTCTTGGCCGCATCGGGCAGGCTGTAGTAGTGATAGGTGCGCTCGCCCACCTGCAGGGTCTTGAGGCTGTTGAGGCTGTCCAGGGCTGGCATCAGGGGTCTCCTTATCGACGTTTCGACGGTTGCCCGCTGGCCGTTCGGGCCCCGAAAGGTGAAAGAGAGCCGAACCAGCGCTGGGCGGACTGATTTTTCTAGGTGTAGTACTGGACCGATAGGCGCCGCCGGCGTTCCCCAGTGGGCGCGCTGGGGTATAGTGCGCGCCCTGCGTGACCCCTTGAGGAAGCCCTGTCGTGAATACCCTGTTGCTGCTGTGCCGTACCGGATTCGAAGGCGAGGTCTGCGCCGAGCTCGGCGAACGGGCGGCGCTGCTTGGCGTGGCCGGCTACGCCAAGGGCAAGCCGGGTGCCGCCTATGCCGAATTCGTCTGTGGCGATGCGGCGGACGCGACGCGGCTGATGCAGCAGCTGAGCTTCGCCGAGCTGATCTTTCCACGCCAGTGGTCGCGTGGCGCCTTTCTCAGCCTGCCCGAGCAGGATCGCATCGGGCCGCTGCTGGAGCTGCTGGCCAGCTATCCCGTCTGCGGCAGCCTGGCCCTGGAGATGCCCGACACCAACGACGGCAAGGCGCTCTCCACCTTCTGCAAGAAATTCGAACGCCCCCTGACCCTGGCGCTGCGCAAAGCCGGCCGCCTGGTGGACGATGCCCGGGCGCCACGCCTGCAGCTGACCTTTCTCAGCGGGCGCGAGGTCTTCGTCGGCCTGGTCGAGCCGAACAACGCCGCGCTCTGGCCCATGGGCATCCCACGGCTGAGATTCCCGCGCGAAGCCCCCAGTCGCTCGACCCTCAAGCTGGAAGAGGCCTGGCACCACTTCATTCCCCGTGCCGACTGGGAGACGCGGCTGTCGTCCGACATGCGCGCCGTCGATCTGGGCGCCGCCCCGGGTGGCTGGACCTGGCAACTGGTGGCCCGCGAGATGCTGGTGACGGCGGTGGATAATGGCCCCATGAACGAGGCGCTGATGGACACCGGCCTCGTCGAGCACCTGCAGGTCGACGGCTACGCCTTCGTGCCCAAGCACCCGGTGGACTGGATGGTCTGCGACATCGTCGAGAAGCCCGCGCGCACCGCGGCGCTGATCGAGCGCTGGATCGGCGAGGGGCATTGCCGCGAGGCGGTGGTCAATCTCAAGCTGCCGATGAAGCAGCGCTATCGCGAAGTGGCCGGCATCCTCGAGCGGCTGCACGCGCATTTCGCCGGTCGCGGCCAGCGCGTCACCATCGGCTGCAAGCAGCTCTACCACGACCGCGAGGAAGTGACCTGTCACTTGCGCCGGCTGGATCGGAAACCCTAGGCCGCCGTCAGGCTCTGAATGCAGATCGCTGTAACCGTTCTATCCCTGGAGACCCCATGACCCTCGAAGCCGATGCCACCCTCGACGCCAGCGGGCTGAACTGCCCGGAGCCGGTGATGATGCTGCACAACAAGGTGCGCGACATCGCCCCCGGCGCCCTGCTCAAGGTCATCGCCACCGACCCTTCCACCCAGCGCGACATCCCCAAGTTCTGCGTGTTCCTCGGCCATGAACTGGTGGAAAAGAGCGAAGGGGAAGGGCGTTATCTGTACTGGATTCGCAAGAAGGTGGAGTGAGGCAAAGGCACCGCTCCGCAGCCCGTCGAGTACCTGTAGCAGCGGCGCATCGGCGGACCGCCGTGGCTGCGATAAAGCGGGCTCATCTCGTCACTTCGAGCCAGGGCCTAATCTCTTATCGCGGCCATGGGCCGCTCCTACAGAGGGAGTCAGCCGTAGGTTGGGTTCAGACGGCTTCATCGTCGAAGCCCAACAGGCCGATGCCAAGCGACCCGTAGCGTGGAAAACCGCGCAGCGTTTTCCACTGTATACCCCCGAACCCGTGGACAAGGCTGCGCCGTTGTCCACCCTACGCTCTACGGTCAGGCAACACCCAGGCCTCTGACCACCCCCACCAGATGCTCCCCCAGCCGGCGATGCTGGTCCGCCTCGAAATGCACGCCGTCCACCGGACTCACCTGAATGATCTCGCCCGCATCGACGAAGGCCGCGCCCTGGGCCTCGGCCACCTGGCGATAACGTGCGGCCAACTCGCGGGACTTGGCCGCACCGCCGGCGAAGATCTCGCCGAGAAAGCCCACTTCCTCGATGGGCGCCGGCGCCATGACGATGAGCCTGGGCGTGGCGCCGTCCGGTCCGGCGTTGCAACGCTTGATCTCTTCCAGCAGCACCTGCAGGGCGCTGGCGATGTCCGCCGGGGTCACCGACAGCCGCGCCTTGAGGTCGTTGGTGCCCAGCATCAGCAGCAGGACGTCCACCGGCAGCTGGCTCTCCAGGCAGGGCCGGAGATAGCTCAGGCCATTCTTGTGATGGCCGTCGATGGGATCGTCGTGCACCGTGGTGCGGGCGGGCAGGCCTTCCTCGATCACCCGCCAGTCGGCGCCCAGCCCGCGGGCCAGGACGCCGGGCCAGCGCTCGTCCCAGCCGAAGCGTTCGAGGACGCCGGGCTGGGTCAGGGGGCGGGTGCCGTGGGTGTTGGAGTCGCCATAGCAGAGCAGGGTACGCAAGGGCATGGGAAAGCCTCGTCGGGACAGGTCGTCCTCACCCTAGAAGCTAATCCCGCCGATCGCGAGGGCCGGCGGTCGTGCCAGCGCCGCCGGGTCAGCCCTCGCTCGGCGCCTGGCCGCCCCGCGTCGCCTGATCCAGTGGCGAGCCACCCACCTCGTAACGCACGTTCATGCGCGGCGACGCCAGTTCGATGCCGGCGTCGTCCAGGTAGCGCTTGAGCCTGAGGTTGAAGGCCCGCGACACCTCCCACTGCTTGATCGGCGCGGTCTTGAAGCGGAATCTCAGGATCGCCATGCCGGAATCGAAGCTTTCCACCCCCTGCAGTTCCAGCGGCGACCAGATGTCCCGCCCCATCAGCGGATCCTGGCGCAACGAGCGGCCGACCTCCTGAACCATCTCGATGGCCTTGTCCACCGACAGCGCCTGGGGAATCGGCAGGCGGAAGATGGCGTAGCCGAATTGCCGCGAGTAGTTCTGGATGCTCTTGATCTCGCTGAAGGGGATGGTGTGGACGATGCCGTCTATGTCCCTCAGCCGCACGGTGCGGATGGTCAGGCCCTCGACGGTGCCCAGATGGTTGCCGACGTCGACGTAGTCGCCGATGGCCAGGGAGTCCTCGATGATGATGAACAGCCCGGTGATGAGGTCTGCCACCAGGCTCTGGGCGCCGAAGCCCACCGCCAGGCCGATGACGCCGGCACCGGCCAGCAGCGGGGTGACGTTCACGCCCATGTTGGCCAGGGCGACGATCAGGGCGATGACGAAGATGGTCAGGAACAGCACGTTGCGGATCAGCGGCAACATGGTCTGGGCGCGGGCGTTGTTCGGGCTGACGCGGTGCAGGTTGAGGCCGCGGTGGATGGCGGTGTCGGCCAGGATCCACACCAGCCAGGCCAGCAGCAGGGTGCCACCCAGGCCGAAGAACTTGCTGGCGACCGCATGGCCGTCACCCTGGCTGAATCTGAGCAGCGAGAGATTCCAGGCGCGCAGGGCCAGCTCGATGCCCACCAGCCAGATGGCGATGCCCAGCACCAGCACGAAGAAGGCGCGCAGCCGTTCGGCATAGGCTTCCTGGATGCGGCCGTGCGGCCGCCGGCGCAGCAATCGCGCCCGCACCAGGGCGTTGAGCCCGAGGGCGGCGCCCATGGTCACGGCGAACAGCAGGGCTCGGCGCAGGGCGTCGCTGGTATCGCCGGCGGAGACGAAGGTGGCCACCACCGAGACCGCCACCAGGATCAGCAGCGGCAGGTGCCAGAGCCTGGCGATCAGGTGACGCACGCCCTGCAGGCCGTGCAGCGCCTGGCGCTTGGCCAGCGGCTGGTTGCGGATCAGGTGGGCGATGGGCCGGCGGAATCTCAGGGCGAACTGGGCGGTGAGCAGCGCCGCGCAGATGTTGGCGCCGATGGCGATGACCGCGGCCAGGTGTGGCCCCAGGGTCTCGGCCAGGTGCGGATCGCTGGCGGCGCCGCCCAGGGCCGCCAGGCTGCCGATGATCCACAGCGGGCGGAAGGCGCGGCGGCGCAGGATCAGCAGGGCGCGACTGCGATGGGCGCCGCTGGGCAGCGAGCAGATCACCACCACGGTAGCGGCGAACAGCGGGCCGGTGACGGCGGCATAGGCCAGGGCGACGGCCACCGTCTTGCCCAGCGAATCCGGCAGCCACAGCGACACCACCAGGGTCAGGATGAAGGCCAGCAGCCAGGGCGCCAGCTTGCGCAGGGCGAAACGGACCAGGTCCAGGGTGCGCGGCCTGAGCGGCAACTCCTCGGACAGTCCGAATCTCACCCGCAGGCGATGGCTGATGGTCTTCAGGCCCAGGGCGCAACCGGCCCAGAAGGCCAGGGTGACGACAAAGCCGGAGAGCAGGTTGAGGCGCTGTTCGGGCGCCGGCGCCAGGGCGGCCAGCTCGGCGCCGGCCTGGTCCAGCTGGTATTGCCAGCGTTCGCGCAGGTTGTCGCGTTGCAGCTGCTGCTCGACCACCGTCAGGGTATCGGTGATCAGCCCGATCACGCCCTGGGAGGCGCTGGGCTCGGCCTTGTTCTGCGCCGCCTGCAGCTTCTTGAGATCCGCCAGCAGGCGATTGCGCTGCTGATCGCTCTCCAGGGTCTTGATGACCTGGTCCAGGGACTGGCCGAATTGCGGATCGACCTGGTCCTTCTGGGCGCCCGGCAGTCCGGGCAGGGCGGCCTGAGCCGGGCCGATGAGCAGAAAGCAGAGGCAGAGGAGTTGTAGCAGGCGAAAGATCATCGAAGCCGCACGCTCGCGAAAGAGGGAAACGCCCGTCCCGGTCGGCAGGACCGCCGGCCGGGGCGAGGGCGCCAGTGTACCAAGGGCAGCGCGCTAGGCGCTGTGGATGCGTCGACGGGCGCTGCGGGCCAGCCGCACCGACAGCAGGATGGCCGCGCAGGTCAGGCCCAGCACCAGCCCCTGCCAGAGGCCGGCCGGACCCCGTGGGGCACCGAACCAGTCGCTCAGGCCCAGTGCCCAGCCCACCGGCAGGCCCACGCCCCAGTAGGCCAGCAGGGTGATGATCATGGTCGCGCGGGTGTCCTGGTAACCGCGCAGGGCGCCGGCGGCGGTGACCTGGATGGCATCGGAGAACTGGAAGATGCCGGCGAATACCAGCAGCGAGGCCGCCAGCTGGATCACCGCCAGGTCCTGGGAATAGAGCCCGGCGATCGCCGTGCGCGCGGTCAGCATCAGGGTGCAGGAAACGCAGGCGCAGAGCAGCCCGGCGGCCATGCCGACCCCGGCGGAAAAGCGCGCCTCGCGTGGTTCGCCGCGCCCCAGCGCCTGACCGACCCGCACCGTCACCGCCATGCCCAGCGCCAGGGGCACCATGAACACCAGCCCGGAGAAGTTGAGCGCCACCTGGTGCCCGGCGACCACGGTCGGTCCCAGCTCGCCGATCAGCAGGGCCACCACGGAAAAGATGCTGGATTCGGCGAAAATCGCGATGCCGATGGGCACGCCGATGGCCAGCAGGGCGCGCAGCGTCGGCCCATGGGGCCGCTCGAAGCGGGCGAAAAGGGCGCAGGCGCGATAGCGCTCGGTGCGGATGATCGCCAGCATGGCCAGCAGCATCGCCCACATCACCGTACCCGAGGCGAAGCCGCAGCCGGCGCCGCCCAGCGCCGGCATGCCCAGGTGGCCGTAAATGAAGATCCAGTTCAGCGGCACGTTCAGCGCCAGGCCGGCGAGCCCTACCAGCATCGCCGGGCGGGTACGCCCGAGGCCGTCGCTGAAGCAGCGCAGTACATAGTAGAAGGCGGTGGCGGGCAGGCCCATGGCGATGCCCTTGAGATAGAGCAGGGTCGGCCCGATCAGCTGGGCGTCGACATGCATGGCCACCAGCAGCGGGCGGGCGTTGAGCAGCAGCAGGCTGGCGATGAGGCCACAACCCAGGGCCAGCCATAGCGCCTGGCGCACCAGCGGACCGATCTCCTGGCTGCGGCCGCCGCCGTGGCGCTCGGCTACCTTGGGGGTGGTCGCCAGCAGGATGCCGGTCATCAGCAGGAACACCGGAATCCACACGGAGTTGCCCAGGGCGACGGCGGCGAGGTCGAGCGGGCCGACCCGGCCGGCCATGACGGCGTCGACGAAGCCCATGGCCGAATGGGAGAGCTGGGCGATGACGATGGGCGCGGCCAGGGAGAGCAGGGCGCCGAATTCACGTCTGATGCGGGGCAGGGAGGAGGTCACTTGATCGTTCGGTCAGCTTCGGGGCCGATAGTCTAGTCCTCATGGCCCGGGTGGCAACCCTCGCAGCGACCGTTGCCTGCCGCCGATGGCCTGCTAAAGTGCCGGTCCCCGCCCTTGCGAGTGCCCAGGCATGCACATTCTCGCCGACGAAAACATTCCGCTGCTGGACGCCTTCTTCGGGCCCCACGCCACCCTCGAGCGCCTTCCCGGCCGCGCCTTTGATCGCGCCGCCGTAGGTCGCGCCGATGCGCTGCTGGTGCGCTCCATCACCCGTGTCGACGCCGCGCTGCTGGCCGGGTCCAGGGTCGGCTTCGTCGGCACCTGCACCATAGGCACCGATCACCTGGACCTGGGCTATCTCGACCAGGCCGGCATCCGCTGGAGCAATGCGCCAGGCTGCAATGCCCGCGGCGTGGTGGACTGGGTGCTCGGCGCCCTGCTGGCACTGGCCGATGGTGCCGGCGCCGAGCTGGCCCAGCGCACCTATGGCATCGTCGGCGCCGGTCAGGTCGGTGGCCGCCTGGCCGAGGTGCTGCGCGGATTGGGCTGGACGGTGCTGGTCTGCGATCCGCCCCGCCAGGCCGCGGAGGGGGGGGACTTCCACAGCCTCGACGAATTGCTCGAGCGCTGCGACGTGCTCTGTCTGCATACCCCGCTGATCCGGGACGGCGAGCAGCGCACCTTGCACCTGTTCGATGCCACTCGCCTGGCCAGCCTGCGCCCGGGGACCTGGCTGCTCAATGCCTGCCGGGGCGAGGTGGTCGATAACGCCGCGCTGCGGACGCATCTGGCCGGTGGCGCCGAGCTCAGGGTGGCGCTGGATGTCTGGGAAGGCGAGCCGGGCATCGATCCTGAACTGGCCCGCCTGTGCCAGCTGGTGACGCCTCATATCGCCGGCCATAGCCTGGAAGGCAAATGGCGCGGCACGGCGCAGATCTACGAGGCCTTCTGCGCCTGGAGCGGGGAGACACCGCGGCTGAATCTGGGCGATCTGTTGCCGCCTCAGCAGCTGGAGCGCCTGGTGTTCAGCGGGGATACGCCCGAGGCGACTGTCTTCAGGCGGGTCTGCCGCGCGGTCTATGATCCGCGTGACGACGATGCGGCGCTACGCGCGACCCTCGGCTTGCCGGCCGTGGCGCGCGCCCAGGCGTTCGACGCCCTGCGCAAGGGCTATCCCATGCGTCGGGAGATTCCGGGGCTGGTGCTCGAAGGGGCGGGCGTGGCTCGACTGGCGAGGGCCCTGGGCTGCAGCTGGCGACATGGCGACGGCTCCGAAAGCGGCGGTGTCGCTTAGGACCGAGGCGAGGGGCAAGCGTTCAGGCGGGGTGGCGGCCTCCCGCCAGCCGGCCCAAACGGCCGAATGACGGGAGCCCAGGGCGCGGGAGCCGCATGGCTCCCCCGGACTCAGTGGTATTCGCAGAGGTAGGCGGTGTCTTCCGCGACCTTGAGCTGGAACTTGGCATTGGCCGGCACGGTGAACTGGCTACCTGCGGCGAAGGTTTCCCAGGTCTCGCTGCCCGGCAGCTTGACGGTCAGGGCGCCGGCCACTACGTGCATGACTTCCAGCTGGCTGGTGCCGAATTCGTATTCGCCGGGGGCCATGACGCCCAGGGTGGCGGGCTTGGACTTGAGGCTGAAGGCGATGGATTTGACGGTGCCGTCGAAGTATTCGTTGACCTTGAACATCGGATTTCCTTGTGCGAAAGCGGTTGGGACCGTCGGCGAGTATGCCCAAGGCCGAGGCTCACTGTCACCGCTCCAGACGAGGCTAGCGCGCGAAGGCCGGCAGGCTGGCGGGCAACAGCTTGGCGGTGTTGCGCGCGTCGGTCTCGGCGCGGTGCAGCACCCCGGTAAAGGCCAGACCCGCCGATTCCAGGGCGGCGGTGAGTCCCAGCGGACGCGCTAGGCCACGCGCCTTGGCGAAGGCCTGCTTGAGATTGCGATGCGGCACCCGGGCCAGGTGGGTATGCAGGTCGTGCTCGCGCCAGGCGCGTTCCAGCAGGCGGCGGTCGAAATCGCCCCAGCTGCACCAGCCGGCGAGGGTGGTCTCGTAGGCGCCCAGCCAGGCCTCGAACGCCGGCCAGGTACCTTCCAGCGGCTCGGCGCCGTCGACGTCGGCCTGGCTGATATGGGTGAGGTCGCGGCAGAAGGGCGTCAGCAGCGGCAGCCGCCGGGGCTGGACGAAACTCTGATAGCGACCGAGCTCCTGGCCCTCGGCGTCCACCATCACCGCACCGATCTCGATGATTTCCATCAACTCCAGGGGCCAGCCGCCTTCGTCGGTGGTCGCTTCCAGGTCCAGCACCAGCCAATGCTTCATCGTCACGCCCTCGGGGAGCCGCCTCGATCGTCGCAGATAAGACGGTGGAAAGGCCGCGGGGTTGCGTGGCGAGGTGCGAATGAATGTTACATTCATGACTCGATAGCGACATCTGGTCACGATTTGCTTGTGAGGCCCCGGCCTTGCTCTTAAGCTTGAAACCTCTTTCTCTGCGAGTTTCACCCATGGAGTGCCGTCCGGGTTGTGGCGCCTGTTGCATCGCGCCGTCGATCTCTTCACCGCTGCCACGCATGCCCCAGGGCAAGCCCTCCGGCGTGCGCTGCGCCCACCTGGACAGCACCAACCGCTGCGACCTGTTCGGCTCGCCGTTGCGCCCGGCGGTGTGCGGCGGCTTCCAGGCCGAGCTGGCGTTCTGCGGCACCAGCAGCGCCGAAGCCATGGCCATCCTGCTGCGCCTCGAAGGTGAAACCGCCGCCTGATCCGGTTTTGAATTGCGCTCTCCGACAACCACAACAACAAGGGACGTCCCATGCACAAGCCGCTTCGCTCCATCCTCGCCCTGACCCTGCTCGCAGCCACCGGCCTGGCCCAGGCCGAGGACTGGCAACTCGCCAAGCAGGAAGACGGCATCCAGGTCTATACCCGTGCGGTCGCCGGCTCCAAGTACAAGGCCTACCGCGGCGTGGTCCAGATCAAGGCCGATCCGGCCACCATCGCCAAGCTGCAGGACGACCCCGTGGGTTCCTGCAAGTGGATCTTCCGCTGCCAGTCGCTACAGGTGCTCAAGCGCCAGGACAACCAGGCCTGGACCTACATGCGCATCGACATGCCCTGGCCGGTGACCGCCCGTGACGTGGTGCTGCACATCACCGAGCAGAAGACCCCCGATGGCGGCTTTACCCGTACCCTTGAAGGCCAGCCGGACTATCGTCCCGCCGCCGACGGCTACGTACGGGTCGCCAGCTTCCAGGGTCAGTGGCGCGTGGTGCCGAAGAATGGCGGTTCGGAAGTGACCTACGAGGCCCAGAGCGAGCCGGGTGGCAGCGTGCCGTCCTGGCTGGCCAACAGCTTCGTGGTGGATGCCCCGCTCAACACCCTGAAGGGCCTGCGCCAGGCCGCGCAGCGCTGATCGACCGCCCTAGGGCAACGGCCTGGCCACTGGCGCCAGGCCTGTTCAATACCTCCCCTGCGCCAAGCCGTGGCGGTCCACCCGCATTCCTGGGTAGGCGTTTTAATACCACCCCTATGGTTTTGAGGCGTGAAGGGCGAACCCCTCTGCCTCGACGGTGGTAATCAGCGAGCAGGGGCGGTGGCCGTCTGGCTGCGTCTCTTGCGACGCCAGCCGTCCACCAGCCGGAAGGCCAGCAGTGCGGCGCCGATGGCGGCGTAGATCGCCCACTCTTCCAGGTCCGAACGCACGATCCAGAGGTAGTGCAGCAGCCCCAGGCCCAGCACCAGGTAGGCGAGCCGATGCAGCTCCTTCCAGCGCTTGCCCAGGCGGCGCATGGCCGGGCGATTGGAGGTGACGGCCAGGGCCAGCAGGATCAGCAGGGCCGCGGCCCCGACGATGATGTAGGGTCGGCGCTGCAACTCCACGCCCAGCTGCGACAGGTCGAAGCCCAGTACGAAAGCCAGGTAGCCGAGGAAGTGCAGCAGGGCATAGGTGAAGGTCCACAGCCCGAGCTGGCGGCGGATCACCGGCCAGAGCTTCCAGCGGGTGAGGCGCGACAGCGGGGTCAGACTCAGGGTCAGTAACAGCAGCACCAGGGCGCCAGTGCCCAGCTTGTCCACCAGGGCCTTGCCCGGGTCCGGGCCGAGGGCGAAGATCCAGGCCTGGTACAGCCACCACAGCGGCGGGCAGAGCGCGGCGACGAACACCGCCACCCGCCAGAGCAGTACACCCATCAATAGTTTCTCCGCAGATCCATGCCGCTGTAGAGCGAAGCCACTTCCTCGCCATAGCCGTTGAACATCAGGGTCGGTCGCACATTGGGGCTGAACAGGCCGCTGGGCAGGCGCCGTTCGCGGGCCTGGCTCCAGCGCGGGTGATCCACTTCCGGATTGACGTTGGCATAGAAGCCGTATTCGTTGGGCGCCATGCCCTGCCAGGTGGTGCGTGGCTGCTCTTCCACCAGGCTGATGCGGACGATGGACTTGATGCCCTTGAAGCCGTACTTCCAGGGCACGATCAGGCGCAGGGGCGCCCCGTTCTGGTTGGGCAGCACCCGCCCGTACATGCCCACCGTCATCAGCGTCAGCGGATGCATGGCTTCATCCAGGCGCAGGCCTTCCACATAGGGCCAGTCCAGCAGGGCAAAGCTGGAATTCATGCCGGGCATGTGCTGCGGATCCTTGAGTGTCTCGAACCTCACGTAGCGCGCCTTGCCGGTGGGCTCGACGCGCTTGAGCAGGCTGGCCAGCGGGAAGCCCAGCCAGGGGATGACCATGGACCAGGCCTCGACGCACCTCATGCGGTAGATGCGCTCTTCCAGGGTATCCGGGCCGAAGAGGTCTTCCAGGCCGTAGGTGCCGGGCTTGCCCACCTCGCCATCGACCACCACGCTCCAGGGCTGGGTCGGCAACTGCGCGGCATGGGCCGCGGGATCGCTCTTGTCCGGGCCGAATTCATAGAAGTTGTTGTAGTGGGTGGCGTCCTTGAAGGGGGTGATGTCCTCGCCCTTGACCGTGGCCGCCTGCCAGCGGGTATCCGGCAGCTTGCGTTCGAACCAGTCCGGGCCCTTGGCGGCTTCGACGTCGCCGTAGCTGGACGCGGCGGCCAGCGCCCAGCCGGGCAGGGCGGCGCCAGCGAGCAGGGCGCCGCTGGCACCGAGCAGCTGGCGCCGGGACAGGTAGACGGCTTCGGGGGTGATCTCCGACCCACGACAGGCAGAGCGTGGAACGATCTTGATCGGCATGACGGACCTCGACGGGGAGCGCGCAGGAGCGCGGCTGGCTAACAGCGTGAGACATCCCGGTCGTGAAAAGCTTCCCGGGTCAACGATAGCCTGCCGTCCCGGTCCGGCGGAAGGCCGTTGCGCGCCTGTCAGCCGGCCGTTCAGGTCGCTGCCAGGCAGGCGCGGGACCCCGTGCCATACTGCGGCGACCTCTCGCCCTCAGGAGTCCCCGATGAAGAAGCTGATCAATAGCCCCACCACGGTGGTTCGCGAACTGCTCGAAGGTCTCGTCAGCCTGGATCCCGGTCTGGCCCTGCTGGCCGAAGAGCAGGTCATCCTGCGCCAGCCCCTGGCCGCAGCGGGCGAACGCCCGGTGGCGGTGATTTCTGGCGGCGGCAGCGGCCACGAACCGGCCCATGCCGGCTATGTCGGCGAGGGCATGCTGACTGCGGCGGTGGCGGGAGACGTCTTCACCTCGCCGAGCGTGGATGCCGTGCTGGCCGCGATCCGGGCCGCGGCCGGTCCTGCCGGCGCCCTGCTGGTGGTCAAGAACTACACCGGCGACCGCCTCAACTTCGGCCTGGCCGCCGAACTGGCGCGCAGCGAAGGCATTCCGGTCGAGACGGTGCTGGTGGCGGACGACGCGGCCCTGCGGCACACCGTGGCGCCGGAAAGGCGCCGGGGCATCGCGGGCACCGTGCTGATCCACAAACTGGCGGGCGCGGCGGCCGCCGCCGGACGTCCCCTGGGCGAGGTGGCCGCCCTGGCTCGCGCCGCGAGCGCCGGGTTGCGCAGCATGGGCGTGGCCCTGGGCGCCTGTACGGTGCCGGCGGTGGGGCATCCGGGTTTCCAGCTGGCGGACGACGAGGTGGAATGGGGCCTCGGCATCCATGGCGAGCAGGGCGTCGAGCGCGGCCCCCGGCTGGGCGCCGACGCCACCGTGGCGCGGCTGCTGGATACCCTCATCGAAGACGGCAGCTATCTAGAGGGCACGCGCCTGGCGCTGCTGGTCAATGGCCTGGGCGCGACGCCGCCGCTGGAACTCGCCCTGGTGGCGCGGGCGGCAGTGAGTCAGCTGCGCCAGCGCGGTCTGGTGGTGGAGCGCGCCTGGACCGGTACCTTCCTCAGCGCCCTGGACATGCCCGGCTGTTCGCTGTCGCTGCTGCCGGTGGATGAAGCGCGCCTGGCGCTGCTCGATGCGCCGACTCAGGCGCGGGCCTGGCCGGGTGACGGCCGGGTCCCGGCGGCGCCCACCCTGTTGCCCGCACCCGTGGCGGCAGCCGAAACGATCCCTCGCACCCCCGGTCCCCTGGCCGCGCGGCTGCAGGCGGCGGCAGATGCCGTCATCGCCAGCCTGCTGGCCAACGAAGCCCGCCTCACCGATCTGGACAGTCGCGCCGGCGATGGCGACCTGGGTACCAGCCTGGCCCGGGGCGCCGAAGCCATGCGCGCCTTGCCGGCCAGCGCCTGGTACACCCCGGCCAGCGCCCTGGCCGCCACTGGTCAGGCGCTGCGCCGGGCCATTGGCGGGAGCTCCGGACCCTTCTACGCCTGCGCTCTGGTCCGCGCCGCCCAGGTGCTGGACGGGGTGGCGCAACCCACGCTGGCCCAATGGGCCCAGGCCCTGGATGGCGGCGTCCAGGCCCTGGCCGAACTGGGTGGCGCCCAGCCAGGCCAGCGCACCATGCTCGATGCCTTGCGCCCGGCCGCGGATGCCCTGCTGGCCGGTGCCCAGGCGGGTACCAGCCCGGCGCAGGCCTTTGCCGCGGCCCTCGCCGCCGCCCGCGAGGGCGCCGAGGCCACCGCCGGGATGCTGCCGGCCCAGGGCCGCGCCAGCTACCTGGGCGAGCGCGCCCGCGGCATTCCGGATGGCGGCGCCGTGGCGGTGGTCTGCTGGCTGGAAGCCCTGGAACCCGTGATCACCCGCTAGGCCGAGCCAGGGCCCTGACTAGTCCTGCGGCGTCCGGGCCAGCCATGGCGGCAACCAAGGGAGAGCAGGGCGCCGAGAAAGGCCAGGGCCATGTCCTTTTGTGCATCCCAGGGATCGCCCTGGGCGCCGACGAAGGCCTCCCCGGCATCTTTTGCCAGCAGGTCGGCGCCCAGCCACTCCATCAGTTCGTAGCCGGCCGAAGAGGCCAGCACGAATTCCAGGGCCACATAGGCGCTCCGCCAGCCGCGCAGACCGCTCAGGCCCTGGACCACCTCGCGAACGGGGCGCGCCAGCAGCAGGCCATAGGCGAAATGCACCAGCCGGTCGTAGTGATTGCGCTTCAGGCCCAGCGCCTCGTCCAGGCGAACGCCGGTCAGGGCCTGCCAGGCCTCGTCGTAGGGCACCCGGGAATAGGTGTAGTGGGCGCCGACCTGGTGCAGCACCAGAAAGCCGCAGAGTTGCAGACTGGCGCTGGCCGACAGCTGCAAGCGCCGCTGCACCAGGGCGACGCTCACCAGCGCAGCGACCACCAGCAGCTGCTCGATCATCCAGGTCAGGCGATCGACGGGTGCCCAGCCAAGCGTCAGGGTCAGTAGCGCCAGCATCAGCAGCAGGGCAACTTGCAGGCGAGAGCAGCGGGTGATGTTCAAACAGCAGCGCCTTGTGCTTAAAGCGGAGCACCGCGACGGTGATCCCTGCAGCATGGACCGGTCTTCGCGCGTTGCCGTTCGAGCGCAGCGGCCCGGTATCGGCGCGGCCTCGCTGTCAAAACCGCAAGCGCAACGGAGGCACCGGCGCCGCTTGCCGGCGGTCCCACGGGCAGGTCTGTCCGTTATCTTGGAGCCCCTCCGATGTCCATCCTGCCCAAGCTTCCGGCCTTCGATTCGAGCCTGGCGCTGTTGCGCGAAGGCTATGCCTTCATCAGCAATCGCTGCGATCGTCTGGATAGCGATGTCTTCGCCACCCGGCTATTGCTGCAGCCTACCCTCTGTCTGCGTGGCCAGGCAGCGGTGGAACTCTTCTATCGCGAAGAACGTTTCACGCGGGTAGATGCCGCGCCGCGGTCGCTGCGCAAGACGCTCTTCGGCGAAGGCGGCGTCCAGGGCCTGGACGCCGCCGCCCATCGCCAGCGCAAGGCACTCTTCGTCGACATCACCCGATCGACGCGGGTGGAAGCCTTGATCACCCGGGTGGAACAGGAGTGGCGCGCCAGACTGCCCAGTTGGCAGCGCCGCGGGGAGATCGTCCTGCTGGACGAATTGCATCGCCTCTATACCCGCGCGGTCTGCGACTGGGCGGGTGTCGCCCTTGCCAGAGAGGAGGAAGGGCAGCGCTGTGCCGAGCTGGTCGCCCTGATCGAGGGCGGTGGATGCCTGGGTCTGGGCAACCTGGGCGCCCGTCGCGCACGGCAGCGGCTGGAGTTCTGGCTCGGTCGCCAGGTCGAGCAGGCCCGCCAGCAGCCGGCGCCTGCCGGCAGTGCCCTGGCGCTGATCGCGCAGCACCGGGAAGCGGATGGTCAGCCGCTGTCGCCGCGAGTGGCCGCGGTGGAGCTGCTCAATGTTTTGCGGCCGACGGTGGCCGTGGCACGCTTTTCCACCTTCGCCGCCCTGGCGCTGTACAAGCAACCGGCCTGGCGCGAACGGCTGAGAGCCGATCCTGCCGCCCGGGTGCCCTTCGTCCAGGAGGTACGACGCTTCTATGCCTTCTTTCCCTTCACCGTGGCACGGGTGCGGGAGAGCTTCGAATGGCACGGCGTCGCCTTTCCCCGCGGCACGCGGGTCTTGCTGGATCTCTATGGCACCAATCGTGATCCGCGCAGCTGGGACCGTCCCGAGGTGTTCGATCCCACGCGCTTTCTCACGGAACAGGCACCCGAGGCGGCCTTCGTACCCCAGGGCGGCGGTGAGGTCGCCCACCACCACCGCTGTCCAGGCGAGGGCATCGCCCTGGAACTCATGACCTCCGCCCTGCGCCTGCTGCTGCAGGACATGACCTACCAGATACCGACCCAGGACCTACGCATCGATCTGGCCCGGATGCCGATGCGCCCGGCCAGCGGCCTGATCCTGAGCGAGGTTCAGGCGGTACAGCGGACGCGCAGTTCGGTCAGTTAGATCTACCTCTAATGGACGCAAAAGGACCTGCCAAGCGAGTCTTCTTTTCCAGAGATACGTCACCTGGGCGACAAAGCGAACCGTTTATCAAAACATTTCAGCGCATCCTTAAAGCCTAGATGCTACATGCCGATAGTTAGTATGACGATAACCAAGTGGTTACCGTCGGCGCCTGTGACGGCAGTTGGCCACCATTGAACTGGTTGATGTCGCACGGAGTAGATAACCCGCTAGATAAGGCACCCGCATGCGCACGAATTTGCCGGTCACCCAGCAAGGCCGTACCTTCAAGGAAGAAGAACGACTCATCTCCACCACTGACCTGCAGGGGAACATCACCTACTGCAACGAGGCCTTCATCGCCATCAGTGGCTATACCCGAGAGGAGCTGATCGGCAGTCCGCACAATCTGGTGCGTCATCCCGACATGCCGCCGCCGGTGTTCGGCCACATGTGGGCGACCCTCAAGGAAGGCAAGCCGTGGATGGGCATCGTCAAGAATCGCTGCAAGAACGGCGACTTCTACTGGGTCAGCGCCTACGTCACCCCGATCCTCGAGCAGGGCCGGGTGATCGGTTACGAATCCGTGCGCTCGCTGCCCAGCGCCAGCGAAGTCCGTCGCGCCGGCGAACTCTATGCCCGCATCAATGCCGGCAAGGCCCCCGTGCCCATGACGCGCCGCCTGGGCAGCGCCATCGCCGCCTGCTGGTCGACGGTGGCGGCCACCGGGGTGATCCTGAGCGGCCACTTCCTGCTCGACGACACGACCCAGGGGGTCCTCATCGTCGCGGCCCTGCTGGGTATCAGTGGCCACCAGCTGTATCGCCAACGCGCCAGCATCGAGCGCATCCTCGCCGATCATCCGAAGATGTTTTCCAGTGCCGTGGTTGCTCCGACCTACAGCGACCAGTGCGGCGCCCCGGCGCGCCTGGACCTGGCGCTGCACAGCGAAGCCGCGCGGCTGCAGACGGCCTTGACCCGCCTGGCCGATGTCGGCGACAGCGTGCGCCTCAAGGCCCGCGAATCCTCCCAGCTGGCCCAGTCCGAGGCCGAACTGCTGGATCAGCAACGCCACGAGACCGACCAGTCCGCCGCCGCCATCACCCAGATGACCTCGACCATCCACGAGGTCTCGCAAAACGTCCAGGAGACCGCCCAGGCCGCCGCCAATGCCGAGAGCCTGGTGCACTCCGGGCGGGACAAGGCCGAAGAAAGCCTGACCTCCATGCGCGAACTCGGTACCGCGGTCAGCGACATCGGTCAGGCGGTGGGCGAGCTGGCCAATTCGACCCAGAGCATCGGCAGCGTCGCCGACGTCATCACCGCCATCGCCGAACAGACCAACCTGCTGGCGCTCAACGCTGCCATCGAGGCTGCTCGCGCCGGCGAGGCTGGCCGTGGTTTCGCCGTGGTGGCGGACGAGGTCCGCTCGCTGGCCTCGCGCACCCGCGAATCCACCGAACAGATCCACCAAATCATCGCCAACCTGCAGGCCAACGCCGACCGCGCCGTGGCCACCGCCAGTCGTGGCGAAGAGACCTCGCGCCAGAGCGAACGCCATTCGGCGGCGGTACGTGAATCCCTGGAAGGCATCAGCGCCTCGGTCAGCCTCATCACTGCCATGAGCCAGCAGATGGCCACCGCGGTGGAAGAGCAGAGTCACGTGTCCGAGGACATCAATCGCCAGATCAGTCGTATCGCCGATCTCTCCGACCACAGCTCGGCCCAGGCCCGTCGCGGCTCGGAACTGAGTCGCGAACTGGAAGGCATGGCCGACTACCTGCACGATCTCACCGCGCGCTTCAATCGCTAGGGCGGAGCAGGGCGGCGGCGATCCGGTATGATCGCCGCCCCGATTCGCTCCGGAATCCCTGATGTCCCGTCCTGCCTGCGCACGCTGCCAGCGTCCCCTGTCGCTCTGCCTGTGCGCGCTGATCCCAGCCCTGGCCAATCGCACCCAGGTGCTGTTGCTGCAGCATCCCAGCGAGCGACGCCATCCGCTCAACACGGCGCGCCTGGCCGCCTTGGGGCTCGACAATGCGCAGCTGGAGATTGGCGAGACCTTTCCCGAGCTGCCACTCTGGCTCGCCGATCATGACGCCTGGCTGCTGTTTCCCGGCCCCGAGGCGATCACGGTCGACCTGTTGCCGCCTGCGGCCGTGACCGCAGCACCTCGGCTGCTGGTGATTCCCGACGGCACCTGGCGCAAGGCGCGCTTGCTGCTGCATGCCAATCCGCTGCTGGCGGCCCTGCCCAGGCTCACCCTGCCGCCTGGCGCGCCCTCGCGCTACCGGGTGCGCAAGGCCCCGGCGCCGGATGCGCTGTCGACCGTGGAGGCCGTGGTCGCGGCGTTGAATGCGCTGGAGGCGCCGCGCCGCTTCGATGCCCTGCTGGCGCCGTTCGAGGCACTGATCGATGGCCAGATCGCCGCCATGGGTCCGGAAACCTTTGCACGCAATCATGGCGGGGCAGAGCCGCGCGACTGAGGGAATTACCCGGGTGCCGGACCACTCTACCTAGAGAGTCAGCAGAGGAGTCACCCCATGTCCCGCTTTCCGATCCGCCAGCTCGACGCTTTCTCCCGCTTTGTCGCCCTTGCCATGCCCCGTGCCGGCGGCGAGCCCGATCAGCCTGATCCGGCACCCATCCAGCCAAGCGAGCCGGGCGAGCCCACCGTTCCCGACCAGGCACCGCCCACCCCCATGGCCAGAGCCGCCTGAGCACCGCTGCGTCTCCCATGAAAAAAGGGCGATCATCTCTGATCGCCCTTTTTTCATGCCGCTCGCGCGGCTAGCGCCGGGTCTTCTGCCGGAGCAAATAGACCGTCACCGCCGCGCAGCTGGTGAAGGCCGCCACCCGTGCCCAGACGTAGGGCACCAGCCAGCAGGAAAAGCCCACGCTGATCCACATGGCGACGATGGCGTAGACCTTGCCCTTGAGCGGGATGCCTTCGCCTTCCAGATAGGGCTTGACCCAGGGCCCCAGCCATTTGTGGTTGATCAGCCACAGATAGAAGCGCTCCGAACTGCGCATGAAGCAGGCCGCGGCCAGGAGCAGGAAGGGCGTGGTGGGCAGCAAGGGCAGAAAGGCGCCGATGATGCCCAGGGCCACGCTGAGCCAGCCGAGGCCCAGCAGCAGGTAGCGGACCCAGCCCTTGCGCTGGCGGGGTCTGGGGGTGGCCTCGTCCATCCCTCAGTGACGCGGCTTGAGCAGCGCCGGCTTTTCTTCGGGGGAATGGCAGAGCAGGAACAGCTGGGTCAGCAATTCCGGGATCTGCACCATCATGTCGGCGACCAGGCGACGGTCCTGGGCGATCTCGGAGAACTCCGGCTGTTCGTCGAACAGACCCGAACCCACCATGATCGGCAGCAGCAGCTCGCTGACCTCGTCTTCGGCGTCTTCGAACCACACGGCTTCGCGCAGGAACACGCCTTCCATGAAGCCGATGCACCAGCCGCGCAACTCGGAGTCGTCCGGCTCGGGGCCGAGATCCAGGTCGCAGGGCAGATCCAGTTCTTCGTCACTGCCCAGCACGCGCAGAATATGCGCCTTGAGCTGCACCAGGGAGCGCTCGATCTCTTCCTGCTGGGCGGCATCGCGATACTGCGGTGGCTCGGCGAAGAGGGCGTCGATCCACTCGCGTTCGGGAACCTCTTCCGGGCAGATGGACAGGGCGGTCAGGTAGCCATGGGCGGCTACGTAGTCGAGCGCTTCTTCGTGCAGATCGTCTGCATCGAGAAAATCGCGCAGACGGGTCAATTGTTCGGCGAAGGACATCGGCTACTTACCTCGGAAAGGATTCGAAAGGGCAGAACGGCCGGAATTGTAGACGAGCGCCCCGGTCACGTCGAACCTGACGGCCCGGCGCCGGCCGACGGAAAAGCACCGCCGCAGCGACCTCGGCATCCGTATAATGGCCGTTCCATTCGAGGAGGCTTCATGTCAGAACCTGCGCTGCGCATCCTTAAAGACGTCTTTGGCTACGACGCGTTCCGTGGCAACCAGGCCCGGATCATCGAGCGCGTGGCCAGCGGTGGCGATGCGCTGGTGCTGATGCCCACGGGCGGCGGTAAGTCCCTGTGCTACCAGGTGCCGGCCCTGCTGCGGCCCGGCGTGGCCGTGGTGGTCTCGCCGCTGATCGCGCTGATGGACGACCAGGTCGCCACCCTGCTGGAACTGGGCGTGTCGGCGACGGCGCTTAACTCCACCATGACCGGCGAGCAGCAGAGAGCCGTCGCCGCGCAGCTGGAGCGCGGCGAGATCAAGCTGCTCTATCTCGCGCCCGAGCGCCTGGTCCAGCCGCGCATGCTGGACTTCCTCAAGCGCCTGCCGATCGCCCTGTTCGCCATCGACGAAGCCCACTGCGTGTCCCAGTGGGGCCATGACTTCCGCCCGGAATACATGCAGCTCGGTCAGCTGGCCGAACACTTTCCCGGCGTGCCGCGCCTGGCGCTCACCGCCACCGCGGATTCCCGTACCCGCGAAGAGATGGCCAGCCGCCTGCACCTGGAGCAGGCCGAACGCTTTCTCTCCAGCTTCGACCGCCCCAACATCTTCTATCGCATCGTGCCCAAGGAGGCGCCACGCAAGCAGCTGCTGGCCTTTCTGGCCGAGCGTCGCGGCGATGCCGGCATCGTCTACTGCATGTCGCGCAAGAAGGTGGAGGAGGTGGCCGAGCAGCTCAGCAACCAGGGTTTTCCGGCCTTGCCCTATCACGCCGGCCTGCCCAATGACGTGCGCGCCGCCAACCAGAAGCGTTTCCTCAACGAGGAAGGGCTGATCATGGTCGCCACCATCGCCTTCGGCATGGGCATCGACAAACCCAATGTGCGCTTCGTCGCCCACCTCGATCTGCCCAAGAGCCTGGAAGCCTACTACCAGGAAACCGGGCGTGCCGGTCGCGATGGCCTGCCCGCCGACGCCTGGATGGCCTATGGCCTGCAGGACGTGCTGCTGCTGCGGCAGATGATGCAGAATTCCGAGGGCGACGAGCGCCACAAGCGCATCGAGCGGCACAAGCTCGAGGCCATGCTGGCGCTGTGCGAGGAAACCCGCTGCCGGCGCCAGGTGCTGCTGGCCTACTTCGACGAGCACCTGCCCCAGCCCTGCGGTCATTGCGACAACTGCATCGACACCGTGGAGACCTGGGACGCCACCGAGCCTGCGCGCCAGGCGCTGTCGGCCATCTACCGCAGCGGTCAACGCTATGGGGTAGGGCACCTGGTGGACATCCTGCTCGGGCGGGAAACCGAAAAGATCGTGAGCCTTGGCCATCAGCGCCTGGCCGTGTTCGGCCTGGGCAAGGCGCGCGGTGAGGACGAGTGGCGCACCCTGTTCCGACAGCTGGTCGCCCGCGGCCTGGCCGAGGTGGATGTCGACGGCTTCGGCGGCCTGCGCCTGACCGAAAGCTGCCGCCCCCTGCTGCGGGGCGAAGTGCGCATCGAATTGCGCCGCGATCCCAAGCCGCAGCGTGGTCGGGGCGGCAGTGGCAGCGGTTCGGCCAGCGCCGCCAGCCAGCTGGTGCGCGCCGACGAACGCGAACGCTGGGAGGTCTTGCGCACCCTGAGACGCAAGCTGGCCGAAGAGCACTCGGTGCCGCCCTATGTGATCTTCCCCGACGCTACCCTGCTGGAGATGCTGCGCAGCCAGCCGCGCTCGCTGGACGAGATGAGCCGGGTCAGCGGCGTGGGCGCGCGCAAGCTGGAGCGCTATGGCCAGGCCTTTCTCGACGCCCTGAACGACGGAGACGCCGCGCCAGCGCCGGTCGCCGATGTGCGCCACGAGGTGCTGACCCTGGTACGCGCCGGGATGACGCCCGAGCAGGCGGCGCGCCAGCTCAATTGCTCGGAAAAGAATGTCTATGCACTCTTGGCCGAGGCCATCGCCGGGCAGCAGATCGCCCTGGAACAGGCCCTGGACCTGCCGGAGGATCTGCTGGCGGAAATCCAGGATGCCTTCCTCGAGGACGAGGGCGAATTGCCGCCGGTAGCCCAGGTCGCCGCGCGCTTCGAAGGGCGGGTGGCGAGCGGTGCGCTCTACTGTGTGCGGGCGGCCTTGCAGGCGGAATTGGCGGACTAGCGAGGCGCGGCGGTTGCCCCGCCATGCCTGTAACCAGAATAATGAGAAAATCCAAGTACAAGGTTTAGCCTGAATGACCCCTACCGATCCACACCTGTTTGGCCGCCAGATCTTCCACGTCTCCCGTGCCTGGCGCGCCGAACTCGACCGGCGCCTGAGTCATCTGGGGCTGTCTCAGGCGCGTTGGCAGGTCTTGCTGAACCTGGCGCGGATGAAGGGCGTCCAGCCCACCCAGCGTGAGCTCGCCCAGAGCATCAGCATCGAGGGGCCGACCCTGGCACGGCTGCTGGACGGCCTGGAAAAGCAGGGGCTGGTCAAGCGCCTGGCTGTCACCGAAGACCGGCGTGCCAAGCGCATCATGCTGACCCAGGAGGCCGGTCCGCTGATCGAGAAGATCGAGACCATCGCCGAAGCTCTGCGCAAGGAGCTGCTCAGCGGCCTGGACGACGAAGAGATCGCCATCTGCCAGCAGGTGCACCAGCGCGTCCTGGCCAATCTCGAACGCGGTTGACTGCCGTCTGGCGGCTCGCCCCTCGCGGGTAGCGCCCCCCCCTGCCGTCGACGCCTGCTTCGGCCGAGGCGTCTGGGATCGCCTATCGCGCCCAGTCGCCTTCGCGGCGGGCTTTTCGGCGCGGGCGACCATCGGTTTGCCGTCTGTCGGTATCGATGCTACGTTCCAGCGTAGCGGAGGCGATTTTTGTGAGCCACCGCGCTAAAACACCGGTTTACTCGAATACCTGACGCAGCGGTATCCATGGTCGCGAAACGCCGTCCCCTTGCCTTTGTCATCCTGTCGGCCGCCGCGCTGACCACTCTTCCTCAAGCGGCGTTCGCGCTCGGCCTGGGGGGCATCACCCTGCAGTCCGCTCTGAACGAGCCCCTGCGCGCGCGGATCGAGCTGGTCAACATCGGCGATGCCGATGCCGGGGACTTCCGCATCCACCTGGCGGCGAACGAGGCGTTCGCCCAGGCTGGCGTGGATCGCACCCAGTTCCTCGACGACCTGGTATTCACCCCGCACCTGCGCACCGCGGCCGGCAGCTACATCGAGGTTACCTCGCGCCGCTCGCTGGTCGAGCCCTATCTCGGCTTCATCGTCCAGCTGGAACAGCCAGGCGGCAAGCAGCTGCGCGAATTCACCCTGCTGGTGGATCCCCCGCGCAGCGGCGGCGCCCCTACCAGCGTCGCCAGTACGGCGCCGGTGCGGGTCCAGGCTGCACCCGCGCGCGCCGCCGCTGCAGTCCCCGCCACGGGGTCTGTGGCTCAGCAGACCGTTTCGGCGCCGCGCCAGGGGCTGGCACCCTCGCCGGATCTGGCCGCCGGGGAAGGCGTCTACCAGACGCGTCCCAAGGACACCCTCTGGAGCATTGCCAAGCGCCTGGGGCCCATGGCCAATCGATCGGCCGAGCAGCTCATGGCCGATCTGTTCGCGCTCAATCCGGCGTCCTTCGCCAACAACGATCCCGGACGACTCAAGGCGGGGCAGCGCCTGCGGCTGCCGGTGGGTGTCAGCGAGCCTGCGCCGCGGCAACCCGGGGTGGCCAAGACCGTTCCATCGCCGGCGCCCAGCCCGGTGCCCGCGGCACCGGTCGCAGCCGCGCCGGTACTGGCACCTGCACCCGCGGCCCCGGCAGCCGCTCCAGCGCCCGTCGCGGCGCCAGCACCGGCAAGCGAAGGGGCGGCGCCACCTGCAACGGCGCCGCAGCCCGCGGGAAGCCCTGCCGAGGACACCAAGCCGCTGCTGGTGACCCAGGACCTGGGTCGGCAGGTCGGCGATCTGGAGGGTCAGCTCACCCAGCTGCAGGAGCGCTACGACGCGCTGCTGGCGCAGAAAGAGGCGATGATCGAACAGCTCCAGCAGGACCGTGACGGTCTGCAGCAGCAATTGAAGCAGGCGCGCTCGGTGGCCCTGGCCGCGCCGACGCCGGTGGCCACCCCCGCAGCACCGGCAACGCCGGCGCCGCAGGCGGCACCCGTTGCGAGTTCCACGTCCGCCAGCGCCGACGAAGGCCTGCTGTCCCTGCGCTCGCTGTTGCTGGCTGGCGCCGCGGCCATGCTGGCCCTGGCCGGAGTGCTCTGGTGGCGTCGACGGCAGGCCGAAGAGGCTGTTATCGACGTGGAGGAAGAGGTCGAGCAGCTCGACAGGGCGGAGCCCCTGCCCGAGCCCGTTCTGGCCGCTACCCAGCCGGCGCTCGCCAAGGCCAGGCCCGCGGCCGTCGCCAGTCCGGCGCCGGTCGACGATCATGCCGGTCGGGCGGAGATCTACATTGCCTATGGCCGCTACGGCCAGGCGCGAGAAGTGTTGGAAAGCGGCCTCGCCGAAGACGATCGGCGTCAGGATCTGCGGCTGTTGCTGCTCCGGGTGCTGGCCACCTTGGGCGAGGCCCAGGCGTTCCGGCAGCACGAACAGCGCTTTCTCGCGCTGGGTGGCGTGGCGGCGAGCCTGGCAGTGCTGCATGCCCAGTTTCCCGGGATGTCCGCCGATCCGGTGGACCCGCTGCTGGAAGATGATCTGGATCTCGACCTGCCGGCGTTCGACGCGCCGGCCAGCGAGTGGTCGGCGGAATTGCAATTCACCGAGCCGGCAGCGCCCGCCCCGGTGACCGAGGAGCACTATGACCTGGATCTGGCCGACCTCAGTCTCGATGAGGCCATTGCCCTGACCGAGGAACTGGATGCGGATTCCGGGTGGAAGCAGGTCGATGCCCTGGAGGTCAGCCTCGAGGACGACTTCCCCGAAGGCCTGGGGGAATTGCCGGCGGTCATGGAGCTGGACCTGAGTCTCGACGAGCACTTCATGGCCGACACCATCGCCCGGCGGTTCGCCGAGGCCGAGGCCTGTCTCGACCAGGGCGACGTCCAGCATGCGACCTCATTGCTGCAGGAGATCGTCAGCGAAGGCAGCGACAGTCAGCGCGAGCGAGCCGAGATCCTGCTGTCCCGCATCGCCTGATCAGAAGCTGTTGCCCAGGTTGATGTAGAAGGCGTGCTCGCCCTGGTCGCTCAGACCATAGGTGAACTTGAGCGGCCCCAGTGGCGTATCCAGGCCGAGGAACAGGCTGGCCGCGCTGATGTTGCCGCTGTCGTAGTCGTCGTCGCGGTTCCAGATCCGCCCCTGCTCCAGGCTGCCACCCAGGTACACCGGGGTGTCCAGCGGAAACAGCGAGCGTTGTGTGAGCTGGTGGTAGTAGATCAGTCGCGCCAGGCCGTAGTTCTGCCCGGACAGGGCGTCCTGCCGATAGCCCGAGAGCTGCCAGGCTCCACCCAGCAGGAAGCTGCTGGTCACCACATTGGTGTCGCTGTCGGTCGACAGGGTGCGGCCCAGACCGCCCCCCAGCACGAAGGTGTTGTAGCCGTAGCTGAGCGCCTTGTTCAGGTGCAGGTCCAGCTGACGGTAGCGTGAATCCGAACCCAGGCTCGGGTCGAATTGCTTGAGCGTCAAGGCCAGGTCCTGGCCCTCCCGCGGGAAGTTCACGTCGTCCAGATCGTCCAGCGAATAGCGCAATTCGTAGAAGCCTTCGGTAAAGGACTCCTCGGGTGTCTCGCGCGGGCCGACGTGCACCTTGGTGCTGCCCCAGTCGTGGCCGATGCCCAGGCGTATCTCGGCCTTGTTGCCGATCTGCCGCCCCACGTTCAGGCCGAAGCCATAGCGTTCGCGGCGGTATTCGGCGATGGGGTCGTTGCGTTCCAGCTGTTCGATGTTGCGTGCCTCGCCGCCGATATAGGGTGCGATGAAATAGCGTGAGCCGACGTCCAGCGGCTGGTAGAACTCGCTGTAGAGCTCCTGGTGATCGCCGATCTGCACCCGCGTCAGCCATTCGCCGCCCAGGCGATTGAGGCCGTTGATGCGATAGCTGGCACCGAAGTTGAAGGCGCTGTCGCCCCGCAGGTCATCCGACAGATTCAGGCCCAGCCGCAGGAAGTCCGTGCCGCTGCGCTTGCCGCGGGCGTAGATCACCAGCACGTTGTCGCCGGGGCCATCCCGGCGGATGCGGTATTCCACCTGGTCGAAGTAGTCCAGGCCATAGAGGGTGCTCATGTCGTCCTGCAGGCGTTCAACATTGAGCGGTTCGCCCAGGCGCTGGCGGATGTAGTGGCGGATGACCTCGTCCTCGACCTTGGAATCGTTTTCGATGCGGATGGCGTCGATGACCGGGGTGCGGCTGCTAGGTGCGCGCGCGGCTGCCACCGCGGTAGTGCGTTCGTTCTTCGCGTCCTTGCGCAGCACCGCGAGCTCGCCGGCCATGGCCATCGTCGCCCGGTAGCCCGCATCGATCAGCGCCTTGACCTCGCTGAAGTCGGCGCTGCTATAGCTGGCCAAAGGCGGCTGGATCAGCAGGTCCTGCTTGCCCAGGGTCGCCAGTTGCGCCTGGGAGTTGTTGCGGGTCATCAGGGTGGTGGACTGATTGAGCACGTCCAGCACCGTAGTCAGGTCCTTGCGCTTGAGCAGCGGGGTGCCGATGTCGACCACCACCACCCGCTGCGCGCCCATGTCCCGCGCCACGTCGATGGGGATGTTGTCGACCATGCCGCCGTCCACCAGCAGCCGGCCGTCGATCTCCACCGGGGCGAACACCGCCGGAATCGACATGCTGGCGCGAATGGCCCGGGGCAGGTGGCCATGATCCAACACCACCTTCTCGCCGGTGGTGATGTCCGTGGCCACGGCACGGAAGAGGATGGCCAACTGGTTGAAATCCCGGGTGTCGCTGGTATGCACAAACAACTTTTCCAGCATCATCCCCAGGTTCTGCCCCTGGATCACCCCGATCGGCAGGCCCAGGGTGCCATCGTCGCGAAAGCTGAGCTTCTGCTTGACCAGGAAATCGCGGTCGTCCTGCTTGCGCCTGAAGGGCACGTCCTTGCGTGGCGGCTGGTCGGAGAGCACCTGGCCCCAATCCATGTCCAGCGCGATGCGTTCCAGTTCCTCGGCGCTGTAGCCGGCGGCATAGAGACCACCGATCACCGCGCCCATGCTGGTGCCGGCGATGGCGTCGACCTGGATGCCCTGTTCCTCCAACGCCTTGAGCACGCCGATGTGCGCCAGCCCCCTGGCGGCGCCGCCGGACAGCACCAGTCCCACCTTGGGCGGTGGCGCACCCCAGGCCAGGGTGGACAGCAGAAGGCAGACTACGGGCAGCAGGCGCATAGGACGGACCACATGGCGGACGGGATCGGGGGCTGCGTATTATAGGGAGCCCAGGCCTTGCGAGGTGTACCGTGGCGAACGCCAAACCTGTCATCACCATCCACTACTGCACCCAGTGCCAATGGCTGCTGCGCTCGGGCTGGCTGGCTCAGGAGCTGCTCAGCACCTTTGGTACCGATCTGGGTGGGGTGACGCTGCTACCGGGGACCGGTGGCGTGTTCGAGATCGCCTGTGGCGGGGAGGTGCTCTGGGAGCGCAAGCGGGATGGCGGCTTTCCCGATGCCAGAACGCTGAAGAACCGGGTCAGGGACCTGGTGTTTCCGGAACGCGATCTGGGGCACAGCGAAGGACAGCGGCGCGAAGGCGAGGATGGCGCCCCCGAAGGGGCGTGAGATCAGGCTTCCGAGCTGACCGTATCCCGTACATCGAGGGTATTGGTGACCGGCGCGGCGGCGGGTGCGCTCACTTCGGCCGCGCGAATCTCGACGGCGTGCAGGCCCTTGGGACCCTGAACGATATTGAAGTTGACCGCCTGGCCCGCCTTGAGTGTGCGGTAACCGTCCATCTGAATGGCCGAGTAATGAGCGAATAGGTCTTCATCACTGTTATCTGCAACGATGAAGCCATATCCTTTGGCGTTGTTGAACCATTTGACCTTGCCACTGAGCATACCGGCTCCCTCTGCAAAGGACTCCAAGCCTGGAGTATCATTCGACTACAGTTCCAGTGAATCCACACAGACGCCACTACAACGGAACCCTTGGTACCTCGTCGGGTACAGGATGTTTGTAACACCCTTTCAGTCTTAGTCAAGGCAAGGCACTAGGCGGCTGAGACGTGGATCAAGCTCTTTTTTTCCTGCTATTCATCCCGTAATTCGGAATCGATCAGAATGCGTGTAATCGACCCCATCCGACTGGCGGCGGACGACAACGAACATCAGGACGGCGACAACGGTGGCCTGGCGGTGCAGGAAGCCAAACCTGCACTAAAACGGCCAGCCAGATATCGCGTTCTGATGTATAACGATGACTACACCCCGATGGAGTTCGTCGTCGAGGTGCTGGAACGCTACTTCAGCATGAACCGCGAAGCGGCTACCCAGGTGATGCTCACTGTGCATACTCAGGGAAAGGCGGTCTGCGGAACATTTACTCGCGATGTCGCTGAAACCAAGGCCATGCAAGTCAATCAATATGCGAGGGAGTGCAACCACCCGCTGCTGTGTGAAATCGAAATCGAAAGTTAGATCTGTGCTGCTTGGGCTACTGTGCTGCTTGGGCTATGAGGTGAAGCTATGTTGAATCGTGAGCTCGAAGTCACCCTGAATCTCGCCTTCAAGGAGGCGAGGACGAAGCGTCATGAATTCATGACCGTTGAGCACCTCCTGCTGGCGCTGCTGGACAACGAAGCGGCCGCCACCGTGTTGAGAGCCTGCGGCGCCAACATCGATCGCCTGCGTCGCGATCTGTTGGAATTCATAGATTCCACCACCCCCCTGATTCCACAGCAGGATGACGAGCGCGAAACGCAACCGACGCTGGGCTTCCAGCGGGTCCTGCAGCGTGCGGTCTTCCATGTGCAGAGCTCGGGCAAGCGCGAAGTGACCGGGGCCAACGTCCTGGTCGCCATCTTCAGCGAACAGGAAAGTCAGGCGGTGTTCCTGCTCAAGCAGCAGAGCGTGGCGCGGATCGACGTGGTCAACTTCATTGCCCACGGCATCTCCAAGGTGCCCGGCGCCGCCCCCGAAGCCGAACAGGATCAGGACGCCGCCGAGGAGGAGGGTGCCGAACCCAGTTCCTCCAACAACCCGCTCGAAGCCTATGCCAGCAACCTCAACGAGCAGGCGCGGCAGGGCCGCATCGACCCGCTGGTCGGTCGCGAGCACGAAGTCGAGCGCGTTGCCCAGATCCTCGCCCGGCGTCGCAAGAACAACCCTCTGCTGGTGGGTGAGGCCGGGGTCGGCAAGACCGCCATCGCCGAAGGCCTGGCCAAGCGCATCGTCGACGGTCAGGTCCCCGACCTGCTGGCGGACAGCGTGGTCTACTCGCTGGACCTCGGTGCCCTGTTGGCCGGCACCAAGTACCGTGGCGACTTCGAAAAGCGATTCAAGGCGCTGCTGGCCGAGCTGAAGAAGCGGCCCCATGCCGTGCTCTTCATCGACGAGATTCACACCATCATCGGTGCCGGTGCGGCCTCGGGCGGGGTGATGGATGCCTCCAACCTGCTCAAGCCGCTGCTGTCCTCCGGCGAGATTCGCTGCATCGGCTCCACCACCTTCCAGGAATTCCGCGGCATCTTCGAAAAGGACCGGGCACTGGCTCGGCGCTTCCAGAAGGTCGATGTGGTCGAGCCCTCGGTGGACGACACCTACGGCATCCTGCGTGGCCTCAAGGGGCGCTTCGAGCAGCATCACCACATCGAGTACACCGATGAGGCGCTGCGTGCGGCAGCCGAGCTGGCCGCTCGCTACATCAACGACCGCCACATGCCCGACAAGGCCATCGACGTCATCGACGAAGCCGGCGCCTATCAGCGCCTGCAACCCGAGGATCGTCGCGCCGAGCGCATCGACGTGCAGCAGGTCGAAGACATCGTCGCCAAGATCGCGCGGATTCCCCCCAAGACCGTCAACAGTTCCGACAAGGAGCTGCTGCGTAACCTGGAGCGTGACCTCAAGCTGACCGTGTTCGGTCAGGACCTGGCCATCGAATCCCTGTCCACCGCCATCAAGCTGTCCCGTGCCGGTCTGAAATCGCCGGACAAGCCGGTCGGCTCCTTCCTCTTCGCCGGTCCCACCGGCGTGGGCAAGACCGAGGTGGCGCGGCAGCTGGCCAAGGCCATGGGTGTGGAGTTGGTGCGCTTCGACATGTCCGAGTACATGGAACGGCACACCGTGTCCCGGCTGATCGGTGCACCTCCCGGCTATGTCGGTTTCGACCAGGGTGGTCTGCTGACCGAGGCCATCACCAAGACGCCGCACTGCGTGCTCCTGCTCGACGAGATCGAGAAGGCCCACCCCGAGGTGTTCAACCTGCTCCTGCAGGTCATGGACCATGGCACCCTGACGGACAACAACGGTCGCAAGGCCGACTTCCGTAACGTGATCCTGATCCTGACTACCAACGCCGGTGCCGAAACCGCATCCCGTGCCTCCATAGGCTTCACGCTGCAGGATCACACCACGGATGCCATGGAAGTCATCAAGAAGAGCTTCACGCCGGAGTTCCGCAACCGTCTGGACACCATCATCCAGTTCGGCCGCCTGAGCACCGAAGTCATCAAGAGCATCGTCGACAAGTTCCTCACCGAACTCCAGGCGCAACTCGAAGACAAGCGTGTGCAGCTCGAGGTCAGCGATTCGGCCCGTGGCTGGCTGGCAGAGCGTGGCTATGACGTGCAGATGGGTGCTCGTCCCATGGCGCGCCTCATCCAGGACAAGATCAAGCGGCCGCTGGCCGAGCAGATCCTGTTTGGCGATCTGGCCGACCATGGCGGTATCGTGCACATCGACGCGGTGAACGACGAACTGGAGTTCGAGTTCGAGACCACGGCCGAACCTGCCTGAGGGCAGGTCGCGGTTTACAATCGCTCATGAAAAAGCCCGGCATCGCCGGGCTTTTTCATGAAAGGATTGGCTTAACGCGCGCGGTAGGTGATCCGGCCCTTGCTCAGATCGTAAGGCGTCAGCTCCACGCGAACCTTGTCACCCGTCAGGATGCGGATGTAGTTCTTACGCATCTTTCCGGAGATGTGCGCGGTGACGACGTGCCCATTTTCCAACTCCACGCGAAACATGGTGTTGGGCAGGGTGTCGACGACAGTACCTTCCATTTCGAAGCTGTCTTCTTTCGACATATATAGAAAAGCCCTCGGTGACAAGATAGGCCCAGAGCAGTCCGGGCGAAAAAGGCCCATATTCTGACAGAAATTCAGAAAAAGCGCTATTTCGTCAGGCCAGGGCGACCCAGCGCTGATTGACGAAGAGCTCGATGGGGCGATACTCGGTCTTATAGGACATCTTGCGACACCCTTTGATCCAGTAACCGAGATAAACCGCATCCAGGCCGAGGCGCCGGGATTCCGCGATCTGCCAGAGGATGCCGAAGACGCCGAGGCTGCGCTTCTCCTCGCTGGGATCGTAGAAGGTATAGACGGCCGACATGCCGTTGGGCAGGACATCGGTGACGGCGATCCCGATCAGGCGATCTTCCACACGCATCTCATAGAAGAAGGCGTAGGGCAGGTTGCTGACCAGGAAGGTGGAGAACTGGCCGCGACTCGGCGGAAACATGTCGCCGTCGGCGTGCCGCTCGCTGATGTAGCGGGCGTACAGCTGATAGCGTTCTTCGGTGAAGCCCGGGTCGCAACGGCTGACCTTGATGTCGAGGTTGCGCTTGAGGACGCGATTCTGCTTGCGGCTGGGGCGAAAGCGGGCGACGGGAATGCGGGCGGGGACACAGGCCTTGCAGAGCTGGCAGTGCGGGCGATAGAGGTGGTCGCCGCTGCGGCGGAAGCCCAGTTCGGACAACTCCGCGTAGATCTGACCGTTCATGGGCTGCGAGGGGTCGAGAAACAGCGTGGTCGCCTGCTCGTTGGGCAGGTAACTGCAAGCGTGAGGCTGGGTTGCGTAGAACTTGAGTCTCGCCAGCTCGGTCATGTCGAACCTCTACATAAGCCTAGCCTGAGTGTAAGTCACCCGCAGGAGGTAGGCCAGGCGGCCATGCTGGCCTGATCCAGGTATTTGGCCAGGTATTCGGCAAAGCGTTCCCGAGAGAGACTGCTCGCACCGAGACTCTGCAGATGTGCGGTTTGCATCTGGCAGTCGATCATCACGAAGCCCCAGGCCGCGAGGTCCCGGACCAGGGTCACGAAGCCGATCTTGGAGGCGTTGTCGACGTGGCTGAACATGGATTCGCCGAAGAACAGCTTGCCCATGGCGATGCCATAGAGGCCGCCGACGAGCTGGTCGCCGTCCCAGACCTCCACGGAGTGGGCCCAGCCCTGGGTGTGCAGTTGCTGGTACGCCTGACGCATCTCCGCGGTGATCCAGGTGCCGTCCGCATCGCGGCGCGGACCGGCGCAGGCCAGGATCACCCGCTCGAACGCCTGGTCGTAGGTGACCCGCAGCGGCGTCTTGCGCAGGGTCTTGGCCAGGCTGCGGGAAACGTGCAGATCCGGCGGAAAGAGCACCGTCCGCGGATCCGGCGACCACCAGAGCAGGGGCTGGCCGGCCTGGTACCAGGGGAAGCAGCCATGTCGATAGGCACTGATCAGGCGCGCCGCACTCAGGTCGCCGCCGATGGCCAGCAGGCCGTTGGGTTCGCGTAGCGCCTGCTGCAGCGGCGGAAAGTCAGGGCTTTCGCGGGTCAGCCATTTCACCATGGTAGGGGAGGGCGCCTTCTGATGGGTGGAGCCGAAGCTGTGCCGCTTGTGCGTAACAAGCTCAAGAAATCGTCATAACTCTTTGTCAGGACAACGAAAGAATGCTCCAATGTTGTGCCTGAAGGCGGTTCCGGTACGGCCGGCCGCTATCGTGCCATGTTTCGCCGCGGGACTGTAGAAGCAGGGCCCGGGCGATCTAGAATGGCGCACTGTTTTTGATTCACGGTCACACGTTCCGTGTGCGGGAAAAGCGCGCTTGAAGCAATCCAGTTCTGTCAGCCACGTCAACCAATGGCGTGAGCATCTGCATTATCGTCTCAAGGAGGTGGTGCTCATCGCACTGGCCGCCTTGTGCCTGTATCTGCTCATGGCTCTGCTGAGCTACGACCCCTCCGATCCGGGCTGGACCCACACCAGCCGCATCGATCAGGTCCATAACACCGCGGGCCGCGCCGGCGCCTGGCTGGCCGACGTGCTGTTCATGGCCCTCGGCTATTTCGCCTTCGTGTTTCCCGTACTGCTCGCCGTCAAGACCTGGCAGATCTTCCGCAAGCGGCATCTGCCCTGGGAATGGAGCGGCTGGCTGTTTTCCTGGCGGCTGACCGGCCTGGTGCTGCTGGTGATCTCGGGTTCGGTACTGGCCTACATCCATTTCCATGCGGCCTCGGCGCTGCCGGCGTCCGCCGGCGGCGCGCTGGGCGAGAGCCTCGGGCAGCTGTCGGTCGCCGCGCTCAATGTCCAAGGCAGCACGCTGCTGTTCCTTGCGCTGTTCCTGCTGGGGCTTACCGTCTTCACCGACTTGTCTTGGTTCAAGGTGATGGATTTCACCGGCAAGGTCGTGCTCGACCTGCTGGATCTGGTGCAGGGGGGCTTCAGCCGCCTGGCCGGCGGTCGTCGTCAGGCTCCGGAACTGGACGTCTTCGACGAACCGGTGTCGCCGCCGGTCGCCCGCAAGAGCAAGGCGCGCGACGTGCCGGTTCCGGTCGCCGACGAAGACCTCGACGACCTGCTCGACATCGCGCCCCCACCGCGGGTCGAGCGCGCCGCGCCGCGCATCGAGATGCCGGCGCCAAGTCGCTTCGTCGCCGAGCCGGCGGAGCCCGCGCCAGTGGCTGCTGCCCCCGTCGCGGCAGCTGCTAGCGTGGCCATGCCCAGCCCGCCGCCGCGCAAGGCTGCGCCGGCGCCAGCCCCTGCGCCTTATGCGCCGGCAGCCGCTGTTACCCGTGTCGATGCGGACCTGGAGGGCACCCTGCCGCCGCTGTCGATCCTGGATCGCGCCGAGAAGAAACAGCAGAGCTACTCGCCGGAATTCCTCGAAAACATGTCGCGCCTGCTGGAGGTCAAGCTCAAGGAGTTCGGCGTCGAGGTGCTGGTCGAGAGCGTCCATCCCGGCCCGGTGATCACCCGCTTCGAGATCCAGCCGGCGGCCGGGGTCAAGGTCAGTCGCATTTCCAACCTGGCCAAGGACCTGGCGCGTTCGCTCGCCGTGTTCAGCGTCCGGGTGGTGGAAGTCATTCCCGGCAAGACCACCGTGGGGATCGAGATTCCCAACGAGGATCGCCAGATGGTGCGCTTCTCCGAGGTGCTCGAATCGCCCGAGTACGCCGCGGCCAAGTCGCCCGTCACCCTGGCCCTGGGTCACGACATCGGCGGCAAGCCGGTCATCACCGACCTGGCCAAGATGCCGCACCTGCTGGTCGCCGGTACCACCGGCTCCGGTAAGTCGGTGGGCGTGAACGCCATGCTGCTGTCGATCCTGTTCAAGTCCAGCCCGGAAGACGCGCGGCTGATCATGATCGACCCCAAGATGCTGGAACTCTCGATCTACGAGGGCATTCCGCACCTGCTCTGTCCGGTGGTCACCGACATGAAGGAAGCCGCCAACGCCCTGCGCTGGAGCGTGGCGGAGATGGAGCGGCGCTACAAGCTGATGGCGGCCATGGGTGTGCGTAACCTGGCCGGCTTCAACCGCAAGGTGAAGGACGCCGAGGAAGCGGGCACGCCGCTGACCGATCCGCTCTATCGTCGCGAGAGCATGGACGACGAGGCGCCGCTGCTGAAGACCCTGCCGACCATCGTGGTGGTGGTGGACGAGTTCGCCGACATGATGATGATCGTCGGCAAGAAGGTCGAAGAGCTGATCGCGCGGATCGCGCAGAAGGCACGGGCCGCCGGTATCCACCTGATCCTGGCCACCCAGCGCCCCTCGGTGGACGTCATCACCGGTCTGATCAAGGCCAACATTCCCACGCGAATGGCCTTCCAGGTGTCGAGCAAGATCGACTCCCGGACCATTCTCGACCAGGGCGGCGCCGAACAGCTGCTCGGTCACGGCGACATGCTCTATCTGCCGCCGGGTACCGGCCTGCCGATTCGCGTCCATGGCGCCTTCGTGTCCGACGACGAGGTCCATCGCGTGGTCGAGGCCTGGAAGGAGCGCGGCGCCCCCGACTACATCGAAGACATCCTCAGCGGCCCGGACGAGAGCGGCGGGGCAGGCTTCGAGGGGGGTGGTGGCGAAGGCGGCGAGAGCGACGAGGACGATCCGCTCTACGACGAAGCCGTGCGCTTCGTCACCGAGAGTCGCCGGGCTTCCATCTCCGCGGTCCAGCGCAAGCTCAAGATCGGTTACAACCGGGCGGCACGCATGATCGAAACCATGGAAATGGCCGGTGTCGTATCGCCCATGAACACCAACGGCTCGCGTGAGGTCACAGCGCCTGCTCCGGTGAGAGACTGACATCCATGAGGACCTCGATGCACAAGCTGCGTTGCTTCGCCCTGGCCGCCCTGGCCGCCGTAAGCTTTTCCGCCCATGCCGACCAGGCGTCGGTGGGTCGCCTGTCGCAACTGCTGGACAAGGCCCAGACCCTGACCGCGCGCTTTTCGCAACTGACGCTGGATGGCTCGGGTACCCGCCTGCAGGAAACCGCCGGCAACATGAGCCTCAAGCGTCCCGGGCTGTTCCGCTGGCATTCCGATGCCCCCCAGGAGCAGCTGCTGGTGTCCGATGGCAAGCAGGTCTGGCTGTACGACCCGGACCTGGAGCAGGTCACCATTCGCAAGCTGGACCTGCGCCTGACCCAGACGCCGGCGCTGCTCCTGTCGGGCGACATCTCCAAGATCGAAAGCAGCTTCGACGTCACCAGCAAGGACGCCGGCAACGTCGTCGACTTCGTGCTCAAGCCCAAGACCAAGGACACCCTGTTCGACAGTCTGCGGCTGTCCTTCCGCAACGGCGTGATCAACGACATGCAGTTGATCGACGGTGCCGGTCAGAGAACCAACATCCTCTTCTTCAACGTCAAGCTCAACGAGCCGGTGGCCGCGTCCCAGTTCACCTTCCAGGTGCCCAAGGGAGCCGACGTCATCCAGGAGTGATCGCACCCCATGGATCTCTTCAGCACCGCACCCGTCGGGCAGCCCTTGGCTGCCCGCATGCGTCCCGAGACCCTCGATGAATACGCGGGTCAGCAGCACCTGCTGGCGCGGGGCAAGCCCCTGCGCGAGGCGCTGGAGCAGGGTGCGCTGCATTCGATGATCTTCTGGGGGCCGCCCGGGGTGGGCAAGACCACCCTGGCGCGGCTGCTGGCGCAGGTCTCCGATGCCCATTTCGAAACGCTGTCGGCGGTACTCTCCGGGGTCAAGGAGATCCGCCACGCGGTGGAGGTGGCCAAGCAGCAGGCTGCCCAGTATCGCCGCCGCACCATCCTCTTCGTCGACGAGGTGCATCGTTTCAACAAGTCGCAGCAGGACGCCTTTCTGCCCTATGTCGAGGACGGCACCCTGATCTTCATCGGGGCGACCACCGAGAATCCCTCCTTCGAGCTGAACAACGCGCTGCTCTCGCGGGCGCGGGTCTATGTGCTCAAGAGCCTGGACGACGAGGCCCTCGGCGGCCTGGCACGCCGCGCCCTGACCAGCGCCAAGGGTCTGGGCGAGCGCCAGCTGAGTCTGCCCGACGACGCCCTGGCGCTGCTGCTGGCCGCCGCCGATGGCGACGGTCGCCGGCTGCTCAACCTGCTGGAGAACGCCGCGGACCTGGCCGAGGACGGCGGTGTCCTGGATGCCGAGCTGTTCCAGAGTCTGCTGGGCGATCAGCGCAGGCGCTTCGACAAGGGTGGCGAGGCCTTCTACGACCAGATCTCCGCGCTGCACAAATCGGTGCGGGGCTCGAATCCCGATGGCGCGCTCTACTGGTTCGCGCGGATGATCGACGGTGGCTGCGATGCGCTGTACATCGCTCGGCGCGTGGTGCGCATGGCGAGCGAAGACATCGGCAACGCCGATCCGCGCGCCCTGAGCCTGTGCCTGGACGCCTGGGATGTACAGGAGCGCCTGGGCAGTCCGGAAGGCGAGCTGGCCATCGCCCAGGCGATCGTCTATCTGGCCTGCGCGCCCAAGAGCAATGCCGTCTACCTGGGCTACAAGGCCGCCCTGGCCGATGTGCGCCAGAACGGCTCGCGCGAGGTGCCGCTGCACCTGCGCAACGCACCGACCAAACTGATGAAGAATCTCGGCTACGGCGACGAATACCGCTATGCCCACGATGAGCCCGAGGCCTATGCCGCGGGCGAGGACTACTTTCCCGAAGAGCTCGAGCCGCGCCGCTACTATGAGCCGGTTCCCCGTGGGCTGGAGCTGAAGATCCGCGATAAACTGCAGCACCTGGCGGACCTCGACCGGTCCAGCCCGCGCCAGCGCCGGCGGCGTTCCTGACCCCCCGCCCGCGCCGTTGCCCCCATTCCTAAGCAAGAGAAACGGACATGCTTGATTCGAAACTGGTTCGCACCCAAACCGAGGAGGTGGCCGCGCGTCTGGCGACCCGTGGCTACGTCCTGGACGTCAGCCTGGTGGAGTCGCTGGAAGCTCGTCGCAAGGCCGTGCAGACCCGCACCGAGACCCTGCAGGCCGAGCGCAACGCCCGCTCCAAGGGGATCGGCCAGGCCAAGGCGCGCGGTGAAGACATCGCGCCGCTGCTGGCCGAGGTCGATCGCATGGGTAGCGAACTGGAAGAAGCCAAGCGCGAGCTGGATCTCGTCCAGGGCGAGCTGGATGCCCTTCTGCTGGGCCTGCCCAACCTGCCCGACGCCTCGGTGCCGGTCGGCAAGGACGAAGACGACAACGTCGAGGTCCGTCGCTGGGGCACGCCGCGTGAGTTCGACTTCGAGATCAAGGATCACGTCGCCTTGGGCGAGACCCACGGCTGGCTGGACTTCGAGACCGCCGCACGTTTCTCGGGCGCCCGCTTCGCCGTGATGCGTGGCCCCATCGCCCGTCTGCACCGCGCCCTGGCGCAGTTCATGCTCAACCTGCACACCGGCGAGCACGGCTACGAAGAGACCTATACGCCCTACCTGGTGCAGGCCGAAACCCTACAGGGCACCGGTCAGTTGCCCAAGTTCGAGGAAGACCTGTTCAAGATCGGCCGCGAAGGCGAGAGCGATCTCTACCTGATCCCCACCGCCGAGGTCACCCTGACCAACCTGGTCGCCGGCCAGATCCTCGACGCCAAGCGTCTGCCGCTCAAGTTCACCGCCCATACCCCCTGCTTCCGCAGCGAAGCCGGGGCCTCGGGGCGCGACACCCGCGGCATGATCCGTCAGCACCAGTTCGACAAGGTGGAGATGGTCCATATCGTCGAGCCGAGCACCTCCTTCCAGGCCCTGGAAGAGCTGACCGGCCACGCCGAAACCGTACTGCAGCGCCTGGAGCTACCCTACCGGGTGCTGTCGCTGTGCACCGGCGACATGGGCTTCGGCGCCACCAAGACCTACGACCTGGAAGTCTGGGTGCCGAGCCAGGGCAAGTATCGCGAGATCTCGTCCTGCTCCAACTGCGGTGACTTCCAGGCGCGCCGCATGCAGGCCCGCTATCGCAATGCCGAGGGCAAGCCCGAGCTGGTGCATACCCTCAACGGCTCCGGCCTGGCCGTGGGTCGTACCCTGGTCGCCGTGCTGGAGAACTATCAGCAGGCGGATGGCAGCATCCGCGTTCCCGACGTCCTCAAGCCCTACATGGGTGGCCTCGAGGTCATCGGCTGATGGACTACCTGCCGCTCTTCCACAAGCTCGACGGCCGTCCGGTACTGGTGATCGGCGGGGGCGATATCGCCCTGCGCAAGAGCGTGCTGCTGGCCGAAGCCGGCGCGCTCATCACCCTGGTGGCGCCGGAGATCGAGCCGGAGGTGCGCGCCTTCGTCGAGGCGCGGGGCGGCAGTTGCCGGGTCGAGCGCTATGCGGCGGACCATCTCGCCGGACATTGCCTGGTGATCGCGGCCACCGACGATGACGAGGTCAACGAGAGGGTGTCCCACGATGCCCAGGCCCTGGGCCTGCCGGTCAACGCGGTGGATGCGCCGAAGCTGTGCACCGTGATCTTCCCGGCCATCGTCGATCGTTCGCCCCTGGTGATCGCCATTTCCAGCGGCGGTGACGCCCCGGTGCTGGCGCGCCTGGTGCGGGCCAAGCTGGAGAGCTGGATCCCGGCGACCTACGGGCAGCTGGCGCAACTGGCCCAGCGCTTTCGCGCCCGGGTGAAGACGCGCTTCGCCGATCTGCAGGCGCGGCGGATCTTCTGGGAAGAGGTGTTCCAGGGCGAGGTCGCGGAAAAGGTCTTTTCCGGCCAGCCCCAGGCGGCCGAACAGCTGCTGGAAGCCAAGCTGACCAGCGAGACCGCCACCTTTCGCGGCGAGGTCTATCTGGTCGGCGCCGGTCCCGGCGATCCGGATCTGCTGACCTTCCGCGCCCTGCGGCTGATGCAGCAGGCCGACGTAGTGCTCTACGACCGCCTGGTGGCCCCAACCATCCTCGACATGTGCCGGCGCGATGCCGATCGCATCTATGTCGGCAAGCGTCGCGCCGAGCATGCGGTGCCGCAGGATGATCTCAATCGCCTGCTGGTCAAGCTGGCCCGGGAGGGCAAGCGGGTCCTGCGATTGAAGGGAGGCGATCCCTTCATCTTCGGTCGCGGGGGCGAGGAGATCGAGGAGCTGGCGGCCGAAGGCATTCCCTTCCAGGTGGTGCCGGGCATTACCGCGGCCAGTGGCTGTGCGGCCTATGCCGGCATTCCCCTGACCCACAGGGACCATGCCCAGTCGGTGCGCTTCGTCACCGGCCATCTCAAGGACGGCTCGGCCGATCTGCCCTGGACCGATCTCGTGGCGCCGGGGCAGACCCTGGTGTTCTACATGGGATTGGTGGGGCTACCAACGATTTGCGAACAACTCATCGCCCATGGGAAGGATCCGGCGACGCCGGCGGCGTTGGTGCAACAGGGCACCACGCTCAATCAGCGGGTGTTCACCGGTACCCTGCAGGATCTGCCGCAGCTGGTTGCCGAGCATGAAGTCCACGCGCCAACGCTGGTGATCGTCGGCGAAGTGGTGGCACTGCGCGAAAAGCTGGCCTGGTTCGAAGGCGCCCAGACGGCGGTCTGACACCTAGACCGCGCCCTGGATGCCGGCACTGCTCAGGGCCTCGCGGCCATGGGGCAGATCCAGCTCCAGGGCCGGCCCCTTGGGTACGATACCGGTCGGATTGATCTGCGCATGGCTGCCGTAGTAGTGGTGCTTGATGTGCTCGAAGTCCACGGTTTCGGCGATCCCCGGCCACTGATACAGCTCCCTCAGCCAGCCCTGTAGCGCCGGATAGTCCCGGATGCGCCGCAGGTTGCACTTGAAGTGGCCGTGGTAGACGGCGTCGAAGCGGATCAGGGTGGTGAACAGGCGCCAATCGGCTTCCGTCAGCCATTCGCTGGTGAGATAGCGCTGGGTCTGCAGCAGCTTTTCCAGGTCGTCGAGGGTGGCGAAGATCTCGTCGAAGGCCTCTTCGTAGGCCTCCTGGGTGGTAGCGAAGCCAGCCCGGTAGACGCCGTTGTTGACCGTCGGATAGATGCGCTCGTTGAGGGCGTCGATGCGCCCGCGCAGGGCCTCCGGGTAGAGGTCCAGGCGATTGCCGGTCAGCTCGTCGAAGGCGCCGTTGAACATGCGGATGATCTCGGCGGATTCGTTGCTGACGATGCGCTCCTCCTGGCGATCCCAGAGCACCGGCACCGTGACCCGGCCGGTGTAGTCGGCCTGGTCGCGCTGATAGAGCTGGTAGAGACGCTCGAGGTGATAGAGGTCGTCACCGCTGGAGCCCTTGGCCAGGTCGAAGGTCCAGCCTTCCTCGCGCATCAGCCAGCTGACCACCGAGACGCCGATCAGGTCCCTGAGGCCCTTGAGCTGGCGATAGATCAGGGTGCGGTGCGCCCAGGGACAGGCCAGGGACACATAGAGGTGGTAGCGCCCGGCTTCCGGGGCGTAGCGCGAGGCGCCTTGCGGAATGGCCTGCTCGGGGCGGGCGATCCAGTCCCGGCGCTGGGCTTCTTCCCGTTTGAAATGGCCATCCTTGCCATTGTCATACCAGCGGTCCTGCCACTGCCCATCGACCAACAAGCCCATATCGTCATCCTCCGCTGCGTTGCGGTTAGGAACCCGGGGAGCCGCTCCGGGTTCCTGAGGCGACGTCAGAGCGTCCGATCACGCGTTTCCCAGCGTCGCTCGGCTTCGCGCTGGGCGCTGGCCTGGTCCTGGCCCAGGGCGCGCAGGGCCACGGCCAGGGTGGCGATGACCGCCAAGCGCCCATAGGGGTCTTCCGCTTGCCCGCGCCAGGTGGCGGCGAGCAGGGCCGGATCGAGGCGCTCCGGCTTGACCTGGCGACGCTCTGTCAGCGCCGGCCAGCTTTCGTCCCAGGCTTCGCCACCACGGGTGCCGTAAAGGTGAGCGATTACATCGGGATTGCGCTCGACTTCACCGCCTTCGCCCTTGATGACGATGCTGTCATCACCCAGCAGGCGACTGGCCTCGCGATGGACCTCCTGGTAACCCGGGTGGAAGATGCTCTGCAGGATGCAGCGTGCCTGGCTGGGATTGAGCAGCCGCACCAGGGAGTGGATCGGCGAGCGCAGGCCGAGCTCGGCCTTGAGATCGATCATCCGCTGCAGGGCCGGCATCCAGGCGGCCAGCGGCAGGAAGGCCGGCTGACCGCGATCGAGCAGGGCGCCGACGTCCTGCCAGTCAGTGGCGGTCGGCATCTCCAGGTTGGCCAGGCACTGTTCGGTATAGAGTCGGCCCGCGGTGTGGGTACCACCGCCATGCATGACCACCCGCACGCCACTGCCGGCCAGGCATTTCACCGCCAGCAGGTACCAGGGCAGGTGACGCTTCTTGCCAGCGTATGAGGGCCAATCGAGGTCGACCGTGAAGCCTGGCGGCTGCAGCCGCGCCCGGACGGCGCGGGTAAAGCCGGCCAGCTCCTCGGCGCTCTCTTCCTTGTGTCTGAGCAGCATGAGAAAGGCGCCGAGCTGGGCTTCGGTCACCTGGCCGTCGAGGATCAGGCCCATGGCCATTTCTGCCTCGGCCTCGGTCAGGCTGCGGGCGCCGCGCTTGCCCTTGCCCAGGGCCCGGACATAGACGGCGAAGGGGTGTTCTTCGGGCGTGGTGAGGGTCATAGGCAATTATCCGGTTTCGGCAGGCCGGCCAGTTTGGCGCCGAGCTTGGCCGGCGCGCCCTTGAACAGCAGGTTGAGCTGCAGACTGGTGCCCAGATCCGGGCCCAGCGTCTGGGCAATGTACTTGATCAGCGGCCGGTTGGCTGGTGAAAGCTGGAATTGTGCGTAGAAGTCACGCAGCGCCTGCAGTACCTGCCAGTGGCGCTCGGTCAGCTCGATGCCTTCCTTGAGTGCCAGTTGCTGGGCTACTTCGGGACTCCACTGGGAGAGGTCGCGCAGATAGCCTTCGGGGTCGAGGTCGAGAGGCATGGCTAGGTCCAGCTGATGACCTTGGCGCAGCTCACGCTCAGGTCGACGAAGGTGGGGTAGTCGATCAGGGTCACGGCCCGCTCGGGTTGCAGGCGACGCGCCTGGACGTCTTCCGCCAGGGCATAGAGGGCCGCCTCGGCTGGCAGTTGCGTCAACAAGTCGGCCGCCGCGCTGCCAGGGCGCAGGGCCTCGACCGCAGCGCCGGTGAGCAGAACGGCGTCCTCGCCGCGGACCCAGCTCAGGCCGTCCAGGGCACCGGCGCCCAGCAGCGGCGAGCGGGAAAACAGGTGCAGGGTAGTCAAATGGAAATCACCTGGTCATGGTCGTGGATCAGCGCCATCAGCCTCTCGGGCTCCAGCGGAGTCACCCAGGCGGGCAACTGCTCCGGCGTGATGCCCAGGCGCTGCAGGGCGGCGGCTTCAGCGTAGATGGCCTCGACACCGAACAGCGGCAGCGCGGAGAGGTTGGCGCTCAGGTCCTTCTGCTCGAGGGCAGCGCTGTCGACCGCCAGCAGCTGGGTCACCCCGGGGCCCGCGAACAGCAGTGCCAGGGGCAATTCGAAGGCGCCACCGGCCAGCACGATATCCAGTGCCTCGCGCGGGCCAGGGCCGCTCAGGGCCGGTTGGCGGGAGATGACGAGAGTACTCCTGGCCATGCTAGTCGCCTCCAAAGCAGAGCAGGCGATCGGCGTTCTGCACCGCCTCATGCAGCTGGCCCAGACCGGACAGCTGCCAGGGCGCCCGTACGTTCACCGCGCCCTCACGTTCGTAGCGCCGCGCTTCGTTCTCGTCCAGCAGCCCGCGCTTGAGGGCGGCGGCGATGCAGACCACGGCGTCGATCTGGTGGCGTTCGATCAGCTCGCGCCAACGGGCGGGCAGATCGGATTCGTCCTGGCCACTGACCAGGGCGTGAGAGGCGTTATGGACGCCGTCGCGGTAGAGAAAGAGGCGCGACAGCTCGTGACCCCCGGCCAGCAGCGCCTCGCAGAAGCGCAGGGCCCGACGCGCCGAAGGCGCCTGGGGTGGAGAAAGGACAACGATGGCAAATTTCATGGATGTAAAAAGGCCCGCCGAAGCGGGCCTCTTGGGCTACCGCTGGTGATCAATCGTTGTTGCTGGCGAATCCGAAGATCTGCAGCAAGCTGATGAACATATTGTAGATCGAGACGTACAGGGTGATGGTAGCCATGATGTAGTTGTCTTCACCACCGTGCACGATGGCACTGGTCTGGAACAGGATGGCTGCGGCGGCGAACAGCACGAAGCCCGCGCTGATGGCCAGTTGCAGCCCGCTGATCTGGACGAAGAAGGACAGCACCACGGCGCCCAGCAGGATCCAGAAGCCCGCCATCAGAAAGCCACTGAGGAAGCTCATGTCCTTGCGGCTGATCAGGGCATAGGCCGACAGGCCGAAGAAGGCCAGGGCGGTCATGCCGGCAGCGGAGGCGATCACGCTGCCACCGTTGGGCAGGCCCAGGTACATGTTCAGGATCGGGCCCAGGGTGTAGCCCATGAAGCCGGTGAGGGCGAAGGTACTGACCAGACCCCAGCCGCTGTCGCGGGTCTTCACGGTCAGGAAGAACAGGCCATAGAAGCCGATCAGGACCACGAAGATGTTGGGGTAGGGCAGCCGCATCTGCTGCGAGACGAATGCGACCAGGCCGCTGAACGCCAGAGTCATGGCCAGCAGGGCATAGGTGTTGCGCAATACACGGCTGACGTCCCGCGGTTGCGCGATAGCAGGGTTGTAGGCGTATTGACGCTCGTTCATGGTGTACTCCAAAGCTAAATTAACGGTGTGATGTACCGTACGACCCCGAAGATAGCAAATGTTGCTTAAGGATCGCTTGCGACTGTTTGACAGTGTGTTGCCATCAGGTACTATGCGCCCCTCTTACGGAAGTGTGGCCGAGTGGTTTAAGGCAGCGGTCTTGAAAACCGCCGACTCGCAAGGGTCCCAGAGTTCGAATCTCTGCGCTTCCGCCATCTGCGAAGCCCTGTTCTTACGGGGCTTTTTGCTGTCTGCAGGGTCGAATTTCAAGAGCCGGCGGGCGAGGGAAAGGAGGAGTTCCGAATTTCTTTCGGAATAGCGCTGATGCCTGACCTTCTATAGCCCTCGACCTGATGCGGGTGAGCATCGCGGCAACCCTGGTCCTCAAACGAGGGCCAGGCTTGAGCTGAGTACGATCGTGGGGAATTGCCCTTTGAGATGAGCAGGCAGGACGGCCTGAGGCAGGGCGTGCCAAGCATCGTCAAACTAGCGGTCACCCGCTGCAGCTGACGACCCTGGTCACGTCCCATCGTCAGCTGGCTACCATGGCCACCACGAAGATGGTTGCCAGCCCGATACACATGGCACCCAAGGTGAGCGCCAATATGGCCTGATCGCTGGCTAGCGTCCCTGGACGAATGAGTGCAGATTTAAACGGGACGCTATTTAGCCGGCCGTGGGGCCTCGACTCGAAGAGCGTCACTGTCCTTGTCAATTGATAGCGCAACTGAAATATCCTTTTCAGTTTCGGTACTGGGCTGCGGCACCCAGCTATTGGCCGCGATTGTGGCTTCAGCGAAGCTCAACAGCAAGACCATTGCTGCTACGCAGGTTCCTATGGCAATCGCATTGATCACCTTCTGTTCTTTCACAGGCGCATTCATGTTGCTTGCCTAGTCCAGGTCCACGTCGAATGAGGTGGTCTGACAACCACAGGTGGCAGAAGTGCGGTTGGTCGTTTGCTGCTCACGGTCAACGAGGCTCCCGTCACCGCGGTAAGACGTCGCCATTCAGCGCGATACCGCAGTCCACCGCTGAGCGTTGCGCTCAGCTCAAGTGAATACCGTTTTCGCCCGCTATCCTGTCTGACGACTTTGTACTCCGGTCTTCCTCCTCCCACATGCCGCCGCCGATTACTGCAACTAGGCTGAAACACCTCCTGCGCCACGGCGTTCGTATCTATGGCAGTGCGATACGCTTCGCTGCGCATCCAATTCCAACATCTGGACATGAAAAAGCCCGCGCGAAGCGGGCTTTTTCCAGGCCGAGGTGCAGCGTCCCAGTCAGGGCGTGTTGCCCTTGGCCAGGGCGGCAGCGATGGCCGGTGCGTCGATGGCGTTGGTCAGGACCTGGGTGCCCGAGAGGATGACGTTGTTGGTCGGGCCGCTGCCTTTGATCTCGTCGCTGGCGAGCACCTTGCCCTGGTCGTCGAGGACCTGGGTGATGACGTCATAGTCGAAGCGGACGCGCATGTAGGCGTCGGATTTCCATTCCCGCAATTTGAGCACCAACAGCTTCTGACCCTGGGGTGCGCGGTCGCTGGTCTGGCTGGGCATGGCGGTGATGGCGGCGCGGGCCAGCGCCTTTTGCACGGCGTCCTGCAGGTCGGCGGAGAGGGGGCTGCCGCTGTAGGTGCGGACGCTCCAGGGGTTGTAGTAGAGACCGCGGATGTTGCCGACGTAGGTGGCGTCCTTGTTCTGGGCGACCACGTAGGGGCGCTCATCGAGTACCGCGACGGCGACTGGCTTGTCAGCCTTGACGGTGAGTTGCGGGGCGGTCTGGCGGTAGTCGACCTTCTGGCCGATGGCGCAACCGGCCAGTTGCAGCGCAGCGAAGGTGATGAACAAGAGATGAGACGGCTTCATGCGAAACTCCTTTTTCGAAAGGCGCGCAGTCTAAGCCATCAGGTCCGTCATGCCAAAATAATGTGACGCATATCACCAAATATCCGGGTGGCCGCGAGTCGATTGCCGGGCTCTGTAGCCGGGTGGATGCACCTGGCACGCTTTATCAGTGGGGTAAGCAGGCCAGGGGATTACCTGCCTTTCAGCGGCCGGAACTCACGCAGCCTCAAGGGAAGGCACAGAGTTCAAGGACAAAATAGTCCCCAGGCTCTGCCCCGACCCGGGCGCGCTACAGCGTCTTCTTGTATTCCTTGTCCACCTTCTTGTCTTCGCGGTGGCGTTCCTTGTCCAGGTGGGTATCGGTGCGGTCGGCTTCGTCGGCGGCATGGGCCGCACCCTTGTCGACTTCCTTGCGATCGTGGCGGGCGTCCTTGCTCACGTCCCGGCCGTCCTGGCGGACGCTCTTTTCCACCGGGCTTTCGGCCAGCGCGACGCCCGTGCCGAGGACACTCAGCAAAACGGTCAGGGTGGCTGCGGTAAGGCGTGATTTCATCGAGAAGCGCTCCTGAATTGAGAGAGAGGGAATGGCCGCCCAGAGCGACCGCTTCGTTTGCAGTAAAGCGGTAAAGGGGCCGTTTTGAAAGGAAAGCTGCAGAGACGCCCTGGTCAAGCGGGCGAGCTGGAGGCCCAGGCGGACGCATCGTGCGGATGCAGACTCTCCAGATGGCGCACCTGGATGTTTACATCCCGGTAGCTATCACGCAGGGCGACCAGCAGGCGGCGGGCGGCGTCCTCGACGAACATCAGGTTGCTGCCATTGAGGGCGGCGAAAGCCTGTTCGTCGGCGCGCTTGACGGCCGTTTGCACCGGCGTGCCTAGGGCCTGTTCGCATCGGTCGATCAGGGGCAGCAGGCCGAAGTCGGTTGCCCCGGCCGGCAGGCTGATCCGCACCTTGGCCAGGCTGCGTTGGCTGTGCGGGGTGGCCAGGGAGGCGTGACGTCTTAGCCAGTGGGCGACGGTGGCTGGATCGAGCTGGATGGCGGTCCCGTGCTCCGCGAGAAAGGCCCGTTCGATGAGTTGCCGGGACAGGGCGGCGGAGCAGGGGCAGGTGGAAGAGTAGCGGATCTCGACGCGGGCGCTGAGCTGGAAGACCCCAGCCACCCAGCTGGCTTCCAGCCGCACGGGATAGCGTTTCCAGCCACTCAGTTCGGGGGTCACCAGGGCGGGGCGGCGGATCAGCAGGGCGAAATCCAGCCGCAGGCGGGCGGCGCGGGAATCGCAGCTGCGGTGGCTGGCGACTATGTCGCTCAGCAGCAGACGCAGGTGCTCGGGTGTCAGAGGCGCTACGCTGCCCAAGCGATCCAGCAGCTGATAGAGCCGGGACATGTGGATGCCCTTGGCGGTGGCCGCGGGCAGGTCGACCTGGACGTCGGCGCTGGCGGGCAAGAGGCCGTCGAGTTCGCCGTGGCCGTGGCCGAGGCGGATCGGCAGGTCGATACCCTGCATGCCGACCCAGTCGAGGGCGGCAGGCAGGGTAGCGGTCTCGCTGAGGGAGACATCGGGAAGGATGGCGTTCATGGGCAGGGCTCAGTGCAGATCGGTGGCTTGGGGCCAGTCGCTGAAGGGGTTGTGCAGACGCGTCCAGGCCACGGGGCCGGCGGCGAGCTCCTCGTCGGTCAGCAGGCAGGCATCCAGGCGGGCGCGCAGGGCGGGTTCGTCCATGTCCATGCCGATGAGCACCAGTTCCTGGCGGGCATCACCGACACCGGCGTGCCATTTCTCCTTGATGATCGCCACGGTTTCTTCATCCTCCGGCCACTGCTCGGGGGGTACCGCGGCCCACCAGCGTCCAGCCACGCCATGCCGGGCCACGGCGCCGGCCTGGGACCAGGTGCCGGCATGGGCGGGATGGCTGGCTAGCCAGAAGTAGCCCTTGGAGCGGATCACGCCGGGCCATTCCTCCTCGACCAGAGCGAAGAAGCGCTCGGGATGAAAGGGGCGGCGCGCCTGGTAGACAAAGCTCGAGATGCCGTATTCCTCGGTCTCGGGGGTGTGTTCGCCGCGCAGCTCCTGCAGCCAGCCCGGCGCCTGGGCGGCCTTATCGAAGTCGAAGAGTCCGGTCTGCAGCACCCTCTCCAGCGGTACGGCGCCAAAGCTGGCCAGTTCCAGTCGTGCACGGGGGTTGAGGCTGCGCAGGATGGCCAGCAGGCGATCGCGTTCCGCCGGCTCGATGAGGTCCAGCTTGTTCACCACCAGCACGTCGCAGAATTCGATCTGCTCGATCAGCAGATCGACCACGGTGCGTTCGTCTTCCTCGCCTAGGGATTCGCCGCGGGACTCGAGGAGATCGCTGGAGGCGTAGTCGCGCAGGAAGTTGAAAGCATCCACCACGGTGACCAGGGTGTCGAGCTGGGCGACGTCGCCCAGGCAGCGCCCGTCTTCGCCGGCGAAGGTGAAGGTTTCGGCCACGGGCAGCGGCTCGGAGATCCCGGTGGATTCGATGACCAGCTGATCGAAGCGGCCATCGCGGGCGAGGCGTTCGACTTCCAGCAGCAGGTCTTCGCGCAGGGTGCAGCAGATGCAGCCGTTGCTCATCTCCACCAGCTTTTCCTCGGTGCGCGACAGCTCGGCGCCACCGTCGCGGACCAGGGCGGCGTCGATATTGACCTCGGACATGTCGTTGACGATGACCGCCACTCGCCGGCCTTCGCGGTTGTTGAGGATATGGTTGAGCAGGGTGGTCTTGCCGGCGCCGAGAAAGCCGGAGAGCACGGTGACAGGGAGTTTCTGGCTTGAGAGGTTGGCTTGGGTCGTCATGATCATCACGGCTAGGGTAGGTCGTAGGGCGGGGCATCCCTGTAGCAGAAGCTCAGGAGTTAGCATGTTATAACATAACATTTAAGCGAGTTAAGGACGTACTTATGCCCTGTACGGTGCCTTCTGCCGCTAATCGGGTGGGGGGCTCAAGCGGCTTGCCATCTATCCAGGTGGGCTGCCCTCAACCACAGGTGCCATCTAGACGTGCTGACCACCATTGATATGGATCTCGGCGCCGTTGATGTAGCAGGAGCGTTCGCTGCAGAGGAAGTAGATGGTCTCGGCCACTTCGTCGGGAGTGCCCAGGCGCTTGAGCGGGACCTCGGCTTCCACCAGGCCATCGGTACCGGGGGAGAGGATGGAGGTGGCGATCTCGCCCGGTGCTATGGCGTTGGCGCGGATGCCACGGGGACCGAATTCATGGGCCAGTTCCCGGGTCAGCGCGGCCAGGCCTGCCTTGGAGGCGGCATAGGCCACTCCGGCGAAGGGATGCACCCGCGAACCGGCGATGGAGGTGACGTTGACGATGCTGCCTCGAGCGGCTTCAAGCTCCGGCAGCAGGGCGCGGGCCAGCAGGGCGGTGGAAACCAGATTGACGTTGAGGACGCGGGTCCAGGTCTCGGCATCCGACGCGGCTACCCCGAGGCGACCGCCATCCAGCCCCTTGGGCGAGATGCCGGCATTGTTGACCAGGGCATCCAGCTTGCCGCTGGGCAGGCGCTCGCGGACCGTGGCGACCAGGCGATCGATCTGAGTGAGGTCGGCGAGATCGGCCTGGATGTGCGCGTCGCGGGCTTCCGGCCAGGCGCATTCTTCGGAGAACGGCTGGCGGGAGACGGTGAGCAGACGCCAGCCCAGGCTGCGGAACAGCTTGACCGTGGCGTGACCGATTCCGCGACTGGCACCGGTGAGCAGCATGGTGCGTTGGGTCATGGGCGACCCCGGCAGGCAGCGGGGCGGACGAGGGGCGACAGGACGGGCATGGTGGGTGACTCCGGCGTCTGGCAGGCCGGTTCACTATGCCCAAGCAGGACAGGTGGGGCAATCGATGGTCCTGTCCTCACCGGCGGACCGATGAGGACAGGGTGCCTTCAGGCTTCTTCGAGGGCGCGCGGGCGGGCACTGCGCTGCTCGGCGGTGGGTTCTTCGGCGGGCTGCAATTCGAAGTCGAAGTCGATTTCGGCGAACTGGCTGCCGTCGAGGCCACGGGCGCAGGCGGCGTTGGCGTCGTCGTGGAAGTGGATGTCGGCGATGAGTTCGTCGCGGGTGGCGTAGGCGAAGTCATCGTGCAGGTACTTGTCGCCGGCCAGGTTGATCTGGGTGGTCAGGTGGCGATGGCCGGGAGCGGAGATGAAAAAGTGGATGTGCGCCGGGCGCTGGCCATGGCGGCCGAGGCCGTCGAGCAGGCGCTGGGTGGGGCCGTCCGGCGGGCAACCGTAGCCGGAGGGCACGATGCTGCGGAAGGCGTAGCGGCCCTCGGCGTCGGTGCGGATGCGTCGGCGCAGGTTGAATTCGGACTGCGCCGGATCGAAGTAGGAATAGGTGCCGCCGGTGTTGGCGTGCCAGACGTCCACCAGGGCGCCGGCCAGCGGGCGACCCTCGGTGTCGCGCACCTGGCCGGTCATGAACAGCGGCACGCCGGCGTCCTGGCCATCATCGAGCCGGGCTTCGCCTTCGCACAGAGGGGCACCGGCCACATAGAGCGGGCCTTCGATGGTGCGCGGGGTGCCACCGGTGCGGCCGGCCTGTTCGTCCTGGGCATCCAGCAGCAGATCCAGGTAGTGCTCCAGGCCGAGGCCGGCGACCAGCAGTCCGGCTTCCTGGCGCGCGCCCAGGTCGTTGAAGTAGCTCACCGCCTGCCAGAATTCCTCGGGCGTCACCTCCAGGTCCTCGATCATGCGGATGCTGTCGGTGAGGATACGGTGCACGATGGTCTTGAGGCGCGGATTGCCGGCGTCCTGCTCGAAGCCGCTGGCGACTTCAAAGAACTTCTGCACATCGGCGGTCTGGGAAAGGGCTAGGGTCATGGAGCGATCCTCGGTGTTGTTGTTATGGGCGGCCAATCAACGGTCGTCGGCGTGGATGGAGGAGGGGTGTCGGCACAGGGCGGTGACCTCGATCTCCATATAGGGGTAGAGCGGCAGTTGCAGCAGGGTATCGTGCAGCGCCTGGGTATCGGCCACGTCGAAGATGCTGACGTTGGCGTAGAGCCCGGCGATCCGCCAGAGGTGGCGCCAGGTGCCCTGGCGCTGGAGCTCCTGGGCCAGTTCCTTTTCCGCCTGCTTGAGTCGCGTGGCGTCGGCGGCAGGCAGGTCGTGGGGCAGTTTGACGGTCATGCGGACCATGAACAGCATGGTGAATCCTCCACGGGGCGTGATCAGGCGGTGGCGACGGCGAGGCTGCTGCGATCGCGACGGAAATGGGCGAGGCGGTCTTCGTCGAGGCTGACGCCGAGGCCGGGACCCTGGGGTAGCAGCAGCTGGAAGTCGCGATAGGTCGGCGGCTCGACGAGGATGTCCTCGGTGAGCAGCAGTGGACCGAACAGTTCGCTGTGCCAGTCCAGCCGCTCCAGGGTAGCGAAGGCATGGGCCGAGGCCAGGGTGCCGATGCTGCCTTCGAGCATGGTGCCGCCATAGAGGCCGATTCCGGCCGCCTGCGCCAGGTGGGCGACCTTGAGCACCGCCCGAGGACCGCCGGTCTTGGCGATCTTGAGGGCGAACACCGGGGCGGCACCGGCACGGGCCAGGGCGAAAGCGTCGGGGAGGCTCTCGATGGCTTCGTCGGCCATCACCGGCGCCGGACTGCGGGCGCTGACCCGGGCCAGGGCCTGGACGTCATGGCGCGGCACCGGCTGTTCGATCAATTCCACCCCGGCGTCGGCCAGGGCCTGGCAGGCGCGCAAGGCCACGCCTTCGCTCCAGGCCTGGTTGACGTCGACCCGCACGCTGGCGCGATCGCCCAGGGCGCGCTTGATGGCGGCGACGTGGGCGATGTCCCGGGCCGGTTCGGCCGCGCCGATCTTGAGTTTGAAATGGCGATGGCGGCGCAGGTCGAGCATGCGTTCGGCTTCGGCGACGTCCTTGCCGGTGTCGCCGCTAGCCAGGGTCCAGGCCACCTCCAGCCCCTGTTGCACCCGGCCGCCGAGCAGTTCGGCGATGCCCAGGCCGCGACGCTGGCCCTGGGCGTCGAGCAGAGCGGTCTCCAGGGCCGACTTGGCGAAGGTATTGGCGCGCACGCTGCGCTCGACCCGCTGCATCACGGCATTGAGGTTGTCGGCGTCCTGGCCGATCACCAGGGGCGCCAGATAGGTATCGAGGTTGGTCTTGATGCTTTCCGGGCTCTCCCCGGCGTAGGCCAAGCCGCCGATGGTGGTGGCTTCGCCGAGGCCCTGGCTGCCGTCGCTGCAGGTCAGGCGCAACAGTACCAGGGTCTGCCGCTGCAGGGTATGCATGGCCAGCTTGTGCGGGCGGATGGTGGGCAGGTCGACGAGGCAGGTGTCCAGGCGTTCGATGCTGATCATGGGCCAAATCCATCAGGGGCGGTGGTTGCCGCGCGTTCTTGTAGGGACGGCTTTCAGCTTGCGAGTTGCCTCCACGGCAGTCCAATATCCGTTGCGTGTTCTACGATACCCTGGAGGTATGATGGAGCTGCGGCATCTGAGGTACTTTCTGATCCTCGCGGAGACCCTCAATTTCACCCGGGCGGCCGAGCGTCTGCACATGGCGCAGCCGCCGCTGAGTCGGCAGATCCAGCAACTGGAAGAGGAGCTGGGGGTGAGTCTGCTGGAGCGCGGTCGGCCCTTGCGCCTGACCGAGGCCGGGCGCTATTTCCAGGAGCATGCCAGTCGGCTGCTGGCGCAACTGGACGAGGTGCGCGACGGCACCCGGCGGGTGGCCGAGGGACGCAAGCGCTGGCTGGGTATCGGCTTCGCGCCGTCCACCCTCTATGGCGCCCTGCCGGAACTGATCCGCCGGCTGCGTACCGATGCTGGGCTGGAGCTGGGGCTGTCCGAGCTGATCACCCTGCAGCAGGTGGAGGCGCTCAAGAGCGGACGCATCGACATCGGTTTCGGTCGCATCCGCATCGAGGATGCCGCCGTGGTGCAAGAGGTGCTGCGCGAGGACCCGCTGGTGGCGGTGCTGCCGGCCGGGCATCCGTTGCTGGGCGCGCCGGTGAGTCTGGCACGCCTGGCGCAAGAGCCCTTCGTGCTCTATCCCTCCGCGCCACGACCCAGTTATGCCGACCACGTGCTGGCGCTGTTCGCTCGCGAAGGAGTGAACATCCGCGTGGCGCAGTGGGCCAACGAATTGCAGACGGCCATCGGCCTGGTGGCGGCCGGACTGGGGATCACCCTGGTGCCGGCCTCGGTGCGCCGGCTGCACCGCGACGACATTGACTACGTCTCCCTGAGCGATACCCAGGCGGTCTCGCCCATCGTCATCAGCTATCGCGCTGGCGATCGTTCGCCACTGCTGGCGCACTGCCTGGCGCTGGTGCAGGAAACGACGGCGCAACAGGCCTGAAGCCCCGGCATCACCTGGCCTGAACGCGGATATGGCGGCAACGGGCGAGCGGGACGTCCAGTAATTAGCTGCGCCAAGGGGATGGTCGCGGCAGTCTGCGGACAGCCCCGCAGCGCGCACCGCGCCGAAGATGATTCCAGACCTGAGCAACCTGGAGTCTCTTGTGATGACCGGATCCTATATCCACGTACCTGCGCCGTCCGGCGCCTTCGACGCCTACTTCGTGCCCTCCATCGATGGCCGCGGTCCGGGCATCGTCCTGTGCCAGGAGATCTTCGGCGTCAATGCTGCCATGCGCGCCGTGGCCGATCAGCTGGCCGAAGAGGGCTACAGCGTGCTGGTGCCCGACCTCTACTGGCGCCAGGCGCCGCGCATCGAGCTGGGCTACACCCCCGAGGATTTCGAAAAGGCCTTCGGCCATTACCAGGCCTTCGACGAGGGACTGGGGGTGCTGGACATCGGCGCCGCCCTCGACCATCTGCGTAGCCGCCCCGAAGTGAGCGACGCCGGCCTCGGCGTAGTGGGCTACTGCCTGGGTGGCAAGCTGGCCTATCTGGCGGCCTGTCGACTGCCCCAGGTGGCCTGCGCCGTCGGCTACTACGGCGTCGGTATCGAAAAGGCCCTGGGGGAGCTGGAAGGACTGCGCGGCCGGCTGGTGCTGCACTTCGCCGAAGCCGACCAGTTCTGTCCGGCACCGGCGCGGGAGGCCATCCTCGCCGCCCTGGCCACGGTGCCGGCCACGGAAGGCTATGTCTATCCGGGCGTCGACCATGCCTTCGCCCGGCCTGCCGGCCACCACTACGACAAGCCCGCCGCGCTGCTGGCCCACGAGCGTACCATCGCCGCGCTGCGCCGCACCATCGGCCCGGACTACAACCTCTCGGCGCTGTGGGAAGAACACATCCGCCACGAATTCGATACCCGTGACGTGCCGGCGACCATGGGCACCATGGTGCCCGAGCCCTACGTCAATCACATTCCGACCATGACTGGCGGCGTCGGCTATCGCGAGCTGGCGCGCTTCTATCGCTACCACTTCGTGCATGGCAACCCCAAGGACATGAAGCTCACGCCGCTCTCGCGCACCGTGGGCGCCTCGCAGATCGTCGACGAGTTCGTCATGAGCTTCACCCATGACGAGGCCATCGACTGGATGTTGCCCGGGGTGGCGCCCACCGGTCGCCAGGTCGAGATCCCCATGCTGGGGGTGGTGAAGTTTCGCGGACCCAAGCTCTATCACGAGCACATCTACTGGGACCAGGCCAGCGTGCTGGTGCAGATCGGTCTGCTCGATCCCCAGGGCCTGCCGGTGGCCGGTGCCGAGACCGCGCACAAGCTGCTCGACGAGACGCTGCCGTCCAACACCCTGATGCCGAGCTGGGCGTCCAGCGCCGGCAAGTCCATCGAGGAGTAGGGTCATGAGTCTGCATTCCCTCGATGGCAAGGTGGCGGTCATCAGTGGCAGCGCCACCCTGATCGGTCAGGCGGTGGCCGAGGTGCTGGTGGCAGCTGGCGCCCGGGTGGCGCTGTTGGACATCGACCCAAAGGGCAGTGCCGGTGCCGAGTTGCTCGGCGAGGCGGCCTTTTTCCAGACCGTGGACCTGACCGATGATGCGGCCCTGGCACTCGCGGTGGCGGCGATCCGCGAACGCTTCGGCGCGGTGGACTGCCTGGTCAACCTGGCCTGTACCTATCTCGACGATGGCCTGGCTTCCCTACGCGGCGACTGGCTCAAGGCGCTGGACGTCAACCTGGTGTCGGCGGTGATGCTGGCCCAGGCGCTGCACGCGGATCTCAAGGCGCGGGGCGGGGCGGTGGTCAACTTTACCTCCATCTCCGCCGGCTGTGCCCAGACCGGGCGCTGGCTCTATCCAGTGTCCAAGGCGGCGCTCAAGCAGCTGACCCGCTGCATGGCCCTGGACCTGGCACCGGACGGCATTCGCGTCAATTCGGTATCGCCGGGCTGGACCTGGTCGCGGGTGATCGCCGAGGTCAGCGGTGGCGATCGGGTCCATGCCGACCGCGTCGCCGCCGACTTCCATCTGCTCGGCCGCCTCGGCGAGCCGGCCGAGGTGGCCCAGGTGGTCGCCTTCCTGCTGTCGTCGGCGGCGAGTTTCGTCACCGGCGCCGACTATGCCGTGGACGGCGGTTACTCGGTCATGGGACCGGAGCGCAACCAGCCGGCCATTCCACGCCTCGCCGAACGGGAGTGATGCCATGCACAACCCCTTCTGGCGTCTGTTCAACGGCTTCACCCCCACCCGCAACTCGACTCCCCGGAGAACCTCCATGCGTCGTATCGCCATCGTCGGGGCCGGCCAGGCCGGCCTGCAACTGGGCCTGGGTCTGCTCGCCCAGGGTTATCACGTCACCCTCACCACCAACCGCACCGGCGAACAGGTGCGCGGCGGCAAGGTGATGTCCAGCCAGTGCATGTTCAACACCTCGCTGCAGACCGAGCGCGACCTGGGTCTGAATTTCTGGGAGGATCAGTGCCCGGCGGTGGAGGGCATCGGCCTGGCCGTGCCCGATCCGGTCAATCCCGAGCGCCCGGCGTTCCAGTGGAGTGCCCGCCTGGAGCGCTATGCCCAGGCGGTTGACCAGCGCCTGAAGATGCCGGCGTGGATGGACGAGTTCGAGCGCCGCGGCGGCGAACTGGTGATCCAGGACGTCGGCTTGCCTGAACTGGAGCAGCTGGCCGCCAGCCATGACCTGACCCTGCTCGCCGCAGGCAAGGGCGAGGTGGTCAACCTCTTTCCCCGCGACACCGAGCGAACCGTGTTCCAGCAGCCCCAGCGGGCCCTGGCGCTGACCTACGTGAAGGGCATGCGGCCCATGTCGCCCTATTCGCGGGTGGCCTTCAATCTGATCCCCGGCGTGGGCGAATACTTCGTTTTCCCGGCCCTAACCTTGAGCGGACCCTGCGAGATCATGGTGTTCGAAGGCGTGCCCGGCGGCCCGATGGATTGCTGGCAGGACGTCACCTCGCCGGAGCAGCACCTGGAGCGCAGCTTGGAGATCGTCCGCCGCTTCGCGCCCTGGGAAGCCGAGCGCTGCCAGAATCTGGAACTGACCGACGCCGGCGGCGTGCTGGCCGGGCGCTTCACCCCCATGGTGCGCAAGCCGGTGCTGCGGCTGCCCTCGGGCCTGCCGGTGTTCGGCATGGCCGATGCGCTGGTGGTCAACGATCCCATCACCGGCCAGGGTTCCAACAACGCCGCCAAGTGCAGCAAGGTCTATCTGGACGCCATCCTCGCCCAGGGCGATGCCGCCTTCACCCCGGAGTGGATGCACCAGACCTTCGAGCGCTACTGGGACTATGCCGGCCAGGTGGTGAAGTGGACCAACAGCCTGCTGACCCCGCCGCCGCCGCACATTCTCGATCTGCTCGGCGCCGCCAGCCAGTCTCCCGCCATCGCCTCGCGCATCGTCAACGCCTTTGACGATCCCCGTCGTTTCGCCCCCTGGTGGTTCGAAGCCGAGGCCTGCCAGGGCTTCCTGCGTGAACACCTGAACCAGGCTGCCTGAGGAGCCCTTCATGACCATCGATGCTCTTGATCTCATCGCCGCCGACCCGGCCAATCCGCGGGCGCTGCGCAACCTGCTGGGGCAATTCGCCACCGGCGTCACGGTAATCACCACCCGCGGCCGTGACGGCCGCAAGGTGGGCATGACCGCCAACTCCTTCTCCTCGGTGTCCCTGGAGCCGCCGCTGGTGCTCTGGAGTCTGGCGCGCCAGGCGCCGAGCCTGCCGGACTTTCTCGCTGCCAGCCACTTCGCCATCCACGTGCTGGGCAGCGACCAGCACCAGCTTTCCGGCCACTTCGCGCGGCGAGCGGAGGACAAGTTCGCCGGCATCGCTCACGTCGAGGGCACTGCCGGGGTGCCGCTGCTGGAAGAGGCTGTGGCGACGCTGATCTGCCGCAACCACGTGCAGTACGAGGGCGGCGACCACCTGATCTTCCTCGGTGAAATCGAACACTACCGACACAGCGGCGGCGAACCGCTGGTCTTCCACGCCGGCCAGTACCGGGTCGCCAGCGCGCATCCGGCGCTAAGCGCCTGAGCCCTGGCAGCGCCCGGCGATGTCACTCGATCGGCGGGCGCTGCCCTTTCGAATCTGCCTTTCGCGAGCACGAACAGCCGTATTCAAGGAGCCTTGCATGACCCGGATTCGCTATCTTTCCCTCGCCGGTGCCCTGGTCGCCGGAACCACCCAGGCCTATGACCTGCCGGTGGTCAACCTCGGCCTCACCAGCTTTCTCGACGGCGGCCTGCCCGCCGGCAATGGCTGGTACCTGCAGCAGTATTTCCAGAACTACAGCAGCGATCGGCTGGTGGATCGCAACGGTGACAAGCTGGGGCTGCCCAAGACCGAGCTGGACTACCAGGTCTCGGTGACCCAGCTCAGCTACGTGTCGGACCTGCGCCTGGGCAGCGGCAACCTCGGCTTGAACCTGGTGTTGCCGGTGGTGACGCGGATGAAGGTCGACGATGGCTCGAACAACGCGGCCCTCAAGGACCAGGGCGGCATGGGTGATCTGCTGGTGGGGCCGTTCATCCAGTTCGATCCGGTGATGGGACCGAACGGGCCGCGCTTCGTCCAGCGCGTCGAATTGCAGGTGAATATCCCCACCGGTGAATACGACCGCGACAAGGACATCAATCCCGGCAACCACGCCTGGTCGTTCAATCCCTACTGGGCGGGCACCTACTGGTTCACCCCCAACTGGACCGCCTCGGTGCGTGCCCACTACCTCTACAACTTCAAGAACGACAAGCCGAACTACGCCTTCGGCGACGTCTCCGACATCCAGGCCGGGCAGGCGCTGCACGCCAACTTCGCCACCGAATACGCGGTCACCCCGCAACTGCGCCTGGGCCTCAACGGCTACTGGCTCAAGCAGATCACCGACACCCAGATCGACGGCCATGACGTGTCCGGCCGGCGCGAACAGGTCTGGGCCATCGGGCCGGGCGGCATGTACAGCTTTTCCAAGAACGATCACCTGGTGGCCAACGCCTACTTCGAGCAGGACGCGAAGAATCGTCCCGAAGGCAGTCGGCTGCAGGTGCGCTACATCCACCACTTCTGACCGGACGGAGTTCAGCTCCCTTCGTCCACTTCCAAGCCTGCCGAGGATGGCAGGCTTTTTTTTGCCTGGCGTTTGGTCGAGGGGATTCCGGGTAGGTTGGGTTGAGCGCAGCGAAGCCCAACAAAGCGCGATTCCGGGCGATCCAGACCTAGCAATAGACGACGCTGGGTGGTAACGGTGGCTGGGGTTGGCCATGTGGTCCACCGTTGCGACCGCTCTCGACGCTGTAGAACTCGCGATACCGTAGCGTGGAAAACGGCGCGGCCTTTTCCACTGGGAATCCGCTGTGATGCGTACCCTCACCTCAACCCTCTTCCAGGGGGAGAGGGGGCTATTCGAGCAGGCGTTCGTCTCCCTCAGTCCCGGTAAGATCCTGATCAAACTTAAGCCATCACCGTGGAGATTGATTGATGCCGCCGAAAGTGAAGGGCTGTTGGGCTTCGACAGTGGAGCTGTCTCAGCCCAACCTACGTCTGGGTTGAGGTGTAGGTGGGGTTGAGCGTCGGGAAGCCCAACAGAGAAGTCCACCAGGCGATCCAGGCCAAGCGGTGGATACCGTTTGGTGTTGCTGGAAGATGGGGTTGTTGGGCTTCGACGGTAAAGCTGTCTCAACCCAACCTACCAAAGCACGAAGCCCGACAGGCGTGCTGTCGGGCTTCGTAATGGGGCATGAAAGTCAGCCTCAGCGCGTAGACGCACTCTGCAGGAATTTCTCGCTATACAGCCGCGTCTCCTCGCCCAACCCCTGCTGGTCGAGCCAGGTCTTGACCGCTTCCACCATGGGCGGCGGGCCACAGAGATAGAGGTCGCAGGCCTGGTCGGTGAGGAAGCGCCGGTCGAAGTGCTCGGGGATGTAGCCGCTCAGGCCCTGCCAGGTCGGGCTCGGCTGGCTGACCACCGGTTGGTAGTCGAAGTCGGCGATGCGCGCGCGATAGGCCTCCAGGCGGGCGCCCTCGCAGAGATCCTGCTCCTGGGTGACGCCATAGAACAGGCGCACCGGCTGGCCGCAGCCGCCTTTCTCGGCCATCTCGTCGAGCATGCCCAGAAAGGCCGACAGCCCCGTACCACCTGCCACCAGCACCAGCGGCCGCTCCACCTGACGTAGATAGAAACTGCCTAGCGGGGCCTCCAGCTCCAGTGTTAAACCTGGCTGGCAGCGCTCGCGCAGGAAGTTGCTCATCACCCCGTCCGGTAGCAGGCGGATGAGAAATTGCAGCTGGTTCTGCGCATTGGGTCGGTTGGCGAAGGAGTAGGCGCGCCAGTCATCGGTACCGGGGATACGCAGCCGCGCATACTGGCCCGGCAGGTATTGCAGCGGGCGCGGCGCGGCACTGGCATCCAGGTGCAGAATGGCGGTGGTGGCCGAGACCAGCTCTACCGAGGTCACCTGGGCGCTGATGCGCTCGGGTTCTTCGGCGTGGCAGAGGCTGGAATCGTGGTCGAAGTAGAAGGCGGCATCGGAGGTCACCCGAGTCTGGCAGGCGAGCATCTTGCGCTGCGCCAGGTCCCGCTCGCTGAGGGCTTCCTCGTCGACGTAATCCTGACTGTAGGCGCCAGCTTCGCAGCGCCCCTGGCAGGTGCCGCAGACGCCTTCGCGGCAGTCCAGCGGCAGGCTGATGCCCTGGCGCAGGGCGGCGTCCAGCAGCAGTTCGTTGGGCTTCACCGCGATGAACAGCGTCTTGCCGTCGGCAAAGCTCAGAGCGACATTGTGGCTCATGGCGGTGGCCTCAGAGGTGGTAGAAGTCGAGCACGGAGTTGATGACGTCGTTGAGCAGCAGCACCTGCTTGCGGGCGATGCGGAAGTCGCCGTCCACCTCGCGCAGGTGATAGGTCACCTGGCCGTAGAACTGCTCGGATACCCCGTGGCGGGAATAGAGCGTCAGCCAACCGGCGCGTACCTCCAGCAGACCGTCGTCAGCCCGGGCGACGCGCACATTGCTGATCTGGTGCAGGGTGCGCGGCAGTGGCGTGGAGGCGGCCGACTTGCCGGTGCGCAGGCGGAACACCCGGTCCTCCAGGCCGGAGCGGTCGGCGTAGTAGATATAGGAGAGGCCCTGGGTGGGGTCGGTCACGTACTCGTGCTCGCTGATCCATTGCGGCAGGTGGAAGACGCTGTCGGCCTCGAACAGCGCCAGATAGGCGTCCCAGTCCTGGGCATCGCAGAGCGCGGCCTGGCGATAGAGGAATTGTTCCACAGCGTATTGCAGATCAGGGTTCATGCCGACACCTCCGTCGGTTGCAGGGCTTTGGTGGCCAGGCCATCGAGCAGGAAGCGCTGCCAGGCACCATGCTGATTCACATAGAGGCCTTCATGGGTGAACTCGGTGCCGGTGAGCACCGGCTGGATGCCCAGGGCCTCGCTGTTCACGGTCGGGCCGGTAGCCCAGCGATGCTGGCCGCGGGAGATGTCGTTCCAGCGCTCCAGGCGCGCCTGGAAGCCGCGCTGGGCTTCGCGGAATTCCACCAGGTCGTCGGGCGTGCCCATGCCGGAGACGTTGAAGAAGTCTTCGAACTGGCGGATGCGGTTGGTGCGGTCGGCGGGCGCCTCGCCCTTGACGCCGATGCACTGGCTGATGATCTCGGTCTTGTTCCAGGCCACCGGCCGCACGATGCGCAGCTGGGAGCTGATCTGGTCCATGAAGAACAGGCTGGGGTAGATGTTGAGGTTGCGCAGGCGATGCATCATCCACTCGGCGCGGGCCTGGCCGTATTCCTCGACCAGGCGCGGCATCACGCTGGCGTAGCCGGGGCGCACCGTGGGGTTGGGCATGTCGCTGAACAGCAGGCTGTGGCCATTCTTGAAGGAGAACCAGCCATCGTCGGTCTCGGCATCGCCGGCGCCGAGCTTGCTGTAGTCCAGGGTACTGCTGGCACCGCCTTTCTCGGCATTGACCTGCTGGCGGTGCCGCACGGTGGAGACGTAGTTGTAGTGCACCGTACTGACGTGATAACCGTCGAGGCCGTTCTCGTTCTGCAGCTTCCAGTTGCCGTCGTAGCTGTAGGTGGACTTGCCCGGCAGGATCTCCAGCTCGCCGGTGGGTGACTGGGCCACCATCATGTCGAAGAAGACCTTGGCATCGCCAAGGTAGTCCTCCAGCGAATCGCTGCCCAGGGTGTCGAGGCTGACGAAGACGAAGCCCTTGTAGCTCTGGATGCGCGCCTTCTTCAGGCCGCGGGTGGCCTTGTCGAAGCCATCGGGATACTCACCCGGCGCCTTGACCTTCACCAGGCGGCCGTCGCTTTTGTAGCACCAGGCGTGGAAGGGGCAGGTGAAGGTGGACTGGTTGCCGCGGGCGACGCGGGTGAGGGTAGCGCCGCGGTGCTGGCAGGCGTTGATCAGCGCGTGCAGCTCGCCATTGGCGTCGCGGGTGATGATCAGCGGCTGGCGTCCGGCGCGCATCGTCACGAAGTCGTGGGGCTTGGCGATCTCACTTTCGTGGCAGGCATAGATCCAGACCTTCTCGAAGATCAGCTCCATTTCCAGCTCGAACAGCTCGGGTTCGGTGAAGAGGTCGCGGGCGATGCGATAGACGCCGTCAGCCGGACGGAAGTCCAGGCAACCTTGGATGTACTCCTGCCATTGGGCAATGCTGCGGGTGCTCATCAGGGGTGTCCTCTAGGGTGAGACTCGCCCCGATTGAAGCCCCGCCACCCGAACCCCTCTAGCCGCTTTTTGCGCTATCACTAGCCGGTTTTTTTCGCTGGCCGGACTGGCCTGCATTCTGCGGATAGCGGTAGCGGCACGCGGCGTGCAGCATGGAGACGTCAACCAGGAGCGCGACCATGCAGCAGGCAGATTTCGAGGTACAGGCACACAGCGGCCAGGTTTCCGAAGCCTGCCGTTGGATGAGTGCGGTCTGTGGTCCGCATCGGCTGGACGCCCGCAGCGGCGCCGAGCTGAGCTTTCATCACCAGGGTGTGCGGCTGCCAGGGCGATCCACCGTGCTCGGGCGCATCGGCTACGGCGCGGCGGTGCAGATCGGCATCGAGGCGCTGGACGCCTACAGCCTCAGCCTGCCGCTGCAGGGGCAGCAGTCCCTGGCCAGTCGCGGCGCCCGCATCCGTTCCGACAGCCAATGCGGGGTGGTGGTCTCACCCCATGAATGGCAGCGGCTGGATATGGCTGCCGACTGCCTGAAACTGCAGGTGGTGATCCGCCGCGAAGCCTTGCAGGAGGTGGCCGAGACGCTCCTGGGCCGCCCGCTGGCGGAGCCGCTGAGCTTTGCCGGTGAAATGGAGTTGGCACGGCCAGCCGTGGCCGCCTGGTGGCAGGGGATTCGCCAGCTGCTGGAAGGCTGGAGCGGTGTCCAGGCGCTCTATGGTCAGCCAGCCCTGGCCAACGATCTGGAGATGCTGCTGCTCAAGGGCCTGCTCCTGGCGCAGCCGCACAACTACTCTGCATTGCTGATGGAAGGATCCGAGAGCGGCTATCCCGAGTTCCTGCTCAGGGCGCGGCGTTATCTGCAGGCCAACGCCCGGGAAAATCCCTCGCTGGAGCAATTGGAGTGCATCGCCGGCGTATCGCGCGCCAAACTCTACGCCAGCTTTCGTCGCTATCACGGTCAGCCGCCCATGGCCTACCTCAAGCGCGTGCGGTTGGAGGAGGTGCGCCGACTGCTGCTGGCGCGTCGTGAGGGTGCCAGCGTCTCGCGCATCGCCCTGGATTGGGGCTTCGAGCATCTGGGCCGTTTCGCCAGTGACTACCGCCAGGCCTTCGGCGAAACGCCGTCCCAGACTCTGGCGGGACGACGTCTCGACTAGCTGGAGAGTGCACCGCGGAAGCGGCGGGTCTCGGAGGGGGACTCGCCGTAGCGCCGTTTGTATTCCTGGGCGAAGCGACCCAGATGGGCGAAGCCCCATTTGTAGGCGGTGTCCGTCACCGACTCCACCCGACCACTGCGTAGTTCTTCGTTGACCCGCTCCAAACGCAGGTCGCGCAGATAGTGCATGGGGGTGGTGCCGCGATAGGTGCGGAAGCCGGCGAACAGCGTACGCACGCTGACACCGCCGTGCTCGGCCAGGGTCTCGACGCTAAGCGGCTCGTGCAGGTGCTCGGCGATATAGGCCTCGATGCGTTTGATGAAGTAGGGCGAGACATTGCGCTCGCGGGTGCCTTCCAGCTGGCCGTGCAGGGAGTGCGGCTGGCCATAGAGCAGCGCATTGAGCAAGGACGATTCGAATTGCTTGAGCACCAGCGGCTGGTGAATCGGATGCGCCGGATCGGCCAGGCCGTCCATGAGCAGCCCGAGCAATTGCAGGAAGTAGCTGCCGCCGGGTTGGCGCAGATCCAGCCGCGGATCGAATTGCGGCAGACGCCCTTGCTGGGGCAGGTGCTGGGCGCAGTGATGCTCCAGGTCGGCGCGCTCCAGGCGCAGCACCAGTTGGGCGGCGCCGGCGTACCATCTCATGCGCACCGGCAACTCGGGTGACAACAGCGTCGCCACCTGCGGTGAAGACTGGAAATCCACCGCACCGCAATGGATGTCGGCGCCTCCGGTCAGCGGGATCTGGATCAGGTAGAAGTCCTGCAGGCACTGGGGATCGATATCGACATCGGTGCCGTATTCCAGGCGATTGAGCGACAGTCGCCCGCGGCTGACGTGGTGCAGACTGGCGCTGACCACCTCGCCGCGCTGCACCGGTTTCAGATCATGGGGCTTGAAGACCTTGCTGACACCCTGGCAGGCCGCCTCCCGGTCGGCGACCAGGAATTGCAGGCTGCTCGAACAGAACAACCGGGTCTGGCGAAAGCGTTCTCCGCTTTCGGAGGGCGTGACGTCTTGGGTCATTGTTACCTCCTTGCACACAGGCGTGGCCCCGCGCACCCTTTTGTTTCCGGCGAACTGCAGTCAGCGGATAACGGCTGCAGTCAGTGGATAGTGCAAGGGCAGCAGAGCTCGTTCTTGGCCGATCGCTGTCGGCTTTGAGTAGGTTTCTGCAAGGGGTGGGCCAAGCGAAGCGTCTGCCACCGGTTTTTGGGCGATCAGCGACCAGTCCGGTCGCCGTTCACTTAGGCGTCGTCCTGGCGCAACCTGCCATGTTCGCTGCGCACCGTGGCCATGAAGGTCTGCATGGCCGACGATTGCACCCGATGCCGGCGGCGGATCAGCCCATAGGGCGGCAGCCGAGGCTCGAAGGCGATGGGCAGCACCGCCAGCAGGTGGCGACCGGGATAGTCGTTGACCACCGACAGTGGGGTCACCCCGAGCATGTCGGTCTGCTGCAGCAGCGCCAGCAGGGTCATGATGGAGGTGGTCTCGACGATGCTGCCGGGGATGTCGACCCGGGCATCGTGAAAGGCCTGGTTGATGATGGCTCTCATCGGGCTCGGGTGCTGTTGCAGCACCCAGGTGTGCTCCTGCAATTCGCCCCAGGTGAGGTGGGTGGCCTGGGCCAGGGGATTCTGGGCGCCGGCGATCACGCAGAGCACCTCTTCGCCAAGGCTGTCGAACAGCAACTCTTCGGCGCGGGCGCCGGTAGGGATGCGCCCCAGAACCACGTCGAGCTGATCCTGCAGCAGCGCCTGGACCAGCACGTCGCTGGTATCCACCTGGATGGACATGGACAGCCGCGGATGGCTCTGCTTTAGGGTGGCGATGGTGCGGGTCAGCAGGCCCGAGGCCAGCGCCGGGATGGCGCCCACCGCAACCCGGCCCAGATTGCCCGATTCCAGCGCGACCAGCTCCTCGCGCATGCCCGAGAGTTCGGCGAACACCATCCGCGCGTAGTAGATCACCGTGTCGCCAAAGGCCGTGGCGCGCATGCCGCGCGGCAGCCGCTCGAACAGCCCCACGCCAAGCAGACTCTCGATCTCGTGCAGCATCTTGGTGGCGGCCGGCTGGGTCATGCCGATGTCGTCGGCGGCGCGGCGCAGCGAGCCGAATTCCGCCAGTGCCAGCACCAGCCGCAACTGGCGCAGGCGCAGACGGCTGTGGATGGTATGGGCATCAGGAATGCGCGTCATGCTGGCGGACCTTGGGGCAGGGGAGCCGGCTAGGGTAGCGCATGAGCCCGGGCCTGGCGTCGGTGGGGTGCGTCCGCGCCAGGCCGGGGCGTTCACGACGGCCGTACCTTGGCCCGCGGCTGGCCCAGGCGCAGCGCCTGCAGGCACCGCGCGAGCAACGGCCAGCAGAGCATCAGCAACGCCGCGGTGGTCAGACTGCCCACCAGCGGGTTGGACCAGAAGATGCCCAGCTGGCCATCGGAGAACAGCATCGATTGGCGGAAGGCGTCTTCGGCCTTGTCGCCCAGCACCGCCGCCAGCACCAAGGGGGCGATGGGATAGCCGAGCTTCTTGAAGGCATAGCCGAGGATGCCGAAGCCGAGCATCAGCCAGACGTCGAACAGGCTGTTGTGCACCGAGTAGGCGCCAATCACGCAGACGGTAAAGATGATCGGCGCGATGATGCAGAACGGGATGCGCAGGATGGCGGCGAACAGCGGCACCGTCGCCAGCACCACGATCAGGCTGACCACGTTGCCCAGGTACATGCTGGCGATCAGACTCCAGACGAAGTCGTGCTGTTCGGCGAACAGGGTCGGCCCCGGATGCAGGCCCCAGATCATCAGGCCACCGAGCATCACCGCGGCGGTGGCGGAGCCGGGAATGCCCAGGGTCAGCATCGGCAGCAGGGCACTGGTGCCGGCGCTGTGGTCGGCGGTCTCCGGCGCGATCACCCCTTCCAGTTCGCCCTTGCCGAAGCCCTCGCGGTTCTTCGAAAAGCGCCGCGCCAGGCTGTAGCTCATGAAGGAGGCGGCGGTAGGGCCACCGGGCGTCACGCCCATCCAGCAACCGACCAGGGCGCTGCGCAGCCAGGTCAGCCAGTAGCGCGGCAGTTGCTTCCAGGTGCCGAGCACGGTGCGCAGGGTGATGCGCGCCTGCTCGCCACGAAAGACCAGGCCTTCCTCCACGGTGCAGAGGATCTCGCCGATGCCGAACAGGCCGATCACCGCCACCTCGAAGCTGATGCCCGAGAGCAGGGCCGGCTGGTCGAAGGTCAGGCGCAGATTGCCGGACACCGTATCCATGCCCACCGCCGCCATGGCGAAGCCGATCATCATGGCGGCCACCGTTTTCAGCGGTGGATTCTTGCTCATGCCGATGAAGGTGCAGAAGGCCAGCAGGTAGACGGCGAAGAACTCCGGCGAGCTGAATTCCATGGCGAAGGCGGCGATGCGGCTGGAGAGGAAGGTCAGCAGCAGCACCCCGACCAGGGCGCCCAGCAGCGCCGAGGTGAAGGCCGCGGTCAGGGCTTCGCCGGCACGACCCTGGCGCGCCAGCGGATAGCCGTCGAAAGTGGTGGCCACCGACGAGGGTTCGCCGGGGATGTTGAACAGGATGGAGGTGATGGAGCCGCCGAACAGCGCGCCCCAGTACATGCAGGAGAGCAGGATGATGGCCGAGGTCGGACTCATGGTGAAGGTCAGCGGCAGCAGCAGGGCGACGCCATTGGGCGCGCCCAGGCCGGGCAGCACCCCGACCAGGATGCCGAGCAGCACGCCGATCACCATCAGGGCGAGGTGATGGAAGGACAGGATCAGGCTCATCCCGTGCATCAGGGAATCGAATTCGCTCATGGCAGGCTCCTCAGCAGGCGGGCGAGGTCGGCCAGGGGGCCGGCATCCAGCGGCACCTTGAACCAGAGGGCGAAGATCAGATAGCTGGCCAGGCTCACGCCGCCGGCGGTGGCGAGGATCTGCCAGGCGCCATAGCGCCTTTGTCGCTGGCGATCCCGCGCCATGAACCAGGCGATGAACAGGAAGGCCGTCAGATAGAGGCCCAGCAGGGGCAGGGCGACGACGAAGGCCAGCATCGGCAGGAATACCCGCAGCACCTGGCCGAAGGCGGCGCGTTCGACGAAGCTGGTGCGCAGCGCCTGCCAGCGCCACAGGGTCTGCAGCGCCGTGGCCAGACTGGCCAGGGTCAGCAGCAGGCCGATGTAGAAGGGGAAGTAGCCCGGCTCTGGGCCGGCATCGCCCCAGCCGATACCCTGTTCCAGGCTGCCCACCATCACGATGCCGCCAAGGCCAGCGGTAAAGGCCGCCAACCCCAGTTCCACCCAGCGGGTGGTGATCAGAGAATCTCCGGCCATGGCCGTCTCTCCTGTGTCGGTGCGCCGATCAGCGCTTGAGCCAGCCCGCGTCCTCGAACACCGGGGTGACCCGGGCGGTGTCCTGGGCGATGTAGTCCTGCAGCGCCTGGCCTTCAAGGAAGGTGGGCACCAGCGCATTGCGCTCGATGTACGCCTTGAACTCCGGCGTCTGGCTGACCTTGCGCAGCAGTTCCACATAGAAGGCCCGTTGTTCCTCGCTGACCCCGCCCGGCAAGAGCACGGTGCGCGGGAAACGGTATTGGTCGATGCCCAGCCCCTGCTCCTTGCAGGTGGGCACGTCGGACCAGGCCTGGGTCTCGGTGACCTTGGCGGTATAGGTCATGCGCGCCTGGCTGAACACGCACAGCGGCACCACCTGGCCGCCGCGCCACTGGCTCAGGCTCTCGCTGGGGTTGTTGACGTTGGAAGTGATGTGCTTGCCGGCCAGCTGGGTCGCCGCCTCGCTGCCACTCTTGAAGGGAATGTAGGTGAGCTTGGTGCCCTCGGTGCGATTGAGCAGCAGGGTCAGGGTCTGGTCGACGTCCTTGGACTGGCTGCCACCCATGCGCTTGCCGGCCGGATCCTGCTTGATGGCGTCGAGGTAGCCCCGCGCGTCCTTCCAGGGCGCGTCGGCGTAGCTCCAGAGGATGAAGTCATCCTCGGCGATGGCCGCCACCGGGGTGAGATCGGCGAGCTGGTAGCCGAGCTTGGCGGTCAGCGGCAGCAGATAGACGTTGTTGGTGGCGATGACCAGCTTGTCCGCCTCGCCCTTGGCCATCTTCATCTCCAGGAAGGCCTCGGCGCCGTTGCCGCCACCCTTGTTCATCACCACGGTGCTGGCGTCGAGCAGCCTGTGCTGGGTGATGATCGACTGGATCAGTCGGCCGAGCTGGTCGGTGCCGCCACCGGGACCACCGGCGACCACGATCTCCACCTTGCCCTCGGGTTGCCAGGCAGCCTCGGCGACGGGAGCCACCACAGCGGCCAGGCACAGGGGGAGGGCGGCGAGCAGGGAAGTGCTGCGCATGGGGATACCTCTTTCTTGTCGTTGTTTTGGGTGGGCCGAGTGTGCGCAGCACCCGGCGATCCTGACCAGTCAAAAGATGGCATGCACCTATAGCCTGGGGTTATGCCTGGCGCTGCTCTTCATCTGACTCCGTACGGCAAAAGGGCTGTAGCGACGAGCGAAAACCGACCTATATCCTGCGGCTATACACCTATGCGCAGATTTGATTAGACGGTTATCGCCCCCCCGGCTGATAGTCGACCTCGCCAGCCGGCAGCTGAGCACCCATAACAAGAATCCCAGGGGTCCATGCCATGCTCTCGACGTCCCGTTCCTCACGCCTCGGCGAAGCCGCCGTGCCCACGGCGCTCCAGGCTTCCCGCGTCCGCTGGCGCATCTTCGCCATCATCTTCGGCCTTACGGTCATCAACCTGGTGGACCGCGTGTCGCTGTCCATCGCCATGCCTACCATCGCCCGCGAATTCCAGCTGACGCCGGCCACCCAGGGGCTGATTCTCAGCAGCTTCTTCTGGGCCTATGCGCTCCTGCAGATTCCCGGCGGCTGGCTGATCGACCGCTACGGCCCGCGCCGCGTCATCGGCTGGTCCACTGGCCTCTGGGGCGTCTTCCAGACCCTCGCCGCCTTCGCCACCGGCGGGCTGTCGCTGATCTTCGCCCGGGTCGCCCTGGGCGCCGCCGAGGCGCCTCTGTTCCCGGCCGGTGGCAAGCTCAATTCCCTCTGGCTGGCTTCCAGCGAGCGCGGCCGTGGCGCGGTGCTGATGGACTGCGGCGGACCGCTGGGCGTGGCCCTGGGCGGACTGCTCATCGCCTACCTGATCGCCGTCTTCGGCTCCTGGCGTACCGCCTTCTTCATCGCCGGTATCGCCACCCTGGCCATGGCCTGGCTCGCCTGGCGCTATCTCCGGGACGACCCGGCCGCCCACCCCGGGGTCAATGCCGCCGAGCTGGCGCGCATCAACGAAGGTCGCACCACTTCGGTGGCCCAGGCCGCCAAGGCCGGCGCCCGGGGCCTGGGCATCGCCCGCCGCTCCCTGGCCGGCATCCTCATCGGTCGCGCCAGCTGGGCCATGGTCTTCTTCGGCCTGCTGACCTGGGGGCCCAGCTACCTGGCCCAGGCTCGCGGCTTCGACATCAAGGGCATCGGCGCCGCGACCTTCGTCATCTTTCTCTGCGGCGCGGCCGGCTCCCTGGTCGGTGGTTTCCTCTGCGACCTGCTGGTGCGCAAGGGCGTGCGCCGTGGCCTCGCCGCCAAGGGACTGCTGTCCTGCTCCGGCCTGGTGGCCCTGGCGGCTTTCCTGCTGCTGCCGCGGCTGACCGATCCCTATGCCGCCGTGGCACTGCTGTCGCTCACCGCCTTCTTCCTCATGTGGGGCAGCCTCTACTGGAGCTTCCCGGCGCTGCTGGCGGCGCCGGCGCGGGTCGGGCTGATCGGTGGGGTAATGAACCTGGCCGGCAGTCTCGGCGGCATCGCCGTGCCCATCCTGGTCGGCCTGCTGCTGCAGCACCTGGGTGGCTATCCCGCAGTGCTGGGCTTCTTCGCCCTCTGCTCCGGCCTGTTCATCCTCGGCACCCTGTTGATCGCCCTGGACCAGCGGGAGGTGCAGCATGGCTGAGCTCTATGACGGCCCCATCGTCGATGCCCATCATCACTTCTGGGAGCCCCGGCGCAACCTACACCCCTGGCTGTCCGGCACGGAAACCATCCCCTTCCGCTATGGTGACTACAGCGCCATCAAGGGTGACTATCTGCCCGAGCACTACCTGGCCGACGCGGCCGGTCATGAGGTGGTCCAGACCGTCTATATCGAGACCGAGTGGGATCCGCGCGATCCCTTGGGCGAGACCCTCTACGTCCATGACCTGGCACGCCGCCATGGCGCGCCCCATGCGGTGGTCGCCCAGGCCTGGCTGGATGCGGCAGACGCCGCCGAGCTGCTCGCCGCCCAGGCCGCCTTCGAACGGGTGCGCAGCGTCAGACACAAGCCCGGTGGCCCGGCGCGCCCGGAAGAGGTGGGCAGCCAGCGCACTCTGATGAGCGATGACCGCTGGCGCCAGGGCTACGCCGAGCTGCAGCGCCACGGCCTGCACTTCGACCTGCAGACGCCCTGGTGGAATCTCGACGAAGCCTGTCGCCTGGCGCGGGACTTCCCGGCCACCCAGCTCATCCTCAACCACACGGGGCTGCCGTCCGATCGCAGCGCCACAGGTCTGGCCGCCTGGCGCGCGGCCCTGGCCCGGCTCGCCGAATGGCCCAACGTGGCGCTGAAGATCTCCGGCCTGGGCCTCGCCGGCCAGCCCTGGCGCGCCGAAGACAACGCCTGGATCGTCCGCGAGGCCATCGCCGTCTTCGGCCCGGAACGCGCCATGTTCGCCAGCAACTTTCCCGTCGACCGTCTGTGCGGCAGCTACGACACCATCATCGGCGGCTTCAAGCGCCTGGTGGTCGACCTGCCCATCACGGCGCAGCGCCAGCTCTTCCACGACACCGCCCAGCGTCTGTATCGCCCGGTGGCCGACGTCTTTCGCCTGGACACCTACCTGAGGACTTCCGCATGAGCAATTCCACGCTTCCCCGCCTGGCCCTGGTGCTGGGTGATCCGGCCGGCATCGGCCCCGAGCTGATCGCCCGCCTGCTGGCCGATCCCGAGGTGCGCAGCCGCGCCCGCCTGGTGCTGATCGCCGACGAGGAGGAGGCCCGCACCGGCATGCGCATCGCCGGTTGCGAATACCCCTACCGCCCCATCGATAGCCTGGACGCGCTCGATTTCCAGGACGACGTACCCCTGCTGTATCCCTACCGGGGCGCTGCGGAAGGCGCGTTTCCCCGCAGCGAAGCCAGTGTCGTCGGCGGCCGCTACAGCCTGGACACCCTGGCCGTCGCCCTCGACCTGACTCAGGCGGGGCACACCGACGCCATCCTCTTCGGTCCGCTGAACAAGACCTCCCTGCACCTGGCAGGCATGGGCCACAACGACGAATTGCACTGGTTCGCCGAGCACCTCGGCTACCAGGGGCCATTTTGCGAATTCAACGTGCTCGACGATCTCTGGACCTCGCGGGTGACCTCCCACGTCGCCCTGAAGGATGTCCCTGGCTTGCTCAGCCAGGAACGGGTGATCGAAGCCATCCAGCTGATCGACAACGAACTCAAGCGCAGCGGCCTGGCGCGACCGCGCATCGGTGTCTGCGGCCTTAATCCGCACAATGGCGACAACGGCAGCTTCGGCCGCGAGGAGATCGACCTCATCGGCCCGGCCGTCGAGCGCGCTAGGGCGCTGGGCATCGCCGCCGACGGCCCCTATCCCGCGGACACCATCTTTCTCAAGGTCCAGGGCGACGCCCGCGCCTTCGACGCTGTGGTGACCATGTACCACGACCAGGGCCAGATCGCGATCAAGCTGATGGGCTTCTCCCGTGGGGTCACGGTGCAGGGCGGCTTGCCCATTCCCATCGCCACGCCCGCCCACGGCACCGCCTTCGACATCGCCGGTCAGGGCCGCGCCAATGTCGGTGCGACCCGTCAGGCCTTCGAGATCGCCTGCCGCCTGGGCGCGTCCCGCCACTGATAGCTGCCGCGGCGCCCAGGCGCCTCCCGGATCCGCCGAACCGGCCCCTGGGGCCGGACGGCCTTACTCATGCTCGAAAAAGGAACCTCACCATGAAAATCACCAGCGTTCGCACCCGCGTCTTCGAATGGAAGGGCAAGGTCGTCCCGCCACAGGCGCACTTCTGCACCAACGCCACCGACATCCTCTATGAGCGCGGCGACGCCATGGGCTCCTTCCGCTTCCACGGCTGGCTGGTGGTGGAAATCGAAACCGACAGCGGCCTGGTCGGCCTCGGCAACTGCGCCCTGGCGCCGCGGGTGGCCAAGGAAATCATCGACCTGTACCTGACCCCCATCGTCCTGGGCCAGGATCCCTTCGACAACGAATACCTCTGGCAGAAGATGTATCGCCGTACCCACGCCTGGGGCCGCAAGGGCATCGGCATGGCCGCCATCTCCGCCGTGGACCTGGCGCTCTGGGACCTGATGGGCAAGGCGGTAGAAAAGCCGGTGTTCAAGCTGCTGGGCGGCCGCACCAAGGAAAAGATCCCCTGCTATGCCTCCAAGCTCTACGCCAACGACAACCTCGATCTGTTCCTGGAAGAAGCCCAGGGCTATCTCAACCAGGGCTTCGACGCCCTCAAGATGAGATTCGGCTACGGCCCCAAGGACGGCCCGGCTGGCATGCGGCGTAACATCGAACAGGTGCGCGCCTTGCGTGAACTGGCCGGTCCCGACGTCGACATCATGCTGGAGTGCTACATGGGCTGGACCCTGGAATACGCCCGCCGCATGCTGCCCAAGCTGGCCGAGTTCGAACCGCGCTGGCTGGAAGAGCCGGTCATCGCCGATGACATCGAAGGCTACGTCGAACTCAAGAAGATGGGCATCATGCCCATCTCCGGCGGCGAGCACGAATTCACCTCCTACGGCTTCAAGGATCTGCTCGAACGCCGCGCCGTGGACGTCATCCAGTACGACACCAACCGCGTCGGCGGCATCACTGCCGCGCGCAAGATCAACGCCCTGGCCGAAGCCTGGTCGGTGCCGGTCATCCCCCACGCCGGCCAGATGCACAACTACCACCTGACCATGGCCAGCACCGCCTCGCCCATGGCCGAGTTCTTCCCGGTATTCGACGTGGAGGTAGGCAACGAACTCTTCTATTACGTCTTCAAGGGCGAACCCCAGCCCGTCGGCGGCTACCTGCAACTCGACGACGACAAGCCTGGCCTGGGTTTGGAGCTGTCCGAAGAACATCTCAAGGACTTCGATGTGATCGAGTAGCGGTGGTACCAACCGCCGCCTCTGGGAAGGGCGGCGGCCAGCTGCGGAATCAGACCCCGGCTTGCTGGTGTCGCCATTCCTGACTCCGGCCGCCAAAACCATAGGCAGCCGCCCGCGCGTCGATCAGATGCACATAGCAGAGCTCGTGCAGATCGGGCCGGAGTTTCACCATGGCCGCCTGGACTTCATGAAGGAAACGCGCCTTTTCGCCCTTTGTGTTCGTCTCGTCGGTGATGCTGATGTCGAGATGAAAGGCACTGCCGCCGAGCGTCGCCAGCGATTCCCCGCCCAGGAACCAGTCCGCAGCAGCTATATAGTGAACGGTGGTCGCCATCAGCTCCGGGCGCTTGCCCAGATGCTCTGCGACCAAGTCATTGATGACGGCTGCGGCACGTTGACCGAGCGCTACGTCTCGCTCGCCGGATAGATGGAGCACGATATGTGGCATGGCTGCTTCCTCGTTGGTTGGTGGCCCCAGTCTGAAGAGACTGGTTGCAGCGGAAAAGCAGGAAGATAAAATGTTATCCATCGTTTTTTGGAATGGATGCTCATGTCAGGCTTCGATCTGGATCTATTGCGTACGCTTGTTACGGCTGTCGATGCAGGTAGCCTTTCGGCGGCGGTACCACTGCGCTGTCTCTCGCAATCAGCTCTCAGCGAACAACTGCGTAAGCTGGAAGAGCGCGCCGGCCAGACTCTATTGATTCGCAGCAAGGCCGGCGTGAGACCTACCGCTGCAGGCGAGCGTTTGCTAGCCCATGCCCGGCCGCTATTGGCCATGGCCGATGCGGCTTGGCGTGATCTCCACGGGATCCCTCTTGAAGGTGAAGCCTGCCTGGGAGTGACCGACTATTTTCGTCCGGTCGATCTGGCGAGCCTGCTGGCACGCCTGCATCAACAGCTGCCTGGACTGCGTCTGCGTACCCGTATCGGCAGGAGTGACGAGCTTGAGGTCGCTCAGCGCGAAGGCGAGCTGGACCTGGCCATCGTTATGAAGCTGGATGTCGCCCGCAAAGCTGCACCCGGGGTGACGATCAATCCTCTTCACCAGGAACCACTAATTTGGGTAGGCAGCTCGGATACAAATCCGCTGCAGCCGGGACGACCCGTGCCTCTGGCCTTGTTGCCGGAAGGTTGCTCCCTGCATCGATTGGCTTGCAGTCGTCTGCAAGCCGCAGGTATTCCTTACGTGATCAGCCATATCGCGTCCGGTGTGGCCGGTTTGCAGGCTGCACTGACGGCAGGGCTTGGCATCGCGTGCCTGAATGCTTCCGCCGTTACCGGCCAGGGACTGCGCCTACTCGCCGAAGACGCTTTGCCAGCGTTACCCTCGGCACGCTTTCTGCTTTTGCAGGCTCATCATGATGAGGGCTCTGTGCAGTCGCGGCGTTTGCAGGTGCTGAGCGAGACTATTGCTGCAGGCCTGCGCGGCTAGGTGAAGAAGGCCTACCTGTTGTTTCGGACAGGCGCTCGATTTTCGCCCGTGCTCAACCGCAGTGCTAGATCACAGCGCCCGCTACGTAACCTGACTCAACCCGCCAATATCGCCGCCGCGCCCCGTGGTTGTCGGGTGTACCACAGCACCCGGCTGACCCCACGGGTCACCGCCACATAGCTCAGGCGCAACGCCTCGTCCGCCATGGCGTCGTCATAGCTTTGTTGGAAGTGTCCGCTGGTCGCATAGAGGGCGTTGCGCAGCGGATGGGGCTGCTGGGGCTGGCCATCGTCCAGCACGATCGCCACCTCGGCCTGCAGGCCCTTGGCTCGGTGAATGGTGCAGGTGCGTACGCCTGGCTGACGTCCCAACTGCTCGTTGATGGCTTTCAAGGGCGCGTTCAGGCGACTCATCACCATGACCGCACACCGCTCCGGCCGCTCTCGTTCCGCGGCATACGTCCGTTGCGCCTCGATCTCGTTCAGCAACGCAGCCAACTGGCGGGCGATATCGAATTGCGGTACGACCTTGACCCCATGACCCTGGTCATCCGCCGCGCGAAAGGCCTGGGTCTTCTTGGGCTGCTTGTGGCGTACCTGCGTCAGGATGCGTTCGCCGTCCGTCACGATGTCCGGTGAAGAACGGTAGTTGGTCCCCAGCATCAGTGTCTGGCTGGGCGTCTGGCTTGGAAACCAGCGGTCGAAGTGAATGAACAGCTCCGGCGAGCTGCCTCTCCAGCCGTAGATGGATTGCCAGTCGTCACCGATGGCCATCAGCGAAGGCGCGGCCTGCTCCTCGGCGAGCCTGCGCTGTACCTGCTGCAGCCAGAGGGCGATCTGCGGCGAGATGTCCTGGAATTCATCGATCAGCAAATGGGTGAAGGGCTGCAGACGGGCAATCAGGGCGCGACTGGGCTTCTTTTCCAGGCGATCCGTCAGCACGGCGAAGGCGGTATTGAAGGTGATCAGCCGCTGTTCCTTCAGCAGCTTGCCGAAGTGTCGCCAGAATTGCTGCATGGCCTCCAGGAAGATCCGGTCCCGCGTCGAGCACTCCAGCTGACTGCTCTTTATAGAGCCGACCCGCAACCCCAGGGTCTCGGCGAATGAGGCCTGGCCATAGAAGAGGTCGGGCAGCGGTTGCGGTTGACGTTCGCCATTGAGGACGAAGGGCTGCAAAGGTGGCGCGCCGGGTGGCTCCTCCTCATTGGGCGGCGCCAGTTCCAGCAACAGATGGACCCGACGCCGAAAGCCGGCGTCCTCGCGGTAGCTATGCTCGTAGGCCTGTATCAGGAGCTGCCGTTGAGCCTCGTTCAGGCTGGCGCCAGCCAGCATGCCGTTGTCCGGTTCGTCGTCACCTTTCGATTGGCTGGACAGCTGCTCGAACCATTGCGTCGCCCTCAGTTCGGTGCGCGCCAACTGTGCCAGGGCCGAGTGAAAGGTCCTTACCAGTTCGCGTGCCGCCTCGTCATCCAGCGGCGCCTCCCAGAAGGCCAGGACACGCTTGAGCTGGGCGCGCAACTCTTCACAGGACGCCTTGGTGAAGGAGATGACGGTCAGCTGCTCGCGCGGGATGTCTAGATGGCACAGCATGAACACCACTCGCAGCACCAGCGTCGTGGTCTTGCCCGAGCCGGCCCCCGCGAAGATACGGGTAGCCGGAGCCCGCGCGAGGATCATCTTCCACTGCTCAGGTGAGGGTGGCTGGATGATGCCCTGAGCCACGGCCTGCTCGACCCGTACCTTCATCCGCTGTTCCTGGGAGCGCTTGATGGTGAGCGCGGGACCATAGATGCCGGCGGGGGAGGGGATGGCCGGGGTAGCTTGTATAACGGATTGCTCGCTGTTCGCCGCCTTGACCGAGGCTTTGGGCTCGGCCTGCCGTTTGCGGGCCTTGGTCGGCTGCACCTTTTTCTGGCCGCTTTGCGCCTGCTCTCCTTTAAGGAAGAGCGTGGTACGGGGAAACCAGTCGCCCAGGGTGTTTCTCAGCTGTTGTCGATAGCGAGCCAGGATGGAAGTCATGCAGTCCTCGAAACATGGTCTGCCGGCATCTTACCTCGCACAGGTGACAGCTCGCCTTTTGGTGGCCTTTTTCATCCCTGCTGAAAGATTCTTGAAATAACCTGTTGACCTGTCCTGAAACTCCCCTATAATGCGCCCCACTTCCGGCGCAGACGCTGAAGCGGCTTGAAAATCAAGCACTTAGGTCTGGGTCGGGCGAGGGGTCCACGGATTCTTCGCCATTTGGCTCTCACCTCAGGGTGGCAGCGAAATGAAGCGGAGGGGTTGACAGCGTCTGAGGATGCTGTAGGATTCGCCTCCCGCTGCCGAGATTGGCTAGACCGGTCAGGCAAGCGCAAGTGGTTGAGTTGAAACGAAAAAGTTCAAATCAACGCTTGACAGGATGTGAGGGCAGCGTAGAATGCGCGCCTCGGTTAGCGACACGGTCGCAACCAACTGCTCTTTAACAAGTTGAATCAAGCAATTCGTGTGGGTGCTTGTGAGATAAGTCTGATGTCGCAAGATTATCAGCAACACAA
>NZ_NKID01000010.1:0-220202 GCF_002256045.1 Pseudomonas sp. PGPPP4
TTTGTCACAGGTGTTGGTGATCCCCGCCAACGCCGTGCAGCGCGGCAGTCAGGGCGTGTTTGTCTATGTGCTGGATGCTGACAATCGGGTGAGCATGCGCACCGTGACCCTCGGTGTCACGGCCGAGGAGCGCCTGCAGGTGCTCACGGGGCTGGAGGCCGGTGAGCGGGTGGTGACTGAAGGTGGCGACCGTTTGCGTGATGGCATGCAGGTAAAGGTGGCCGGGTCTGATAGCGACAAAGCCGCCGCCAAGCCCCCCGCCAAACCTGTAGAGACTAAAAACGCCAGCGGAGCGGGGGCATGAACCCGTCACGCCTGTTTGTGCTGCGCCCGGTTGCCACCACGCTGTTGATGATCGCCATCCTGCTGTCCGGCTTGATCGCTTATCGGGTATTGCCGGTGGCGGCCCTGCCGGAAGTCGATTACCCGACCATTCAAGTGGTCACTCTGTACCCCGGCGCCAGCCCGGAAATCATTACCTCATCGGTGACTGCACCGCTGGAAAGCCAGTTCGGCCAGATTGCTGGCCTCACCGAAATGAGTTCCAGCAGCTCTGGCGGCGCCTCGCTGTTGACCCTGCGCTTCAACCTGACCACCGATCTCGATGTGGCTGAACAGGACGTGCAGGCGGCGATCAACGTCGCCTCCAGCCTGTTGCCCAATGACTTGCCGACACCGCCGGTGTTCAGCAAGGTCAACCCCGCCGATGCACCGATCATGAGCCTGGCGATTCTCTCCGACAGCCTGCCGCTGGCGAAGATTCAGGATCTGGTCGACACGCGTATGGCACAGAAAATCTCGCAGATCTCCGGCGTCGGCCTGGTCAGCATTGGCGGCGGCCAGCGCCCGGCCGTGCGTATTCGCGCTAATCCGGTGGCCCTGGCGGCCCACAACCTGAGCCTGGAAGACCTGCGCAGCGCGGTGACGCGCAACAACATGAATGCCCCCAAGGGCAGCTTCGACGGCCCCAAGCGCGCTTCCAGCCTGGACGCCAATGACCAACTGGAAAGCCCCGAAGACTATCGCCAACTGATCATCGCCTACGTTAACGGCGCGCCGGTACGGGTGCAGGATGTCGCTAGCGTTGATAACGATGCCGAGAACGTGCGACTGGCCGCCTGGGCCAACCGCACCCCAGCGGTGATCCTCAATATCCAGCGCCAGCCGGGCGCCAACGTGCTGGCCGTGGTCGAGCGCATCAATGCCTTGCTGCCGCAGTTGCAGGAGAGCCTGCCGGGCAACCTGCAAGTGCAGGTTCTGACCGACCGCACCACCAGCATCAGCAGCGCCATTCGCGATGTGAAATTCGAGCTAATGCTGTCGATTTCCCTGGTGGTGATGGTCACCTTCCTGTTCCTGCGCAATGCCCGCGCCACCCTGATCCCCAGTCTGGCGGTGCCGTTGTCGCTGATCGGCACCTTCGGGGTGATGTACCTGGCAGGCTTCTCGATTAACAACCTGACGCTGATGGCACTGACCATCGCCACCGGCTTTGTGGTCGACGACGCCATTGTCATGCTGGAAAACATTGCCCGTTACCTGGAGGAGGGTGACTCACCACTGACCGCCGCCCTTAAAGGTTCGCGGCAGATCGGCTTTACCATCATTTCCCTGACCTTCTCGCTGATCGCCGTGCTGATTCCGCTGCTGTTTATGAGCGATGTCGCGGGGCGGCTGTTCCGCGAATTCGCCATCACCCTGGCGGTCGCCATCCTGATTTCTGCAGTGGTGTCCCTGACCCTGACGCCGATGCTCTGCGCCAAGCTGCTGCGTCATCAACCGGAAGCCGAACAGGGCCGGTTTGCCCGTCGCGCCGGGCAGTTTATCGAGGCCATGATCGCCCGCTATGCCGGTGCTCTGCAGGTGGTGTTGCGCCATCAGACCTTGACCCTGTGGGTGGCCGTGGCCACCCTGGCACTCACCGTGTTGCTGTACATGCTGATGCCCAAGGGCTTGTTCCCTGAGCAGGACACAGGGGTGATTCAGGGCATCAGCGAGGGCCCGCAGTCGATCTCCTTCGCCGCAATGGCCGAGCGCCAGCAGCAACTAGCCGACCTAGTGCTGCGCGACCCGGCGGTGGCCAGCTTGTCGTCGTTTATTGGCGTGGATGGTAGCAACCCGACGCTCAACACCGGGCGGCTGCTGATCAACCTCAAGCCCCATAAAGAACGCGATGTTTCGGCCCAGGAGGTGATCCGTCGCCTGCAGCCGCAAGTTGCCCAGTTGCCCGGCAGTCGCCTGTATTTGCAGGCCGTGCAGGACCTCAGCCTGGAAGACCGCATCACCCGCACCCAGTACCAGCTCAGCCTGCAAGACCCGGATATGGACACCTTGCGGGTCTGGGCGCCAAAACTGCTGGAGCGCCTGCAGCAGTTGCCCGAGCTTGCCGATGTGGCCAGCGACCTGCAGGATCAGGGCCTGCAAGCCTACCTGCAGATCGACCGCGACCAGGCCGCGCGCCTCGGTGTGAGCCTGGCGAGCATCGACAGCGCGCTGTACACCGCCTTCGGCCAACGGCTGATATCGACCATATTTACCCAGTCCAGCCAGTACCGGGTGGTGCTGGAAGTGGCAGCGCCGTTCCAGCTCGGCCCGCAGTCGCTGGAGCAGCTGTATGTGCCGAGCACGGACGGCAGCCAGGTGCGCCTGTCGACCTTGGCCAAGGTCGAACAACGCTCGACCCTGCTGGCGATCAACCACAGCGACCAGTTCCCGGCTGCCACCTTGTCGTTCAACCTGGCGCCGGACACCTCGTTGAGTGAGGCGGTTAGCGCTATCCGTGCGGTGCAGGATGAGCTGCAGTTGCCGCCGAGCATGCAATCGCGCTTTCGCGGCGCAGCCCTGGCCTTCGAGGCCTCGCTGAGCAACACCTTGCTGCTGATCCTGGCGGCGATCGTGACCATGTACATCGTCCTGGGCATTCTCTACGAGAGCTTTATCCACCCGATCACCATCCTTTCGACCTTGCCCTCGGCCGGGGTCGGCGCCTTGCTGGCCTTGATGCTGGCGGGGCAGGAGCTGGGCATGGTGGCGGTGATCGGCATCATCCTGCTGATCGGCATCGTCAAGAAGAACGCCATCATGATGATCGACTTCGCCCTCGACGCCGAACGGCACCAGGGGTTGAAGCCGGAGGAGGCCATCTACCAGGCGGCGCTGCTGAGATTCCGACCGATCCTCATGACCACCCTGGCGGCGCTGTTCGGCGCGGTGCCGCTGATGCTGGCCACCGGCGCCGGCGCCGAGTTGCGCCAGCCGCTGGGCCTGGTGATGGTCGGCGGCCTGCTGGTCAGCCAGGTGCTGACGCTGTTCACCACCCCGGTGATCTACCTGGCCTTCGACAGCCTGGGCGAGCGCCTGGGTCGGCGCAGGACGGCCTGAGGTGAATCTTTCGGCGCCCTTCATCGCCCGGCCGGTCGCGACCCTGCTGCTGAGTCTGGCGCTGCTGCTGCTTGGCGCCATCGCCTTCCGGCTGTTGCCAGTGGCGCCCCTGCCGCAAATGGACTTTCCCACCATCACGGTCTCGGCGACCCTGTCCGGCGCCAGTCCCCAGGTGATGGCCTCCAGCGTCGCCACGCCGCTGGAGCGTTCCCTGGGCACCATCGCCGGCATCAGCTCCATGACCAGCCGCAGCAGCCAGGGCTCGACCCAGATCATCATCCAGTTCGATCTGGACAAGGACGTCAACACCGCCGCCCGCGAGGTGCAGGCGGCCATCAACGCCTCGCGCAACCTCTTGCCCAGCGGCATGCGCCAGATGCCGCGCTATCGCAAGGTCAATCCGTCCCAGGCACCCATCATGGTGTTCTCCCTGACCTCCAAGACGCTGAGCAAGGGCGAGCTCTACGACCTGGCGTCCACGGTGCTGGCGCAGAGCCTGTCCCAGGTCAACGGCGTGGGCGAGGTGCAGATCGGTGGCAGCTCGCTGCCGGCGGTGCGCGTCGAGCTGGAACCGCGCCAGCTGGAGCACTATGGCCTGGCGCTGGACGACGTCCGCACCGCCATCAACAGCGCCAACCAGCGCCGGCCTAAGGGCGCGGTGGCCAATGACGAGCACAACTGGCAGATCCAGGCCAACGACCAGTTGTTCAAGGCGGCCGACTACGCGCCCCTGGTCATCCGCTACCAGGATGGCGCGGCCTTGCGCCTGCGCGATGTCGCCAAGGTCAGCGACGCCGTGGAAGACCGCTACAACGCCGGCTTCTACAACGACCAGAGCGCGGTGCTGCTGGTGGTCAATCGCCAGGCCAACGCCAACATCATCGAGACCATCGCCGCGCTCAAGGCGCGCCTGCCGGCGCTGGAAGCCATCGTCCCGGCCAGTGCCCGCCTGGAAGTGGCCATGGACAGATCCGGGGTGATCAAGGCGACCCTGCACGAGGCCGAGCTGACCCTGATCATCGCCGTCTTCCTGGTGATCGGCGTGGTCTGGCTGTTCCTCGGTCGGCTGCGCAGCGCGGTGATTCCGGCCCTGGCGGTACCCATCTCCCTGGTGGGGACCTTCGCGGTCATGTACATCCTGGGCTTCTCGCTCAACACCCTGTCGCTGATGGCCTTGATCCTGGCAGCGGGGCTGGTGGTGGACGATGCCATCGTGGTACTGGAAAACATCGCCCGCCACATCGACAACGGCATGGCGCCGCTCAAGGCGGCCTACCAGGGGACCCGCGAGGTCGGCTTCACCCTGCTGTCGATGAACGTCTCCCTGGTGGCGGTCTTCGTCGCCATCCTCTTCATCGGCGGTATCGTCGAGAAGCTGTTCCGCGAATTCTCCCTGACCCTGGCGGCGGCCATCCTGGTGTCGCTGGTGGTGTCCCTGACGCTGACGCCCATGCTCTGCGCACGCTGGCTCAGGCCCCATGATCCGGCCACCGAAAGCCGCCTGCAGCGCTTCAGCGAGCGCGCCCATCGTCGCCTGGTGGCGGGTTACGACCGCAGCCTCGGCTGGGCGCTGCGCCATCGACGCCTGACCCTGCTCAGTCTGTTCGCCACCATAGCGCTCAACGTGGCGCTCTATGTGGTGGTGCCCAAGACCTTCATGCCGCAGCAGGACACCGGCCAGCTGATCGGTTTCATTCGCGGCGACAATGCGCTGTCGTTCCAGGTGATGCAGCCGAAGATCGAGATCCTGCGCAAGTCGCTGCTGGCCGATCCGGCGGTGGCCAGCGCCTCCGGCTTCGTCGGCAGCTCCGGCTCCGGCAGCGGGGTGAACAACGCGGTGATGCTGATTCGCCTCAAGCCCATCGCCGAGCGCCAGCTCGATGCCCAGAAGGTCATCGAGCGCATCCGCGCCAATGCGCCCAAGGTGCCGGGCGCCCAGCTGTTCCTCATGGCCGACCAGGACCTGAGATTCGGCGGGCGCCAGCAGAGCACCTCGTCCTACGAGTACAACCTGCTGTCCGGCGACGTCGACCTGCTGGAAGCCTGGCAACCCAGGGTCCTGGCCGCCCTCAAGGCGCTGCCGGAGCTGACCGCGGTGGACGGCCGCGAAGGCAGCACCCAGCAGATCACCCTGCAGATCGACCGCGAGAAGGCTAAGCGCCTCGGCGTGGACATGGAGACCGTGGCCGCGGTACTCAACAACTCCTTCGCCCAGCGGCAGATCTCGACCATCTACGAGCCGCTCAACCAGTACAAGGTGGTGATGGAGATCAATCCGCGCTATGCCCAGGACCCGACCGTCCTCGAGCAGGTGCGGGTCATTACCGGCAGCGGCGCCCAGGTGCCGCTGTCGGCCTTCGCCTACTACACCAACAGCCTCGCCGAGGACCGCGTCACCCACGACGGCCAGTTCGCCTCGGAAAGCATCAACTTCGACCTGGCCCCTGACGTCAGCCTGGAGCAGGCGACCCGGGCGGTGCAGCGCGCCGTGGCCGCCATCGGCCTGCCCAGCGATGTCCAGGGGCGCCTGGGTGGCTCCGCCAACATCTTCGCCAGCACCGTGTCCGGGCAACCGCTGATGATCCTCGGTGCCCTGGTGCTGGTCTACATCGTGCTCGGCGTGCTCTACGAGAGCTACGTGCATCCCCTGACCATCCTCTCCACGCTGCCGTCGGCTGGGGTAGGGGCCTTGCTGGCCATCCAGCTCACCGGTGGCCAGTTCAGCCTGATCTCCATGCTCGGGCTGTTCCTGCTGATCGGGGTGGTGAAAAAGAACGCCATCATGATGGTGGACCTGGCGCTGCAGCTGGAGCGCCAGCAGGGCCTGACGCCCGAGGAAGGCATCCGCCAGGCCTGCCTGCTGCGCCTGCGGCCCATCCTCATGACCACCATGGCCGCCATCCTTGGTGCCGTACCGCTATTGATCGGCAATACCGAAGGCGCCGAGATGCGCCAGCCGCTGGGCCTGGTGATCGTCGGCGGCCTGGTACTGAGCCAGATCCTCACGCTCTACACCACCCCGGTGGTCTATCTCTATTTCGAACGCCTGCGCCGCCGCGTCAATCGCTGGCGCGGCATCCGTACCGACGCTGCCCTGGATACGCCGCTATGACCCCAACCCTGCGCCTGCCGACGCTGACCCTGGCTCTGCTGCTGGCCGGCTGTACCCTGGGCCCGGACTACCAGCGGCCGACCACCACGGTGCCGGTCGCCTATCGCCACGCCGAAGGCTGGCAGGCGGCCGCGCCCAAGGACCTGGAGATCCGCGGTGACTGGTGGCGGCGCTATGACGATCCGACCCTCGACCGCCTGATGGTCCAGCTCAACCAGCGCAACCAGAGCCTGGCCCAGGCCGAGGCCAGCTATCGGCAGTCGCTGGCCCTGGTCAGCCAGGCCCGGGCGTCGCTGTTCCCGACCCTGTCCAGCAGCCTGGGCGCCACTCGCTCCGGACGCGGGGGTGGTTCGGGCAGCAACACCGTCATCCGCAACTCCAATGGCACCAGCAGCACCTTCAGCAGCGGTGGCTCCAGCACCATCAGCAACGCCTACGACGCCAGCCTGGGGGTGAGCTGGGAGCTGGATCTCTGGGGCCGCGTGCGGCGCCAGGTGGAGGCGGATCGGGCCTCTGCCCAGGCCAGCGCCGCGGAGCTCGCGGCCACCCGCCTGAGCCTGCAGACGCAACTGGCGACCAACTACCTGCAACTGCGCGTACTGGACGCCCAGCAGCGCCTGCTCGACGCCACCGTGGCCGCCTACGAGCGATCCCTGCGCCTGACCCAGAACCAGTACCGCGCCGGCATCGTCACCCCGGCGGATGTGGCCCAGGCCACCACCCAGCTGAAGAGCACCCAGGCCGACGCCATCGACCTCAGGTATCAGCGTGCCCAGCTGGAAAACGCCATCGCGGTGCTGGTTGGCGAAGTCCCGGCCAATTTCCAGCTGGCCGCGGTCAAGACGATTCCCGAGTTGCCGCCGCTGCCGAGCGCCGTACCCTCGACGCTGCTCGAACGTCGCCCGGACATCGCCCAGGCCGAGCGCCAGGTCATGGCCGCCAATGCCGCCATCGGCGTCGCCGAAGCCGCCTATTATCCCGACCTGACCCTGAGCGCCAGCGGTGGCTACAGCGCCAGCCAGTGGGGCAACCTGATCAGCACGCCGAATCGCTTCTGGTCGATCGGGCCGTCCTTTGCCCTGTCGCTGTTCGATGGCGGCCTGAGACGCGCTCAGGTGGAGTCCGCCGAGGCCAGCTACGACGCCAGCGTCGCCGGTTATCGCCAGACCGTGCTCGCGGGCTTCCGCGAGGTGGAAGACTATCTGGTGCAGCTGCGCACCTACGGCGACGAAGCCGGCGTGCGCCAGGAGGCGCTGGATGCCGCGCGCCGCGCCCTGCAACTGGCCGAAAACCAGTACCAGGCCGGCCTGATCGGCTATCTCGACGTGGTCACCCTGCAGACCACCGCCCTGAGCAACGAACGCACCAACCTGACCCTGCTGGGTAGTCGCCTCAGCACCAGCGTCCAGCTGATCGCCGCGCTCGGCGGTGGCTGGGATGGCAATCTCACGCCGCCCGCACCGCCACGGCGGCCCTGATCCTGAGCAGGAAAAAGCCGCGCAGATTCAGGATTGTCGAGGCTGCGGGCGCGCTAGCGGTCGAGGCACGACAGTCGATCGCGGGTGTGCCGGAGCAGATGGAGTTGAACGCCTGCGCGGATAGTCCCCTATCCCCGCGGGAGAAGGCTGGGGTGAGGGGGCCTTTGCCGCGAAGTCTCCAGTGGAAAAGGCTGCGCCGTTTTCCACGCTACGATACTGGGATGGCGACGTCACACCGTTCGCGCCGCTGCGGCAGACCTGATTCCAGGCACAAAAAAGCCGGGCGATGGCCCGGCTTTTTCACGACTGGCGCTTAGTTGGGGAAGAGCTCGCCCAGCTTCATGCTCAGCATCATGTTGCCTTCGACGCGCAGCTTGCCGGACATGAAGGCCTGCATGCCGTCGGTTTCGCCGCTGACGATACCGGCCAGGGTGGCCTGGTCCATGATCAGGGTGCAATCCGGGTCGGCGGCGTCGCCCTGCTGGACGTCGCAGGTGCCGTCCTTGACGACCACGTAGTAGTTGTCACCACCCTCGACGTCGAATTGATAGGTGAGGTCCAGGCCGGCCGCGGCGGAGGGGTCGAACTTGCTCTTCAGGGTGGCGATGGCTTCGGCTGCGCTCATGGCGAGGGTCCTTGTGGTCTTTTTCGATGAGGCCCACTCCAGGCGGAGGGGCAGGGCACTCGACCGAGGGTAGGGGGCGACAGGAGGCCTGTCAACGGATATTCATACGCTTGTTTGAAAGGCGCGGGCGCATGCCCGGCCGGATCACGGCCCAAGGCCGGCCTGTGCAGAAAGACCGCCCGGGAGTCGCCGAGTTTCTATCGGTCGGGCGACTCGGTATGCTGGGCAGGGCACTGCTGCCGCCATCCTAGGAGAGTCCGTGGAGTTTCTTGCCGACTATGCCAGTTTCCTGGCCAAAACCGTCACCGTGGTGGTCGCCATCATCGCCGTGCTGCTGTTCACCGCCGCCGTTCGCGGCCGCAACCGGCGCAGCTCGGCCGGCCAGCTGCAGGTACAGAAGCTCAACGACTTCTATCGCGATCTGCGGCTGAGGTTGCAGCAGAGCGTGCTGGGCAAGGAGGCCTTCAAGGCCCTGCGCAAGCGCGAGACCAAGGCCGAAAAGACCAAGCGCAAGAGCGAGACCGGCAAGTCGCGGGTCTATGTGCTCGACTTCCATGGCGACATCAAGGCCACGGCCAACGAACACCTGCGCAACGAGATCACCGCGGTCCTGACCCTGGCGACGCCCAAGGACGAGGTGGTGGTACGGCTGGAAAGCGGCGGTGGCCTGGTGCACAGCTATGGCCTGGCCGCCTCGCAGCTGGCGCGTATCCGCCAGGCCGGGATCCCCCTGACCATCTGTGTCGACAAGGTGGCGGCCAGCGGCGGCTACATGATGGCCTGCATCGGCGATCGCATCCTCTGCGCGCCCTTCGCCATCCTCGGTTCCATTGGCGTGGTCGCCCAGTTGCCCAACGTCCATCGCCTGCTGAAGAAGCACGACGTGGACTTCGAGGTCTTCACTGCGGGCGAGTACAAGCGCACCGTCACCGTATTCGGCGAGAACGACGAGAAGGGCAAGGAGAAATTCCAGCACGACCTGGACACCACCCACGTCCTGTTCAAGAACTTCGTTGCCCACTACCGGCCGCAGCTCAACATCGACGAGGTCGCCACCGGTGAGGTCTGGCTGGGCCAGGCCGCGCTGGGCAAGCAACTGGTGGACGAACTGCGTACCAGCGACGAATACCTGGCCGAACGGGCCCAGGTGGTCGAAGTCTTTTCGCTGCGCTTCGTCGAGAAGAAATCCCTGCCCGAACGCCTGGGCATGGCGGCGAGCCTCGGTATCGATCGTCTGGTGACCACCTGGTGGGAGCGTCTGGGCGAGTCGACCCGCTGGCGCTGAGGTCCATAGGACGGGCGGCCCCATAACAAGACTCCAACGGAGGTTCTGCGATGAGCAATTTTCAGGCGCTCTGGGTAACCGAAGGGGCCCATGGTGCTTTTCGGCAAGAAGCGGTGACACGCAGCCTGGACGACCTGCCCGCGGGCGAGGTGCTGATCCGGGTGCGCTACTCCTCGCTCAACTACAAGGACGCGCTCTCGGCCATCGGCAACCGCGGCGTGACCCGGCGCTATCCCCATACCCCGGGGATCGATGCGGCGGGCGTGGTGGAGCAGTCCAGCGCGGGCGAATTCGCCGTTGGCGACGAAGTCCTCGTCACCGGCTATGACCTCGGCATGAACACCCCCGGCGGCTTCGGCCAGTACATCCGGGTGCCGGCCGCCTGGGTGATCCGGCGCCCGGACAATCTCGGCCTGCGCGAGGCCATGGTGCTGGGTACCGCGGGTCTCACCGCGGCGCTGTGCGTCGAGAAACTGGAACAGATGGGCCTGACCCCGGAGGCCGGCACCGTGCTGGTCACCGGTGCCAGCGGCGGCGTGGGCAGCCTGGCGGTCAAGCTGCTGGCGCGGCTCGGCTATCACGTGGCGGCGTCCACCGCCAAGCTGGAGCGCGCGGAGTGGCTGCATCGCCTGGGCGCCCGGCAGATCCTCGACCGTGCGACCCTGGCCGATGGCGTCGGCAAGCCGCTGCTGGATCAGCAGTGGGCCGGCGCGGTGGATACCGTCGGCGGCGATATCCTCTACAACGTCATCAAGTCGCTGGAATACGGCGGCAGCGTGGCCTGCTGCGGCATGACCGCCGGCACCAAGTTCGAAGCCGGGGTCTTTCCCTTCATCCTGCGCGGGGTGAATCTGCTGGGCGTGGATTCCGTCGAATTGCCGCTGATGGCCAAGGCCGCGCTCTGGGACAAGCTTTCCGTGCAGTGGAAGCTGGACGACCTGGACAGCCTGACCCGCGAGGTCGGCCTGGAAGAACTGCCCGATACCATCAGCCAGATCCTCGCCGGCAGGATGGTGGGCCGCGTGGTGGTCGATCTCGGTTGAGCGAAGGCCAGGCAAAAAGAAACCCGCCATGGCGGGTTTCTTTTTGCGTCGAAGCCAGCGATCAGGCCTGGCGACGGCGGAATAGCGGCTCCGGTTGGTCGACCGCGCCCTGATAGGTCACGCTGAAGTCGCGCAGACCGGCCAGGGCCGCTTCCGGATCGCGGTCGGCGCGGACCACATAGGCGTCGAAGCCGCAACGCTTGAGAAAGAACAGCTGGTCCTGCAGCACGTCGCCGATGGCGCGCAGCTCGCCGGTCCAGCCGAAGCGCTCGCGCAGCAGCCGGGCATAGGAGTAGCCGCGACCATCGACGAAGGCCGGGAAGTTGATGGCGATCAGGGCGAAGTGCTCAAGGTCGCCAGCGATGCTTTCCGGCTCTTCGTCGCTGTCCAGCCAGATGCCCAGCTTGCCGTCGCGGCAGGTGAGGGCATGGCCGTGCTCCAGCCACAGGGCGGCCGGGATAATCACGTCGTCGCTGTTGGGAACGTCTGCGAAGGCGACGTCCTTGGGCAGCAGGTGCCAGTTGTCGGTGACCAGCTGGTCGCCCTTAATGATTCTTTGCATAGACGCGCTCCTTGAAGGGGTCGATACCGATACGGCGGTAGGTGTCGATGAAGCGCTCGTCTTCGGTGCGTTGCTCGACGTAGACGTTGATCAGCTTGCCGATCACCTCGGGCATCTGGTCCTGGGCGAAGGAGGGGCCGAGGATCTTGGCCAGGGTGGCGTCACGGCCGGCGTCGCCGCCCAGGGACACCTGGTAGAACTCCTCGCCCTTCTTGTCCACGCCGAGGATGCCGATGTGGCCGACGTGGTGGTGGCCGCAGGCGTTCATGCAACCGGAGATGTTGAGGTCCAGTTCGCCGATGTCGAACAGGTAGTCCAGGTCGTCGAAGCGGCGCTGGATGGCTTCGGCGATGGGGATCGACTTGGCGTTGGCCAGGGAGCAGAAATCACCGCCCGGGCAGCAGATCATGTCGGTCAGCAGGCCGATGTTGGGGGTGGCGAAGCCGTGCTCGCGCAGTTCGTGCCAGAGCTCCAGCAACTGATCCTGGCGCACGTCGGCGAAGATGACGTTCTGCTGGTGGGAGGTGCGCAGCTCGCCGAAGCTGTAGCGATCGGCCAGGTCGGCCATGGCGTCCAGCTGGCGATCGGTGACGTCGCCGGGGGCCACGCCGGTGGGCTTGAGCGACAGGGTCACGGCGACATAGCCCGGACGCTTGTGGCGGAAGGTGTTGCGCTGGCGCCAGCGGGCGAAGCCGGGGTGCTCGGCGTCCAGGCGGGCGAGGGCCTCGTCCTGGTCCTGCAGCTCGGCATAGGCCGGATCGACGAAGAAGGCGGAGACCCGCGCGACCTCGGCGTCGGTCAGGGTGATGGGACCGTCCTTGAGGTGGGCCCATTCGGCCTCGACCTTTTCGGCGAAGGCCTCGGCGCCCAGGGCCTTGACCAGGATCTTGATGCGCGCCTTGAACTTGTTGTCGCGACGACCGTAGCGGTTGTAGACCCGCAGGGTGGCTTCCAGGTAGCTGAGCAGGTGCTGCCAGGGCAGGAATTCGCGGATGAATTCGCCGGTGTGGGGGGTACGGCCCTGGCCGCCGCCGACCAGCACGCGGAAGCCCAGCTCGCCGGCCTCGTTGCGCACCGCTTCCAGGCCGATGTCGTGCACCTCGATGGCCGCGCGATCCAGGGCGGCGCCGTTGACGGCGATCTTGAACTTGCGCGGCAGGAAGGCGAATTCGGGGTGGAAGGTCGACCACTGGCGGATGATCTCGCACCAGGGGCGCGGATCGATCAGCTCGTCATGGGCCACGCCGGCGAACTGGTCGGTGGTGGTGTTGCGGATGCAGTTGCCGCTGGTCTGGATGGCGTGCATCTGCACGGTGGCCAGCTCGGCGAGGATCTCGGGGACGTCTTCCAGCTCCGGCCAGTTGAACTGGAAGTTCTGCCGGGTACTGATGTGGGCGTAGCCCTTGTCGTAGTCACGGGCGATCTGCGCCAGCTTGCGCACCTGAGTGGTGTTCAGCAGGCCGTAGGGCACGGCCACACGCAGCATGGGTGCATAGCGCTGGATGTAGAGACCGTTCTGCAGGCGCAGCGGGCGGTATTCTTCGCCACCCAGCTCTCCGGCCAGGAAGCGGCGGGTCTGGTCGCGAAACTGGGCGACACGTTCTTCGACGATCCGCTGATCGTACCTATCGTAAACGTACATGGTCATCCTGCTGTCAGGCGGCGCGCACGGCTGCGCGTGATCGAAGTCTTGGGCACCCCGGGGGCGCTCTGGCGACTTTTCTAGGCCGTGCACGATAGCAGCAGGTCTATATGCTTAAAAGCGATGTTTCTTTATATATAAATCTATTCCGGCGATAAGCGGGAGTGGGGTGGACGGCGCCGGACACCGCCCACCGCGGGCCTCAGTTGAGGCCCAGCTTGCCGCGCAGGGTGGAGAGGTCTTCGGCCAGGGTGTTGACCGGACCGACCAGGGCCTTGCGGTCACGCTCGCTGACCTTGTCGTAGGTCTCGAAGCCGCCGTCCTTGGTCTTGTACTTGGCCAGGATCTTGTCGACCGTGGCGAAGTTCTTGTCGACCTTGGCGACAAAGGCCTGGTCCTGCTTCTCGATCTGCGGGCGGAACAGGTCGACGATCTTCTTGGCGCCATCGACGTTGGCCTGGAAGTCGTAGAGATCGGTGTGGCTGTAGCGCTCTTCCTCGCCCGACACCTTGGTCGCCGCCACTTCCTCCATCAGCGCTGCGGCGCCACCCACCACCTTTTCCGGTGGGAAGGTCAGGCCGTCGACGCGGGCCTGCAGGTCCTTGACGTCGGCCAGCAGCTTGTCTGCGAGGGGGGCCTGGCCTTCGGTGGTGTTCTGGGTGAAGAGGGCGTACTCCAGACGATGGAAGCCGGTGAAGTCCTCGGATTTCACGCCCTGTTCATGGTCGTCTTCGCGGGAGTCGATGGCGGCGTCCAGGTCGCTGAACAGCTCGGCGATGGGCTCGACCTGCTCGTAGGAGACCCGCGTCGGCGCATAGAGCGTGCGCGCGGTGGTCAGGTCGCCGCGCTTGACCGCCGCGGTGAAGGCCTGGGTCTGCTCGGTGAGCTTGGCCAGGTTGTCGGTGACGTAGATCTTGTAGTCGGAGATGGGGCCGACCAGATCCAGCGGCGAGTTGGCCGCGAAGGCCGGCGTGGCGAGGGCCAGACCGAGGGCAACGGCGAGGAACGAGCGTTTCATTCGACTTCTCCTGTCGAGGTGTTAAAGCGATGCGGCGGCCAGCAGGCTGCTTCCGAGGTAGTCCTTGACATCGGTGATCCCCGGCAGGACGAAGAAGTAACCGCCGCCGATGGGCTTGATGTATTCCTCCAGGGGCTCGCCATCCAGCCGCTTCTGCACGGCGATGAAGCCCTGTTCCAGGTCGGCCTGGTAGGCGATGAACAGCAGGCCCATGTCGAGCTGGCCGTTCTTGCGCACGCCGTTGGAGTAGTTGAAGGGACGGCGCAGGATCAGGTTGCGCTGGCTCTCCGCGGTGCGGGGATTGGCCAGGCGGATATGGGCGTCCAGCGGCGTGACCTTGCCCTTGGGATCGCTGGCATAGTCCGGCACATCGGTTTCGTGACCGCCGGCCATGGGCGCGCCACTGGCCTTGCGCCGCCCGAAGATGGCTTCCTGCTCCTGCAGCGGGGTGCGATCCCAGCGCTCGACGAAATTGCGAATGATGCGCACCGCCTGGTAGCTGCCCTGGGCCGCCCAGGCCGGCTCGCCGCTGCCGGGCTGGACCCAGACGATCCGGTCCATCGCCTGCTGGTCGGTGGAGTCGGGGTTGGCCGAGCCATCGCGAAAGCCCAGGAAGTTGCGCGCGCTCTCGGCGGGCTGACCGGGTGGCGGATCCTGCACCGGCACGCTGCCTTCCTGCTTCCAGCGGATCGCCAGCAGGTCGGGCAGATTCTTCACGATGTCGCGCAGGGCGTGGATGTTGGTGTCCGGGGTGTTGGCGCAGAATTGCAGGCAGAGATCGCCGTGGCAGCAGTCCGCTTCCAGGGCGTCGTTGGGAAAGCCGGTCATGCGCTGCAGTTGTCGCGGCTTGACCGCGGTAAGGCCGAAACGGTCATCGAAAAGGGACTCGCCCACCGAGACGGTGATGGTGAGATTGTCCGGCGTCACCACCGGGCCGAGGATGCCGGAATCCAGCGGTGGCAATTTGGGGTCGACCTCGGGCACCGGACCGCCCTGCATGAGAAAGCGGATGCGCTCGTCGAGGGTCCGCAGCAGGCGTTCCAGGTCCTCGCGATCGCTGGCCAGCACATCGAAGGCCACGATCATTCCGGCTGCCGGCCGTGGGGTGACGATGCCGCTCTGGTGCAGGCCAAGGAACGCCTGGCGCTGATGGGTATTGGCGCTGCCCGGGGCACGGGTCACCTCGGCGGTGCTGGCCGCCCGGGCGTGCATCGGGCAGAGCCCGGCACCGGCCAGGGCCACGCTGGCGGCGCCGAGGCCACCCAGCAGGCGGCGACGTTCGATGTTGGGCTGATCGGGAGCGGACTTCTTCATGGCGTGGTCTTGGTCGCGGCCAGGCCCAGGGCCGGGGCGACCTGGTCGAGGGAATCGGCCAGCGCCTGGGCCGCGGCGGCGATGCGCTGGCGGTCGTCGGGGGAAAGGGTGGAGTAGGGACGCTGGACATCGCCCAAGGCCGCGGCAAAGGCGTCGGCCTGGGTATCCAGGCGATGCTGCAGCTCGGGATGACCCTTGCCGAGCAGCGGACGCAGCAACTCGATCACCTTGCGCGTGCCATCCAGATTGGCGGCGAAGCCGGGCAGCACGAGCTGGCTGTAGCGCTCTTCCTCACCCGAGATCCGGGTGCCGGCCAGGTTGTGCAGCAGGCGCGCGGCATTGCCACTGAGTTGTTCGGGCGGCAGCGACTGGCCGAGCAGGGCGTCGCGCAGGGCGGCGGCGTCCTGCTCGAGGCGAGTGGCGACCGCTGTCAGGCCCTGGGTGCTGTTGCCAGCGAAGAGGCCCTGTTCGAGGCGATGGAAGCCACCAAAGGCCGGATCCTGTTCGCGCTTTTCGTAGTAGTCGGCGCGGGCATTGAGGCGATTGTCCAGTTCGGCGAAGCGCTGCGCGGTCGCCGCCAGGCGCTGGTAGGGCAGGCGGGCGGCCGCATAGGCGGAGCGTGCCTGCTCCAGATCGCCCGCGGTCAGCGCCTGCTGCAGGGTGGCGAGACCCTGCAGCAGCAAGCGGCTCTGCTGATTCAGGTAGACGCGGTATTCCGACAGCGGACCGACTAACTGGGTCAAGGTCGGACCGGCCTTGCTGGCGGCTTCCGAGGCGGCGGTCGGGAGTACCTTCAGCGTGCCTCGCGGATTGCTCAGCAGACCGCAGGTGATGGCGTAGTCGCCGGGGGCCAGGGTGGCATTAATGACCTGACTGAGGCCGGGGGCGATGTTCTCGCGCTCCTCGACCACCAGGACGCCGTCGAGAATCTCCCATTCCACCGCCCGGTCCGAGCGGTTGACGATACGAAAGCGCGCCGGCCCGGCGGGTACCTGCAGGGCGTTGGGTTCGCAGCGATTGGCGAGGATGTCGACCTTGATTTCGCCGTCGGCCACGGTGGCGTGACGCTCGCCTGCGGCGCGCGAGGCATAGTAGAAGGCCGCGGCGGCTGCGATCAGTAGGGTGGCCGAGCCGATCACGGCCAGGCGCAGCGCCAGGGAGCCCTGCTTCGGCGGATGGGGGTTGGCGTGATTCACGACGGGCGCTCCAGCGAGGCAGGGGTGGTCACGGCAGGACGCTGGGGCGGCGCCGGGGTGCGGAAGAACAGCGGCAGGGTGACTGCCAGGAACAGCAGATAGGCGCCCAGGGTGCTGACGGTCGGAGTGTCCTGGTAGCCGAACATGCCGGCCAGCACCGTGCCCACCGGGCCGTCGGCGGGCAGCGCGTGGCTCCAGTCGAAGACCACCTGCTGCAGCGAATTCCACAGGCCGGCTTCATGCAGCGCCTTGACCGAGTTGGTGAACAGGCCGGCCGCGACGAAGAGGATGAACAGGCCGGTGAAGCGGAAGAACTTGCCCAGGTTCAGTCGTACGCCGCCGGTATAGAGGCCATAGCCCACGGCGATGGCGATGATCAGCCCCAGCAGGGCACCCAGGGGCGCGCCGGGGCCGGCGCTCTGCTGGAAGATCGCCAGCAGGAAGAACACGGTTTCCAGGCCTTCGCGAGCGACCGCCAGGAAGACCATGCCGATCAGGGCATAGACCTGGTTGCGCGAGGCGGACAGGGCGTTTTCCAGGGAGTCGTGCAGTTCGGTCTTGATCGAGCGCGCCGCCTTGCGCATCCAGAACACCATGGAGGTGAGGATGGCGGTGGCCGCCAGACCGACCACCGCTTCGAACAGCTCCTGCTGACGCTGCGGGAATTCGGCGCTGGCCAGTTGCAGGCCGGCGCCGACGAACAGCGACAGGGCGGCGGCCAGCATGACGCCGATCCAGACCGCTGGCATCCAGTGGCCGCGACCGGTGCGTTGCAGGTAGCTGGCGATGATGCCAACGATGAGCGCCGCTTCGATGCCTTCGCGGAGCATGATCAGAAAGGGAACGAGCATGAAAGCTATCACCGACAGAAGCGAAGGGGCGCAGAGGCGCCCGGAGGTCGGTGATTTGTATCACAATGATTCGGATTGTTAAATGCGGATGATTCTCGTACCTCGCGGATCCGCCGACTGGTTGGCAGCGGATCCCCGTATTGCAGAGCCTCAGGCGCGAAAGACCACGGCGGTATCCGGCGCCTTGCCGGTAGAGAAGCGGTGGATCTCGCGCCAGTTGCGCAGATCGACCACCGCCAGCTGGTTGTCCTCCAGGGCCGCGAAGAGCCGCTCGCCGCGGGGATCGAGGTTGAGTCCGGGCACGGCGCTGCCCATGGGCAGATAGGCGACTTCAGCGAGGGTATCGGGCCGCAGCAGCGAGAGGCTCTTGTCCGACAGGTTGGAGACCAGCAGGCGGCCATCGGGCAGGGCGGCTACCCGTACCGCTTCGCCGCGCAGCTTGACCTGGCGGATCGGCGTCAGGTCGCGGGCATCCAGCGCATGGAGGATGCCGGCGAAGCGATCCAGCACATAGAAGGTGCGCTCGTCCGGACTCAGGCAGCAGCCCTCCGGCGCCTGGCCGAGGTACCTTTTCACCGGCAGCACGGCAGGATTGTGCGCATCGACCAGGATCACCAGACCGCTCAGGGTGTCGGCAACGTAGGCGCGGCGTCCGTCACGGGTCAGGACGAAGTAGTGGCTGCGGGTGCCGCCGACCGGGACGATCTGGCTGGGATATTCGGCGGTGGCGGGGCGATCGAAGCGGATGAGCAGCGAGTCGGTTTCGCTCAGCACATAGAGGCGACCCTGGTCGTCCAGGCGCATGCCGTGCAGGCGGTGATAGGGCGACAGGTCGATGGCTCTCACCAGCCGGCGCTCGGCGAGATCGATCACGTTGACCTGATGGCCGCCTTCGCCGGGCGCCTGCCAGCTCTTGACCCCGTACTGGCCGACATAGGCATAGCGGCCCTGGCGGTCGGTGACGATCTCATGGGGTTGCTCGGGCAATTCCAGGCTGCCGACGCGCTTGCCGTCGGCCAGGCGATAGAAGCCGATGCCGGGGGCTTCCTTCTCGACCAGGGCGAGGTATTCGTCGTCCGCCGCGAAGGCATTGAGCGGATAGCCGCCCAGCAGGGGCAGGGCGGCACTGGCAGCCAGCAGGCCAAGGGTCTGACGGCGATTCAGGTGGGGCATAGGAGGTCTCCCGAGGGGCAAGCCTCCCTGCCAGGGTCAAGCATCCGTGCTAGTCGAATAGACCCTTGAACCAGGTCCAAACTCCGAAGGAGTAGTCGGGAAAGATGTCGATGCCCAGCGCCGACTTGAGCAGATAGAGCAGCAGCAGACCCACCAGGCCGCACGCCAGCAGGATCACCGCCAGCACCGTGGCCTTGCCGAGCAGGGACAATTCCTGCTCCAGGCGGGAGAGTTGACGGTAGTTGCGACCGGCGAGGAAGACGAAGTAGTAACGGCGGTGCCAGAACTTGACGGTACCGCGCAGATCGACGCTGTGCTTGCCCCAGCTGCGGGTGCCGAAGGCCAGCTTGAGGGCTTCCAGCTGCTCCTCGGTAAAGGATTCGCGCAGCTCTTCGGGCAGGCGTTCCTTCAGACCGGCGATGAAGGGGTCGTGGCGTTTGATGCGATCCTGCATGGAAAAAGCTTCCCTCTGAATGGTGCGAGTGCACTCTGAGAGGCCGCCCGGCCTGGCGTTCCGCCAGATCTGATGGGCGGGGCCAGTCGCAGGACGATCGGTCAGACGCTGACGCGCACCGGGCGCAGCACCTCGGCCCGTGCCCGCAACTGGCCACAACCGCCATCGACATCCTGGCCCGCGGAGTTGCGCACCTTGGTCAGCAGACCGCGGCTGTGCAGGTAGCGAACGATCTGCACGATGCGCTCGCCAGTGGGCCGCTGGTAGTCGTCCACTTCCAGGCTGTTGTAGGGAATCAGGTTGAGCACGCCGTACTTGCCCTTCATCAGCCGCAGCAGTTCGTCCATCTCGTCCTGGCTGTCGTTGATGCCGGCGAGCAGGGTCCACTGGTACTGGATCGGATAGCCGATCAGTCGGGCGTAGGCTTCCCCCTGCTCGATCAGCTCGCCGGGTTCGTACCGGGGCGCCTTGGGCAGCAAGCGGGCCCTTCGCTCGGCATGGGTGCTGTGCAGCGACAGCGCCAGCGCCGGCCTGACCGCCTGCTGCGGCAGTCGCTCGAATACCCGCGGATCGCCGACGGTGGAAAACACCAGGTTGCGATGGCCGATGCCACCGGCCGTGCCCAGCAGGTCGATGGCTTCCAGCACGTTGTCCAGGTTGTGCGCCGGCTCGCCCATGCCCATGAAGACCACCTTCTTGACCGGCCTGATGCGTCGCGCCAGGGCTACCTGGGCAACGATTTCGGCGCTGCCCACCTGACGCAGGAGGCCGCTCTTGCCGGTCATGCAGAAGACGCAGCCCACCGCGCAGCCGACCTGGGACGACACGCAGAGTCCATCACGGGGCAACAGCACGCTTTCCACCGCCTGGCCATCGCCGAGGGTCACCAGCATCCGCGCCGAACCGTCGGCGCCCGGGTGCTCCGAGGTCACCCGGGCCAGGCCTTCCAGTCGCGCGGTCAGCGCCGGAATGGCGTGGCGCACCTCCAGGGGCAGGAAGTTTTCCGCCTGCTGGCGCCGGGTGCCGGTGTCCAGGGGCAGCCCCTGGCACCAGGCGCGCAGGATGCGGGCGCTGTGCTTGGGCTTGGCGCCGGCATCGGCGAGCAACTGGACGACATCGGAAATACGCATGGGAAAAGGGCAGGTCGAGGGCGGGCGGCGATAATAGGACAGGGCAGGGATGCTATCCTAGTCCTTTGCAAGACGAGGACCCGTCATGAAGTTCATCCACCAGCGCGAGCATCTCAACGAGGGCGACCTGGTCGTCATCCAGAGTTCGGGGGTGTGCAACATCCGCCTGATGAACGATGCCAATTTCCGCAGCTTCAAGAATGGCGGCCGCCACACCTATCACGGTGGCGCCTTCGACACCTTTCCGGCGCGCATCACGGTACCGAGCACTGGCTTCTGGAACATCACCCTGGACACCGTCACCAAACGGCCGATCAGCGTGACCCGCAAGCCCGAGATCAAGCACTCGATCAAGATCGTTCGCCGCTCGCCTTCCGAGCTGCGCTGAGCCGGCGGTCACCCGTCCCTGGGTGACTCCTGCCGCTACTTCGGCTGCAATTCGAGCAGTCGCGCCTTGGCACCGTCTTCCAGCACCCAGAGGCTGCCGTTGGGGCCTTCCTCGACGTCGCGGATGCGCGTGCCCATGGCATAGCGCTCGACCTCGCGCGCCTCTTCGCCCTTGAGTTCGATCCGCACCAGCGCCTTGGACGACAGCCCGCCGATGAAGGCATTGCCTTTCCAGGCGGGAAAGTGGTCGCCTGCGTAGATCATCAGGCCGGCCGGCGAGATCACTGGCGTCCAGGTGATCTTGGGCGGGATGAATTCCGGGCGGGTGTCATGATCCGGAATCGGCTTGCCGCCATAGTGGTCGCCATTGGAGACCTCGGGATAGCCGTAGTTGCCGCCACGCTGGATCAGATTCAGTTCGTCGCCACCCTGGGGGCCCATTTCCTGTTCCCACAGCCGGCCTTGGGCGTCAAAGGCGATACCCAGTGGATTGCGATGGCCCAGCGACCAGACCTGGGCCGCGACGCCGCCCTGCTGGGCGAAGGGGTTGTCGGCCGGCGTGCTGCCATCGTCGTTGAGGCGGATGAGCTTGCCCAGATTGCCAGTCATGTCTTGGGCCGGGGTGAATTTCTGCCGTTCCCCCGAGGTGATCCACAGCTTGCCGTCCGGGCCGAATCTCATGCGATGGCCATAGTGACCGTTGCCGGTGACCTTGGGTGTCTGCCGCCAGATGACCTTGAGATCACCCAGCGAACCACTGCCGTCCTCCTTCAGGGTCAGCTTGGCCCGGGCGACCGCCGCCCCCTGGGTGCCGTCTTCGCCGGCCTCGGCATAGCTGAGGTAGATCAGCCCGTTGCTGGCGTATTGCGGATGCAGGATGACATCGCCCAGCCCGCCCTGGCCGGCGGCGACCACCTTGGGTACTCCGCTGATATCCTGGGCCTTGCCGGTCTGCACGTTCAGGTGCTTGAGGACGCCGCCTTTCTCGGTGACCAGGGCGGTGCCGTCCGGCAGGAAGGCGATGGCCCAGGGTGCGTCAAGGGTGGCCCGTGGTGTGGCGGTGAAGGGCCACTGAGCTTCACTCAGCGCCTGGGGCGCGGCACTGGCGTTCAGGGTGGCGAGACCGAGCAGGAGACTGCCGGCGGCTAGGGTAAGGCCTTTCATGGGCACGCGGTCCTCGTCGATGGAAGTCCCTACACCCTAGTAGGGACGCCCGCGAAAAGGGCCGCGTTTTTGTTACCTGAGGCGTCTGCCAGGCTAGTTGTCGTACCCCAGATTCGGCGCCAGCCAGCGCTCCGTCACCGCCAGCTCCTGACCCTTGCGCTCGGTGTAGCTGTCCACCTGATCCCGGTCGATCTTGCCCACGGCGAAGTACTGGGCGTCGGGATGGGCGAAGTACCAGCCACTGACGGCGGCCGCCGGGAACATGGCGTAGTGCTCGGTGAGGAAGACGCCGCTACGGCCCGCCTCGTTGAAGCGCGCCTCGGGATCGAGCAGGGCGAAGAGGGTAGCCTTCTCGGTATGGTCGGGGCAGGCCGGATAGCCGGGGGCAGGGCGGATGCCCTTATACTGCTCGCGGATCAGCGCCTCGTTGTCCAGGGTCTCGTCCGCGGCATAGCCCCAGTGCTCCTTGCGCACCCGCTCGTGCAGCCACTCGGCACAGGCTTCGGCGAGACGATCGGCCAGGGCCTTGACCATGATGGAGTTGTAGTCGTCGCCCTTGCGCTCGTAGTCCTTGGCCAGCTCCTCGGCGCCGATGCCGGCGGTGACGATGAAGCCGCCCATGTAGTCGGTGACGCCGGTTTCCTTGGGTGCGACGAAGTCGGCCAGGGACAGGTTGGGCTTGCCTTCGGGCTTGATGGTCTGCTGGCGCAGGTGGTGCAGGGTGGCTAGCGGCTGGCCGTCCTCGCCATAGACTTCCAGGTCGTCGTCGCGCACCTGGTTGGCCGGCCAGAAGCCGAACACGGCGCGGGCCTTGATCAGCTTCTCGTCGATCAGCTTCCTGAGCATGGCCTGGGCGTCGTGGAACAGCGCGGTGGCCGCTTCCCCCACCACCTCGTCGGTGAGGATGCGCGGGTACTTGCCGGCCAGGTCCCAGGAGATGAAGAAGGGCGTCCAGTCGATGTACTCGGCCAGGACTGCCAGGTCGATGTCCTCCAGCACCCGGGTGCCGGTGAAGCTGGGCGTGGGCGCCTGATAGCCGAGCCAGTTGAAGGTGGGCTTGTTGGCCACTGCCTTGGCATAGGACAGGCGTTCGGTGCGGGCGCTGCGATTGGCGGTGCGCTCGCGGACCTCGACGTAGTCGGCGCGGGTGCGCTCGACGAAGCCGGCCTTGAGTTCCTTGGACAGCAGCTGAGTAGCTACGCCCACGGCGCGCGAGGCGTCGGTGACGTAGACCACGGCATCGTTCTTGTACTGCGGCTCGATCTTGACCGCGGTATGGGCCTTGGAGGTGGTGGCGCCACCGATCATCAAGGGCAGGGTGAAGCCTTGGCGCTGCATCTCCTTGGCGACGTGGACCATCTCGTCCAGCGAGGGAGTGATCAGGCCGGACAGGCCGATGATGTCGCACTTCTCGGCGATGGCGGTCTGCAGGATCTTTTCCGCCGGGACCATGACGCCCAGGTCGACGATGTCGTAGCCGTTGCAACCCAGGACCACGCCGACGATGTTCTTGCCGATGTCGTGGACGTCGCCCTTGACCGTGGCCATGAGGATCTTGCCCTTGGCCTCGGGCTTGTCGCCCTTTTCCGCCTCGATGAAGGGGATCAGGTGGGCCACCGCCTGCTTCATCACCCGGGCGGACTTGACCACCTGGGGCAGGAACATCTTGCCCGAGCCGAACAGGTCGCCGACCACGTTCATGCCGCTCATCAGCGGGCCTTCGATGACCTCGATGGGCCGCGCGCACTGCTGGCGGCACTCCTCGGTGTCCTCGACGATATAGGTGGTGATGCCCTTGACCAGGGCGTGCTCCAGCCGCTTGTCCACCGGCAGGCCACGCCATTCCTCGGTCTCGGCTTCCTTGACCGCGCCGCCGCCCTTGTAGTCGTCGGCGATGGCCAGCAGGGCATCGGTGCCGGCCGGGGTGCGGTTGAGCACCACGTCCTCGACCCGCTCGCGCAGGGCGGCCGGGATCTCGTCATAGATCTCCAGCTGGCCGGCGTTGACGATGCCCATGGTCAGGCCGTTCTGGATGGCGTGGTAGAGGAAAACCGAGTGGATGGCCTCGCGCACCGGGTTGTTGCCGCGGAAAGAGAAGGAGACGTTGGACACGCCACCCGAGGTCAGGGCGTAGGGCAGGTTGTCGCGGATGAAGGCGCAGGCGTTGATGAAGTCGACCGCGTAGTTGTTGTGCTCCTCGATCCCGGTCGCCACGGCGAAGATGTTGGGGTCGAAGATGATGTCTTCCGGCGGGAAGCCGACCTGGTTGACCAGGATGTCGTAGGAGCGCGCGCAGATCTCGTTCTTGCGCGCCTCGGTGTCGGCCTGGCCGTCTTCGTCGAAGGCCATGACCACCACCGCCGCGCCGTATCTCTTGCACAGCTTGGCGTGGTGGATGAAGGCCTCGACGCCTTCCTTCATGGAGATGGAGTTGACGATGCCCTTGCCCTGGATGCACTTGAGACCGGCCTCGATCACCTCCCACTTGGAAGAGTCGATCATGATCGGCACCCGGGAGATGTCCGGCTCGGAAGCAATCAGGTTGAGGAAGGTGACCATGGCCGCCTTCGAATCCAGCATGCCCTCGTCCATGTTGATGTCGATGACCTGGGCGCCGGCTTCCACCTGCTGCTGGGCCACTTCCAGGGCCTCGGCATAGTTCTCTTCGCGGATCAGCCGGGCGAACTTGGCCGAGCCGGTGATGTTGGTGCGCTCGCCGACGTTGACGAACAGCGAGTCGCGGCTGATGGTGAAGGGCTCGAGGCCGGAGAGACGGCAGGCCTTGGGAATCTCGGGCAGCTGGCGCGGCGGATGCTTGGCGACCGCCTCGGCGATGGCCTGGATATGCGCCGGGGTGGTACCGCAGCAGCCACCGACGATGTTGAGCAGGCCGCTGGCGGCGAATTCCTCGACCACCGCCGCCATCTGCGCGGGGCTTTCGTCGTATTCGCCGAAGGCATTGGGCAGGCCGGCGTTGGGGTGGGCGGAGACGAAGGTGTCGGCCTTGGTCGCCAGTTCCTCGACGTAGGGCCGCAGCTCCTTGGCCCCCAGGGCGCAGTTGAGACCGACGGAAATCGGGTTGGCGTGGCGTACCGAGTTCCAGAAGGCTTCGGTGGTCTGGCCCGACAGGGTACGGCCGGAGGCGTCGGTGATGGTGCCGGAAATCATGATCGGCAACTCGACGCCAACCTCCTCGAACACGCCCTGGACCGCGAAGATCGCCGCCTTGGCGTTGAGGGTGTCGAAGATGGTCTCGATCAGAATGAGGTCGGCGCCCCCTTCGATCAGGCCGCGGGTGGCCTCGGTGTAGTTCTCCACCAGTTCGTCGAAGGTGACATTGCGATAGCCGGGGTTGTTGACGTCCGGAGAGATGGAGCAGGTCCGACTGGTCGGGCCGAGCACCCCGGCGACGAAACGCGGACGATCCGGGGTCTCCAGGGTCTTGGCGTCGGCCACCTCGCGGGCGACCCGGGCGCCGGCCAGGTTCAGCTCATAGGTGATGGCCTCCATGCCGTAGTCGGCCTGGGATACCCGGGTGGCATTGAAGGTGTTGGTTTCCAGGATGTCCGCGCCGGCATCCAGGTAGGCCTTTTCGATCTCGGCGATGATCTTCGGCTGAGTCAGCAGCAGCAGGTCGTTGTTGCCTTTGACGTCGCTCGGCCAGTCGGCGAAACGCTCGCCACGATAGTCCGCTTCCTCCAGCCGATAGCTCTGGATCATGGTGCCCATGCCGCCGTCGAGGATGAGAATGCGCTGCGCGAGAGCGTGGCGGAGGGCGGCGAGGCGAGAGCTGCGATCGGTCATGGGCATTCCACAGAGATGAAGAGACGCTGGACAAAGGGTGGCAGCATAGCAAAAGCCGACGCCTGGCCCGGTGTTGGCGACGCTCCATGATGAACAGCGCTCATGCAGGGCCGGCGAGTCTTTCATGGCGAAAACGTCTGACGATCTAGCGCGTTTGGTGGGCAAGCCTTTCAAGTGCTGCTTTACTGGCAATTGACCGACGTTTACTGTGCGTCAAAACAGTGTCATGGAAGGTGGCCGTGATTCCTCTGGTGATATGCGACGACTCAAACATGGCGCGCAAGCAGCTGGTTCGCGCCCTGCCCGAAGGTTGGGCGGTATCCATCACCCAGGCCACCAACGGCGAGGAAGCCCTCACGGCGCTGCGCCAGGGGCTGGGCCAGGTGATGCTGCTGGACCTGACCATGCCGATCCTGGACGGCTATGGCACCCTGGCGGCCATTCGCAACGAAGGCCTGGCGGTCAAGGTGATCGTCGTCTCCGGCGACGTCCAGGACCAGGCGGTGGCCCGGGTGCGCGAACTGGGCGCCCTGGACTTCCTGCGCAAGCCGGCCGATCCCGCCGAACTGGCCGCGGTACTCGAACGCCATGGCCTCTATAGCCCCAGCCCTGCGGCGCTGCCGGAACCGGTCGCGCGCCCCGAGCTGGAGGTGAGCTTCCGCGACGCCTTCCGCGAGGTGGTCAACGTCTCCATGGGGCGCGCCGGCGCGCTGCTGGCCAAGGCGCTGGATGTCTTCGTCCAGCTGCCGATTCCCAACGTCAACATCCTGGAAGTCAGCGAGCTGCACATGACGCTGGTGGATGCCCAGCGCGAGGATCGCCTCAGTGCGGTCTGCCAGGGCTATATCGGCGAGGGCATCGCCGGCGAGGCGCTGCTGATCTTCCACGACTCCGAATTCGACGACATGGCCAAGCTGGTGCGCTGGCGCGAGGCAGGGGAGTCCGGTGACATCGAGATGCTGCGGGATCTGTCGAGCATCATCATCGGCGCCTGCCTGGCCGGCATCGCCGAGCAGTTCGACATCCGCTTTTCCCAGGGCCATCCGACCATCCTCGGCCACCATGCGTCCATCGACGAACTCATCGTCGTCAACAAGACCCGCTGGAAGAAGACCCTGGCGGTCGAACTCAGCTACAGCCTGGAAGGCCATAACGTCCACTTCGATCTGCTGCTGCTGTTCACCGAGGATTCGGTGAAGCGCATCACCCGCAAGATCGGCTACCTGATGAGTTGAGCATGGCGGCACAGATCGATATCAACGAACTCCACTGGCTGCTGGACATCGTGCAGAACATCGATGTCGGCGTGGTGGTGCTGGACCTCGACTATCGCATCGAGGTCTGGAACAGCTTCATGGAAAACCATTCCGGGCGGATCCTCAGCGAGGTCAGCCAGCAGTCGCTGTTCGCCGTCTTCGCCGAAATCGACGAGGCCTGGTTTCGCGCCAAGGCCGAGAGCGTGGTGCTGCTGGGTACCCGGGCCTTTTCCATCTGGGAACAGCGGCCCTATCTGGTCCACTTCAAGAGCTACCAGCCGATCACCGGCGTGGAAGCCTTCATGTACCAGAACGTCACCCTGCTGCCGCTGCGGGATTCCACCGGGGCCATCGCCCACATCTGCGTGGTGATCTACGACGTCACCGATGTCGCCATCAACAAGCGGCAACTGGAACTCTCCAATGACAAGCTGCAGGAACTGTCGCGCACCGATCGCCTGACCGGTCTGGCCAATCGCGGTTACTGGGAAGAGCGCCTCACCGAGGAATTTGCCCGGCACCAGCGCTATGGCGGTCGCCTGGCGCTGATGATGCTCGACATCGATCATTTCAAGCGCATCAACGACACCTATGGTCATGCCGTGGGTGATCAGGCGATCAAGGCCCTCGCCGGGATCATCAAGACCCATGTGCGCAATGCCGACATCGCCGGGCGCTATGGCGGCGAGGAATTCGGCGTAGTGCTGCTGGACACGGCGGTGGAAGGCGCCCGGTTGCTCGCCGAACGCCTGCGCGAGGCGGTCGAGGCCATGCGGCTCGACGTGCTGGGCACGCCCATCGCCTTCACCATCAGCGTCGGCATCACCGATCTGTCGGTGCCCCTGGGCAATCACGAGCAGATGATCCAGCAGGCGGACAAGGCCCTGTACGAGTCCAAGCACAATGGGCGCAACCGGGTGACCAGCTTCGTGCAGCGGCTCGATTGAGACGATTATCCGACTGTTTCACTAGGGCTTTCGTCGAGGGGTGGGGTGGCGTAAACTTGTCACACCTGTTGAGGAGTGACCATGAGCGCCATCACCATTACCGACGCGGCTCAGGATTACCTGGCCGACCTGTTGGAAAAGCAGAACACCCCCGGGATCGGTATCCGGATCTTCATTACCCAGCCCGGCACCCAGTACGCCGAGACCTGCATCGCCTATTGCAAGCCCGGCGAAGAAAAGCCCGATGACCAGCCCATCGGGCTGAAGAGCTTTACCGCCTATCTCGATGCCATCAGCCAGCCCTTCCTAGAAGACGCCCTGGTGGACTACGCCACCGACCGCATGGGCGGCCAGCTGACCATCAAGGCGCCCAACGCCAAGGTGCCCATGGTCAACGAGGACAGCCCGCTCAACGAGCGCGTCGACTACTACCTGCAGACCGAGATCAATCCGGGGCTCGCCAGCCACGGTGGCATGGTCAGCCTGGTGGACATCGTCGACGACAACGTCGCCGTGCTGCGTTTCGGCGGCGGCTGTCAGGGCTGTGGTCAGGTCGATCTGACCCTCAAGGACGGCGTCGAGCGCACCCTGCTGGAACGGATCCCCGAGCTCACCGCCGTGCGCGACGTCACCGACCACACCAACCGCGAAAACGCCTACTACTAGAGCTGGCGCGTTCGTGTGCGTAAGAAGGGCTATCGACCGATGCGATAGCCCTTCGGCGTTTCAGTGGCGCGCGGCGTCGTCCGGCAGGGCCATCAGGCGCTGTTCCTGCGCCCAGTCGAAGGCCTCGCCACGGGATTCCGCTTCGTGGCGACGCTCGTCCAGTCGCTGGTAGAGCGCCAGCTCTTCGTCCGGCATGAAGTGCAGGCAATCGCCGCCAAAGAACCACAGCAGGTCGCGCGGTACCCGGTGGGCGATCTGCGGATAGCGGCTGAAGATCTGGCTGAGCAGGTCCTGGCCGAGATAGGCGTACTCTTCGGGCGCCTGGGGCAGGCCGGCGACCAGTTCGTCGAAGCGGTCGAGGAACAGCGCGTGGTTCTCCGAGGGCACCTGCTCGGCCGCGCCGACGTCGACCAGGACCGCACGCAGCTGGGCGAGGAGGGCAACGTGGTGGGCGAGATAGGAAGTGGCCATGGGTGTCTCCTGAAAAAGCGGCTGCGCAGTATAGGGGCACTGTCCGACGTTGTCTGGTTCGACTAGGATCGAACCTTTGCCCTCTGCCGGGGTTATAGGAAGTAGCACTTTTCTTTGCGAATCAGTTCTTGCCGGGAGGCACATGAGTCTAGCTCTCTCCATTCGCGGTCTGACCAAGACCTACAACAACGGCTTCACCGCGCTCAAGGGCATCGACCTCGACGTGGTCGAAGGTGATTTCTTCGCGCTGCTCGGTCCCAACGGAGCGGGCAAGTCGACCACCATCGGCATCCTCTCGACCCTGGTCAACAAGTCCGGCGGCGAGGTCTCGGTGTTCGGCAACGACCTGGACAAGGATCCGGCGGGCCTCAAGCGCTGCCTCGGCGTGGTGCCCCAGGAATTCAACTTCAACCAGTTCGAGAAGGCCTTCGACATCCTGGTGACCCAGGCGGGCTACTACGGCATCCCGGCGCGGATCGCCGGCGAGCGGGCCGAGGAGTACCTGACCCAGCTCGGCCTGTGGGACAAGCGTGATACCCCCTCGCGCATGCTCTCCGGCGGCATGAAGCGGCGCCTGATGATCGCTCGCGCCCTGATCCACAAGCCGCGCCTGCTGATCCTCGACGAACCCACCGCCGGCGTGGACATCGAGTTGCGCCGCTCCATGTGGAATTTCCTCACCGAGCTGAACGGGCAAGGGACCAGCATCATCCTCACCACCCACTATCTCGAAGAGGCCGAACAGCTCTGCCGCAACATCGCCATCATCGACCATGGCGAGCTGGTCGAGCACACCAGCATGCGCAAGCTGCTGCAAAAGCTGAATGTCGAGACCTTCATCGTCGACGTGGTCCAGCCGCTGACGGCGGCGCCGCAACTGGAAGGCTATCCGACCCGGCTGCTGGGCGATCACTCCTTCGAGGTGGCCATCGACAAGGCCAGCGGGGTCAATGCCCTGTTCCGCCAGCTGGACGCCGCCGGCATCCAGGTGCAGAGCCTGAGAAACAAAGCCAATCGCCTGGAGGAGCTGTTTGTCTCCCTGGTGGAAAAGAATCTAGCCAAGGTCGCCCGATGAGTACCGAATTCCAAGCCAATCTGGTGGCGCTGCGGACCATCGTCCATCGCGAAGTCCGCCGCTTCACCCGCATCTGGGCGCAGACGCTGCTGCCCCCGGCGATCACCATGGTCCTGTACTTCGTGATCTTCGGTAACCTGATCGGCAATCGCATCGGCGGCATGGGTGGCTTCACCTACATGCAGTACATCGTGCCGGGCCTGATCATGATGTCGGTGATCACCAACGCCTACAGCAACGTGGTCTCCAGCTTCTTCAGCAGCAAGTTTCAGCGCTCGGTGGAAGAACTGCTGGTCTCGCCGGTGTCGCCCCACGTCATCCTCATCGGCTATGCCATGGGCGGCATCCTGCGTGGCCTGGCCGTGGCCGCCATCGTCAGCGTGCTGTCGCTGTTCTTTACCCACATGCAGGTGCATCACCTGGGCATCATGCTGCTGGTGATCATCCTCACCGCGGCGATCTTCGCCCTGGGCGGCTTCATCAACGCCGTCTACGCGCGCAACTTCGACGACATCTCCATCGTGCCGACCTTCGTGCTGACGCCCCTGACCTACCTGGGCGGGGTCTTCTATTCCATCGACCTGCTGCCGGCCTTCTGGCAGAAGGTGTCTCTGGTCAATCCGATCCTGCACATGGTCAACGCCTTCCGCTACGGCATCCTCGGGGTGTCCGACATCCGCATCGGGGTGGCGATCGCCTTCATGCTGTTCGCCGTGGTCGTGCTTTATCTGGTCAGCATCCGTCTGCTCGTGAGCGGGCGCGGCATGCGTCATTGAGTGTGTGAGCGTCATGCATAGCGTAGAACAATCGCCCCTGGGCAAAAGCACCGAGTACATCAGCCAGTACGCCCCGGAGCTGCTGTATCCGATCCCGCGCGCGCCCAAGTGGGCGGAGCTGGGCCTGGACGGGCAGGACCTGCCGTTTCGCGGCGTGGACGTTTGGACCTGCTACGAGCTGTCCTGGCTGCTGCCGTCCGGCAAACCGGTGGTAGCCATCGGCGAATTCTCCATCCCCGCCGACTCGCCGAACATCATCGAATCCAAGTCCTTCAAGCTCTACCTCAATTCTCTGAACCAGTCGGCGTTCGCCAGCCTGGCCGACGTCGAAGCCGTGCTGGTCAAGGACCTGAGCGCTGCGGCGGGCGGTACCGTCGGTGTCAGCTTGGTGTCGCTGGACGACTGGGCGGCCCGCGGTGTGCAGCGTCCCGATGGCCAGTGCGTCGATGAGCTGGATATCAGCCTGGATCGCTACGCCCACCCGCAGCCTGAACTGCTGAGCGTGGGTGAAGCCCGGAATAGTCAGAGGTTATACAGCCACCTGCTCAAGTCGAACTGCCCGGTCACCGGCCAGCCGGACTGGGGCACCGTGGTGATCGAGTACGAAGAGGGGTCGGCGCTGGAGCCTGCCAGCCTGCTGCGCTACCTGGTCGCCTTCCGCCAGCATGCGGATTTCCACGAGCAGTGCGTCGAGCGCATCTATCTGGATCTGTGGCGGCTGCTAAAGCCGGCGAAGCTGACCGTGTTCGCCCGCTATGTGCGGCGTGGCGGGCTGGACATCAATCCCTACCGAAGCAGTGACGCCATCCAGCCCGCCGCGGAGCGTTACGTCCGGCAGTGATCAGATGCCCATGCTGCTCAGGCTGTTCATGATCGAGCGGAGCGTGCCGGCCATGGTCGGGTGACTGACCTCGAAGCGCTCCACCGCCAGATTGACGCCTTCCACCAGGCTGCCATCCCGGGTATGGGTGGCGTCTTCGTTCGCCAGCTGGAATTCGATGTCCCGGATCAGCAGTTCCAGCTCTTCCCGGTCCTCGGGCGAGGCGGGCGGATCCTGGTCCAGCTGGTGGCGGAGGTGGTCGAGTTGTTCCTGCAGATGAGAGGTGGTCATGGCGTTTCTCCTGTGTCCGGACTCTTTGACCGCAACGTTGGGTCAAAGATCGAGTGACTGCGCCTGGCCCTAAGCCAAACTGGCAAAGCTATGACTATAATCGGCGCCTTTCAGGCGTCTGAGTGCAACGAGGAGAGAAGCGATGACGGTCGAGCGACGTGGTTCCAGGGTCTGGGGAGCGCTCCTTGCAACGGCCCTGACGTTTGCCGGTCAGGCGATGGCGGCCGAAGCCGAGAATCCCGATCCCTGGGAAGGCTTCAACCGCAAGATCTTCGTGTTCAACGATACCCTGGACACCTATGCCCTCAAGCCGGTCGCCCAGGGCTATCAGCGTTTCACGCCCGGCTTCGTGCAGACCGGCGTGAGCAACTTCTTTAACAACCTGGGTGACGTGCGCAACCTGGCCAACGATCTGCTGCAAGGCAAGGTCGAGCATGCCGGGGTCGATACCGCGCGCCTGCTGATGAACACCACCCTGGGTGGTCTTGGCTTGGTCGACGTGGCCACCAAGGCCGGCCTGCAGCGCAACGACGAAGACTTTGGCCAGACCCTGGGCAAGTGGGGTGCAAGCAGCGGCCCCTACCTGGTGCTGCCGTTCTTCGGCCCCAGCAGCGTGCGTGACGGCCTCGGTCGCATCCCGGACAGCTACACCAGCGCCTATCCCTATGTGGACGATGTCGCCGTGCGCAACAGCGCCTTCGCCCTCAGCACCGTCGACACCCGGGCCGGTCTGCTGCAGGCCGAGCGCCTGATCACCGGCGACAAGTACGTGTTCATTCGCAACGCCTACCTGCAGACCCGAGAGTTCAAGGTCAAGGACGGCCAGGTGGTCGACGACTTCTAGTCCCGGCCCCAATGAAAAGGCAGCCAGAGGGCTGCCTTTTTTGTGGCCAGATTTTAGTGGCCAGGGCGCCTAGCGCATTTCCAGCACCGACAGGCCCAGCAGCTGCTTGCCCGACTCGATGGCCTGGACCCGCAGGACCTCGGCGTCCGCTTCCAGGCCTGGGAGTTCGGCATGGCTGGAGGGGATGAGCACGGTCACCTTGTCGCCGACCTGCAGGCGGGTGGCGGCCTCGATCTGGAAACCGGTGCTGGACAGATCGACGCAGCGCGCCTCGAAGGAGGCGTCGCCGATCTTCAATACGGCCTTGGAGTCGACGTGCATGCGAATGAAATCGCGCTTTTCACTGTAAGAACGGTCGATGGTACTCATAGCAATCCTACTGCTTGGGAGGATGGATGGCGGTTTGTTGGAGGTATAAACTCCATAAAGGCACCCTGTAAAGAAATTCCATCCGGTTGGCAAGCTTGAACGCCCCGGTGGATGGGAGTAGTGTCTCCGCCGTGTCGTAATCACCGTGGCCCGTGTCGGATCCTGTCCGCCGGTTTGCCGTTCGGGTGCATGCCTGGATCCTCTATGTCTAATTCGCCTGCCACGCTCTTGATCATTGACGATGACGAGGTGGTTCGCCTCAGTCTCGCCGACTATCTCGAAGACAGTGGTTTCAATGTCCTGCAGGCCAGCAATGGCCAGCAGGGCCTGGAAATATTCGAGCGCGAACAGCCCGACCTCATCATCTGCGACCTGCGCATGCCGCAGGTCGACGGGCTGACGCTGCTGCGCCGCATCAGCGAGCTGTCCATCGATACGCCGGTGCTGGTGCTGTCCGGTGCCGGCGTCATGAGCGACGTCGTGGAAGCCCTGCGCCTGGGCGCCGCCGATTACCTGATCAAGCCGCTGGAAGACCTGATGGTGCTCGAGCACTCGGTCAACCGGGCCCTGGATCGCGCCCGCCTGCGCCTGGAAAACGATCGCTACCGGGTCAAGCTGGAAAACACCAATCGCGAGCTGCAGGCCAGCCTGAGCCTGTTGCAGGAAGACCAGAACGCCGGACGCCACGTGCAGATGAACATGCTGCCGGTGACGCCCTGGGAAACCGAGGGGCTGAACTTCGCCCACGAGATCATCCCGTCGCTGTATCTGTCCGGTGATTTCGTCGACTACTTTCGCATCGACGAACACCGCGTCGCCTTTTACCTGGCCGACGTCTCCGGCCATGGCGCGTCCTCGGCCTTCGTCACCGTGCTACTCAAGTTCATGACCACGCGCCTGCTCTACGAGTCCAAGCGCAACGGCACCCTGCCCGAATTCAAGCCCTCGGATGTGCTCGGTCACATCAACAGGGGTCTACTGGATTGCAAATTGGGCAAGCACGTGACCATGCTGGGTGGCGTCATCGACGAAACCACGGGTACCCTGGCGTACAGCATCGGTGGCCATCTGCCCTTGCCGGTCCTGCATACCCCGGAAGAAACGCGGTTCCTGGTCGGCAAGGGGCTGCCGGTCGGCCTGTTCCAGGAGGCGACCTACAATGACCACCAGATGGATCTGCCCGAGCGTTTCAGCCTGACCCTCTTTTCGGATGGCATCTTCGATCTGCTGCCGGGAGACAATTTGAAAGAGAAAGAACACAGCTTGCCCGACTACGTCCGCCGCGCCGGCGGTACACTGGCAGGCCTGAGCGAAGCCCTGGATCTGGCATCCGTCACCGAGATGCCCGACGATATCGCTTTGCTGGTGTTGAGCAGGAACCTGGCATGAGCACCGGAAAAATCCAATTTGCCGAGCAGGATGGCACCTTCGTCCTGAAGTTTACCGGCGAGGTGCGTCTGACCCTCTGCTCGGCGCTGGACGCGACCATCGAGCACATCTTCTCGTCGTTGAATTTCTCGTCCATCGTCATCGATCTGACCGAGACGCAGAGCATCGACAGCACCACCCTGGGCCTCTTGGCCAAGCTGTCGATCCTGTCGCGGCAGCGCATCGGGCTGCTGCCCATGCTGACCACCAACAACCCGGACATCCTGCGCCTGCTGGATTCCATGGGTTTCGATCAGGTGTTCAATATCGTCGAGACCGTACTGCCGTGCCCGGATTGCCTGACCGACCTGCCACCGCAGGACCAGTCCGAAGCCGAGGTGCGCAGTCGCGTGCTTGAAGCCCATCGGGTGTTGATGGGCCTCAATGAATCCAACCGCAATGCCTTTCGTGATCTGGTCAGTGCCCTCGAAAGGCACTGACCGCGTCAGCGCTTAGCGCTTGCCGGGCAGCAGCACTTCCAGCTTTTCCTGATCGCGCGCGAACTGGCGAATGCCTTCGGCCAGCTTTTCGGTGGCCATGGCGTCTTCGTTGTGCGCCCAGCGGAAGGCCGCCTCGTTTAGCTGCTGCTTGGGCTCACCACCCTTGCTGTCGGCGGTCAGCACGCGCGGCAGGTCGCCCTGGGCTTCCGACAGCTGCTGCAGCAGTTCGGGGCTGATGGTCAGGCGGTCGCAGCCGGCCAGTTGCTCGATCTGGTTCAGGTTGCGGAAGCTGGCACCCATCACCACGGTGTCGTAGCCATTGGCCTTGTAGTACTGGTAGATGCGGGTCACGGACTTCACGCCCGGATCTTCGGCGCCTTCGTAGTCACGGCCTTCGGCCTTCTTGTACCAGTCGTAGATGCGACCGACGAAGGGCGAGATCAGGAATACGCCGGCGTCGGCGCAGGCGGCGGCTTGGGCAAAGGAGAACAGCAGGGTCAGGTTGGTCTGGATACCTTCCTTTTCCAGTTGCTCGGCGGCACGGATGCCTTCCCAGGTGGAGGCGATCTTGATCAGCACGCGGTCCTTGCCGATGCCGGCCTTCTCGTACAGCTCGATCAGGCGGTGGGCGCGATCCAGGGTGGCGCTGGTGTCGAAGGACAGGCGCGCGTCCACCTCAGTGGAGATGCGACCGGGGATCAGCTTGAGAATCTCGCCACCGACGGCCACGGCGAAGCGATCGCAGGCCAGGCCGATGTCACCATTGGCGCCGCTGAAGGCGGCCTGCAGGTGTTCTTCGTAGCGGGGCAGGGCAGCGGCCTTGAGCAGCAGCGAGGGGTTGGTGGTGGCGTCGTACGGCTTGAGGCGGGCGATGGCGTCCAGATCGCCGGTATCGGCGACGACCGTGGTGTATTGCTTGAGTTGTTCCAGCTTGCTCATGGCAGGTCTTTCCTTCGGTTAGCGAATGGACATCGTGGAGACGTGACTCAGTGGCCCCTGAGAAGTTCAGTGGCCTCGTCATACAGGCGCAGCGGTTCAGGGCTGCGATGCAGATCGGTGGACAGCAGTTGACGGAAGCGCCGCGCGCCGGGAAACCCCTGCGCCAGACCCAGGATATGGCGGGTGACGTGGTGGATGAGACCACCCTGTTGCAGATGCGCCTCGACATAGGGCCGCAGTTGCAGCATGACGTCATGGCGGGTCTGTTGCGGACGGTCGCAGCCGTAGAGCGCCGCGTCCACCTCGGCCAGCAGATAGGGATTCTGATAGGCCTCGCGACCCAGCATCACCCCGTCGAACACCTCCAGCTGCTCGCGGCAGGTGTCCAGGGTCTTGATGCCGCCATTCAGGATGAACTCGAGATCCGGAAAATCCTGCACCAGCTGCGCGGCCACATCGTAGCGCAGCGGCGGGATCTCTCGATTCTGCTTGGGCGACAGCCCTTCGAGGATGGCGATGCGCGCATGCACGGTGAAGCTGCGGCAACCGGCCTCGGCGACCTGGCCGACGAAATCCCGCAGGGCCTCGTAGCTGTCCCGCCCGGAGATGCCGATGCGGTGCTTGACCGTCACCGGGATGGCCACGGCATCGCGCATCGCCTTGACGCTGTCGGCCACCCGCTCGGGATAGGCCATCAGGCAGGCGCCGATCATGTTGTTCTGCACCCGGTCACTGGGGCAGCCGACGTTCAGGTTGATCTCGTCATACTCCGCCTGCTCACCCAGCCGCGCCGCGGCGGCCAGCTCGGCCGGCACGCTGCCGCCCAGCTGCAGCGCCAGGGGATGTTCGGTCTCGTCATGGCGCAGGAACCGCTGGGCATCGCCATGCAGCAGGGCGCCGGTGGTGACCATCTCGGTATAGAGCAGGGCATGCTGGGACAGCAGGCGGTGGAAATAGCGGCAGTGACGATCCGTCCAATCCATCATGGGCGCCACGGAAAAGCGGCGGGACGGCTCAGGGCGCGTGGTTGCTGGGTTTGAGGCGGTTTCAGCTAGCATTCGGAAACTTCGTTTGTAGCACTGTTCTACCCGGTTTTAGCGTGTTTTTCCTAGCTCAGGGCTGAATTTAAGCACTCGGAAAAAACGTGTTGCGCTCGGTGGCAGACGGGAAGGATGGCACGGCGAGAAAGCGCCAGGGCGTGAATGTTTATGCCCTGATCCGACTGCGCCGCGAGAGGGAAACAGTCTAGCAAGAATCCCGGGTTTCTGATCGAGCGGCGAGCGTCCCAGCTTCTGTAGCGTACAGCTGAAGCGACTAATGCGATGAAAGCCCCAAATTTCTAGCAGCACGACTTCGACGACGGCTCTGTCCAGGTAGTTGCCGCGGTGCAGGCCGCCGCGATCACCGTTGACCGGAATGAGAGCACTGTACAGGCCGGTTAGGGCAATGCCTTGAGCGGTCTGGCCGCTGGGGCCGAGGATCAGGACCTGTTCGTTCACGGTGAGCGGATCCCAGTCGCGGATAGTTCCAGTGTGTAGGGTGGACCGAGGCAGCCAACTGGTCAGCAGGGTGCCGCTCTAAACGCGGACGCGGGCAGGATGCTTGTATTTGAGACCGCTTCCGTCGACTTCGGCGGTTATGCCGAGGCAGGTCAGGTTCTCGGTGAGGCAGGAGAGGGCGGCGAGATTGGTCATGCACTAAGTATGAGAACCCTTCAAAGGTCAGGCACCCTCTAAGCTATGTAAAGAGTTATTCTACTCATTCACTTGCACTAGATATGGACTTCGACTCTATTTCTTCCTGCTGTCTTGGCTCGGTAGAGGGCCTTGTCAGCTCGGTCTGTAATAACCTTGACAGATTCGCCATGGGTGAATTCTGTTATCCCTAAGCTGATGGTTACGAAGGTTTCGATAGGGAACGTATGGCTTTCCACTGCCTGCCTGAGCTTTTCGGCCAGCACCATGCATCCTATGACGCCAGTGTCTGGGCAGATTATGAAGAATTCTTCGCCTCCAACTCGGCAGAAGGAATCTTTCACTCTGAGGTTGTTAGATATGACCTTGGATATTTCAGAAAGTACGACGTCCCCATTGTTATGGCCAAAGTTGTCGTTGATTTTTTTGAAGTTGTCTACGTCGAGGGCTATAAGTCCATGTTTGATGAAGATTGGGTGGATGGAATCGATAAGTCTTTCAATGGCTTCGTCAAAATAGCGTCTGTTGCGAATTCCGGTCAACGCATCTGTTCTATTTAGGGTTTCAAGTTCGCGAGTTTTCTCCCAAATCAGCTTGGATGTTCTTCTGGTCTGGTTGGATAGTAAGTAGAACATAAGCGCTAATAAGGTGCTGACTACAAGGCTAAGAGTGATTTGATAAGAATTTTTGTATTCCTCGCCTTGGGTGAGCACGAAGGCGTCGGAAGCGGTAGCAGTTATTTTGTATTGAAAGCCTTCAGTTATTATTATCTGCGATTGCTGTAAGTTTTCAGATGTCGATGGTGAAATACCGTTTTCATAGACCGTGACGGTATTTCCGTTTTTATCGATGTAGTCCAGTGTCACTGATATTTGACTAGCGCTGGAGGCAGGAATGTCAGCTTCGACAAGGTCGGAAAATGCAATGGCTGAAGCAACAAACGCGGTTTTCTGATTGCAGGATTCTATTGGGCAGTCTATAGCAGCCACAAAGAAAACTAATGGGCTACCGTTTCCAAGCTGAATGGGTGGCGATACTAGCGTTGATGGAGATGAGGCTGCATCGACAAAGCTAGCTGCCAAAGGCGACGGGTACGCAAACTCTAGTCCCTTATGGATTTTCGAGAAGCCTGTCGGTGAATAAATAACCTTGAACGAGCTATCGTTGCCGTATTTAGTATTGCCCCGAATCGGCTGTCGAATATATTGTGCGTAGTCAAATCCTGTGGATTCGATGTTAGTCTCTGGCGTAGACTTTGATGACCTGACATCCTTGTCTGTTTTTTTTACGAATAAAAACACGCCGCCGTACTGGCTGAATGGAGACACAAATCCGCCGAATTCAGCCGGTGTGGTATTGTCTGAGTTTTCGATAAAACGTTTTGTGCTTGTTACTCTGGTGAGCTCTGAAGCAAATCTCGTTTTAATTTTTCCCATTCTTTCATCAGCGAGCATCTTGAAACTGAAATCAATAAAAGACTTTGATTTTTTTTCTATCTGGTGGCTCATAAAAAGTAGAACAAGAAACGTCACCAAGAAGACGGTCAGTGACGCTATGAAGGTTTCGGTGGGTGTTTTTTCCGGCTTTGATTCAAAGCTATCAGATAGGAAAGGCATCGATATTCACTCTAGAATGGATTGTAAAAGCACCCGTTAGCTTTCGCTATCGTTAAATCTTTCAATTGGCAAGTCACATAGCTCTCTTGCCTTTGCCCATTCCAGTAGTACTGAGTCGCCGAGCTGATGTAACTTCAGATTTATTCTGGTTTCCAGCGCGAGTATTAGCTTTCTTCTGAAGGCCGAGTCACGATCCGCCCACTCAAGCATGCTCATGTGGTTGTTGGTTTCCATCTCTACCATCCGATCGAGCAAGCTCACTACCTTCCTATCTGTCATGGCTGTCCTAGACGCGGGGAGTAAAATTTGTGCGCCGTATCCTGATGATAGGAGGTTAAATTGCAATCTCAGTTATGAGATTTGCGTCACAATTATTGGCTGCGTGACTGAATGGTCGAAAACGTAATAAATATCATTAATGATTGCCTAATGATGAATCGATTCCGCAAGAAAACTGTTATTAAAGTAATACTATATTGCGGATTCACTAAGCTTTCATTTTGCTTTCAGTTTTATGATGCCTGAATGGTAAAACAAAAATATTAAGCTCCATGTCCTTTGCCTTACTGTGGCTATTAAGTTTCGTGGTTATCTTCAATCTAAATTTGAATGAATATATATGGGCGCTATTTTTAAATTTCTGTAATTTTAAGATCGTGCAAGCCGTTGGTGTCTCGCTTTGGCAGACCGATCAGTTCTCGGAAAGGTAGCGTAATTTGAGGGCGTGGCGTTCGGCTCTGTCTTTCAGCCCGAACGGGTGACTTTGGATGATTCGGGACACACGGCTGGCGAAGCCGATCACCATTTGCTGTGGCGATCTCTTGGCGTTTAGATATCGGGCCATTACCAGTTTCTCGAACATGCGTCGCTTGATACGGGCCCTTTTCCAGGAAAATCCCGCAGTTTGCGGGGTTCATAGGGTGAACCATCCGGGTTCACCTGATCGCGGATCTGCAGCTGCTGGGCAGCATTGCGGACCAGTTGGGCCCGGCCGTGCCTATTGAGCTGCTGCAGAAGTGGCGAGAGCTAGCTGTGATCTCTCAGTAGGTTGTTCATCCGGGGCATTCCCGGAATTCTGGAAGCGCAACCAACACAGCCTTCCAGGAGCCCCGGATGAACCTGCATGAACATGCCCGTCTTACCCCTCGAGGTCGAGCCCTTCTCGTCCAGCGCATGCTCACAGGGCTGCGTGCCGAGGATGCGGCACAAGCGGCGGGAATTAGTGTTCGCACGGCTTACAAATGGCTCAGGCGTTTTCGTGAGGAGGGCGAGTCCGGTTTGATGGATCGCTCATCACGTCCGCATTCATGCCCGCATGAGACACCGGATGATCGGGTCGCACAGTTGATCCAGCTACGCCGATCTCGCCATACCTATCAACAGAGTGGGCCTATGCACGCTGCTACGACAGCTCCGAGCAACGCGCCCGGCACTTACCCGCGTGGCTGCATCACTACAACTGGCACAGGCCACATTCCAGCCTCAACTACCAACCACCAATCAGTCGCGCTCCGTGCCACTGAATAACGTACTGGGTTTACACACCTAGCCCTGGGTAAGTTCACGGTCCTTGATATTGGCAATAGGCCCCAGGATCGATGGATCGAAGTCGTTCAAGGTCGCTGAATGGGCAAATCGCTCAGGCAAATCGGGATTCGCCAGCGAGGCCTTGCCTATGGCGATGATGTCCGCGCCTTGTTCCAGGGCGCGGGCGGCCTGCTCTGGGGTATTCAACCCACCATTTGCAATCATCGTCACCCCGGGGGCGTAGCGACGGGCCAGGGACAGCAGGCTGGCGCCGCCCGCGGTAAAGGCGGGTTTCAAGGCGTCATGTTCGGTGACGTGGATAACGTCCACGCCGGCGTCGTTGAGCGATCCGAAGATGGTTTCCGCAGCCTGTTCTCCCTCAGCCCACTTGTGCGCGTAGTCGTTGACCTTGCCCTGCGAGATTCGGACCCCAATAGGTGCCTCCCCAACGGCTTCCTTTACGGCCTTGATGACGGCGAGGGTCAGTTGCAGGCGATCTCCCACGGTGCCTCCCCAACGGTCGCTCCGCTGGTTCGTGTAGTCCGTGAGGAACTGATCAAGCAAGTACCCGTTTGCACCGTGGATTTCGATGCCATCGAAGCCCGCGGACCGAATGCTCAACCTGGCCGCGTGCGCGAACCCGGCAACGGCGTCCGCGATGTCTTCGTCCGTCATGGCGCGCGGTACAGGATACTGACCGGCTCCGAAATAGAACTTCATCTGTTCGCCTTTGGGACGTACTGCCGAAGGCGCTATCGAAGCGTCCACGAAGCGATTGCCCTGGCTGAGAGCCCCGGCGTGCATGAGTTGCACGAAGACCATGCCCTGGTGAGCATGGATGCGATCCGTCACGGATCGCCAGGCCTGAGCCTGCTGTTCATCGGTCACACCCGGTTGGAAGGGATAACCCTGGGAGTGCTTCTGATCGGTATAGGCCCCTTCGGTAATCACCAGACCGAAGCCGCCGCGGGCAAAGCGCTCGTAGTACCGGGCCATGTTGTCAGTCGCCTGTCCCGTTTCGGTTGCGCTGACACGCGTCATGGGAGCGACCGCCAGGCGGTTCCGGAGCGACCGGTCTTTGATATCGAAGGGCGTTAGGATTTGCGGATTGAGCATCGTCGATGTCCTCTCAGTCAGGTGCCGCCAAATCTGGGTTGAACTCGAGTTTAGGGAGCCCGACTGGCGGTTGGAATGCGAAGGGACGGATAAGCCGCTTTAACCGAAAGAGATATGACAATGCAGATATCGGATGTGGAGGTGTTTGCTGCCATTGCCGAGAGCGAAAGCCTATCCGGGGCAGCGCGGCGGTTGGGCGTAGCCCCCATGACGGTCTCCCGGCGGTTGGCAGCGCTGGAGGCTGAGCTAGGGGTGCGAATGGTGCAGCGCACGACGCGATCCGTTTCGCTGACCGCCGAGGGCGAAGCTTTCCTGCCCTTTGCCCAAACGCTTCTCGACACCAGCGAGGCGGCAAAGGTCACTCTCAAGGCGAGCGCGGGAACCGCCAGCGGCATCCTGAAGCTGACTGCGCCCACTGTGTTCGGCCAGACGGTGATCATGCCGCTGATCCCGCAGTTACTGGCAGATCACCCCAGGCTGCAGATCGATCTGGTCTTGTCGGACAGCATCGTCGATATCGTGAGCCTGGGGATCGATGTCGCTATCCGCATTGCCACACTGCGCGATTCCGAATTGGTCGCACGTCCACTTGCCCCCAATCCGCGCGTGCTCTGCGCAAGCCCGGGTTATCTGGCGCAGCAGGGTGTGCCCACGGTGCTCGACGACTTGCGCGGACATCGCTGCATAGCCCTCCACGGTATGCCGCACTGGCCCTTCGTGCGTGATGAAGAACCGGTCGGCTTCAAGGGCCAGAGTCCTTTCGCGGCCAATAGCGTCGAAGCCGTGCGCACCGCCAGCAAGTTGGGACTGGGGATCGCACTGCTGACCTACTGGGACGTGCGCGACGATATCGAGAGCAACAGCCTGCAGCTGATAGAACTGGCGGACGCCACGCCGGAGCCACTCTTCATCAGCGCGGTATTCCCAACCCGGCGCCAGGTGCCACAACGTGTCCATGCGTTCCTGGAACGGCTGGAAGCATCCCTGAACGGTTCGGGGGGCGATGATGCTTCCCCTGGCTGAAGCCCAGAGGTTACGCAGAAACCAACTGCCACGCGGATCGATAGGAAGGAGAGGCGGACACCCCTCAGCGGTGTCCGCACGCCGCCTGCCCGCTACTTAGGCATCAGCACGGTATCGACCACGTGGATCACGCCGTTGGACTGCATCACGTCGGCGATGGTGACGGCGGCCTTGCCGCCCTTGGCGTCGACCAACCAGAGTTTGCCGTCATGCAGCTTCACGGTGAGGTCTTCGCCCTGAACGGTTTTCAGCCTGGTCATGCCGCCATGCATCTTGGCCTCGGCCATCAATTGTTTGGCGGTGTGGGTGCCGGGTACCACGTGGTAGGTCAGGATCTTGGTCAGGTCGGCCTTGTGCTCGGGCTTGACCAGGGTATCGACGGTGCCGGCCGGCAGCTTGGCGAAGGCTTCGTTGGTCGGGGCGAAGACGGTGAAGGGGCCGCTGCCGTTGAGGGTGTCGACCAGACCGGCCGCCTTGACCGCAGCCACCAGCGTGGTGTGGTCCTTGGAATTGACCGCGTTCTCGACGATGGTCTTGGACGGGTACATGGGCGCCCCACCGACCATGACGGTATCGGCGGCGAAGCTGAGCGGGGCGGTGGCACCTAGGATCGCGAGACTGGCTACGATGGCGATGCGCTTGAGCAAGGTGTGCATGGTGCGTCTCCTGAGTTCTTCGGCCCTCCGGATGAGGGTGATGAATGTACGGAGCGGCCTGGCAAACGGATGCATCACAGCGCGATTATTTTTCCCTGGGCGATGACCGGTCCCGTGGGCGCGCCGGTCGGCGAGCCGGTTCGCGGTTCGAGGGAAACCGCCAGTACCGCTCCAGGCGTCAGTGCCGGTGCGAGTCCGGCGGGTACGGTCAGGGTCACGGCCGTAGCGTCCTGGAGCAGGCCCAGCGAATGGGGTTTGCCATCCGCCGTGATGATCCAGGCCTCGGCGCTCCTGTCTGGCCAATCCGGCTTGCCGGCGGGTACGAACAGCAGTTGCCGACCGTTCCCTTGCAGGGTGACGCTGAATGCCAGGCTGCCATTGCTCTGTTCCAGGCGGGCGAGCAGGGCGGGCATCGCGACCTGGACCGGGCGCAGCAGCACGAGCAGCGCCAGCACCAGGGCAGCGGCCAGTGACAGCCCGGTCGTCCAGCGCCACAGGCGCGGGTCGTTCCAGCGGCGACTCGGCTCGGGTGCCGGTTGCTCCGTCGGGAACAGCCGTTGCTGGATACCGTGCCAGACGTGGGCCGGCGGCTCGACCACCGGAAACTCATCGAGCCAGTCGGCGAAATGCCGCTGCCAGGCCGCCAGCTGCGCCTGGTAAGCAGGCTCCCGCCGCACGAGTTCTTCCACCTCCAGGCGTTCTTCGGCGGACAGTACGCCCAGGGCGTATTCCGCGATGAGCAGCGCGTGCCGGTCGTTAGGAGGGATGTCGTCGTTCATAGGCCCAGGCACGCTCGCAGTTGCAGAAGGCCACGCCGAATCCAGCTTTTCATCGTGCCGAGCGCGATGCGGTGGCGGGCGGCCAGTTCGGCATAGGAATAGCCCTCGAAGAAGGCGACCCGGATATAGGTCTGCTGGTCCTTGCCCAGGGTTTTCAGGCAGAGATCGATCTGGCGGCGCTGGCGATGGGCTTCGAAGTCCTCGGCGACGGACTGGGTTGCCGGCCACTCGGCCAGGCTGTAGAGCGGCTCGTGCCGACGCTGGGCACGGCGGCGATCGATGGCCTTGTGGCGCGCCAGGGTCGCCATCCAGGTCAGGGCGCTGGACAGTGTGGCGTCGAAGGTGCCGGCCTTGAGCCAGATGGCGGTATAGGCCTCCTGCAGGACCTCTTCCGCCTCCGCACGATCGCCCACGTACTGCAGGCATACGCCGAACAGCCGGCTCGAGGTCACGCGGTAGAGCGTTTCGAAGGCCAGGCGATTGCCCTGGCCACAGGCCTGCAGCAGGACATTGAGCGCGACGGGCTCGGGATGGGTTTCAAGGGTGGCCGATACGGCTGATCTGCTCGTCATGGATGGCGTTCCGAAAGGAGGCACGGCAGTGTCTTGTTTTTGTCCGGTAAGGGCCGCGCTTCGCTGAGCGCTGAAGTGCGGTTCCTGACGGCTTCACTCCCCAGCCCTCTGCAGGGCGACGGGCGCTGGGGCCGATGTACCAGCGAACGAATGGCTTCGCAATCGCGATCATCGTCGTGCGCCTAGGGCGTCTCAACCGCGGGTGATCGGCTGCCTGGCAGGCTCTAACTCCGTATCCGGCTCTTGACCACCTTTACACAAGCCTACATGCCAGGCCGTAGCTGCCTTGCAGGCTGAGCGGCTAGCATGCACGTCCAGATCGTCCGACTGTTCAGGTAGCTCCGATGTCGCTGTCATCCGAATCCCCGCGCTGGACCTCGCGCATCCTGCTGGTGGATGACGATCCGTCGATCCGCGAGTTGATCTGCGGCTATCTGGCGCGCTTCAGCATCAACGCCCGGGGGGTGGGTGATGGCCTGGAGATGCGCCGGGCGCTGGCGGAGGAGGCCTTCGACCTGGTAGTGCTGGATCTGATGCTGCCAGGGGAGGACGGACTTTCCCTCTGCCGTTCGCTGCGGCGCGACAGCGGCATTCCCATTCTCATGCTGACCGCCCAGTGCGAGCCGGCGGATCGCATCATCGGCCTGGAGCTGGGCGCCGACGACTATATGGCCAAACCCTTCGAGCCCCGGGAGCTGGTGGCGCGGATCCAGTCGGTGCTGCGGCGGACCCAGGATGGCCGCGTGCCCCAGCGCAAGGCGCCGCGGACCAGTGTCAGCTTCGATGGCTGGAAGCTCGATGGCGTCCTGCACCAGCTGCATTCGCCCGCCGGGGTGATGGTGCCGCTGTCCAATGCCGAGGTGCGGCTGCTGTGGGTGTTCATCGAGCAGCCACGCCAGGTGCTGAGCCGCGAGCAGCTGCTCGATGCCACCCGCGGGCGGGCGATCGAGGCTTTCGATCGCAGCATCGATCTGCAGGTGTCGCGACTGCGCAGCAAGCTGGGCGACGATCCCCGGGCGCCGCAGTTGATCAAGACCGTGCGCGGCGAGGGCTATCTGTTCGATGCCAGGCAGATAGGGCACTAGCCGTGCGCCGCCTGGATACGCTGTTCGCCCGGCTGTTCGCGGTCTTTCTGCTGGCCATCCTGCTGGGCCATCTGCTGGCCTTCTTCTGGTTTCGGCATGGCCTCGGCGAGCGACCGCCGCCACCGCCGCCGCCGCCGCCCATGGAGGGCGAGGCCGGCTTCGATCGGCCACCGCCGCCCGGGCCTTTCCCGCACCGGGAACCCGGCGTCTGGCGGCACATCGAGTGGTTTCTCGGCGGCCCACTGATCTTCCAGCTGGGCTCGCTGGTGATCGCCGCCTGGCTCGGGGCGCGGTTGCTCACCCGGCCGCTGCGCCAGCTGACCGAGACCGCCGAGCACCTGAGTCACAATCTCGACGGTTCGCCCATTCCCGTCACCGGCCCCTGGGAGACCCGCGAGGCCGCACGGGCGCTCAATCGCATGCACCAGCACCTGCTCGAACAGCTCCAGCAGCGTGGGCGCATGCTTACGGCCATCTCCCATGACCTGCGCACGCCCCTGGCGCGGGTAAAGCTGCGCATCGAGGACATCGACGATCCGCGCCTGCACGCGCGGGTCAGCCAGGACGTGGACGACATGATCGAGTTGCTCGACGGCACCCTGAGGTACCTGCGCGAACAGCACCGCCAGGAGCGGCCCATCCTCTGCGACGTCCAGGCGCTGGTCGAGGCCATGGCCGAAGACGCGGCCGAAGAGGGCGCCCAGGTGGCGGTCCAGGGCAGCTGCCAGCCACTGAAGGTGGCGCCCATGGCGCTGCGCTCCTGCCTGGGCAATCTGCTGCAGAACGCCCTGCGCTACGCCGGCCAGGCCGAGATCCGCTTGAGCGAGCAGCCGGAGCGGCTGATCATCTCCATCCTCGACCGCGGGCCGGGGATACCGGCCCAGTACCGGGAAGCGGTGTTCGAACCCTTCTATCGCCTGGAGGGTTCGCGCAACCGATCCTCCGGCGGGACCGGGCTGGGGCTGGCCATCGCCCGGGAAGCGGCGGCGCACATGGGCGGCGAGCTGACCCTCGGCGAAACCCCCGGCGGCGGCCTGACCTGCCAGGTGGTGCTGCCACGCCCCTGATGTATCGCCGGGCATACAAAGTGACCAAACGGCTGACATCTACCGGGCGGATACTGGGAGGTGCGGAACACTGATGTCCGCATTTCCCGGGAGAGACATCCATGATCAGCGGAATAGGCAGTGGCTACTCCAGCTACTACGGCAGTGCCAGCGCGATCAAAGGCACTGGCGCGACAGCGTCCGGCAGTAGCGTCAGCGGCAGCGAAGACGGTAATCCGTTGAAGAAGCTGTTCGGCAAGCTCGACAGCGATGGCGACGGCGCCATCAGCAAGAGCGAACTCACCACCGCCGCCAGCGCGGCGAGCGATACCCAGACGGACACCGACGAGAGCGGGTCTATCGACGTCGACAAGCTGCTCGGCATGCTCGACCAGGATGGCGATGGCAGTGTCGGCGAAAGCGAATTCGCCTCGGCCTTCGCGCCGCTGTCGGGTGGCCCCCAGGGGCAGAGGGGCACCGAGCAATCCGGTGAGTCCAGCGAATCCAGCATCGCCGGTCTGGGCGGTTCAGTGCCTCTGCGCATGCCGCCGCCACCGCCACCGCAGGGGGCGAGCGGGCAAGGGGACAGCGAGGCCGATTCCAGCACTCAGAACGCGTCGAGCCCCTACACGCAACTGGTCCAGGCGGTGTTGCGCCAGTACCAGAGCATTGGCAGCAACGGCAGCACCGCCACGGGCAGCACCTTGAACGTGGCCGCCTGAGCAAAGATCGGCAGCGCAGGGCAGGGCGGCCAGGGGCCGTCCGGTCCATGCACTCAGACTGCACTCGACTTCCTGCACGACTCCGTATGCCTCCAATGGCGCTCACCCGAGCCTTCGGCCAGGTGAATTCCGCGTCGCTCTCAGACGGAGCTCCTCAGCAAATTCTCCAGCTGTTTCAAGATGTTGCCAGCAGCTCCGGACTTTGCCTCCGCACTAAAACGTTATGATATAACGTGCGCCTTCATTGGCTTGGCCGATGCTCAGCTGTAGGCGGCGGGTATCGGCGCTTTCGCTCTGCTAAGGACTGTCATGCCTGTATCCCGCTCCCTTCGCCTGGCGCTGACCGCTTCGGCCCTGGCGACCCTGGTCGCCTTCGTGCCACCGCTGTCCACCGCTGAGGAACGCGTCTTCGACGTGGTTGGCCCCTTCGAGATCGGTGGGCTGGACCCGTCGATTTCCGGTTTCGTCTTCCAGCGCATGCAGATCACCGAGACCCTGCTGGAAGCCGATGCCCAGGGCAAGCCGATTCCCGGGCTGGCAGAGCGCTGGACGGAATCCGCAGATGGCCTGACCTGGCGGCTTGCCCTGCGCCAGGGAGTGAAATTCCATGACGGCAGCGCACTCACGGCCGAGGCTGCGGCCGCCGCCCTCGACGCGGCGCGGGGCAAGCCGGGGGTGCTCAAGCAGGCGGGCATGGCGTCGGTCAGCGCCGAAGGCAACGAAGTGGTGATCCGGCTGGCGAAACCCTTCAAGCCCCTGCTGGCGCTGCTGGCGCATTCCTCCACCAATATCCTGGCGCCGGCCGCCTATGACGCCGAAGGCAAGGTGCAGAAGATCATCGGCACGGGGCCGTACCGGCTGACCCTGCTGGAGCCGCCGCAGCGCCTGGCCGCGGAGCGTTTCGATGGCTACTGGGGCGCCAAGCCGGAAATCGCCCGGACGACCTACCTGGCCGCTGGCCGCGGTGAAACCCGTACTCTGATGGCGGAAAGCGGCGATGCCGAGCTGGTGTTTCAGCTCGACCCGCCCAGCATCGCCCGCCTCAAGCGCTCCAACAGCCTCAAGGTGCTGATCGAGCCGGTCCCGCGCGTGGTGTTGCTGACCTCGAACTCCGGCGCCGGTGCCACGGCGCCGGTCGAGGTCCGGCAGGCGCTCAGCCTGGCCATCCAGCGCGAAGGCGTCGCCGCCGCCGTATTGCGCGCGCCGGGGACCGGGGCGACCCAGTTGTTCGCCAAGAACGTGCCCGCCTGGCACGACCCCGCGCTGGCGCCGCTCGCCTACGATCCGGCGGCGTCGCGCAAGCTGCTGGCCGGGCAGGGCTGGACCCCTGGCGCCGATGGCATCCTGCAAAAGGATGGTACGCCACTCAGGCTCAAGCTGCTGACCTATTCCGACAGACCCGAGCTGCCGCTGATCGCCACCGCCCTGCAGGCGCAATTGCGCGAGGTGGGCGTGGACGTGGAGGTCGCGGTGCAGAACTCCAGCGCCATCCCCGCCGCGCACAACGATGGGTCGCTGCAACTGGCGCTCTATGGCCGCAACTTCGCCCTGGTGCCGGATCCCCTGGTCACCCTGCTCAATGACTTCAGCCATGGCGGCGCCGAATGGGGGCCGTTGGGCTGGCAGAACCCGGCCTTCGACCAGGCCCTGGCCGCGTTGCTGGCCAGCGATGATCCGGCCGAGCAACAGCGCCAGCGCTATGCCGCCATGGCCCAAGTGCAAAAGGACCTGCCGGTGATTCCGGTGGCCTGGTATCGCCAGACGCTGGCCGTGTCCAATGCTGTCCAAGGCGCCGCCATCGATCCCTTCGAGCGCACCTTCGGCCTGAGCAAATTGCGGTGGGCCCCATGACCCGGCTGCTCGCCTTTCGCCTGCTGCAGGCGGGCCTGGTTGCCCTGCTGGTGGGCGGTCTCACCTTCCTGTTCATGAACCTGCTGCCAGGCGACGCCGCCTACCGCATCGCTGCCGGCCGCTACGGCTATGACCTGGTGGATACCGCCGCGGCCGAGGCGGTGCGGGCCGAGCTCAATCTGGATCAGCCGCTGCTGTGGCGTTTCTTCGCCTGGATCGGCGATCTGCTGACCCTGGATCTCGGCCATTCGCTGGTCTCCGGAAAGCCGGTGATGGACGTCGTCGCCCATGAATTGGGCAGCTCCATCCGCCTGGCCATCGGCGCCGTCTGCCTGTCGCTGCTGCTGGGTCCGCCGCTGGGCGTGATGGCCGGTCTGCGCCCGGGCGGCCTGCTGGACCGCGGCCTGCTGGTGCTGACCACGGCGATCCGCGCGCTGCCGCAATTCGTCCTGGGCGTGATCTTCGTGCTGCTGTTCGCCATCTCCTGGCAACTGTTCCCGGCAGCCGGCCACGGTACCTTCTGGCACAGCGTCCTGCCCACGCTGACCCTGGCGCTGGGGCTGGCCGCGGTGTCGTCGCGGGTCGCCCGGGATGCCACGGTGGAGGTGGCCGCGTCCGCCTACTACCGCTTCGGCCGCCTCAAGGGCTTGAGAGGCACTGGCGTCTTCTTGCGCCATGGCCTGCGCAATATCGGCGTACCGGTGGTGACCTACCTGGGCGTGCAGCTGGTGTATCTCATCGAGGGTGTGGTGGTGGTGGAGACGCTGTTCGCCTGGCCGGGCATCGGCCATGGCCTGGTCCACGCCATCGTCCAGCGCGACGTGCCCATGGTGCAGGGCACCGCCCTGGCGATGGGGCTGCTGTTCGTCATCCTCAATACCCTGGTCGATCTCGCCAACCACCTGATCGATCCGCGCGGGAGAGCCTCATGAATCTCGACGCTACCGTCGCCTTGGCGGTGCCTCCGCTTAAGTCCTCCGCGCGTGGGCTCGGCCTGGGTCTGCTGGCGGCGCTGATCGCCTTCGCCGTCCTCACTCCGCTGCTCTGGCCGGGCGACATCGCCCGCCAGGACTATGAGGCGATCCTCGCCGGACCCAGCAGCGCCTATCCGCTGGGCACCGATCACCTGGGGCGCGACATGTTGGCGCGGCTTTCGGTGGCCATCCGCTTCTCGCTGGGCCTGGCCTTCATCAGCGTCTGCACCGCCGCCATTCCCGGCGTGCTGCTGGGCATCCTGGCCGCCTGGAAGGGCGGGCTGGTCGACAAGCTGCTGGGCGGCCTGGCCGAGTTGTTCCTGGCCCTGCCGGGTCTACTGCTGGTGCTGCTGATCGTCGCGGTGTTTCCCGGCTCCTTCGTCGCCCTCTACAGCGCCGTGGCCCTGGTGCTCTGGGTGGAGTACTTCCGCATGACCCGGGCGCTGGCGCGTACCGTGCTGGCCTCGCCGGCGGTGGCCGCCAGCGGGCTGCTGGGTTTCGGGCCCGTCTACATCGTGCGTCGGCATCTCTGGCCGCAGCTGGCACCGGTGCTCCTGACCATCGCCGCCTTTGGCGCCGCCTCGACCATCATGGCCATCGCCGCCCTGGGCTTCGTCAGCATCGGCGTACGCCCGCCCACCGCCGAGCTGGGCCTGATGATCACCGAGTTGCTGCCCTATTACGCCGAGGCGCCCCTGGTCATCGCCCTGCCGATTCTGGCGATCTTCCTGACCGTGCTGTCGCTGCTGCTCATCACCGGAGGCCGCAAGCCATGACCGCCTTGCTCACCACCACGGCGCTGGAGATCCGCACCGCCGATACCCAGCTGGTGGAACCGCTGTCCATTCGCCTGGCGCCGGGTCAGGTGTTGTCGATCATTGGCGAGACCGGCTCGGGCAAGAGCCTGTTCGCCCAAGGCGTCGTCGGCAATCTGCCGGCGGGGCTAGAGGCCCACGGGCAGATAGGCCTGGCGGACGGGTTTCGCGAAGAGGGCCGCCAGACCGGTCGCCGGGCGCACTGGGGCAGGGGACTGGCGGTGCTGCCCCAGGAGCCCTGGCTGAGCCTGGACCCGACCATGCGGGCGCTGTCCCAGGTCGCCGAGACCTATACCCAGGTGGTCGGCCTCGCGCGTACCGAAGCCCGCGACAGGGCCGGCGCGGATCTGGCGCGGCTGGGCCTGGCCGGTGCCGAGCGCAAGTATCCCTTCCAGCTGTCCGGTGGCATGGCCCAGCGCCTGGCCTTTGCCGCCACCCATGCCGGTGGCTCGCCGGTGCTGATCGCCGACGAGCCCACCAAGGGGCTGGATCGCGATCGCATCGACGAGGTGATCGACCTGCTCGAGGCCATGCTGGCCGAAGGCGGCAGCCTGCTCATCATCACCCACGACCTGGAAGTCGCGCGCCGGCTGGGTGGCGAGGTGATGATCATGCTCAAGGGACGGGTCATCGAAGCCGGTCCGGCCGAGCAGGTGCTGGGCCAGCCGCAGCATGCCTATACCTGCCAGTTGCTGGCCGCGGATCCCGCGCGGTGGCCAAAACGTCCTTCGCGGCCGCTCGCCGAGGAAGCGGTGGTGGCGGTGGAAGGGCTCGCCGCCCAGCGCGGTGGCAGGCAATTGTTCGAAGGGTTGTCCTTTACCGTCCGGCCCGGGGAAATTCTTGGGGTGACCGGGCCGTCCGGCTGCGGCAAGTCGACCCTGGGCGACATCCTGCTCGGCCTGGCCACGCCCGGCGCTGGGGCGATCCGCCGTCAGCCCGGCCTCGGTCGCTTCGCTTTCCAGAAGCTGCATCAGGATCCGGTGGCCACCTTCGCACCCTCGGTGACCATCCGCCAACTGCTGGCGGACCTGGTGCGACTGCACCGGCTGGATGCGACGCGTATCGGTCGGCTGATGCAGCGCCTGCGCCTCGACGAGCGCCTGCTGGATCGACTGCCCGGCAACATTTCCGGCGGTGAGCTGCAGCGCTTTTCCCTGCTGCGGGTGCTGCTGCTCGATCCGGCGCTGATCTTTGCCGACGAACCCAGCTCGCGGCTGGATCTCATCACCCAGAAGGAGATGATCGAGCTCCTGGTCGAGACCGCCGAGGAATCCGGGACCGCCATCCTCCTGGTCAGCCATGACGAGGACCTGGTGGACGCCGTTGCCGATCGGCGTATTCACCTGACGATGCTCGACAGCTCCCTGCAGGCACAGGCACCTGCGAAGGGTAGGGGCAGCCGACTGGCTGAATCCCTGACCTGAGATCGGTGCCCGCACGGGGGTGCGGGCACCGCCCAATAGACGTCGCCATGGCTGCGGAAGGATTCGCCGCCTTCGTGTGGGCGTCGTTCAGACCACTAGATCTTCAACACTCCGCAGAGGACTTCATGGAACGCTCGCGCTATAAGAAAGGATCACCCCGAGGCAATCGCTGGCTGCAAGGCTCCTGTCTCGCTGCCCCTCTGGCACTCAGCGTACTGGGCAGCGGCGCGTGGCTGCTGACGGGGCAGGAGGCCAGGGCCGATGGCTTCGTGGACGACGGCAAACTCACCCTGACCCTGCGCAACTACTACTTCGGGAGCGATCGCCGCAACGGCCGTGCCGATCAGAAGGACTGGACCGAGGGCTTTCTGCTCGACTACCAGTCCGGCTTCACCCGGGGTACGGTAGGTCTTGGCGTCGATGCCTTCGGCTACCTGGGCATGAAGCTGGATGGCGGTCCCGGGCGGCGAGGGACGGGTAACCTGCCCGTGCACGCCGGCAACGAACCGGCGGACGAGTACTCCCGCGCCGGCGCCGCTGCCAAGCTGCGGGTAGGCCAGACCGTGGTGCGCTATGGCCAGCAACTGCCCACGGCACCGGTCTTCGCCATCAGCACCAGTCGCCTGCTGCCGCAAAGCGCCACCGGCTGGAGCCTCCTCAGCACCGACCTGCCTGACCTTACCCTGGAAGCCGGGCATTTCACCTCGGGCACCGATCAGGTCAGCACCAACCGGGACGGCGACCTCTGGGCCGGCTATGCCCGACGCCGTGCCAGTCACGTCGATTTCGCCGGTGGCAAGTACGCCCTGGCCAGGGGTGCCAGCCTGTCGCTCTATGCCGCCCAACTGGATGACATCTGGAATCAGTATTACGGCAACTTCAACCTGGTGCGGCCGTTGTCGGCGACCCAGTCGCTGACCTTGGATGCCAACCTCTACCGCACCCTCGACACCGGTGCTGCCAAGGCCGGTCCCATCGACAATACCGCCTACAGCCTGGCGGCGGCCTATAGCCAGGGCCCCCATACCTTCACCCTCGGCTGGCAGCGGATCGACGGCGACACGCCCTTCGATTACATCGGCATGGGCGATAACGGGCGCACCGGCGGTGGACTGTTTCTCGGCAATGCGTCGATGTTTTCCGATTTCAACGCACCCGGGGAGCGTTCCTGGCAAGCGCGCTACGACCTCAACTTCAAGACCTTGGGGGTGCCAGGTCTCAGCCTTATGACCCGCTACATCAAGGGCACCGACATCGATGGCAGCAACCTGCCCGCCACCAGCGCCTATAGCGGACTGTACGGCGCCGACGACCGCGAGCGAGAGCTGAATCTGGAGGGGCGCTATGTCGTGCAGGCCGGTACGGCCAAGGGCCTGTCCATTCGCGTGCGCCAGGCCTGGCACCGCGGCTCGTTGTCCACCGGCGGCTCGGTCGATCAGTTGCGGGTCATCGTCGACTATCCGCTGCGCTTGCTCTAGCGCTACCGCACTCCCCAACGCACGCCGCGACCGCTGGCAGTCGGTTCGCGGCCGTCCGTCGTCCCTGGCTTAAGAGGGCTCCACTACGCCGATACACCTAATAGTCATTTTATTAGGGATACCCACCCATGAATCTTCGCAGCCTGAACGTCGCGCCCCGCGCCGTGCTGTTCTTTTCCGTGATCGTCCTGATCGTCTTCGCCCTCGGCGGCGTCGCCGTGGTGCAGATGGGCAAGCTGTACGAAGCGGAACAGGAGGTGGAAACCAACTGGCTGCCGGGCAACCAGTTGGCGGCGAAGATGAGTGGCGGATTGCTGCGGCTGCGCCTGGAAAGCCTCAGGGCTACCACCACGCCGGATCCGCAGCTGCGAGCCCAGACCGTCGCGGCCTTCCCCGGCTATCGCGAGGCCTTCTTCACCGCGGTCAAGGACTACGAAAGGACTGTGGCCAACGCTGAAGATCGCCAGCTGTACACCGCGGTGGTCAAGGGCGCCGAAAGCTACCGGACGCTGCTGGACACCTTCGAACCCAAGTTGCGCGCGGGTGACAACGAAGGCGCCATTGCCCTGATCAACACTTCGATCCGTCCGCTCACCAACGCGCTGGAAAAGGCCATTGCCGAACTGAACGCCTTCAACGAACGCGGAGCACAGTCGGCTGGGCAGGCCGCAGGCGCCATCTATGCCAACGGCCTGTCTTGGGTCTATGGGCTGATCGGCCTGACCATAGCGGCCACCGTCGTGCTGGCGGCTCTGCTGATCCGCAGCATCACCCGCCCGGTGGGCGAAGCCCTGCGCATCGCCCAGCGGATTGCGCGCAAGGACCTGACCGAGCGCATCACCGTGGTCGGCCGTGACGAGGCCGCGGGGATGCTGCAGGCGCTGGCTCAGATGCAGGGCAATCTACGCAACACCGTTTCCCATATCGCCGACAGCTCGACCCAGCTGGCCTCTGCAGCGGAAGAAATGACCGCGGTGATCGATGAAGCCGGGCGCGGTTACGTGCGGCAGAACGACGAGGTCAATCAGGCTGCCAGCGCCGTGACCGAGATGAGTTCGGCGGTGGAGGAGGTCGCGCGCAACGCCGCCGATGCGGCCAGCACCTCGCTGCATACCCAGACCCTGACCAGCGAAGGCCTGGACAAGGTCACCCGTACGGTCCAGTCGATCGAGGCGCTGGCGCAGAACGTGGCCAGTACCAGCGAACAGATCCAGGCCCTGTCCTCCCGTGCCCAGGACATCAACGCCGTGGTCGAGGTCATTCGCGGCATCGCCGAGCAGACCAACCTGCTGGCGCTGAACGCCGCCATCGAGGCGGCCCGGGCGGGCGAGCAGGGCCGTGGCTTCGCCGTGGTCGCCGACGAGGTACGGGCGCTGGCCCATCGTACCCAGCAGTCGACTCGCGAGATCGAGCAGATGATCGGCGCCATCCAGAGCGATTCGTCGCTGGCCGTGAAGGCCATGGCCGAGAGTCAGCAACTGGCGGGTGAGTCCACCGCGGTCGCCCAGCTGGCCAATGTGTCCCTGGAACAGATCGCCTCATCCATCTCCCAGATCAACGACCGCAATGCGGTCATTGCCACCGCAGCCGAGGAGCAGGCCCAGGTGGCCCGCGAGATCGATCGCAACATCACCAGCATCCGCGACCTGGCGGCCCAGAGCGCGACCGGCGCCACCCAGACCTCCATTGCCAGCGCCGAGGTCTCCAAGCTGGCCACCGGACTGAATCGCGTGGTGCGTGAGTTTGCCGTCTAACCTCGCACCGTCGCGCTGCACCTTTGCCCAGGTCACCCGTGCTTTAATAGCCTGACTACTGCCCGTCGCGCGGGACTCTTCCAAGCGGCGGCAGGCCCTCTGGCACGCCCGCTCGGCGCTGGCGCCCCCGCCTGACAGTCTTTAGTATCCCGTTACATCGCCTCTGGCATCCGGTAGAGAACGAATCGGCGCTTGGCCTGCCTAAACAGTGTCCAATCAACCCGGAGTCCTACCATGAACGCGAAGAAAATCTCTGCCCTGATGTTTGCTGGTCTGATCGCCGCCAGTGGCGCTGCCTTCGCCACCGAAGGTGCAGGTAATCCGCCGAAGGCCAACAGTGCCGGTATGGGCACCCCGGCAGGTCAGAAGACCGGTGAAGGCGCAGGCGCCGCGACTGGTGCCGGCAAGACCACGCTCAACGAGCAGGGCCAGAAGCAACAGCAGTAAGGTCGAAGGGTCGCTGGCAGCGCTGGCGACCCTCAGCCTGCGTCTAGAATGGAACTTTACCGGCGCCTTGTGTCCAAGGGAGCCGAGCGTGTGGGTACAGGGGTCAGATGGTGAGTGCGGAACAGAGCAAGGTTGTCCTGGTCGTCGAGGATGAGCCGCAGATCTTGATGATTTTGGCGGATTATCTTTCCGAACTGGGCTACACCGTCCTGCAGGCCCCCTCGTCACTCGAAGCCTTCCGGATCCTGGCCGGGCGGCCACGCCTGGATCTGCTGATCACCGATTTCCGTCTGCCCGACGACGTGTCCGGCGTGATGATCGCCGAGCCGGCGCTCAAGCTGCGTCCCGACCTCAAGGTCCTCTTCATCAGCGGCTATCCCGCCGAAATCATCGACACCGGTTCGCCGCTGCTGGGCAAGGTCCCATTGCTGACCAAGCCTTTCTCGCTCGAGCGTCTCCACCTCCAAGTGCAGAAGCTGCTCGGCGCCTGATCCTCGCCATCGCCATCGCCATCGCCATAGATCGTTTTCCTGCCTGGGCAGTCTATTGATCAGGTGCGACCAGTCCGGTCGCCTCAGGTTGGAGACATCGGCGTCCATGGCTATCAAGCATTTCGATCATCACGAAGCGATCTCGTCTGCCGTTCCGGCTGAACAGGGTTTCGAAGCGGTCATTGCCGTCAAGGCGCGGCGCGATGACGCCCGCCCGACCTTTCACAAGGTCGCCACTGAACGGCATTTCGACCTGGCCTCGGAAGCGGAAGAAGCCGCTGATGCCGCGCTCAATCGCGTGACGGAAATCGGCGACAACGATGAACTTCTCTGGGACGAGCAGGCCGTCTGATGAAGAGAGACCAGGAGCAGGCCGAAGAGCCCCGACAGAGACAGGAATCCGGGCCGGATGATCCGGAGCTGAGTCGCGAGGAAGAAGAAGACGTCGACGAGAACCAGTTGCCACGCGCCGTGGTGCTGCACGAGATCATTCGCACCCAGGGTGATCACGAACTGGAAAGGACCATCGCGGCACTGTTCTGGTCGGCGCTGGCCGCCGGCCTGACCATGGGGCTGTCGCTGATGGCGATGGGTTTGCTCAATGCCAATCTGCCTGAAGGGGGCTATAGCAAGGTCATTGCCAGTTTCGGCTATTCGGCCGGTTTCCTGGCGGTGATCCTGGCGCGCCAGCAGCTGTTCACCGAAAACACCCTGACGGCGGTGCTGCCGGTGATGAGCGAGCCCACCCTGCACAACTTCGGTCGACTGGGGCGGCTGTGGGGCGTAGTGCTGCTGGGCAATCTCATCGGGACCATCCTGGTCGCCTACGTGATCCTCCACCTGCCGCTGTTCGATGCCAAGGCCGACGCCAAATTCCTGGAGATCGGCACCAAGGTCATGGAGAACGACGCCTCGGCGATGTTCGCCAAAGGCATCGTCTCCGGCTGGATGATCGCCACCATGGTGTGGATGCTGCCGGCGGCGGAACACGCCAGGATCTGGATCATCGTGCTCATCACCTACCTGATGGCCCTGGGTGACTTCACCCACATCGTGGTCGGTAGCCTGGAGGTGGCCTATCTGGTATTCGCCGGAGAGGCGAGCTGGGGCGATTTCTGGCTGACCTTCGCCGGGCCGACCCTGGCCGGCAACATCGTTGGCGGCAGTCTGATCTTCGCGCTGATCAGCCATGCGCAGGTGCGCAGCGACAGCTGAAAGCAGAAGGGCCGGCAAATTGCCGGCCCTTCGCGATGATCAGGCAGCTGCCGTGATCACTCGTCGTCGTTCAGCTGACCCATGGCGGTGGTGTTGAAGCCGCCGTCGACATAGAGGATCTCGCCGCTGATGCCCGACGCCAGGTCGGAGCAGAGGAAGGCGCCGGCATTGCCGACTTCGTCGATGGTCACATTGCGACGCAGGGGCGTCTGGCGCTCGTTGGCGGCCAGCATCTTGCGGAAGCTCTTGATGCCCGAGGCGGCCAGGGTGCGGATGGGGCCGGCGGACACGGCGTTGACGCGGGTGCCTTCCGGGCCGAGGCTGCCGGCCAGGTAACGGACGCCGGCCTCGAGGCTGGCCTTGGCCATGCCCATGACGTTGTAGTTGGGCATGGTGCGCTCGGCACCCAGGTAGGACAGGGTCAGCAGGCTGCCGTTACGGCCGCGCATCATCTCGCGACCGGCCTTAGCCAGGGCGACGAAGCTGTAGGCGCTGATGTCGTGGGCGATCTTGAAGCCGTCACGGGTGGTCACGGCAGTGAAATCGCCGTCCAGCTGGTCGCCCGGGGCGAAGCCGACCGAGTGGACGATGCAGTCCAGGCCATCCCACTTCTTCGCCAGCGCGGCGAACACGGCTTCGATCTGGGCGTCGTCGGCAACGTCGCAGGGGAAGCACAGCTCGGGATTGGAACCCCAGCCCGCGGCGAATTCTTCGACGCGACCCTTGAGCTTCTCGTTCTGGTAGGTGAAGGCCAGCTCGGCGCCTTCGCGGTGCATGGCCGCGGCGATGCCGGAGGCGATGGACAGCTTGCTGGCGACGCCGACGATGAGAACGCGCTTACCGGCGAGAAATCCCATGGTTTTTTCCTCTTCTGTGTTGATTCCCGGGCAGCAGCCTTGGGCTGAGGTCCGGGTTGGGCAGGGCTCTGCGCAGGTCAGAGCGAGATCTTGGCCTGACTCCGCTAGGGGTCAGGCACGGGTGGGGCGGTAAGGTAGCAGGTCGATACCCGGGACAAAAGCGCTGGTTGACCGCTGCGGTGAGCGGTCGCGCCTCAGTTGAGGAACAGCGTCAGGGTCTGACCGGGGGTCAGGGCGGAGGCGATGCGCGGATTCCAGTCCTGCAGCGCCTGCACGCCGATGTTGTAGCGCTTGGCGATCTGGTAGAGCGAATCGCCCGCCTTGACCCGGTAGTAGGTGGGCGCGGCCTTGGCGGTCTTGACCGTCTTGGCCGCGGCCTGGGTGGTCTTGACGGTATAGGATGCCGGCATCGCCACGGCGGAGGCGCTGCTGCTGCCCGTGCCGTGCAGCTTCAGGGTCTCGCCGACCTTGAGGCCGCGCTTGCCGAGATCGTTCCAGCGCTTGAGGTCGGCCAGTTCCACCTCGTTGGCCCGGGCGATGGACCAGAGGCTGTCGCCGGTGCGTACCTTGTAGGTCCGCACCACGGGCTCCTCGGCCACGGCGATGGTTTCCAGCGGTGTCGTGGTCTTGCCGGTCTCGCGGCGCGGAATCATCAGTTCCCGGCCAGCGGACAGGCGGCTGCTGCTGCTGAGCTTGTTGAGGGCGGCGAGTTGCTCGACGCTCACGCGATTGCGCTTGGCCACGCTGCGCATGGTGTCGCCACGGCGTACCCGGTATTCCTGCCATTGCACCACGGCGTCGGAGGCGATGTTGGGCAGGGTGGCGACCAGGCGCTTGGCCTTTTCCGCCGGCACCAGCAGATGCTTGGGGCCGTCCATGGTGACGCGCTGGGTGTAGGCGGGATTGAGACGATAGAGTTCGTTGGCATCCAGGTCCGCAAGCTCGGCCACCCGGGCCAGGTCCAGGTGCTGCTTGATGTCCACCACTTCGAAGTAGGGCTCGTCCGGGATGGATTCCAGGGCCAGGCCGTAGGCGTCCGGGTTGCGCACGATCTGGGAGACGGCCAGCAGCTTGGGCACGTAATCCTGGGTTTCGGGCGGCAGTGACGACAGATTCCAGTAGTCGGTGGGCAGGCCCAGCGACTGGTTGCGCTCGATGGCGCGGCTGACCGTGCCTTCGCCGGCGTTGTAGGCGGCCAGTGCCAGCAGCCAGTCGCCGCCGAACATGTCGTGCAGCTTGCTCAGGTAATCCAGGGCGGCATTGGTCGAGGCGGTGATGTCGCGGCGACCGTCATAGAAGCGGGTCTGGCGCAGATTGAAGTACTTTCCCGTGGTGGGGATGAACTGCCACAGCCCGGAGGCGGCGCTGCGCGAGAGGGCGTTGGGGTTGAAGGAGCTTTCCACCACTGGCAGCAGGGCCAGTTCCAGCGGCATGTTGCGCTCTTCCAGGCGCTCGACGATGTAATGCAGATAGGGCGCACCGCGACTGCAGGATTGCGCGAGGGCGGCTTCGTGGCTGGCGTACCAGAGACGCTGCCGATCGATGCGCGGGTTGGTGCCGTTGTCACCGGCGCCCTGCAGTTGATAGCCGTCCCGTACCCGGTCCCAGATGTCGCCGCTGGTCGCTGCCGCCGTCGGCGCCTTGCGCAGCCATTCCGGTGGGCGCTGGATCTTGCTGGGCGTCATGTGCAGATCGGCCTGGTAGGCACGATTATCGGGCTGCTGATTGCTCTGACAGCCGGCGAGGAAGACGGCGAGGCAGAGCGCCGAGACTTTGAAAGAGGTTGCCAGCACGTCTATTTCGCGGGTTTTCGGCGTCGCTGGCGGCATCGGTCTGGGCTTTCCGGGAGCTGGAGGATGGGCGATTCTAGGAACCGCATCCCGGGGGGTCAAGGAACAACCCCTTGGCTTGTGACCTGTACGACGACCGAAAACCCTGGGTTTCAGCGCTCTGGCAGGATCTGGGCAATAGGTGTCAGAACGTGTCCTTCCAGCCGCGCAAGGCGGCGAAATAGGTATCCTCCGAGGCCTCGACCGGCACCGCGCGCTCTTCCTGCAGGCGTTGGCGCACGCTGCTTTCGCCGGTTCTCAGGAAGGGATTGATCTGGCGTTCGCGGCCCAGGCTGGAGGGCAGGGTGGGGCGCTGGGCGTCCCTGAGTTGCCGGGTTTCGGCCAGGGCCTGCCGGACCGCGGCATTGTCCGGCTCCACCGCCTCGGCGAAACGCAGGTTGCTCAGGGTGTATTCATGGCCACAGTAGATTTCGGTGGCGTCCGGCAGCTCGGCCAGGCGCTGCAGCGAGCTGAGCATCTGGCTGGGTGTACCTTCGAAGAGGCGGCCACAGCCGGCCGAGAAGAGGGTATCGCCGCTGAACAGCAGGGGCCGCGCGCCAGGGACATGGAAGGCGATATGGCCGGCGGTGTGGCCAGGCACGCGCAGGACGTCGAAGCGCGTGCCCAGCACCTCCAGCTGCTGGCCGTCGGTCAGCGGCAGATCGACCGCGGCGATGCGTTCGTCGGCCGGCGCGCTGACCCGGGCGCCGGTGCGCTGCTTGAGGGCGGCGATGCCGCCGGTGTGGTCGTTATGATGGTGGGTGATCAGGATGTCGGAGAGGCGCCAGTCCGGATGAGCGTCGAGCCAGGCCAGGACGGGGGCGGCATCGCCGGGATCGACCACGACCGCCTGTCTTGTCGCGGCGTCCTTGATCAGCCAGATGTAGTTATCGTTGAAAGCGGGCAGCGGAAGGATGTCGAACATGGACGGGCTCTCTGGTCGGACGGCTGGCCCCTAGGGTAGCAGTCGGTGGAAGGGCTTAGGCTTCAGTATGAGAGGACCAGACGATGCACGATGAATTCTCCGCCCAGGTCGATCCGCGCTGGCTGAAGTTGATGAGCTCGGCACGGGAATGGCTGGCCGGCCCGCTCGGCCAGCTGCTGCTGGAGCAGGAGCGGGTGCTGATCGACGAAGAGCTCAAGCGTCACTTCGGCAGCTATCTGATCCATTACGGGCCGCACCCCGAGGCGCCGGCCAATTGCGGCCAGCTCCGCCATGCGGTGCGTATCGGTCCCCCGCTGGGGGATGTCGACATCGTCTGCGAGGAGGGCGCCTGGCCGCTGGGTGAGCACGCCGCCGACGTGGTCCTGCTGCAGCACGGTCTGGATTTCTCCCTGGCGCCCCATCGACTGTTGCGCGAAGCGGCGCTGAGCGTGCGCCCGGGCGGTCATCTGGTGGTAGTGGGCATCAACCCCTGGAGTCTCTGGGGCATGCGCCATTACCTGGCCCGGGATGCCCTGCGCAAGGCCCGTTGTTTCGGCCCCAACCGGGTCGGCGACTGGCTCTCGGTACTGGGCTTCGCGCTGGAGAAACGTCGCTTCGGGTGTTATCGTCCGCCGCTTTCATCCCCCAAGTGGCAGCAGCGGCTGGCCTGGATGGAGCAGGGCGAGGCCGAACCCAACTGCGAACAGGCGGCGGGGGCGGGCTTCTATCTGCTGTCGGCGCGCAAGCTGATGTTCGGCCTGCGTCCCGTGCCCCAGGCGCGCAAGGAACCGCGTGGCAAGCTGGTGCCCATGCCGGTGGCCAAGATCAGCCGCCGCGAATCGAGTGAATCCAATGAGTGACGACATCGTCGAGGTCTTTACCGACGGCGCCTGCAAGGGCAATCCCGGCCCAGGCGGCTGGGGCGCCCTGCTGAAATTCAAGGGTGCGGAGCGCGAGCTCTGGGGTGGCGAAGCCAACACCACCAACAATCGCATGGAGCTGATGGCGGCCATCCAGGCGCTGGCGGCGCTCAAGCGCCCCTGCCAGATCCGCCTGACCACCGACTCCGAGTACGTGATGAAGGGCATCACCCAGTGGCTGGTGAACTGGAAGAAGCGCGGCTGGCAGACCGCCGCGCGCCAGCCGGTGAAGAATGCCGAGCTGTGGCAGGCCCTGGACGAGCAGGTTCAGCGCCACCAGGTCGAGTGGCGCTGGGTGCGCGGCCATACCGGCCACCCCGAGAACGAGCGGGCCGACCAGTTGGCCAACCGCGGTGTCGATGAAGTCCGGCAGGCCAAGCAGGCCGCCAAGGCGTAAGCAGCCAAGAGGTTAGCGATGAGATACGTAGTTCTGGATACCGAAACCACCGGCATGCCGGTGACCGATGGTCATCGAATCATCGAGATCGGTGGGGTGGAGGTCATTGGCCGGCGGCTGACCGGGCGGCACTTCCATGTCTATCTCAATCCGGATCGGCAGATCGATGAAGGCGCCATCGCGGTCCACGGCATCACCGACGAATACGTGGCCGACAAGCCGCGCTTCGCCGAGATCGCCGACAGCTTCTTCGAATTCATCGAAGGCGCCGAACTGGTCATCCACAACGCGCCCTTCGACGTGGGCTTCATCAACATGGAGTTCGCCCGGTTGGGCGCCCATCCCGAGCGGGCCGACATCACCCAGCACTGCTCGGTGCTCGACACCCTGGTCATGGCCCGCGGTCGGCATCCCGGGCAGCGCAACAGCCTGGATGCGCTCTGCAAGCGCTATGGCGTAGACAACTCCAACCGCGAGCTGCACGGCGCCCTGCTGGACGCCGAGATCCTCGCCGACGTCTACCTGGCCATGACCGGTGGCCAGACCAGCCTGTCGCTGGCTGCGCACGGCCAGGAAGGCAATGGCGACGGCAACTACGTCATGCCGATCAGGCGGCTGCCGGCCGATCGCAAGCGCACTCGCGTGATCAGCGCCAGCAGCGCCGATCTCGATGCCCATGCGGCGCGCATGGCGGCCATCGAGAAGAGCTGTGGCCGGACTCCGCTCTGGCTGGCGGGCGCCGGAACCGAATAACTTCTTCCTCCCTTCCCCCCAGCGCCCGGTCGGTCTCTAACCGGGCGTTCGCGTTCGTCCGAATAAGCTGAAAGACCTCACAATTTTCAGCTATTGTTCAACTAAGATGCTGCAGGCTGGTCATTTGAGCCCGCATGAAGCCTCGAATTTCGAATTACGCGGAACTTTCTTGGTTCCTCAAAATCCTATGACGATTCGGAATTATCGCTTCGCTTTTGTGGATTTACAGGTCTAGCGTTCCAGAGCAAGGTTCCCTGGCGTGGCGTGAGGTCCAATCCCCGTCCGCCTGGAATGATTAGTGTGGCCCGGTCAGGAAGACGCAGGTACCTAGGCTCCAGTTGGAATAGCAAGCCTTTCTTCCCGTTTTAAAATGGCGTTGGCGAGGTTGTAATGGCGCAGGAGGCGTAAGGCACTATGGTGACCGGAGCAAGAGCTTTGAGCTTGGTCCGCGAACAGCTGTTCGCGACCATAGAGGAAGCTGAATCCCATCTTGAACGATTCATCGTCGAGCGGCACTGCAGCAGCCTGTTGCAGCGCGCGGTCGAGAGTATCGGCCAGATTCGTGGCGCCCTGACGCTGATCGAACTGGCAGGCGCCCAGTTGCTCGCCCATCAGACGCTGCAGATCGCCAATGACATCCCGGCCGGCGCCGGTCCCGAGCATGACGAGCACCTCATGGCGATCTGCCGTGGGCTGCATGTCCTGCGCCGCTATCTCGAACAGCTGCGCAGCGGCCAGGACGAGATGCCCGAATTGCTGCTGCCGGCGATCAATGCCCTGCGCCTGGCGGGCGGCGAACCGGAACTTCCGGAAAGCTATTTCTTCAGCGTCCGCCTCGACCAGCGCCCGCTGATCAGCGCCACCACGCGCCTGGGCTTGCGCGAGCGTCAGGCCCAGGCGCGCCGGATGCGCCAGATGTACCAGGTGGGCCTGCTGGGCTTCCTGCGTGACGTCAATGGCGTGGCCAGTCTGCGCCTGATGGCGCGGGCGCTGGAGCGCTCCGCGGCGCTGCTGCACGACCAGGTCGGCGGCTACCTGCCCTGGGTCGCCGCGGCTACCGTCGAGGGCTTCGCCCAGGGTCGCCTGACCGCCACTCGTGAACGCAAGCAGCTGTTCGCCCGGGTCGATCGCGAATTGCGCCAGATGCTGGGCAACGAATTGCACGAGCCAGCGCGCAGCACCCTCAAGGAGTTGCTGTATCTGCTGGCGCTGGCCGGTGTCGAGGGCGCCCATCCGCAGGAAGTCATGAATGCCTACGGTTTCGAGCGACTCGGTTTCACCGATGCCCAGCTCGAAGCCGGCAAGAAGCGACTCGCCGGTCCGGGGCATGCCGTGATGCATTCGCTGTCGGCCGCCATCCGCGAAGAGCTGGAGACGGTCAAGGATCTGATCGATCTCATCGAAACCGAATTGCGCAACGGCGCCGAGCAGAATCGCCTGCCACGCTCCGACAACTTCTCCCGGCTGTATGTCCAGGTCGGCCTGCTCGGCAAGACCCTGGAGATGGTTGGCCAGGAGAATGCCGGCCAGGTCCTGCAGCAGTGCCTGCCGAACATCTCCCAGTTCCGCGACAGGTCCCTGGTGCTGGACGACCTCGCGCCGCTGGCCGATGCCCTGCTGCTGGTGGAAAGTCTGCTGGGCCAGCCCGAAGGGCAGGGCTCGCTGATCGACGTGCCGCTGGAAGCCGATGGCGTCCAGGTCAGTGTCGCCAATTACCAGCTGGGCGAAGCCCAGGCGCTGTTGCATCGGGAAGCCTACAAGGGCCTGACCGACGCCAAGCGCGCCATCGGTGCCTTCCTCGATTCGCGGGGCGACGCCCTGCACCTGGCCACCGTGCCGGCGCTGCTGGATACCGTCCGCGGGGCGTTGTTCTTCCTGGGCAATCCCCGGGCGGCCGAGCTGGTGCGTGCCTGCACCGGTTACATCCAGCGCTGCCTGATCGAAGGCGGCCAGGCCTGTGAGCCGGCGACCCTCGAGGTGCTGGCGGATGCCCTCAGCAGCATCGAATTCTTTGTCGAAAGCGGTGGCACCGAGAGTCAGGACGGTACCCCGGAAATCCTCGATATCGCCGCGCAAAGCATTCGCGCCCTGGGCTGGACCTCGGCTGCGGCATGAGTGTCTGGCAGCCCGGCTGGTTCCAGACTGCCCAATCCTCTGGCGGTTGGCTGGTCGTCCATAGCGGCCAGGCGTTTCTGACCTCGGGGGCGGACGTGCTCTTCGCCAGCGACGATCCGCGGGTGCAGGGATTCGAAGGAGAGCGCCACGGCCTTGGCCAGTGGCAGGCCCAGCCGGTCACCCTGCTCGAACTGGACACCCCGCCGGACATCGAGGGCTGCGTCTGGCAACCCTTGCGGCCGCTGATGCTGCAATCGCCCCATGCGCTGTTCAAGTTGCTGGGCTATGCCAATCAGATCGGCACCTGGGCACGCCAGCATCGCTTCTGCGGACAGTGCGGTACCCGCACCTTCGCGCTCGATGGCCAGCGCGGCCTCAAGTGCCCGAATTGCCAGCTCACCCAGTATCCACGGCTGTCGCCGAGCATGATCGCTCTGGTCACGCGCGGCGATGAGGTGCTACTGGCGCGGTCGCCCCGTTTCGCGCCCGGGGTCTTCAGCACCCTGGCCGGCTTCGTCGAGCCAGGCGAGTCGGCGGAGGCCTGCGTACACCGGGAGATCATGGAAGAGGTGGGCGTTTCAGTGACCAACCTGCGCTATCAGGGCAGCCAGAACTGGCCCTATCCGCATTCCCTGATGCTGGGTTATCACGTCGATTACCTGAGCGGCGACATCCGGTGCCAACCGGATGAAATCGAAGATGCGCGCTGGTTTCACCTGCGCGAGTTGCCGACGCTGCCGCCGGCCTTTTCCATCTCGCGCTTTCTGATCGATCGCTATCGGGTCGAGCGGCTAGGCGGCGCTGAACCAGTGCTGCCAGATTAGCTTGACGGTCAGCGCCAGCACGACGCAAATGAACACCGGGCGGATGAACTTGGCACCGCCGGCGATGGCGCTTCGCGCGCCCAGATAGGCCCCCAGGGTCAGCGACAGACCCATGGTCAGCCCCAGTACCCAGAGCACCTGCCCCAGGGCGATAAACATCACCAGGGCGACCCCATTGCTGACGAAATTCATGGTGCGCGCCACGCCACTGGCCTTGAGCAGGTCGAGCGGGTAGAGCAGCAGGCTGCTGACCGTCCAGAAGGCGCCCGTGCCTGGCCCGAACAGGCCGTCGTAGGCACCCAGCGTCAGGCCCTGGGGCCATTGGCGCCGTTGCGGCACGGGCGCGTCGCTGAGCACCGGTGCCTTGGGCGTGCCGCCGAACAGCAGATAGAGGGCGCAGCTGAACACCACGACCGGCAGCAGCTGATTGAGGAAGTCCGCGGAGAGATGGTGGGCCACCAGGGCGCCGATCCCCGCACCGAGGGCGGTAGCCAGCAGCGCATGCCGCCACTGACGGGGATGGAACAGCTTGCGGCGGTAGAAGGTGTAGGCGGCGGTAGCGCTGCCAAAGGTCGAGCTGAGCTTGTTGGTGCCGATCGCCAGATGGGGCGGCACGCCGGCCATCAGCAGCGCCGGCACCGTGAGCAGGCCGCCACCGCCGGCGATGGCGTCGATGTAACCGGCGAGGAAGGCGACCCCGGCGAGCAGCGTCAGGGTCATGGGGTCCAGGGCGAATTCGAGCATGAGGGTAGGGCGCCAGGTGGAACGGGGGCGCCATCATGCATCAGACGCGCAGCCGTCACCACCTGCGGGCGACCTCGATCAATCCAGGGCGGGGAAGGGCAATCCGACGTAGTTTTCCGCGAGGGTCGTGCGACCCGCTCTGGAATCGAGCAGCGCCTGGAGTTCGGCGTCCTGCACCCGCTGGGTGAAGGCATCGGTATCCGGAAAACGGTGCAGGGCGGTGGTCATCCACCAGGAGAAGCGCACTGCCGCCCAGATCCGCTTCAGGCAGAGCGCCGAGTAGCGTTCGAGGCAGCTGGCGTCGCCGTTGCGATAGGCGCGTTCCAGCAGCAGGTGCAGATTGCGCACGTCGCCCAGGGCCAGGTTGAGTCCCTTGGCGCCGGTGGGCGGGACGATATGGGCGGCATCGCCGACCAGGAACAGCCGGCCGTATTGCATGGGTTCGACCACATAGCTGCGCAGCGGGGCGATGCTCTTTTCCAGCGAGGGACCGGTCACCAGCTGGGCCGCCGTCTCGGCCGGCAGGCGCGCCTTGAGTTCCGCCCAGAAACGCTCGTCCGACCAATTCTCCACCGCGTCCCCGGCTTCCACCTGCAGGTAGTAACGACTGCGGGTCGCGGACCTCATGCTGCACAGGGCGAAGCCTCGCGGGTGATTGACGTAGATGAGTTCGTCGGCGGCAGGCGGGGTGTCGCTCAGCAAGCCCAGCCAGCCGAAGGGATAGACCCGCTCGTATTCGGTGAGCACGCCGTCCGGGATGCTGCGGCGCGAGACGCCATGGAAGCCGTCGCAGCCGGCGATGTAATCGCAGTCGATGCGCAGCGTCTCACCGGCGACCTGGCAGGTGACATGAGGGCGCTCGCCCTTGAGTTCGTGGGGCTGGACCTCGCTGGCCTGGTAAAAGGTAGGGGCGCCACTGGCCTGGCGGGCGGCCATCAGGTCGCGGGTCACCTCGGTCTGGCCATAGACGGTGACGCAGCGTCCGCCCAGCAGATCGTTCAAGTCCAGTCGCTCGCGCTTGCCGTGGATGGCGAACTCCACGCCTTCATGCACCTGGCCTTCCTGTTCCAGCCGCTCGGCGACGCCGGCCTGGCGCAGCAGATCGACGGTGCCCTGTTCGAGCACGCCGGCACGGATGCGGCTGAGTACGTGGTCGGCGCTCTGGCGCTCGACGATGACGTTGTCGATACCCGAGCGGGTGAGCAGCTGGCCCAGCAGCAGTCCGGAAGGGCCCGCGCCGATGATGACGACTTGGGTGCGCATGGAGTCTGTCCTCTTGTCTGGCGTGATCGCCGTTTATTATGGGGCTCCGGTATTTTTGGACGGTTTTCGCTGTTATAGACAGCGACCTTTGCGATACTTTCTGGTACTTTTCAATGATTCGTGCGGCTATCGCCCAAGGACTGACGATGACCACTGCCTTGCCACCCATCTTCAAGCTGTATGGCGAGGCCCAGGCCTGGCCGGCGCCGGACCTGCTGCACTGCGAAACCATCGAGAGTCGCAGTCGGCTGCATGCCTGGCATATCGAAACCCATCGTCATGCGGATCTCGCGCAGTTGCTCTATGTGCGCCAGGGCGGGGTGCGCCTGCAGCTGGAAGACTGGCAGGGCGAAAGGACCGGGCCGCTGCTGGTGGTGCTGCCGGTGTTGTGCGTGCATGCCTTCGAATTCGAGCCCTCGGTGGAGGGTTTCGTGGTCACCCTGCCGGTGCCTCAGCTGGAGCGCCTGAAGCAGCGCTGCCAGAGAGCCGGGCAGGGACTGTTCCTGGCGGCCGGGTGCCTGGACCTGAGCGGACCTGACGCCCCCTGGATCGATCAGTTGATCGGTCAGCTCGTCGCCGAATACGAGGGCCACAAGCCCGGTCGCGAGGTCATGCTCGAAGCCCTGCTCGATAGCCTGGCGATCTGGCTGTTGCGGCAGCATCGGCCCGAACAGGGCGCGACCCTGCCACGACGCGCCGAACAGCACCTGGGACGCTTTCTGGCGCTGGTGGAGCAGCACTATCGCGAGCACTGGAGCCTGGGGCGCTACGCGGCGGCGCTCGGGATCTCGGGAGTACACCTGAACGGCCTCTGCCGGCAGCTGGCCGGAGCCTCGGCGCTGGCCATCGTGCACCAGCGCCTGCTGCTGGAGGCGCGCCGCACCCTGACCTACACCCAGGCATCGGTGGGCGAGATCGCCGATGCCCTGGGCTTTGCCGATCCGGCCTACTTCGCCCGCTTCTTCCGCCGCGGCACCGGCCAGAGTCCGCTCAGTTATCGCCGTCTTGCGGGCCAACAGCCGCCGAGCTGAGGGGCAGGGGATCGGCTGCCAGGGTTTCGCCGACGCGCGTGGCCAGAGCGTCGAGATTGAAGGGCTTGGTGATCAGGGTCATGCCGGGGTCGAGATAGCCTTCCAGGTGGGCCCCCTCGGCATAGCCGGTGGCGAACAGTACCTTGAGGCCGGGCCGGCGCTGCCGCGCGATCTCGGCCAGCTGGCGACCGTTCATGCCCGGCAGGCCGACATCGGACAGCAGCAGGTCGATGGGGCGGCCGCTTTCCAGCAACGGCAGGGCGCTGCGCGCGTCTTCGGCCTGCAGGGTCGCGTAGCCCAGTTCGCGCAACAGATCCACCACCATCTGCCGGACCACGGGTTCGTCTTCCACCACCAGCACGGTCTTGCCGGCGCTGTGAGCGGTGACCGTAGGGGAGGCCAGCCGCGGCGGCTCGACATCGGCGCCCAGGTAGCGGGGCAGGTAGAGGCCCACGGTCGTGCCCTGGCCGGGCAGGGAATCGAGCCGGACATGCCCCTTGGACTGTTTGGCGTAGCCGTAGATCATCGACAGCCCGAGGCCGGTACCCTGGCCGATGGGCTTGGTGGTGAAGAAGGGGTCGAAGGCGCGTGCCATGACCTCGGGTGGCATCCCGGTGCCGTTGTCCGCCACCAGCAGGGCCACATAGTCACCGGCGCTTACGGCGTCCAGGCCATTGCCGCTGTCGGTGAGATAGACATTGCGCGTCTCGATGCGGATGGTACCGCCATGGGGCAGGGCATCGCGGGCATTGATGACCAGGTTGAGCAGGGCGCTTTCCAGTTGGTGGGCATCGGTGAGCGCCTGCCAGAGTCCGGCATCCAGCTCGAGCTGCAAGGCGATATCGCCGCGCAGACTGCGTAGCAGCAGCTCCTCCATGGAGCGTACGCAGTCGTTGACGTGAATCGGCTGCAGATCCAGCGCCTGGCGCCGGGAAAAGGCCAGCAGCCGCTGGGTGAGGGCGGCCGCGCGCTGGGCGGAGGTCAGCGCCGAGTGCAGATACTGGTCGAACTTGTCCTGGCGACCGGCCTTCTGGTGCCGCTGCAGCATGTCGAGACTGCCCATGATGCCGGTCAGCAGGTTGTTGAAGTCGTGGGCGATGCCACTGGTGAGCTGACCCACGGCCTCCATCTTCTGCGCCTGGCGCAACTGCTCCTGCAGCTCCTGCTGCTCGGTGACGTCGCGGCCCACGGCGTAGATCAGCTCGTCTTCGGCGCTAGCGGTCCAGTCGAGGATGCGATAGCTGCCATCGCGGCCGCGCAACCGCGCCCGGAGATTGGCCGAGCCCTGCTGGCGGCCCAGGCAGCGGAGGGTATCGAAGACCTGGCGCTGGTCGTCCGGATGGATCAATTCGGTGAGTTGGACGGTCGCCAGGTCGGTTTCGCGTCGTCCCAGCAGGCGGGTGGCGGCGCTGTTCACCGTCTTCACCTCGCCATCGGGGCGGCAGATCACCATGAGGTCATGGCTGATGCGCCACATCCGGTCACGCTCGCGGGTGCGCAGTTCGATCTGCTGTTCCAGCTCCTGACGCGAACGGGTGAGGACCTCCCGCGCATCGACGATGCTCTGGATGTCGGTGCAGGTGCCGAACCATTGCTCGATGCGGCCCTTGGCGTCACGTACCGGTTGCGCCCGGCCGAGCACCCAGCGGTAGCGCCCGGAGCGATGCCGCAGGCGGTATTCGATGTGATAGGGCTCGCCGGTGCTGAGGCTGTGGTGCCAGACCTTCCAGGTGCGCTCCTGGTCGTCCGGGTGGAAGACGTTGGCCCAGCCTTCGCCCTCCGTGGAGCCTTCCGGCACCCCGGTGAATTCGTACCAGCGGTTGTTGAAATAGAAGTGGTGACCATCGGGGCGGGTGGCCCAGACCATCTGGTCGATGGAGTTGATGATGGCGCGCAGCTGCGCCTCGTTGCGGGCCAGCTCCTGAGCCTGACGGCGATGATTGCTGATGTCGATGAACAGCACCGCGAAGCGGTCGCCCGGCAGCTTGTGGGCGCGCACCTCGTACCAGTGTCCATGCTGCAGGTGCAGCAGGATGTCGAACTGGGTGAATTCGGCATCGCCGTTCATGAAGTCGACATAGGCGGGCAGCAGATCGGCTTCCAGCTGCGGCAGGGATTCGCGCAGCGTCCGCCCCAGGACCTGATCCAGGGGGATGCCGGTGAGGGTGGCGAAGACCGGATTGACCTCCAGGAAACGGAAATCCTCCATCCGGCCACCGGCATCGCGGATCGCCTGGGCCATGTAGAAGCCCTCGCGCATGCCGTGGTACAGCTCCTGCAGCCAGAGATCGCGCTCGGTGATGGCGGCTTCGTTGAGCTTGCGCTCGGTGATGTCGTAGCAGACGCCCAGGTAGCGGCCGCCGCCCTGGCTGGTCATCAGCTGGCCGCGGCGACCAAGCCAGCGCTCCTCGCCGGTGTCGGCACGACGGATGCGGTATTCGAGATAGTCGAGGGCGTCGTCGTCCGGCGCCGCGGTAAGGGTTCGCAGGCTGGAGACGTCGTCGGGATGCAGCTGCCGGACCAGCTCTTCCAGGGGATAGCTGCGGCGCACCGGCAATCCCCACAGCTGGCAGAATCCGGAGGACACCAGCAGTCGGGCCTCGCCGGGCAACAGCTCGAAGGTACCGACGCGCCCGACCTCCTGGGCCAGTCGCACCCGCTCCTCGGCTATCAGCTGATCGGTCCGGTCCTGCAGGACATGCACGAAGCCGAGCGGGGCCCCGGCGTCCTTCAGGGCGGTAGTGGCGATCTCCACCCAGCGAGGCGTACCGCCCTGCACCGTAATCCAGCCGGCGCCCCGGCCGTGCTCGTCGACCAGCGCCTGATGCAGGGTGGTGGTCAGGAAGGCGGCGTCGCGGCCTGACGTCAGCAGGTCAGCGAAGCACTGCCCGCGGGCTTCGCTGGCCGGCCAGCCACACAGCAGCTCGGCCCCCCGGTTCCAGCGCTCGATGCACCCGTCGCGGTCGGTGATGACCAGAGCGTGGGAGGTCAACTGCAGAAGCGCCTGCTGTTCGAGCAGAGAGGTCGACATGCGGGGATTCCATTCAGCGAGCGGGCGTGTGACGGGCGTTACCTAGGCTTCGATACCCTCGCTCAGCTGGACGTTCAAACTGCGCAGGGCATTCCAGTACTCAGGATAGGTCTTGCCGACGCATTCGGGGTCCAGAATGCGGATGCCAGCAACCTTCAGGCCCGCCAGGGCGAAGCACATGGCGATCCGGTGGTCGGCGTGGGTCTCGATCACGGCATCGGTCCGGGTACCGGCCAGGGCAGGGTCGGCCACCACCAGCAGGTCGTCACCCTCGACGCTGGCGAGACCGGCGCGAATGGCGTTGAGGCCATCGTGCAGCGCCGCCACCCGGTCGCATTCCTTCACGCGCAGATTGGCCAGGCCCACGAAGCGTACGGGGGTCTCGTTGAAGGCTGCCAGGACCGCCAGGGTAGGGATGGCATCCTGCATCTGCGAACCATCAATGACCGCCGGCAGCCGAGGGAAGGCGGCGATGTGGTCGTGGGCCTTGGCATCGGGCTGGGTGAAGGCGTCGTCGGCCACGCCCAGGTCGATGGTCCCGTCGGTGAGGGCCTGGGCCGCCCAGAGATAGGTGGCGGCGGAGGCGTCCGGCTCGATGAAGTAGTCCCGGGCGACGTAGCCGGTCGGGGCGACCCGCCAGGTGGCGGCGTCCAGCTGCTCGACCTGGGCACCAAAGGCGCGCATCGCCTCGACGGTCAGGTCAACATAGCCACGGGCACCGATGTCGCTGCCGCGCAGGGCGACGTCCACCGGTTCGCTGCCGAGCGCGGCCAGCATCAGCAGGGCGGAGACGTACTGGCTGGACAGGCCGGCATCCACCTCGAAGCGGCGCGCGGTGAGACGGCCCTGGCCGGTAACGGTCACCGGCGGGCAGCCGCTCGGCGCCTCCACCTGGATGCCATTGGCGATCAGGGTCTCCAGCAGGGGACCGATCGGCCGCTTCTGCATATAGGCATCGCCGGTCAGGGTGACGGCGCCGTCGACGGTGGCCACCGCCGCGGTCAGGAAGCGCACCGCCGTGCCGGCATTGCCGAGAAACAGCGGTGCTTCCGGTTGCTGCAGGCGCCCGGAGCTGGTCACCACGAAGGTAGTGGCGTCGGGTTCGTCGACGGTGACACCCATCTGCCGCAGCGCCTCGGACATGTGCCGGGTGTCATCGCTCTTGAGGGCGCCGGTCAGGCGGCTAGTGCCCTTGGCCAGCGCTGCCAGCAGCAGGGCGCGGTTGGTGATGGACTTGGAACCGGGTGGGGCGACCCGTCCATGCAGCGCGACGTTGGGCGGGGTGACGGTGATGTAGGGTCTGGCGGACATGGGGGCTCCAAGCAACTTCGCGACGGCCACAACGGCGGATCGTAATGGGGGCGCCATGATGCCATTTCAGGCCGCCCAGGCCAAAGCGCCCGTTCTTTAATACCACCCCTATAGGGACAATGCTTTTTACCTGTTACCCCTATTGTCACGAACGGGTCATCAAGGCGGGGTAGTGCTAGCCTTTTCCCGCCAGAGGCCGTTGCCATGTCCCTTATCCGTCCCGATCGTCGTCGCGTTCTGCAAGGCCTGGGTGCCACGCTGCTGTTGCCCGCCCTGGGCCAGCGAACCTGGGCCGCACCGGCAGGGCGCCCGGGAATACCCGATGGGGTCCAGGCGGGGGATGTCACCGGCGGGCAGGCGCTCATCTGGAGTCGGACGGATCGTCCGGCGCGACTGCTGGTGGAGTGGGATACCCAGGAAAGCTTTCGCTCCCTGCGCAAGGCGGCAGGCCCCGTCACCACGGCGGCCCAGGACTACACGGCCCGCATCGACCTGGCCGGGCTGCCGGCCGATCAGCACATCTTCTACCGCGTGCGCTTCGAGGACGTGGACAGCGGCGCGCTCAGCGAACCCGTCATCGGCCACCTGCGTTCGGCGCCCAGCCAGCGCGGCGATATTCGCTTCGTCTGGGGCGGCGACACCGTGGGGCAGGGCTTTGGCATCAATCCCGACATCGGCGGCATGCGCATCTACAGCGCCATGCGCGAGCGGCGGCCGGACTTCTTCCTGCACAGTGGCGACACCATCTATGCCGACGGCCCGGTCCCGGCCCAGCTGACGGTGGAAGAGGGACGCATCTGGCGCAATATCACCACGGAGGCCAAGAGCAAGGTGGCGGAAACCCTGGACGAATTCCGCGGCAACTATCGTTACAACCTGATGGACACCCACCTCAAGAGATTCAACGCCGAGGTGCCCCAGGTGTGGCAATGGGACGACCACGAGACCACCAACAACTGGTCGCCGAGCAAGACGCTGGACGATCGCTACCAGGTCAAGGACATCAATGTCCTGAGCGGTCGGGCGCGTCAAGCCTTCCTGGAATACGCGCCCATGCGGGGCGTATCGGCCGACGGGGCAGGGCGCATCTATCGACGGATCGTCTATGGCCCCCTGCTGGATGTCTTCGTGCTGGACATGCGCAGCTATCGCGCCGGCAACGACAGCAACCTGGGCGGCGAGGAGGGCGGTCAGGGCGCCTTTCTGGGGCAGGAGCAACTCGACTGGCTGAAGAAGGAGCTGCAGGCGTCCAAGGCGACCTGGAAGGTGATCGCGGCCGATATGCCCATCGGGCTGCAGGTCCCGGACGGCAAGGATGCGCAGGGCCAGGCGCGCTGGGAGGCGATCGCCAATGGCGATCCCGGGGCCCCCAAGGGGCGCGAGCTGGAAACGGCCGACCTGCTGCGCTTCATCGCCCGGCAGGGGATCCGCAACACCGTCTGGCTTACCGCGGACGTGCATTACTGCGCCGCCCATCACTATCACCCGGACAGGGCGGCCTTCCAAGATTTCGAGCCGTTCTGGGAATTCGTGGCGGGGCCGCTGAACGCCGGCAGCTTCGGTCCCAACCCGCTGGATGCCACCTTCGGGCCCGAGGTGGTGTTCCAGAAGGCGCCGCCCCAGGCCAACACCTCACCGCTGAGCAACTTCCAATTCTTCGGGGAGATGCAGATCGACGGCAAGACCGCCGAATTGCAGGTCACGCTCAGGGACCAGGACGGCCGTCCGCAATTTACCCAGAAGCTGCAACCCTTGAATAGCAATACCACCCCTGTAGTGTAAATAGATTTAGTGATGACCCTCTGCACGGCTATCAAGAAGAGGCCCAAGTTCTTGTAAATGCTACAATCTGGTAGTTATCAGGTTGGAGTTGGCCATGCACGAAGACATCAAGAGCGCGTTCGAAGACCTCAAGCGGAGCATCGCCATCTTCAATGAGCGCTGGCCCGGCAAGGTGATAGCCGCCCGGGTATGGCGACTGCCTTTGCTGGCCCAGCAGCGGGTGCCTGACCATATCGCGGCGGAGTCCTTCGAGGGCAGCGCTGCGGTGGAACTCACCCGGGATGCCTTGCTGGCCTTCCACCTGCAACCCGGCCAGGCACCGGGTACGGTCAGTCGACTGCCAGGTTACATCGCCCTGGCCGAGCCGCTGATGGAGGAGGTCCTGGCCATCAATACCTGCAAGGCCGCCTTCAGCGTAGCGATCGAGCAGACACGCCTGGAGCTGGAGCTGGCACCCGAGGCGCGGCCCCGCATCATGCGCAAGGCCCTGGGTGGCGCCTTCAATACCAAGCAGCTGATTCGCAAGGTGCATGGCTTTCCCGACCCGGTCCGGCAGCTGACCTTTACCTGGGCCGGGCATACCGCGGGAGGAGAGCGGGTCAAGGTGGCCAAGGTGCGCGAGCAACTCAAGACCCTGGCCATGGCCCGCGCCGACCGGGAGCGGATCGCCCTGGATCGCACCCCGGAATGGCAGGAGCACCAGGCACTCAACCGCATGGCGGACGATGACATCCTGGTCCGCCACAAGAAGATCGCGCCGCATCCGCGGGCGATGCTCTGGTTCGGCGAGGAGAGTCGCTATGACGCCATGATCCACGCCAACCTGCCGGTATTCGTGGTACCGGCGCAGGACGGCATGCAGGTCGTCGACCTGCGCGATTTCGACCGGACTCAGCGTGGGGCACTGCGACCCGACATCAAGCCGCGTCGCGAGGTGCTGGCCACGCGGTTGCTGTACCTGCCCACCGATAACCCGGAACGGCCCGCCGCCCAGCGCAACAACGAGGCGACGCTCAAGCGCTCGACCTACAGTCGCTGAGCCTGGATGACGTTACCGAGCGGGTGGATGTCGTAACCAGATCCTTCATGGCCGAGTGAAAAGGTAACGAAATCCTCCGCAACAGCTGCCTGCACGTCAGCCTCGAATCAGACAAACCCAGCATTTTCAACGACTTATGAATGTTGGCACGGAGAGTGCTTTATTACTGGCACAAGAACAACAAGATGCGCCGCTAACCGCCCACAACAAGAACAAGACGGCCAAGGCTCGCGAACCGATCATTTTGGAACGCTCCAGAGCAACCAAAGTAATCTGTTCACTTCCCACCTCGTTGGTGGGGCGTACTAAAGATCGATGACGTCGACGTCCGACAACAAAAACAAGAGGACAGCAGACGTACTTGAACAGGGGAGCCTCAGGGCTCCCTTTTTTCATGCCTGCAAAAAAGTCGCTGGAGGGCAGGGAATGGCCCCTGGCACAGCGCTCAGCACTCTGCTCGTGGTCCTCGCAGTACGATTTACCGTCTGGCTTTGGCGCATCGGGCATCCGTGATCTATCGTGAGCGCAGCCCAGCCGCCGCGGATACCTGTCATGACCCTTGCGAAGACCCTGCCTGCCCATTGGCTGAACGAGCCGAGGCGCTGGTCCGATACGGACGGCCTGCTGCATATCAGCACCGATCGCGGGACCGACTTCTGGCAGAAGACCCAATACGGCTTCGAACGTGACAGCGGACATTTCCGGGGTTATGCGGCCGGCGCGGATTTCACCGTGCAGGTGCGGATCACCGGGACCTTTACCGAGCTGTACGACCAGGCCGGCCTGATGGTGCGGCAGGGCAGCGAGCGCTGGTGCAAGACCGGGCTCGAGATCAACGATGGCATCGCCCATCTGGGCAGCGTCCTCACCTTGGGGCATTCCGACTGGGCCCTCGGGCCGATGCCTGATGCGGTCAGGGGATTCTGGTTGCGCATGACGCTGCACGCCGAGGTGCTGCGCCTCCAGTATTCCCTGGATGGGCAGACCTGGCCGCTGTTGCGGCTGTGTCGCTTCGCGAGCGAAGAGGGCGCGGCGCTGCAGGTCGGGCCCTATTGCTGTTCGCCGCAGCGCGAGGGCCTGGAGGTCAGCTTTGCCGACCTGCAGATCGGGCCGGCGATCGTCAAGGAACTGCACGACCTGAGCTGACCGCGCGGCGATCAGCTCATCCAGTTGCCGCCGTCGACGTTGTAGGTCTGGGCCACCACGAAGTCGCTGTCACTGGATGCCAGGAACAGCGCCATGCCGACCAGGTCCTCGGCGGTTCCCATCCGGCCGTAGGGCACGGCTTCGCCGACCAGGCGCTTCTTCTCGCCCAGCGGTCGTTGCTCGTAATGGGCGAAGAGGGCGTCCACACCTTCCCAATGCTCGCCATCGACCACGCCCGGGGCGATGGCATTGACGTTGATGCGGTGCTTGATGAGGTCGAGGCCGGCCGACTGGGTCAGGCTGATCACCGCCGCCTTGGTCGCGCAATAGACGGCCACCAGGGCTTCGCCGCGGCGACCGGCCTGACTGGCCATGTTGATGATCTTGCCGCCATGCCCCTGGGCGATCATCTGCCGGGCAGCGGCCTGCAGGGTGAACAGGGGACCTGCCACGTTGATGGCGAACAGCCGGTCATAGCTTGCCCGCGAGATCTCGACGATGGGTGCCAAGTCGAACAGGGCGGCATTGTTGACCAGGATGTCGAGCTTGCCGGCGGTAGCGACCACCTGGGCGATGGCCGTGTCGATGGAGGCCTGGTCAGTGACGTCCATGGCCAGGGCGTAGGCACGCTCGCCCAGTTCCTCGGCCGTTTCGCGGGCTCTTTCGATGTTGATGTCGGCGATGGCCACCGTCGCGCCTTCCCTGAGGTAGGCCTGGGCGAAGGCCTTGCCGATCCCGCGCGCGGCACCGGTGATCAGGGCGCTTTTTCCTTCCAGTCTGTTCATGGTCTTGGCTCCAATCGAGAGAAGCCGACCGCGCGGTCGGCTTCTTGGGGTAGAAAGGGATTACTTGAGATAGCCCGCGCGTTTCATCTCGCGGGTCGTCGAGGTCTGGGCCGCGTTGAGGGCCTGTTCGACGCTCATCTGGCCGGTGAGGGCAGCCGAGAACAGCTTACCGACCGAGGTGCCGATGGCCTGGAATTCGGGAATGGTCACGTACTGGATGCCGACATAGGGCACCGGCTTGGCCGAGGGATGGGCCGGGTCGGCGTGCTGCATCATCTCCAGGGTGATCTTGGCGAAGGGCGCAGCGCTCAGGTAGGCCTGGCTGTAGGTGGACTGGCGAGTGCCCGGCGGGACGTTGGAGATGCCGTCCTGCTCGGCCACCAGCTGGATGTATTCCTTGGAAGTCGCCCAGGTGATGAAGGTCTTGGCCGCCTCCTTGTGCTTGGCGCTCTGCGGGATCGCCAGCGACCAGGCATACAGCCAGGACGAGCCCTTGTCGGTGACCTCATGGGGCGAGGCGGCGAAGCCGACCTCGTCCGCCACCTTGCTCTGGCTCTTGTCGGTGGTGAAGGAACCGGCGACGCTGGCATCCACCCAGAGCGCGCACTTGCCGCTGTTGAACAGCGCCAGGTTCTCGTTGAAACCGTTGCTGGAAGCCCCGGGCGGGCCGTACTTCTTCATGTTGTCGACATAGAAGTTGGCCGCTGCCGTCCACTCGGGACTGGTCAATTCGGGGTGCCACTGCTCGTCGAACCAGCGCGCGCCGAAGGCGTTGCCCATCAGGCTGAGCAGCGCGACGTTTTCCCCCCAGCCGGCCTTGCCCCTCAGGCAGAGGCCGTATTGCTCCTTGTCCGGCTGGTTGAGCTTGCTGGCGAACGCGGCGAGTTGCGACCAGGTCGGCTTGTCGGGCATCTGCAGGCCGGCGGCCTTGAACAGGTCCTTGCGGTAGTAGGTGACGGTGCTTTCGCCATAGAACGGCAGGGCATAGAGATGGTTGTTGACCGACAGCCCCTGGCGGACTGCCGGGAAGATGTCTTCGACGTCATAGCTGGCAGGCAGGTTGTCGAGCGGCTCCAGCCAGTTCTTGGCCCCCCAGAGCGGGGTTTCGTAGGTGCCGATGGTCAGGACATCGAATTGGCCACCACCGGTAGTGATGTCGGTGGTCAGCCGCTGCCGCAGCACGTTTTCTTCGAGCACCACCCAGTTGAGCTTGATGTCGGGGTGCCGTTGTTCGAACACCTGGGACAGCCGCTGCATGCGCACCATGTCGCTGTTGTTGACGGTGGCAACGGTGACCGATTCGACGGCCTGGGCAACACCGGTCAACCCGAGACCGGCCAACAGCAGCAAGGCGATAGGGCGCTTCATCTTCTTCTCTCCGTGACTGCCACGATGGGCAGCTTGTTGTTGTTATGGATAACTGGCCGCCGATATAAATCTGATCTCGACAGCGCAGCTGGAGAGGATTACAACAGCAGGGCCAAGCCGCTGGCTAACCTGGCACTGACCGATTACCGATACATTTTCGACCTGGATCGCCGAGCGCACCGAGGTCAAAAAAGCATCGATAGCCAGGCCGGCCGGTGCGGGCCTACAAGAACGAGCAGAGGTGCATCATGAAGGCGACCGCCTTCCTCGAGGCGCGGCCGGCAGAGCTGGAAGTGATCCTTGCCGCGCCCGACCAGAGCTTTCGCTGGTACGAGCACGACTATCCCTACGCCTTGGCGCGCTGGAATCATCATCCGGAATACGAGATCCACCTGATCCGCCAGGGCAGCGGCCGGCTGCTGGCCGGCGACTATGTCGGGCCCTTTGCCGCAGGTCATGTGGCCATGATCGGGCCGGATCTACCGCACGACTGGATCGGTGATCTGCCACCCGGCGAGGTGCTCGCTGGCCGTGACGTGGTCATCCAGTTCAACGGCGAACTGTTGCGCTCGCTGAGCGCCGTGGCGCCGGAACTGGGCGATTATCTGCCGTTGCTGGAGCAGGCCCGACGCGGGCTGGAGTTCAGCGGCGACACGGCCCGCGAAGCGGCTGCCTTGATCGAGGCGATCGGCCAGGCCCAGGGCGCCGAGCGGCTACTCAGGCTGTTCGCCTTGCTGGGCTTACTGTCCCGGGCGCCGGGAAGCGAGAGGCTCGTCCTGGCCAGTGCCTGTTATGCGCCGGCGCTGGATGCCCGCAGTTCCGCACGGGTACATCAGGCCTTCGACTATCTGCTGAGCGAACTCACCGAGGATATCCGACTGCCGGTGATCGCCAGGCGCGTCGGCATGAGCGAGGCGGGGTTTTCACGCTTCTTCAAGAAGGTCACTGGCCACGGTTTCATCGAACTGGCGCGCAAGCTGCGCATCCAGCGGGCCTGTCGGCTGCTGCTGCAGGCGGAGCTGTCCATCGCCGCCATCTGTTTCGAGGTGGGCTATTCCAATCTGTCCAATTTCAACCGGCATTTCCGCAACGAGACCGGACGGACGCCCAGTCAGTATCGCCAGGAGCAGATCGGAACCCGGCGTCAGCAGCCGCATGGGTGAGGGCGGGCGAGGGTGGTCGTGCTTTGGGCCGGTCAGGCTTTTATAGAGGGAGACGTACCTGGCCCCGGAGCGCCAGATACGCCGAACACAGCCTTATTCCGCGCTGGACGGCTTGGCCCAGAGGTTGATGTCGCCTTCGACCGCATGGGTGTCGATCTCGGCCAGTTCCTCGGCGGTAAAGCTCAGGTTGTCCAGGGCCGCGACGTTTTCCACGATCTGTTCGGGCCGACTGGCGCCGATCAGGGCGCTGGTGATGCGCGGATCGCGCAGGGTCCAGGCCAGGGCCAGCTGCGCCAGACTCTGGCCGCGGCGCTTGGCGATGGCATCCAGGGCGCGGACCCGGGCCAGGTTCTCGGCGGACAGATGGCCTTGCTGCAGCGACTGGCCACCGGGCTGATTGACCCGGGCTTCGGCCGGAACGCCATTGAGGTACTTGTCGGTCAGCAAGCCCTGGGCCAGTGGCGTAAAGGCGATCACGCCGCTGCCGATTTCCTCGGTCGCATCCAGCAGATCCTTTTCGATCCAGCGATTGAGCAGGTTGTAGGCCGGCTGGTGGATCAGCAGCGGGATCTTCCAGTCGGCCAGCAGCTTGGCCATTTCCCGGGTCTTGGTCCCCGAATAGGAGCTGATGCCGATATAGAGCGCCTTGCCTTGCTGGACCGCGGTGGCCAGGGCGCTGGCGGTTTCCTCCAGTGGCGTGTGTTCGTCGAAACGGTGCGAATAGAAGATGTCGACGTAATCCAGGCCCAGGCGCTTGAGGCTCTGGTCCAGGCTGGCCAGCACGTATTTGCGCGAGCCGCCACCTTGGCCATAGGGCCCGGGCCACATGTCCCAGCCGGCCTTGCTGGAGATGATGAGCTCGTCACGATAGGCGGCGAAGTCTTCGCGCAGCAACCGACCGAAATTGATTTCGGCGCTGCCATAGGGCGGCCCGTAATTGTTGGCCAGGTCGAAATGATTGATGCCCAGATCGAAGGCGGTACGCAGCAAGGCACGCTGACGATCCAGCGGCGTGGTGTCGCCGAAGTTGTGCCAGAGGCCCAGCGACAACGCCGGCAGCACGAGACCGCTGCGACCCACGCGGCGGTAAGGAATACGGTCGTAGCGATCGGAAGCGGCTTGATAAGCCATTCAAAACTCCTCGGGATGGAATACTTGTTGGAAACCCAGGACATTCGCGCGTGGTGACACAGGCGGAGGCGCGACCATCGAAAAAGAGCTCCGGGAACGGACGCCATCCGATTAAAGCTGTCGACGGCATCTTGTACAAACGGCCGCTGCGGATTTTGCGCTGCAGGTGTGCGGTAAGCGGCGATCTGAATTCCTGAAGCGGTCATGTCTGGCAAACTGGCAAGGCGGTAGCGGATTTCAGAAAGCCGCCAGCGTGAAAAGGCAGACACTCGGTGCAGCACGCCATAACCATAACTTCGCATAATGTATATTATGTTAAATTGGATATGGACCTAGACTGACAACTGCCCTTTGCCATCCCCTCCAGTCTTTGACCTTATCCCTGATCCGGCCACCTGCTCAGACTCTGACTTCCCTACCCTGGCCCTGTTGATCAGCGATCAGGATCTTCTTGCATGACGATCCTGAAAACGCGTCCGTTGCGAACGACGCCTTCAGGATCTCTCGACTGATCACCGGCTGCCATCGAGTCCCTAGCTCGCCAACAGCTGCTCCAGTCGCTGCAGGCGCTCCTTGTACACACGCCGTGCGGCCAGCGCGTCCTCCAGGGTTACCGCCACGAATCGCGCCTTCTGGTTCGGCTGCAGCTGGCCGATCAGATCCAGGTCGCTGCTGATGACCGTGCCGATCATGGCGTAGCCGCCACCCGACACGGCGTCTCGGTGCAGGACGATGGGTTCGAGGCCGGCCGGCACCTGGATCGAGCCGATGGGATAACAGCTGTCGACGATATTGGACGGATCCGAGCCGGCGCCAAAGGGTTGTTCGCGCGGCGTGAATTGCAACGGCCGGCCGCCCTTGAATCTGTAGCCGATGCGATCGGCTTCGGAGCCCACCGTCCAGGTATCGGCGAAGAACGCCTCGGCGGCGTCCGCAGTCAGGCGGTGATGATAGAGACCCGGCACGACCCGCAGGGTCACCTCGCCACCGCAAGCCGGCACTAGGTCGACTGGCAACCGGATGCCAGCCTTGGCGCCTGTCGCTGGGCTTCCGACAGTCAGTTCGTCGCCCGCGGCGAGCCTTCGACCCTGGAAGCCACCGAGGCCGCCCAGGGTGTACGTCGAGCGACTGCCCAGCACCTCAGGCACGGCGAAACCACCCGCCACGGCCAGATAGCCACGGGCGCCAGCCTTGAGGTAATCGAACTTGAGCACCTGGCCGGCGCGCACGCTGAAGGCTTCGTCCAGTGGCATTTCGGCGCCGTCCAGGCGTGGCGTCATGCGCGCGCCGCTCAGGGCAACCAGGGCGTCTTCGGTAAAGTGCAGCTCCGGGCCGAGCAAGGTGCATTCCAGGGCGGCGGCGCCGGGTGCGTTGCCCACCAGCAGATTGGCCGCGCGCAAGGCATAGCTGTCCATGGCCCCGGACGGCGGGATGCCCAGGTGGTAGTAGCCTTCGCGACCAAGATCCTGGATCGAGGTGGCCAGGCCGGGTTTGAGTACCTTGATCATGCCGGCTCCTCCATCAGGGTGCGCGGATAGCCACGGGGATCGTCGAGAAAGGCGTCCAGGGAAAAGTCCACCGGACGGATATTCAGGGTGAAGCTACCCTCCTCTACCTCGGCCAGCATCCGGTCGTATTCGGCGCGGTCGATGGCGCGGAAACGGACGATGTCGCCGGGCCGGAAGAACACCATGTGGTCCTGCAGGTAATCGAGGCGCTGGGCCGGATCGTAGATGGGCGCCGGCGTCACGCCGAACATCTGGTAGCCGCCGGCGCCTCGTACCGAATAGATGCAGCCGAAGCAGCCGCCGTGGCCGAGGGTCTGTTTGGGCGTGTCGGTGCGGGGTCGCAGGTACTTGGGTACCTGCAGCTGCCGCTCGGCCTCGACCATCTGGAACATGAACGGCAATCCGGCGACGAAGCCCACCATGGAGACGAACCAGGGCGCGCCGCTGTGGGCCGCGATGAAGGCCTCGACATCGGCCAGGTCGTTGATGCGGGCGGCGTATTCCAGATCGGTAGCGGTCGGATCCTGGTGGCGATCGCGAAAGCGCATCAGCGTCTCGTGGGTCCAGGGGTCGTTGTAGAGCACCGGGATCTCGATCAGCCGCGTGGCCAGTTGGCGCTCGGCCACCGCCTGGTCTTCCACGCCCTGGACGGCGGCCAGCAGCCGGTCGGGCGGCAGGACATCGGGATCGAAGCGGATCTGGAAGGAGGCATTGGCCAGGCAGATGTCGTGGATGCCGGGCAGTTGCAGCGCCTGCACCGCACGGGTCATGGCCAGGCCACGGAAAAACGCCTCCAGGGACATGCTTTCGGACAATTCGACGAACAGGTGCTCGTCGCCGCCGAAGCTATAGCGGATCGCAGTCGTCATGCGGGAATCTCCTCGGCCAACCAGTGTTCCAGGGTACCGGTGTCGAAGCGGGCTTCGATCACCCAAGGTTCGTCCAGCAGGCGGCGATGCAGACTGGCGGTAGTAGCCATGCCGGTCAGACGCAACTGGTCCAGCGCCTGGCGAGCACGGGCCAGGGCCTCGCCGCGATCGGCGCCATGGGCGATGAGCTTGGCCAGCAGCGAGTCGTAATAAGGCGGCACTCGGTAGCCTGCATAGAGATGACTGTCGACGCGGATGCCCGGACCCTGCGGCCAGGCGAGCTGCTCGACGGTCCCGGGGCTGGGAAAGAAATTGCGCGCCGGATCTTCGGCGTTGAGTCTCAGCTCGATGGCGGCGCCCTGCAAATGGATGTCTTCCTGGCGCAGCCCCAGGGATTCACCTCCGGCGATGCGCAACATGGCCTGGACCAGATCGATGCCGGTGACCATCTCGGAGACCGGATGCTCCACCTGGATGCGGGTGTTCATCTCGATGAAGAAGAACTCGCCGCGGGCTTCGTCGAACAGGTATTCCAGGGTGCCGGCGCCACGATAGCCGAGGCTTTCGGCCAGGCGTACCGCGCTGGCGCAAAGGGTCTCGCGCTGGGCGGCGCTCAGGACCGGTGATGGCGCCTCTTCCAGGAGCTTCTGCCGGCGCCGCTGCAGCGAGCATTCGCGCTCGAACAGATGCACGGCGCGCTGGCCATCGCCAAGGATCTGTACCTCTATATGCCGAGCGCGCTCAATGAAGCGCTCCAGATAGAGGGCGCCGCTGCCAAAGGCGGTCTGGGCTTCACGCTGGGCGATGGGAAACTCCCGCGCCAGCTCGGCGGCGTCGCGCGCCAGGCGGATGCCCCGGCCGCCTCCTCCGGCCGATGCCTTGATCAGCAGCGGATAGCCCACCGTCGCGGCTGCCGCTATGGCGGCCTCTATATCGGCCGGTTCGCCGGCAGAGCCCGGTACCACCGGGACGCCAGCCGCCAGCGCGGTGCGGCGCGCCTCGGCCTTGTCGCCCATGCGGCGGATGATGTCACCCGAAGGGCCGACGAAGATGGCACCGGCCTCCTCCACCGCATCGGCAAAGGCGGCGTTCTCGGCCAGAAAGCCATAGCCGGGATGCACCGCATCGGCGCCGCTGTCTCGCAAGGCCTTGAGCAGTGCCTCTATATCGAGGTAGCTGCGATCCGCCCGCGCCGGGCCGATCACCACCACGGCATCGGCCTGGCGCGCCGCCAGCGAATCCCGGTCGGCCTCGCTGCAGGCCAGCACCGTCTCGATGTCCAACGCCTTGGCGGCGCGCAGGATACGGACGGCGATCTCGCCGCGATTGGCCACCAGCAGACGGCGGATGCCGCCCCCTGTCGTATTCACGAGGCGGCCTCGTTCAGGGTGGCCAGCAACTGACCGGGCTCGACCGGATCCCCGTCCTCGACGGCAAAGGCCGTCAGGGTCCCTTCGACCTCGGCATGAACCTCGGAGAATTGCTTCATCACCTCGACCAGGCCGATCACGGTGCCGGCGGTGACGGTTTCCCCGACATCCACATAGGGCGCCGCATCGGGCGTGGGTTTGCGATAGAACGTTCCGGGCAGGGGCGAGAGCACCGAATGTTCGGCCATGACGATTCCTCTTCTAGGCAATGTTGTCGGAAAGGCAGGCGTAGCTAAGGACGGGAGGACCCGGCGTCTTGGCGCCGGTGTCCGCATGGAAATTTAGTGAGCGCCCGGGGCGCGGATGGCGATGCCGGCGGCCTCCAGGCGCTGGCGGATGGCCTGGGCCAGGCCCAGCGCCCCGGGGGTGTCGCTGTGCAGGCAGATGGATTCGAAGGCCACCTCGACCTCGCCCCCCTCCACCGTGGCGACCCTTCCCTGCTGGCAGGCTCTGAGCACCCGTTCGGCCACCGCCTGGGGATCCAGCGCGCCCATGCGCCGGACCAGGACGATGGAGCCGCTGGCGTCGTAGTCCCGGTCGGCATAGAACTCGCGCACCAGGGGCTGGCCCAGCTCGCGACCGATCCGCCAGGTGGCCGAGTTGGGCAGGCAATAGAGCAGCAGCCCGGGTTCGAGGCGTTGCAGCGTCTCCACCAGCAGCCGGGCCGCCGCCTCGTCTCGCGCCAGGTGCATGAACAGCGCGCCATGGGGCTTGAGGTGCTGCAGCCGCAGGCCATGCAGCCGGGCGAATTCACGAAGGGCGCCAAGCTGATAAACGATATCGGCCACCAATTCCTCGGCGGGCATCTGCAGGGGCCGACGGCCGAACCCCACCAGGTCGCGATAGCCCGGATGGGCGCCGATGGCCACGTTGCGCGCCTTGGCCTGCAGCACGGTGCGCTGCATGAGGCCGGGATCGCCGGCATGGAAGCCGGTGGCGATATTGGCCGAGCTGACCAGGTCGAGCAGCTGGTCGTCCACGCCGTCGCCCAGCGTCCAGGCGCCAAAGCCCTCGCCCATGTCGGAATTGAAGTCCACCTCGATCATTGCGGTATTCCCTGGCAGCGGTACGGTGCCTTCGACCTTAGGACTGCCCTGCCCCCTTGGGAAGATTTATTATCCAAGGCCCAGTGTTCGGAAAAATCGATACCTCAGGACAGTCGCCATGGCCCTCACCCTGCGCCAACTCCGTTATTTCACCGCGACGGCAGAGCTGGGACAGATCTCCCAGGCGGCCATCCACCTGAACATTTCCCAGTCGGCGGTGACCAGCGCCATCCAGGAGCTGGAGGGCCTGCTGAGCACCAGTCTGTTCGTCCGTTCGGCGCAAGGCATGGCGCTGACCGATGCCGGTCGGCATTTTCTCAACCATGCCTATGGCATCCTGCGCGGGGTCGACGACGCCCTCGGCAGCGCCCTGCCCGATCACCGCGCCAGCGGCGAGCTACGCATCGCCGCCAGCTACACGGTGATCGGCTACTTCCTCCCCCACCACCTGCAACGCCTGGCGCAGCTCTATCCCGAGGTGACGGTGGCGGTACACGAGCAGGAGCGCCAGGCCATCGAGGAAGCGCTGCTGGACAAGCGCATCGACATGGCGGTGGTGCTGACCGCCAACCTGACCCACGAGGACATCGTCTCCGAGACGCTCTTCAATTCCGAACGCCGACTCTGGCTGCCCAGTGGCCATCCCTTGCGCGATCGACCCAACGTCAGCCTGGCCGATGTCGCCCGCGAACCCTATGTCCTGCTCACCGTCGACGAGGCCGAACAGAGCGCCATGCGCTATTGGCGCCAGGCCGGTCATGAGCCCCAGGTGCGGTTGCGTACCAGCTCGGTGGAGGCCGTGCGCAGCATGGTGGCCAATGGCAGCGGTGTCGCCATCCTGTCCGACTTGGTCTATCGGCCCTGGTCGCTGGAGGGCAAACGGCTGGAGACCCGCACCCTGGTGGAACCCATTACGCCCATGAGCGTGGGGCTGGCCTGGCATAGGGAGCGCCCGCTGACGCCGGCCATGCAGGCCTTTCGCAGCTACTTCCACAGCGCCTTTCTGGCGCCCCAGCAGTTGGGCGCGCGACGGTGATTGCAGGGATGAATCCTCACGGGCGAAAGGATTCGATCCGTATAACAGCCTGGATAGCCAAAATCCTCACGATCTTGAGGATTGCATCGATTATCCCTTTGGCGTTAGCCTGATCCTCACGCTCGTGAGGATAAATCATGCAGGTGCTACTCAAGAATGCCGCCGACCTCGGCGCCCTCGTCCGCCAGGTACGCAAGGCCCAGGCCCTGCGCCAGGACGACGCCGCCGGTAGCCTCGGCGTCAGCGAGAACTTTCTCGGCAAGGTCGAGCGCGGCGGCGAAACCGTCCAGTGGGGCAAGCTGTTCCAGGTATTGGAAGGCCTGGGCGTGCGCCTGATCGTGGATCTGCCCCCCGAGGTGGAAGCCCAGCCGGATACCCGGACACCATGAGGCGTGAACTCCTGGCCTGGATCGACGACCAGCTGGTGGGTCGGCTGGCTGACGAGAACGGTATCTGGTCGTTCCAGTACGCATCCGGTTGGCAGGCTTTCGGACTCTGTCCGCCATTGCCCTTGCAGCGAGCGCCGCTGATCGATGGCAGTTCGCAGCGCCCGGTGCAGTGGTACTTCGACAACCTGCTGCCCGAGGAAGGCCAGCGGCAACTGCTCGCCCAGGATGCGCGCCTGGAGGCTGCCGATGCCTTCGCCCTGCTGAGCTGGTACGGCGCCGAATCGGCCGGCTCCCTTACCCTGCTCGCCGAAGGCCAGCGCCTGCCGCCGGGGGATCGCCGCCCCCTGAGCGACGCCGACCTCTCCCGGCGGATTAAGGCCATGCCGCAGCTACCGCTGACCCACGAGGCGCTCAAGCGCATGTCGCTGGCCGGCGCCCAGCACAAGCTGGCGGTGATCCTCGATGAGCAAGGGCTGCAGGAACCCGTGGGCGCCCTGCCCTCGACCCATATCCTCAAGCCGGACCATCCCCACGAGGCCTTCGCCCATTCGGTGATCAACGAGTGGTTCACCATGCGCCTGGCGGGTATGGCCGGGCTGATCGTTCCTGCCGTCGAGCGCCGCTACGTGCCCGAGCCGGTCTATCTGATCGAGCGCTTCGACCGCGTCCGCACCCCGGGCGGCTGGCAGCGACGCCATGGCATCGACGCCTGCCAGGTGCTGGGGCTGGATCGTCATTTCAAGTACCAGGCGGGCAGCGTGGAGCGGCTGGCCGAGCTGGCCCGGCTGTGCGAGGCGCCCGCCGTGACCCGGACGCGGCTGTTCAACTGGCTGGCGTTCAACGTGCTGGTGGGCAATACCGATGCCCATCTGAAGAATCTGGGCTTTCTGGTCTCACCGCGGGGGCTCGCCCTGGCGCCCTGCTATGACCTGCTCTGCACGGCCGTATACGAGAGCCGCGCCTTCGACCAGCAGCGCTGGCCGGACGCGACCACCCTCGCCTGGCCGATCCTCGGTGAAAGCCGGCTGGCAGCCATCGACCGCGAGCGCTTGCTGGATGCCGCCGAGGTGCTGGGTATCAAGCGCTCGCCAGCCGCGGCCCAGTTGCAACGCCTGCGCCAGCGCCTGCCCTCCCAGGCCCAGCAGTTGCTGGAACAGACCGAGCGAGAGAACCAGGCCCTGGCCGGCGCGCGGCCAGAGTTACGCGCAGTCTTCGCTGGTGAGTTGCGCTGCCTGCGGGCGATCAGGGCGCTGATCGCCGAACAGGTCGAGCGGCTGGCCTGACGGCCCCGCTGCTGAGGGCTACGTTCAAAGGGGCAACACCGCCAGTAGCCGCTCGCGTCTGAGCTGCTGCAGGCGGGCGATCAGCTCGCCCGTGGGCGTGCCGCTGGTGAACCGTTGCAGGCGCTGACCGGCGACCGATCCCAGCCATTCCAGCTCGTTAAAACCTTCCGGCTCGACCGCCAGCAGCAGGCAGTCACCGCCCAGCCGGGACAACAACCCCACGATCCGACTGCGTGGACCCTGCGCCAGCCACTCCTCGTGCAACCCTGCAGCGTCCTCCAGTTGCAGCACCGGGAGGTCGCTGCAACCGGGCAAGCCGCTGCGCAATTCAGCCGTCACCGCAGGGTCGAGACCGCCATGCAGGATGACCAGCGCCACGGCCGGTCGGAGGTCGTCTACCGCTGTCCAAGGTTGGCTAGTCATGCCGGACCTCCTCGTGACCGGTCGTGGCCTGGGCTCAGGCGAAGGCGTTGTGGTAGGCGTTGAGCGCCGGGGCGCCCCCGAGGTGAACATAGAGCACCCGGCTGCCCTTGGCGATCTCGCCACTGCGCGCCATGGCGATCAGCCCGGCCATGGATTTGCCCTCGTAGACCGGGTCGGTGAGCATCCCCTCCATCTGCGCGGTATAGCGGATGGCCTCGACGGTGGGGCCATCCGGCAGACCGTAGTCGGGGCCGCAGAAACGCGGCTCGATGATGACGTCCTCGTCGCGGATCTCCTTGTCCAGGCCAATCATCTCGGCGGTGTTGCGCGCGATCTTGGTCACCGCGGCGCGGGTCATCCCGGCGTCCGCCGCCGTGTCGATACCGATCAGGCGACGCTCGCGCTCCTGGGCGCGAAAGCCCACCACCATGCCGCCCTGGGTCGAACCAGTGCAGGTGGCCGTGACCACGGTATCGAAGAAGAGACCCTGGTCGCGCTCCTGGGCGGCCAATTCATCGGCGAAATGGGCATAGCCGAGACCACCCAGGGGATGGTCCGAGGCGCCGGCGGGAATGGCATAGGGCTTGCCGCCTTCACGCCGCACCTCGTCCAGGGCGCGCTCCCAGGTGGCTTTCACCGCGGTGGAATAGCCCTCGCCTTCCAGCAGCGTCTGGGCGCCCATCAGGCGAGACAGCAGGATGTTGCCGACCTTGTCGTAGACCGGGTCTTCCCACTTGGTCCACTCCTCCTGGACCAGCCGGCATTTCATGCCCAGCACCGCGGCGACGGCGGCGACCTGGCGCGTGTGGTTGGACTGGATGTTGCCGATGGACACCAGGGTGTCGCAGCCCTGCGCCAGGGCATCGGCCGCCAGCCATTCCAGCTTGCGCACCTTGTTGCCGCCATAGGCGAGACCGGAGGAGACGTCGTCGCGCTTGGCCCAGAGTTCGATACCGAGGTCCTTCGACATACGCTCCAGCTTGTGCAGGGGCGACGGGAAATAACCGAGCTTGACGCGGGGAAAACGCTTTTCGAGATCCAGGGACATAGCAGCGACTCCAGTGGTGAGAAAACGCCTTCAATGCTAGGGAAAAGCCTGAAAAAGGTGCTTTCGAATGAGCGGTATGAAATCTGCTTTCCTTTTATTCAATTCAAAGGATTCACATAGACGTTCTTCCAAAAACCGCCTTTCAAGGAGAATCTTTCGATGAGCGAAGCTGCGGAACTGACCCCGGTCGAACGCAAGATCCTGCGCGCTCTGCAACAGGACGGACGGCTGAGCAATGCCGAGCTGGCGCGCCAGGTTTCCCTGAGTCCGAGCGCCTGCTGGAACCACACGCGCAAGCTGTTCGAGAGCGGCGTCATCACGGGTGTCAGGGCCCATGTGGATCCCAAGGCGGTGCAACGGGAGACCGCGGTGCTGGTGGGCGTGGTGCTGGACAGGTCGACCCCCGAATCCTTCCAGGCCTTCGAGGCGGCCGCCCGCGCCCTGCCCCCGGTGCTGGAGTGCTACCTGGTGGCCGGCGACGTGGACTACTTCATCAAGCTCAGGGTCAAGGACATTGCGGCTTTCAATCGCCTGCACAGCGAGCGGCTGATCGCCCTGCCCGGCGTGCGCCAGGTGCGCACCTTTTTCGTGCTGAACGAGATCAAGACCGATGGATTGTTGCCCATCTGATTCGGCGGGTGGCGGCTAAGGAGGGACGGGTGCCGAGCGGCGCCTGTTCAGACAAGGGGTTTCACAGAGGGCGGCGTCCTGATTCGACGCCGCCACAGGTCATTACACGACCACGTTCAACAGCAACACCACAATCAAACCGACCACGGCGACGATCGATTGCACCACCGAAATGGTCTTGGTGGCTTCGCCCATCGTCATGCCGAAGGATTCCTTCACCATCCAGAAACCTGCATGGTTGGCGTAGTTGAAGAACAGCGAGCCGCAGCCAATGGACAAAGCCAACAGCGGCAGGTTGAGGCTGGGATCAGCACCGGCAAGTGGTGCCAGCAAGCCGGCAGCCCCCACGATACCTACCGTGGCAGAACCGGTAGAGACCGAAAGCAACATGGCGATCAACCAACCCAGGACCAGCGGAGGGACCGCCGCCTGCTGAGTCAGGTGCACAATCGCATCGCCCACCTTGGCGCTGGTCAGCAGCTGCTGAAAGGCACCACCGCCAGCGATGATCATGATGATCGAGGCGATTGGCTTGAGGCTCTTGCCCAGCGATTCGCGCAATTGTTCCGCATCGCCGCCGCGCGCGAGTACCAGGCTCGCCCCGGCGAACAGCACGCCCAGCAGCATCGCTATCAGCGGATTGCCGAGGAAACCGGCCATTTTTAGCAGCGCACTGTCCTTGGCCAATACCATCTCGGCGACGGCATGGATCATCATCAGGATCGCCGGCAGCAAGGCTGCCAGCACGCCAAGGTATACGCTGGGGCTTGGTTTATCGTCGGCTTTTTCAGCCAGGGTGAACTGATCCAGCAACACCTGATCGGGCCGAGTGCTCATGCGTGGGGAAATGAATGCGCCATACAGGGGGCCGCCCAAAATCATGGCCGGGATAGCCGCCAGGAAACCATAGAGCATGGTCGGCCCGACCGAGGTTTTCAGCGCGGCGATGGCCGTCAACGGGCCAGGGTGCGGCGGGACCATACCGTGCATGGCGGCCAGGGCGGCAATCACCGGAACGCCGACATAGACATACGCGGAACCCTTGAAGCGCGCCTGACCTTCCAGCTTGCGCGCCACGCTGAAGATCAGCGGCAGCATGATCACCAGGCCGACCTCGAAAAACATCGGAATGCCAATTACAAACGCGACCATCATCATCGCCCAGGGAATCATCCGATCCGATGTGCGCTTGAGGATGACCGCAGCAATCTGCTCGGTGATGCCGGCGTCCGCAAGTATTTTGCCGAGCATCGCCCCCAGCGCGATGACCACCCCCACTGCCCCCAGTGTCTTGCCGGCGCCGGTGATCAAATTGGAGACGATGCGATCTGGCTCCATACCGGTTGCAAAGCCTACGCCGACGGAAACTACCAGCAAAGCCAACAGCGGGTGCATTTTGAGGCGCGAGACGATCAGCACTACCAGCATCAGAACGCTGATCAATGCAGTCAATAACAGATCTATATCCAAGGGAGTCATGAAAGGTTCTCGGTTGGGCGGGTGCCTAAGTTCTTGTAAGTGGGTGAGATGAATGGCTTAGGCAAAAGCTAAGTAGCCGCGTCCGCCTCCTTAAAAACCAAAACGCTTCGCTACGCAGACAGGCGTTAGCGAATATCCACGCGGTAGCGGAAATGCTCCGCGTGGCCGCGCGAGCGACGCCATTCCAGCGGCGTACCCGCATAATCGCGGGCCAAACGCTCGATCACGATCACCGGACTGTTGACCGCTACCTGGAGCAGTCGGGCATGCACGTCATTCACCGATTCAGCGGTCAGGGTTTCTTCGGCCGATGCAACAACCTGTCCGCACACTTCTTCGTAAATCGGATACAGCAGGGGCCCTTCGCGACTGAGGTCGATCTCCAGCAGCGCCTGAAACCGCTGGCGGGGCAACCAGATTTCTTCGGCGAGCACCGGTTTAACATCGAGCAATCGCACACGGACAATACGAATGACCAGCGCATCGGCGGGCAACCCTAGCGCTTGCGCTACGGCCGAGGGTGCTGCAACGGGTTCGATCGAGAGGATGCGACTCTCCGGGACCTGGCGCTCACCGGAAACAGTCTGGAATCGGAAGAAACGGAACAAGGAGGATTGAAACTGCGCCCGTCGAATGAACGTCCCTCGCCCTTGCTGACGTTCCAGAATGCCCTCACTGACTAACGCATCAATTGCTTTGCGCACCGTGCCGGTGGACAGTTGATACTCCGCAGACAGGGCCGCTTCAGTAGGGATCGCCTCCCCCGGACGCCAGCGATTATTGGCGATCTGCTCAGCTAACTGGTCACGCAGGCGTTGGTACAGCGGCAGTCGGGCATCACTGGATAGGGAATTCATCGACATTATTCGCCTTGTTATCTAGTCATCTATATGAATCTTGCGGCGAGTATTTGTCCAGATAATTTCGCTGTCAAGGAACGGCCTTTTTTGCTGCCGACTAAAGGCTGCCTACAGCCCTCTCGTAGCGATGTGGGTCTTCGCCGGCAGTTGTGACCCCCGCCGGCTAGGAGTCGGGCCTGTTTCGAAAACCGACAAGAGGATCAGGCCTTTACGGCCAGGGCGAGGATGGTGGCGACCAGCGCCTGGGTGCGCGGGACCAGGGTGTCGAGCACCAGGAACTCGGCGTCGGTATGCACCCTGCCGCCGACCGGGCCCAGGCCACAGAGGGTGGGCACACCTAGGCTTGCGGTAAAGCCGGAATCGGCGCAACCACCGGTGAATTCCCCCTCCACGCTGAAGCCGAGTGCCTGCGCTTCGCGCTGGTAGAGCGCCAGTAGGTCACGGCTCAGGTGCTCTTCCATGGGCAGGAACAGGCCGGTGGTGGTGACGCTGGCCCGGGTTCCCGGCAGCTCTTCCTCGACGACGATGGCCTCGATGCGCTTCTGCAGTTCGGGCCAGTCGGCCAGGGCGACGAAGCGCACGTCCAGGCGCGCGGTGGCGCTGGGCGCGACGGTATTGCTCGAGGTACCGCCCTCGATCAGGCCGACATTGGTGGTGATGCCGCGCTCGTAGTCGGTCAGGGCGTGCAGCTTGACCACCTTGAGCGCCAGGGCCTGGATGGCGCTGGCGCCTTCGGCGTGATTGACCCCGGAATGCGCTGCTCGCCCGCTGACTTTGATGGTGAGGCTGGCACCGCCCTTGCGCGCCTTGACCACGTTGCCGCTGACCCGCCCGGGCTCGCAGTTCAGTACCGCCCGGGCTGCGCGCGCCGCGGCTTCCAGGTGAGGACGTGCCGTGCCGGAGCCGATCTCTTCGTCACCGGTGTAGAGCACCCGGACCGGGAATGGCAGCTCGCCCGCGCGCTTGAGCGCGCGCAAGGCGAAGCAACTCGCCACCAGGCCACCCTTCATGTCCGCGACACCGGGACCATAGGCCTGGCGGGCATCCTGGGTGAAGCCGCGGCTGGCTACGGTGCCCGGCGGAAAGACGGTGTCGCGATGGCCCAGCAGCAGCACCGCGGCGCCGGTGGCGGGCCCCACCTGGGCGGCGAGGGCATCACCGAAGTCGGTTACCGGCGTCCGGGCGACCTCGATGCCATCCTCGGCCAGGGCCGCGGTGAGCACGGCGCCGACGGCATCCACGCCGGCCTTGTCGTAGCTGTTGGAATCGGTGTCGACCAGGCGTTGCAGCAGGCGGGTCATCGGCTCGCGCTGGGTGGCGAGCCACTCCAGGGCGGCGGTCTTGGCGAGGGACATCAGCGAGAGCTCCAGCGATCGCCCAGGTCCCAGAACAGCCCGGCCATGAGTTGCAGCCCCTGCCGCACGACCGGGGCCAGGAGATGCTCGTTGGGCGCGTGCTGGGAGCAGGCAGGATAGGAATGGGGTACCCAGAGGGTGGGCAGTTCGAGGATGTCGGCAAAGATGTCATTGGGCAAGCCGCCGCCGAAATTGGGCAGCAAGGCGGGCTTTTCGCCCAGGGTGTGGGTCAGGGACGTCAGCGCCCAGTCCACCCAGGGATTCTCCGGGTCCAGCCGCGAGGCGTGGAGGATCTCGTCCTTGGCACGGGTGACCCGCACCGCGGCGAAACCCCGCTCGGCCAGGTGCGCCTCGATCAGCGGAATGAAGGTCGCGCAGTCGCAGCCGGCGACGAAGCGGATCTGGCAGTGGGCACGGGCACTGCCGGGAATGGCATTGACCGGTGCCTCGGGATTGCCGGTGGTGAAGGCCAGCAGTTCGAAGGTGTTCCAGCCGTAGACGCGTTCGGCCGGGGTCAGCCCGGGCTCGCCCCAGAGCGGATCGATGGCCGGATCGCCCGGCGCGCCACCCACCTCGATGTCGGCCAGCGCACGGCGCACCGGTGCGGGCAGCTCGGTGGGCTTGAGCCCCGCGACCTGGATCTGGCCCCTGGCATCCACCAGGCTGGCCAGGGCATGGGCGAGGATGATGCCGGGATTGGCCAGCAGCCCGCCCCAGTTGCCGGAGTGATGGCCGCCTTCGCGCAGGTCCAGGTGCAGGTCGAGATTGAAGGTGCCCCGGGCACCCAGGAACAGCGTGGGCCGGGATGCCGAGACCCGCGGACCGTCGGAGGCGATGAACAGGTCTGCGGCCAGGGCCTGGCGCTGCTCCTGGCAGAAGGTGCGCAGGCCGACCGAGCCGATCTCCTCGCCCATCTCCAGCAGCAGCTTGACGTTGTAGCCCAGGCGCCCGCCGCGCGCGGCGATCACCTGCTCCAGCGCCGCCAGGTTGAGCAGGTGCTGGCCCTTGTTGTCGGCGGTACCGCGGCCGTACCAGCGCTCGCCCTGCTCCACCAGCGTCCAGGGCGCGAGGCCCTCGCGCCAGCGACTGGCGTCGCCGCGCACCACGTCGCCGTGGCCATAGCTGAGCAGGGTCGGCAGCGTCGGGTCCTCGATCCGCTCGGCGATCAGCAAGGGCCCCTTGCCGGCGACCGGATTGTCCAGCCGCCGACTGGTGAAGCCGAGACTGGCCACATAGGGGGCGATGAACTCATCCAGGTAGCGCCCCAGCTCCGCCTGGCGCTCGGGTTCCTGGCTTTCGGTGGGATGGGCCACGGCGGTGGCTAGCCGGGCACGGAAGGCGCCGCTGTCGAAGTGCGCGGCGGCAAGCTCAAGGGCATGGGTACGGCTGGTCATGGCGGACTCCGGGGTCAGGCGGGTTCGGGCAGGTGGCAGCGCTTGCTGCCGCCGGGGATGGTTTCGCGTTCCGGATAGCGCTCGGCGCAGGGGCCGAAGCAGCGCGGACAGCGGGGATGGAAGGCGCAGCCGCTGGGCGGCGAGATGGGGTTGGGAAAGCTGCCGCCCAGGCCCAGCGCCGGGAGCCCCAGCGCCGGATCGGGGGTGAGCACCGCGTCCAGCAGCGCCCGGGTGTAGGGATGCGCCGGCTGGGCGAACAGCGCCGCCCGCTCCCGCTCCTCGACGATCTTGCCGAGGTACATCACCGCCACCCGGTCGGCCAGGTGTTCCACCACCGCCAGGTTGTGGCTGATGAGCAGATAGGTCAGGCCGAATTCACGCTTGAGTTCCAGCAGCAGGTTGAGGATCTGCGCCTGCACCGAGACGTCCAGCGCCGAGGTGGGTTCGTCGCAGATCAGCACGTCCGGGCGCATCACCAGGGCGCGGGCGATGGCCACCCGCTGGCGCTGGCCGCCACTGAGCTGACCGGGATGGCTGTCGGCGGCGCGACGCGGCAAGCCCACCACGTCGAGCATTTCGGCGACCCGCCGTTGCTGTTCGGCGGGCGTGCCCAGGCTATGCACCTTGAGCGGCAGCGCCACGATCTCGCGCACCGTCTTGCGCGGATTGAGCGACGAATAAGGGTCTTGGAAGATCGGCTGGATGTGCCGGGCCATGCGTTTGCGATCCACCCCGCGCAGGTGCTCGCCACCCACCAGGATGTCGCCGCTGGTGGGCGCCAGCAGCCCCAGCAGCAGCTTGGCCAGGGTGCTCTTGCCACACCCCGACTCCCCCACCAGCCCCAGGGTCTCGCCGCGATAGAGCCGCAGCGAGATGCCATCCACCGCCTTGAGGGTGGCGGGCGGGCGGAACAGGCCGCGACCCAGGGTGAATTCGCGGCGGATGTCACACAGCTCCAGGGCGATCTCGCGGCTCATCGCACACCTCCGACCCGGCGCAGGGGCTCGCTGGGCAAGGCGAAATGGCAACGCGCCAGGTGCGCGCCCTCCTCCAGCAAGGGCACGCTGTCGGCGCAGGCCGCCACCGCCTGCGGGCATCTATTGCGAAAGGCGCAGCCGTGCTGTTCGCCGACCAGGCTGGGTACCAGGCCGGGAATGGCGCCCAGCGGCTGCCCGGGACGGGTCCGGCCCGGTACCGGGATGCTCGCCAGCAGGCCGCGGGTATAGGGATGCCGGGGGGCGGCGAAAAGCTCGGCGGCCGGTGCCTGCTCGACGATCTGGCCGGCATACATCACCGCCACCCGGTCAGCGATGCGCGCCACCAGCCCCAGATCGTGGGTGATGAAGACGATGGCCGTGCCGAATTCCCGCTGCAGGTCGCGCAACAGGTGCAGGATCTGCGCCTGGATGGTGACGTCCAGCGCCGTGGTGGGTTCGTCGGCGATGATGAGGTCCGGCTCGCACAGCAGCGCCATGGCGATGACCACCCGCTGGCGCAAGCCACCACTGAGCTGATGCGGATACTGGCGCAGGCGCTCGCCGGCGTTGCTGATGCCGACCTTTTCCAGCATGGCCTCGGCCCGGGCCCAGGCGGCCTTGCGGTCCAGCCTGCGGTGACGGCGCAGCACCTCGGCGAGCTGGTCGCCAATGCTGTAGGCCGGATTGAGGGCGGTCATGGGCTCCTGGAAGATCATCGCCAGGCGATTGCCACGCAGGTCGCGCATGCCCCTTTCACCCAGGGTCAGCAGGTCGTGTTCGCCCAGCGTCAGCCGCGCCGCCTGGCGCCGGGCCTGCCGCGGCAGGAGGTCCATCAGCGCCAGGGAGGTGAGCGATTTGCCGCAGCCGGATTCGCCCACCAGGCAGAGCATCTCGCCCCGCTCCACCTGCAGGTCCAGGCCGCGCACGGCGTGCAGGGTGTCGTCCCCCAGGGGGATGTCGATGCGCAGGTCTTTAACGTCGAGCAGTGCCATGGTCAGTCCTCCGCTTAGTTGCGCCCGCTGGGCGCGGCCAGGTCCCGGATGCCGTCGCCGACCAGGTTGATGGCCAGCACCAGCAGCATCAGGGCGACGCCGGGGATGGCGATCACCCAGGGCGAAAAGAACATGTAGGGCTTGCCTTCGGCGATCATCAGGCCCCAGGACGGTAACGGCGGCTGCACGCCCACGCCGAGAAAGGACAGGGTCGCTTCCAGCAGGATGGCGTGGGCCATCTCCAGAGTGATCACCACGATCAGCGCCCCCAGCAGATTGGGCAGGATCTCGCCGACGATGACCCGCCAGGGCGAGCAGCCCAGGGCCTGGGCGGCGGCGACGTATTCGGCATCGCGGATCTGCTGCACCGCGGCGCGCACCACCACGGCGAAGCGATCCCACAGCAGACAGCCGAGCAGGATCACCACCACCTGCAGCGAGCCGCCCACCAGGGAGGCGGCGGCCAGGGCTACCATCACCACCGGCAAGGCCAGGCGGGTGGTCACCAGGTAGCTCACCAGGGCGTCGACCTTGCCGCCGTAGTAGCCGGCCAATACCCCGAGCAGGGTGCCGATGGCGCCGGAGATGAGCGCCGCGGCCAGGCCGATGAACAGCGAGATGCGGGCGCCATAGAGCAGGCGAGACAGGTAGTCGCGGCCGAGCTTGTCGGTGCCCAGCGGATGGGCCCAGGTGCTCTTGGCCATCCATACCGGAGGTTTCATCCGCTGCATCACGTCCTGGGCGTAGGGGTCGTGGGGCGCCAGCCAGGGCGCGGCCAGGGCGGCGAACACGATGATGACCAGCAGCACGGCGCCGAGGGCGAAGCCGCGGTGGCCGAACCAGCGGCGCAGCTGGCGACCCAGGGTCGGACGCGGGGGCAGATAGTCGTCGAGCACGAAGGGATTGGCGACGGTCATGGGGCCTCCTAGCGCACGCGAATGCGCGGGTCGAGCAAGGCGTTGAGCAGATCGGCCAGCAGCGTCAGCACGATGTAGATCAACGCGATCAAGAGAACGATGGCCTGCACCACCGGGAAGTCGTTGCGGGCGATGGCGTCCCAGGCCAGCTGGCCGATGCCCTGCAGCGAGAACACCGCCTCGATCACCACCGAGCCGCCCAGCATGAAGCCGAACTCCACCGCGGCCAGGGCCACCACCGGGATCAGCGCATTGCGCAGGGCGTGCTTGAACAGCACCCGCGCCGGACTCAGGCCCTTGGCCCGGGCGGTGCGGATGTAGTCGGCGCCCAGCACATCGAGCATCCCGGCGCGGGTCAGGCGCATCAGCGAGGGCGTGGCGTAGTAGCCCAGGGCGATCGCCGGCAGGATGAAGTGCTGCCAGCTGGTATTGCCGGACACCGGCAGCCACTTGAGGGTCACGGCGAAGACGACGATCAGCACCAGGGCGAACCAGAAGCTGGGCATCGCCTGGCCAAAGGTCGCCAGGGTCAGCGCCAGGCGGTCGATCCAGGTGTCGCGCTTGACCGCGGCCAGTACCCCGAGCGGGATGGCGATGAGTAGCGCCACCAGCAACGCGATGGCGCCCAGGGTCAGGGTGATGGGCAGGCGGCTGGCGATGAGGTCCCGCACCGATTCCTGGAAGAAGAACGACTGCCCCAGATCCAGCCGCAGCAACTGCCCGACCCACTCGACGTACTGGGTCGCCAGGGGTTTATCGAGTCCGTGTTGATGACGCACCACCTCGATCTGTTCGGCGGTGGCTTCGGGGCCGGCGATGGCAGTGGCCAGATCGCCGGACAGGTGCAGCAGGAAGAAGCTGATGAGGGAAACGGTAAAGGCCACGGCCAGGGCGATACCCAGGCGGCGCAGGAGGTATGCTGACATGCTCGGCTCCTCGGCGAGAGACGCCCCCGTGCGGGGCGCCGGGACGGATCAGTTCCAGTGGGCCAGGGCGAATCGCGGCAACTCGTCCGGATAGGGCTGGAAGGCCAGGTCCGAGGTGAAGGCATAGTTGATGGAATAGTTGAACACCGGCGCCCAGTAGGCCTGCTCGGCGATCCGCTGCAGCGCCTTGCGGTAGTTCTCCTTGCGCACGGCCGGGTCCATGGCGGTGTCGGCCACCTTGAGCCAGTCGATCACCTGGGGATCCTTGGCCACGTCGTCGGCATTGCCCTTGAAATAGACGCCGGTGGCCGCCGAGGCATCGGCGATGGAGAAGGAACCCCAGGCGAGAAAGGCCATGGGCACCTTGCCGGCGCGCTGCTGGTCACGCAGCGCGGCGTATTTCAGATAGCGCAGCTTGGCGTCGATGCCCACCGCGCGCAGGTCGCCGATCAGCGCCTCGACCACGTCGCGGTCGCGGTAGGCGAAGATCTCGGTGCTGAAGCCATTGGGGTAGCCGGCGGCCTTGAGCAGGGCCTTGGCCTTGGCCGGATCGTAGGGATAGCCCGGCACCGCCTTGGCGTCGCAACCGAATTGCTCCGGATAGCAGGCCACCTGCAGCGGCTGGCTGCCGCCCCCCATGAGCTGACTGGCGATGGCTTTGCGGTTGATCGCGTAGTTGACCGCCTGGCGTACCTCCGCCTTGGCAAAGGGCGAATCCGGGCTGGAGGCGCCCTGGGCATCCATGCTGAGGAAGCCGATCCTCATGCTGGCCCCGCTCTCCACGGTGAGATTGGGCGCGGCCTTGAGTTGCTCGGCCTGGTCCGGCGCCACGCGCCAGGCCCAGTCGATGCCGCCGGTCATGAGTTCGGCGAGTCGGGTCTCGGCGTCGGGAATGACGCGGAACTGGATATGGCCGATGCGTGGCTGCCCCTGGGGGCTGTCCTTGAAGTAGTTGGGATTGCGCTCCAGCGTGACGCCCTGGCCGCTGGTGACCGCGACGATGCGATAGGGCCCGGTACCCACCGGCTTCTGCGCGAAGCCCGCCAGGCCCACCTGCTGGAAATACTTGCCGGGATAGATGGGCAAGGGATTGGCGAGGTATTCCAGCGCGGCTGGAAACGGCTGCTTGAGGTGCAGGCGGATCTTGTATTCGCCCAGCTTCTCGGCGCTCTTGATCCAGTTGACGTTCTGCTGGGTGACCACCTTGCCCTCGGGCGAGGCCACGTAGTTGAAGGTGAAGACCACGTCATCGGCGGTGAAGGAATCGCCGTTGTGGAAGGTCACGCCCTGACGCAGATCGAAGTCGAGGGTCAGCGGATCGACCTGCTGCCAGTGGGTGGCCAGCATCGGCTTGTATTCGCCGGTCTGGGGGTCGCGGTAGATCAGGGTGTCCCAGGCCAGGTGGGCGAGGATGACGCCTTCACGGGCATCGTTGTGATAGGGGCTGACGTTTTCGGGTTCGGTGTCGGAGGCGTAGACCAGGGTGTCGTTGGCCTTGCCGGCGAAGGCCTGGCCCTGGGCCAGGAAGAGGGAAAACGCGATGCCACAAGCGAAACCTTTGAGTCCCATGCCGTCTGTCTCCGGGGCGGTGGTTGGTCAAAGGCAGGTCCGCGAAGCGCGGGGAAGGAGTTCTTGCTGAAGCCTGTTATTGGTCTCTTGACCCGACTCTAGGTCTTGCCATCCCATGCCACAAGCAGAATATTTAGATGCAAGCCATGCCTTTTCGGCAAAGGAGGCCCTATGCAGCCCTACGGAATCCAGTCCACCGCCCTGCGCTATTTCCTCGAGGTGGTGCGCTGCGGCTCGATCAGCGAAGCCTCCCAACGGCTCAATGTCGCGGCCAGTGCCGTGAGTCGCCAGATCGCCAAGCTGGAACGCGAACTGGAGACGCCGTTGCTCGAACGCCGTGCTCGCGGGGTGGTGCCCAGCGCCGCCGGCGAACGCCTGGCGGTGCATGCGCGGAAGGCGCAGCTGGCCAGTGAGCAGGTGGCGGCCGAACTGCGCGGCCTGGCCGACCTCCGCCGCGGTCAGGTGCGCCTGGCCACCACCGAAGGCTTTTCGCTGGACTTCCTGCCCGAGCTGATCGCCGCCTTTCGCCAGGGCTACGCCGGCATCCACTTTTCCCTGGAGGTCTGCGCCCCCGCCGTGGTGACCCGCCGGGTCCAGGAAGGCGATGCCGACCTGGGCCTGACCTTCAGCCTGAGGCCCGAGCCGGATATCCGCGTCGAGGCCACCCTGAGTGGCGCCATCAAGGCGATCGTCGTTCCCGACCATCCGCTCGCCAGCCGCACCGGCCTGGCCCTGGTCGATCTGCAGCCCTATCCCCTGGCGCTGCCGACGCCAGACACCACGATCCGCCAGCTGTTCGACATCTGCTGTGGCGTCCAGGGCCTGTCGTTCGAGCCGGTGCTGGTGAGCAACAACATGCAGGCGCTCTATCGCTTCGCCGCCTTGGGCGCAGGCGTTAGCCTGTTCAGCGAACTGAGCCTGCGCAGCCGGCTGCGCGAGGGCCAGCTGGTGGCGCTGCCTCTGCTGGACGAGGGCCTGGCGGCCCGGCGGATCGAATTGCAGAGCATGGCGGGTCGCGAATTGCCGCCGGCGGTCAATGCCTTCCGCCACGCGCTGATCGCGGCGCTGGGGCGCTGAGTCAAAGCGGTGCACCCTGCCGCCCCGAACGCACGGCAACGGGGCGGCGCGAGGGTTGCGGCAGCACCGTCACAGCTCGAAATCCGCGTGGCACGGGGTCCGGCGGCAACTGGCACGCATCTGGCAAAAGCTACAGCGTGCAGGAGCACCGGCCAGCCGGTTTGATGCACCACAATCTGCAATGGATGACTAGGGTTCCGACTCGCGCGTGCGGGTGTCTGGTCCGAGAGTCGTCGACCTCTGATGGGGTTACACGGCGGGACAAAAGCCCGGGAGACACAGCGCCAGTCGCGTGCTCCTGTCCCGTCGTCCATCCTATTGGAGGTCCCATGCGCCATCCCCTGCTCGCCTCGCTCATTCTCGGTTGTTCCCTGCTGCTCGGTGCCACCGCTCAGGCGGCGCCGCGCGACGACTTCAAGGTGTGCTGGACGATCTATGCCGGCTGGATGCCCTGGGGCGAAGCCCAGGCCCAGGGCATCGTCGACAAGTGGGCCAAGAAATACGGCATCCACGTCGAGGTCGTGCAGCTCAACGACTACGTCGAATCCATCAATCAATACACCACCGGCCAGTTCGATGGCTGCGCCATGACCAACATGGACGCCCTGACCATTCCGGCCGCGGGCGGCGTGGACAGCACGGCGCTGATCGTCAGCGACTACTCCAACGGCAATGACGGCGTGGTGATGAAGGGCAAGGGCAAGACCCTGGCCGACCTCAAGAGCCAGCAGGTCAACCTGGTGCAATTCTCCGTCTCCCACTACCTGCTGGCGCGAGCGCTGCAGAGCGTGGGGCTGAGCGAGAGGGACCTGACCACCGTCAACACCTCCGACGCCGACATCGTGGCCGCCTTCCAGACCGCCGACGTGCGCAACGTGGTGACCTGGAATCCGCTGCTGGCCGAGATCAAGGCCCAGCCGGACACCACCGAGGTGTTCGACTCCAGCAAGATTCCCGGCGAGATCCTCGACATGATGGTGGTGAACACCGCCACGCTCAAGGATAACCCGGCCCTGGGCAAGGCCTTGACCGGTGCCTGGTTCGAGATGCTGGCGCTGATGAAGTCCGGCGATGCCAAGGGCAAGGCGACCCTGGAGGCCATGGCCAAGGCCTCGGGTACCGATCTCGCCGGCTTCCAGGCGCAGCTGGACAAGACCCGGCTGTTCGCCACGCCCGCCGAGGCCCTGGCCTTCGTCCAGGACCCCGCGCTGCCCACCACCATGCAGCGCATCGCCCACTTCTCCTTCGAACACGGCCTGCTGGGCCAGGGCGCGCCCAGCGCCGAGGCCATCGGCATCGCCTATCCGGGTGGCAAGACCAGCGGGGACGCGGGCAATCTCAAGCTGCGCTTCGATCCGACCTTCGTACAGCTGGCCGCCGACGGCAAGCTCTGAGCCCCGCCGCGAGGACGACGCCCATGCGCTTTATCAATCGGCATCCCGATCGGGGCGGCCGGCTCCTGCTGGTCCTGCTGCCCTTCGCCCTGCTCGCCCTGCTCTATCTGGTGGGCTCGGCCACCCGGCTGGCGGAAAACCCCAACGACAAGCTGTTGCCCAGCGTGGCACAGATGGCCGATGCGGTGCAGCGCCTGGCCTTTACCGCCGACGTGCGTACCGGCGGCTATCCGTTCTGGCAGGACACCCTAGCCAGCCTGCAACGCCTGGGGCTGGGCCTGGGGATCGCCGCGCTGATCGCCCTGGTGGTGGGCATCGCCGCGGGCAGCCTGCCCCTGGTCGGCGCGCCGCTGTCGCCACTGGTGACGGTGCTCTCGATGATCCCGCCCCTGGCGATCCTGCCGATCCTCTTCATCGTCTTCGGCCTGGGCGAACTGGCCAAGGTGATGCTGATCGTGGTGGGCGTCACTCCGGTGCTGATCCGTGAGCTCGACCAGCGCGCCCGCGAATTGCCCCGCGAGTTGCTGATCAAGGCCCAGACCCTGGGCGCCAACAGCTGGACGGTGATCCTGCGCCTGGTGCTGCCGCAACTGCTGCCGCGCCTGCTCATCGCCCTGCGGCTGCAGCTGGGCGCCGCCTGGCTGTTTCTCATCGCCGCCGAGGCCATCGCCGCCACCGACGGCCTGGGCTATCGCATCTTTCTGGTGCGGCGCTACCTGGCCATGGACGTGATCCTGCCCTATGTGGCCTGGATCACCCTGCTGGCCTGGCTGCTGGACGCCGGTCTGCGGCTGCTGACGCGACGCGCCTTTCCCTGGTACGGGGAGGCTCGTTGATGATCGAGGTCCGCAATCTCTGGCAACGCTACGGCGAGCAGGTGGTGCTCGAAGGCCTCAACCTGCAGGTGCGCGAAGGCGAATTCTGCGCCCTGGTAGGTGCCTCCGGCTGCGGCAAGTCCACCTTCCTGCGCCTGCTGCTCGGCCAGGAGCGCCCCAGCCGGGGCGAGATCCGCATCGATGGTCAGCCGCTGTCGGCGGAACCGGATCCCGAGCGGGGCGTGGTCTTTCAGCGCTATTCGGTCTTTCCCCACCTGAGCGTGCTGGACAACGTCGCCCTGGGCCTGGAATTGCCCAGGTCCCCGCTGCTCGGCCGGCTGCTGGGTACGGCCAAGCGCCAGGCCCGGGAACAGGCCGCAACCCTGCTCGAGCGCGTCGGCCTGGGCCAGGCGCTGGGCAAGTACCCGGGGCAGCTGTCCGGCGGCATGCAACAGCGCCTCGCCATCGCCCAGGCGCTGATCGTCCGGCCGCGCATCCTGCTCCTGGACGAGCCTTTCGGCGCCCTCGATCCCGGCATCCGCAAGGACATGCACGCCCTGCTGCTGGAGCTCTGGCACGAGCGCCCGCTCACGGTGTTCATGGTCACCCATGACCTGCACGAGGGCTTCAGCCTGGCCACCCGGGTGCTGGTGTTCGACAAGGTCCGTCAGGACCCGCAAGCCCCCGGTGCCTATGGCGCCCGCATCACCTACGACCTGCCCCTGACCGCCAAGACCCCGCCCGTGCATGCGGCCGGGGCGCGGCCGGCCCTTATCTGACGAGGTTGCCCATGACCGAAGAACTGCTCTACCAGGAACGCGTCCCCGGCGGCGGTACCGCCTCCTTCATCCTGCGCCGCGGCCAGACCCTGCGCCTGACCGACGTGGAAGGCGGCGCCAATGTCAGCCTGCTGCTGTTCAATGCCGATGACCGCAGCGAGCGGCTGAATCTGCCGGATACCCTCAAGGGCCAGCACACCGCCCGTCTCACCACCGGACACTGCCTCTACTCCGACATGGGCCGGGTGCTGGCGGCCGTGGTGCGCGACACCTGTGGCTGGCACGACAGCTTCGGCGGCGTGGCCAATGCCGCCGAGGTGGCCGAAAAATACGGCGCGGGGCGTTACCAGGAATTGCGCAACGGCTTCCACCGCAACGGCACCGACAACCTGCTGGTGGAACTGGCCAAGTGGGGCCTGGGGCTGGAAGACCTGCTGATGACCCTGAATCTGTTCAGCCGGGTGGACGTGGATGCCGAGGGCGCCTTTGCCTTCGTGCCCGGCAACTCCCGCGCCGGCGATCTGGTCGAGCTCTATGCGCCCATGAACACCCTGGTGGTGCTGACCGCCCTGCAGCATCCGCTGGATCCGCATCCGGTCTATGCGCCGCGCCCGGTCGATCTCGCCCAGTTGCGCGCCACGCCCGAGGTGGCCGAGCGCTGCCGCACCTTGCGCCCGGAAAACGAGCGCGCCTTCCAGAACACCGCCCGCTACTTTCTCTGAGGCCTCGCCATGACCCTGATCGCCAGCACCAAACGCCCGGAAGATGCCAGCTACCGCGCCGTCCTGCCGGCCGGAGCGCCCTACCTCAAGGAGGTCAAGGCCGGCCAGACCCTGCGCATCCATGACCTGGAAGGCAACCAGGCGGTGGACACCCTCTTCTACGCCGCCGCCAATCCCCTGGAACGCTACGATCCCCAGCGCACCCTCAGACGTCAGGGCCGGGTCTATCTGTCGACCGGCAGCGTGCTCTATTCCAACCTGGGCAATCCCCTGCTGACCATCGTCGCCGACACCTGTGGCCGCCACGACACCCTGGGCGGCGCCTGCTCCCAGGAAAGCAACACGGTGCGCTACGCCCTGGACCGCCGGCAGATGCACAGCTGCCGCGACAACTTCCTCTGCGCCGGTGGCCATGACGGGCGCCTGGGCAAGCGCGATATCGGCGCCAATATCAACTTCTTCATGAACGTGCCGGTGACCGCGGACGGTGGCCTGACCTTCGCCGATGGCATCTCCGGCGCCGGCAAGTACGTGGAGTTGCGCGCCGAGACTGACGTCATCCTGCTGATCTCCAACTGCCCGCAGTTGAACAACCCCTGCAACGGCTGGAATCCCACCCCGGCGGAGGTGCTGCTATGGGACTGACCCGCGCCCGCCAGCTCTGGCAGTGGCTGCGGCCGCACCTCTATCGGCTGTGTGAAGTCCGCGCCGGACGCTACGGCTACCGCGGCAAGCGCTAGACGCCGACTGACCCACCGCCCTCGCGCGGCCTCTTGGGGACGACCCCGAGAGCTTTTATCTGGCGGGACGGCCCGCCGCCTTCGAGGACGCCTCGAATGTTCACCACCCTGCTCATCGCTAACCGTGGCGCCATCAGCTGCCGCATCCAGCGCACCCTGCGCGACCTGGGCGTCGCCGCGGTCGCCGTCTACAGCGAAGCCGATCGCGCCAGCCGCCATGTCAGCGAGGCCGACCAGGCCTTCAGCCTGGGCGAAGGCGCCGCCGCGGCCACCTACCTGGACACCGCCAAGCTGCTCGAGGTCGCGCGCCAGAGCGGCGCCCAGGCCATCCACCCCGGTTATGGCTTCCTTTCCGAGAACGCCGCCTTCGCCGAAGCCTGCGAAGCGGCCGGCATCGCCTTCGTCGGCCCCACCCCCGAGCAATTGCGCACCTTTGGACTCAAGCACACGGCGCGGGCCCTGGCGCGCGCCCAGGGCGTGCCGCTGCTGGAGGGCACCGAGCTGCTGGAGACCCTGGAGGCAGCCCTGGCGGCCGCGCAGGAGATCGATTATCCGGTGATGCTCAAGAGCACCGCCGGCGGTGGCGGCATCGGCATGCGCGTGTGCCGCACGGACACTGAACTCGCCGAGGCCTTCGACGCCGTGCGCCGGCTGGGCCAGAACAACTTCAGCGACGCCGGCGTCTTCCTGGAGAAATACATCGAGCGGGCGCGGCACCTGGAGGTGCAGGTGTTCGGCGATGGCCAGGGCGAGGTCCTGGCGCTGGGCGTACGCGATTGCTCGGTGCAGCGCCGCAACCAGAAGGTGCTGGAGGAAACCCCGGCGCCCAACCTGCCGGCCGGCATGGCCGAGGCGCTCTGCGCCGCCGCGCTGGAGCTGGCGCGCGCGGTGCGCTATCGCAGCGCCGGTACCGTGGAGTTCGTCTACGACAGCGCCGCCGACCGCTTCTACTTCCTCGAAGTGAACACCCGCCTGCAGGTCGAGCACGGCGTCACCGAGCAGGTCTGGGGCGTAGACCTGGTGCGCTGGATGATCGAACTGGCCGCCGGCGACCTGCCGCCGCTGGCAACCCTCGCCGCGGGGCTGCAGCCCCAGGGCCATGCCATCCAGGCGCGACTCTATGCCGAAGACCCGGGTCGCGACTTCCAGCCCAGCCCGGGCCTGCTGACCCAGGTCGACTTTCCACCGGCGGATGGCCGGGCGCTGCGCCTGGACACCTGGGTCGAAGCCGGCTGCGAGATCCCGCCCTATTTCGATCCGCTGGTGGCCAAGGTCATCGCCTGGGGCCCGGATCGGGACTCGGCCCGGCAGCGTCTCGACCAGGCCCTGGCCGCGACCCGGCTCTATGGCGTGGAAACCAATGGCGACTACCTGCGGCAGATCCTCGCCGCCGCGCCCTTCGCCAGCGGCCAGCCCTGGACCCGCTGCCTGGAAGGCCTGACCTACCAGGCCACCACCCTGGAGGTGCTCAGCGCCGGCACCCAGACCACGGTGCAGGATGCCCCCGGACGCCTCGGCTACTGGTCGGTGGGCATTCCCCCTTCCGGCCCCATGGACGACCGCGCCCTGCGCCTGGGCAATCGCCTGCTCGGCAACGACGGCCGCGCGGCCGCTCTGGAAATCACCCTGGCCGGCCCCACCCTCAGGTTCAACACGGAGGCCGTGGTGGCGGTCACCGGCGCGGCGTTGCCGATCCTGCTGGATGACCAGCCCCAGGCCATGGACAGCGTCTTTCGCGTGCCCGCGGGTGCCATCCTGCAGCTGGGCGCCATCACCGGCGCCGGCGCCCGCAGCTATCTCTGCCTGAGAGGTGGTCTGGACCTGCCCGAGTACCTGGGCAGTCGCAGCACCTTCACCCTCGGTCAGTTCGGCGGTCACGGTGGCCGCGCCCTGCGCGCCGGGGACGTGCTGCACCTGCACCCGCTGACCGACGCGCATGCGGAGGCCCGGCTACCCGCCGCCCTGACCACCCAACTGGCCGAGACCCGCACCCTGCGCGTCATCTATGGCCCCCATGGTGCACCGGACTATTTCAGCCCGGCCTATCTGGACCTCTTTCTCGCCACCGACTGGGAGGTGCACTTCAATTCCAGTCGTACCGGTGTGCGCCTGATCGGGCCCAAGCCGGAATGGACCCGCGAAGACGGTGGCGAAGCCGGTCTGCACCCCTCCAACATCCACGACAATCCCTATGCGGTCGGCGCCGTGGACTTCACCGGCGACATGCCGGTCATCCTCGGCCCGGACGGCCCCAGCCTGGGCGGCTTCGTCTGCCCGGTCACGGTGATCGAAGCCGATCTCTGGCAACTGGGCCAGCTCAAGGCCGGTGACCGGGTGCGCTTCCTGCCGGTGCACCTGGCCACCGCACGGCGTCTGCAGCTGGCACGCCTGGCCGAGGAAAGCAGCTTGCAGCCGCAGGCGGAGATCGCCATCGCTCCCGAGCGCGGCGATCCCGTGGTGCTGGACCTGGGCCAGGGCGCCGAGCGCCTGGTGGCGCGGCTTTCCGGGGATACCCATCTGCTGCTGGAGATCGGCCCACCGGAGCTGGACCTCGCCCTGCGCTTTCGCGGCCACGGCCTGATGCAGGCGCTGGCCGCCCTGGCGCTGCCCGGGCTGTGCGAGCTCACCCCGGGCATCCGCTCGCTGCAGGTGCACTACCAGCCCGAAGCCCTGCCCCTGGCCGAGTTGCTGGCGGCGGTCAGTCGCTGCTGGCAGGCGCTGGGCGATGCCCAGGACCTGCGGGTACCCTCGCGCATCGTCCATCTGCCGCTGTCCTGGGACGATCCGGCCTGCCGCCTGGCCATCGAGAAATACACCACCACGGTACGCAAGGACGCCCCCTGGTGCCCGAGCAACCTGGAGTTCATCCGCCGGGTGAATGACCTGGAGTCCCTGGAGGCGGTCAAGCGCATCGTCTTCGACGCCAGCTACCTGGTGATGGGCCTCGGCGATGTCTATCTGGGTGCACCGGTGGCTACCCCCCTTGATCCGCGCCACCGGCTGGTGACCACCAAGTACAACCCGGCGCGCACCTGGACCGCGGAAAATTCGGTGGGCATTGGCGGCGCCTATCTGTGCGTCTATGGCATGGAAGGCCCCGGCGGCTACCAGTTCGTCGGGCGCACCCTGCAGATGTGGAATCGCTATCGCGAAGTCGAGGCCTTCCACGGCCAACCCTATCTGCTGCGCTTCTTCGATCAGATCCGCTTTTATGAAGTCTCGGCGGAGGAATTGCTGCGCATCCGCGCCGACTTCCCCTTGGGACGGGTACCCCTGCGCATCGAAGAGAGCGAACTGTCCCTGGCCGACTACCAGGCCTTCCTGGCCCGCGAAGCCGAGGGCATCGCCACCTTTCGCGGGCGTCAGCAGAGCGCCTTCGCCGCGGAGCGGCAACGCTGGATCGACTCCGGCCAGGCGCATTTCGACAGCCAGGAAGCCGCCGTCGAAGCCACCGAAGACGCCCCCCTCGCCAGCCACCAATTGGCCCTGGAAAGTCCGGTGGCCGGCAATCTCTGGCAGGCCCAGGTGCAACCGGGCGATCAGGTGGAAGCCGGCCAGCCGCTGCTGATCCTGGAGTCCATGAAGATGGAAATCCCGCTGCTCGCCCCCTGCAGCGGCCGGATCCACGACCTGCAGGTCCAGCCCGGCTCGCCGATCCGCGCCGGCCAGCGCCTGCTGGTCATCGACAAGACGTGAAGGAAGCCACCATGACATTCGATCTGCGCCTCGACACCCTGAGCGCCGCCTATGCCGCCGGTACCCAGACACCACGAGTCCTCATCGCTGAACTGCTAGAAAGAGCCGCCCAGCTCAATCCCGAGTACCGGCTGTTCATCCACCTGCTGACCCCGGCCGAGCTGGAGCCCTATCTCGCCGCCCTGGACGACCGCGATCCCGCCGAGCTGCCGCTCTATGGCATCCCCTTCGCCATCAAGGACAACATCGACCTCGCCGGCATCCCCACCACGGCGGCTTGCCCAGCCTATGCCTATGTGCCCGAGCGCTCGGCGACCCTGGTGGAGCAGCTGGTCGCCCTGGGCGCCGTGCCCCTCGGCAAGTGCAATCTCGACCAGTTCGCCACCGGCCTCAACGGCACCCGTTCGCCCTATGGCGCCTGCCGCAACAGCGTCCACCCGGACTATCCTTCCGGCGGCTCCAGTGCCGGGTCGGCCCTGGCCGTGGCCCTGGGCGTCGCCAGCTTCGCCCTGGGCACCGACACCGCCGGGTCGGGGCGCGTACCCGCGGGGCTGAACAACCTGGTGGGCCTCAAGGGCAGCAAGGGATTGCTGTCCACCGCCGGCGTGGTGCCCGCCTGCCAGACCCTGGATTGCGTGACCTTCTTTACCGCCACCGCCGCCGAAGCCAGCACCCTGCTGGCGCTCACCGCCTGCCTCGATCCGCGCGATCCCTACAGCCGCGCCAATCCGCAGTGGAACGACGCCAGTGCCTTCGGCCGCCCGCGGCCCTTTCGCTTCGGCGTCCCGACCCAGCTGGAATTCCTCGGCTGCCCGGAAAGCCCGGCGCTGTTCGCGGCCGCCAAGGCGCAATTGGAAGCCCTGGGTGGCGAAGCCGTGCCGCTGGATCTTGCGCCCTTCCTGGAAGCCGCACGCCTGCTTTATGAGGGCCCCTGGGTGGCCGAGCGCTACAGCGTGGCCGGCGCCCTGATCGAGGCCGAACCGGACGCAGTGCTGCCGGTGATCCGCGCCGTGCTGGAAAAGGCGCCCGGCACCACGGCAGTGGACGCTTTTCGCGCCGGCTATCGCCTGCAGGCATTGAAAGCCCAGTGCGATGCCCTGCTGGCCGAGCTGGATTGCGTGCTTACCCCCACCTATCCACGGCCGGTGACCCTGGCCGAACTGGCCGCCGAGCCGGTCGCCCGCAACGCCGACCTGGGCTACTACACCAACTTCATGAACCTGCTGGACTACGCCGCCGTGGCCGTGCCAGCCGGTGTCATGACCAATGGACTGCCCTGGGGCGTGACGCTGTTCGGCCGGGTCTTCACCGACCAGTACCTGCTGAGCCTGGCCGCGGCCCTGCAGGACGCCCAGGGCCTGCCCCTGGTTGGCGGCGCCCTCCCAGGCGCCAGCCTGCCGGCACGCCCTGCCCGCCATGACCGCGCCCGCCTGGTGGTCTGCGGTGCCCACCTGCAGGGACTGCCGCTCAACGGCCAGTTGCTCGCCCGTGGCGGCCGACGCCTCGCCCTGACCCGGAGCGCGCCGCACTATCGCCTCCACGCCCTGGCCGGCGGCCCGCCGCTCCGTCCGGGCATGGTTCGGGTCGCCGAAGACGGCGCCGCCATCGAGGTGGAAGTCTGGGAGCTGCCCAGCAGCGAACTGGGCAGCTTTCTCACCGGCATCCCCGCCCCGCTCGGCCTGGGCAAGGTGGAATTGGCCGATGGCAGCTGGGAAACCGGCTTCATCTGCGAGCCCTACGGCCTGGCCGGCGCCGAGGACATTACCGACCATGGTGGGTGGCGGGCGTGGTTGGCAAGTCGCAGCGCCGTTTAGGTCGGGAAACGAGCCAGGCGGCGAAGCCACCGTATCAGCCAGGATGCGCAGCGCCGCTTCTAGCCGCCGCTGTACAAGCGGTGGACGCAAGCACCCGTCCGCTATTCATGAGCTTCTTTCAAGCCGCCATGAGCCGCGGGCGCTAGCCGTACCCGTGGCCGCCTGCTATCAAGGGTGTTCGAGCCGCTGACCGTTGCTGGGCAGTGGCGCCTCCTTGCTTGAAGATCGAAACACCCTCATGCCTCTCTCCTGTACCGACCGCTACGACCTCCCCCTGTCCACCCCTTCCGCCCACGCCGCCGAGCGCTATCGCGCCGGCGTCGACCTGCTGCTGTCGCTCTGGCCCGGGGCGGCCGAGGCGCTGGATGAGGCGATCGCGGCCGATCCCGACTTCGCCCTGGCGCAGGCAGCGCGGGCGCGGCTGCAGCTGATCGACAACCAGGCCGGTGCGGCCCGGGAGAGCATCGCGCGGGCGCAGCGGCTGGTCGAGCGACTTGGCACGGAGCGCGAGCACAGCCATGTCGAGGTCCTGCGGCGGCTGATCGCCGGGGAAGCTGCCCAGGCGCTGCAGGGCGCGCTGGAGCATGCCGAGCGCTGGCCGCGCGACATCCTGATCCTCGGCCTGCCGCTGGGGGCCTTTGGCTTGCTGGCGTTTTCCGGGCGCGCCGATCATGACCAGGCGCGGGTCGACCTCTGCGAGCGCCATGCCCGCCATTTCGCCGCGGACGACTGGTGGTTCCTGACCTACCGCGGCTGGTCCCATGGCGAAAACGGCGACGTGGTTCGCGGTCGGGCGCTAGCCGAGCGGGCACTCGAGCTGCACCGTCACAACGTCAATGCGGCCCATGCCCTGACCCATGTCCTGCACGAATCCGGCGACAGCCAGGCCGCGCAGGCCCTGATCGCCGGCTGGCTGCCCGAGTATCCGCGCCACGGCACCCTGCATGGGCATATCGCCTGGCACGGTGCCCTGGTGGCCCTGGAACGGGGCGACAGCCAGGGCGCGCTGGACCTCTATCGACGCTTCGTGGCGCCAGCGGCGTCCACCGCCGGCCCGCTCAATAGAGTCAGCGACAACGCCTCCTTTCTCTGGCGTCTCGGGCTCTATGGCCATGAGGTGCCCGCCGAGCTCTGGCAAGCTACCGCCGCCAGTGCGGAGGGGCTGTTCCAGCAACCGGGGCTGGCCTTCGCCGACGTCCATATGGCGCTGATCGCCGCGGCGACCGGGGATCGGCTGGCGCTGGAAGACCGTATTGCGGGACTGGAAAGCCATCTGCGCGACGGCGCCCTGGCCGCCGGACCGGTGGTCCCCCTGCTCTGCCGCGCCCTGCTGGCTTTCGCCGAGGCTGACTACCCGAGTTGCGCTCGGCTGCTGGAACCGCTGCGCGCCGATATCGCTCGTATCGGCGGCAGTGGCGCCCAGCGCGAGGTCATCGAAGACACCCTGCTGGTCGCCCTGCTGCGCGGCGGTGAACACGCCAGGGCCGCGGCGCTGCTGGACGAGCGGCTGCACCGGCGGCCCTCCACCCGGGATCGGCGCTGGCAGGCCAGCCTGGCGTTCTGAGTTGGAAATTCCGCCTAGCCGTCTTCAATAGCTATGCGGCAAAGTGTCTTTATCTGCAGGCACAAATTTATTATATTTGTCTCTACAGATTTGGAGGTTCTCATGTCCCAGCTCGCTGCCATTGAGCAATTTTCGAAAAGTCAGAGCACGGTTGGCCTACGGGCAGCGCTCAATATCCTGAACAAGTGGCAGGCGTCCTGCGAGCAGAGTTGCCGAATCCTGCGCATCTCGCGTAGCACCTATGCCCGAGCGTCGCAGCGAGAAATTGACTGGGCGGTAAACCTGGATTCCGATCAACTTCAGCGTGTCAGTCTGGTACTGAACATGCATTCCGCATTGCGCGTGGTCTTCGATAATCCGGAAAACGTCTATGGCTTCGTCGCCATGGCCAATCACAATGAATTCTTCAATGGCCGTTCGCCTCTGGAAGTAATGGCCCAAGGCGACATGATCTCCCTCTATGAAACCTTCCGGCGTATCGATGTCCTGCGCGGTGCCGGATGGTGAAGCTGGAGGACCTGCCCCTGCTGGCGGATGAGTGTCTACAGGGGCATCGCCTGGTCAACTCCAAATTCCCGCCCATCCATCTGTTCGACGATGTCGCCAATGCCGAAGATTTCGCCGTGCTCTATCAGTTGCAGGTGTTGACCAACCCGCGACTGCAAAACGAGCTGGGGCGTCTGGAGCTGATTCCCCGCGACCAGATTCCCTTCGGCATCTCGGGTTGCTCCTATGCGACAGCGCCCTTCACTCATGTCAATCCAGAGGGTTCGCGCTTCAGCGATGGCACCTTCGGCGTTCTCTATCTGGCCGACCATACCGATACCGCCCTTGCCGAAGTCCACCATCATCAGCAGGCCTACTGGTCGAAGGTGCCGGCACTGAAGTACGAGCGTTTCGTCTTCCGTAATCTTTCGGTGAGCTTCTCCGAGAAGGGGTTGCGCGACGCCCTGGTGCTAGCAGCAGTAGACCCTATCCATGATCCCTTGGACTACAGCGCGGCGCGCAGTCTGGGCGCCGCCGCCAAACGCGCCGGCTGCCCAGGTCTGCGCTACCGCTCGGTACGCCGCCCCGGTAGCCATTGCTGGGCGCTGCTAACTCCGCACCTGGTCAGTGCCGTGGTCCAGGCAGCGCCGGTCGAGATGATCTGGAATGGCGGCATCATCAGCGTGAATCGCCTCACCGCCGTGCCGGGCGAGCCGGACTGACCGGGCAACGACCCCTCAGGCGTGGGTCAGATACCAGCGCCAGTCCTGCTCACCCACCTCGGCCATGAATTGCCGGTATTCCGCGCGCTTGATGGCCAGGTACACCTCGACGAAACGCTCCCCCAGCGCCTCGCGGATCCAGCTGGAGCGCTCCAGCGCCTGCAGCGCGGTCAGCCAGTCGGTGGGCAGGAAGTCGGTGGCCTGTTCGTAGCCGTTGCCGACAGTGGCCGGCCCCGGGTCGCGTTCGTCACGGATGCCTTCATGGATGGCGGCGAGGATGGCGGCCGCCGCCAGATAGGGATTGGCATCGGCGCCGCAGATGCGGTGTTCGATGTGGCGACTGCCGGCCGGACCACCCGGCACGCGCAAGGATACGCTGCGGTTGTTGACCCCCCAGCTCTTGGCCAGCGGCGCATAGCTGTTGGCCTGGAAACGGCGGTAGGAGTTGGCGTTGGGGCAGAAGATCGCCAGGGCATCCAGCATCCGGTGCTGCATGCCGCCGATGGAATGGCGCAGCAGCGGCGTGCCCTGCGGATCCTCGCTGGCATAGAGGTTGTTGCCCTCGGCGTCGGCCAGGCTGACGTGCAGGTGCAGGCCACTGCCCGCCTGGTCGCCGAAGGGCTTGGCCATGAAGCAGGCCTGCAGGCCGTGGCGGTTGGCCACGCCCTTGACCAGGCGCTTGTAGCGAATGCCCTCGTCGATGGCCTGGAGGGCATCGAAGCGGTGCAGCAGGGTCAGTTCGAGCTGGCCGGGGGCGTATTCGGAGATGGCCGTGCGCACCGGCAGGCCCTGCACCTCGCAGGCGGCATAGAGGTCATCGAGAAAGGGTTGCAGCTGCTCCAGTTCGTAGACCCCGTAGACCTGCGGCGAGCCGGGTCGCACGCCATTCATCTGCAGCGCCGGTTGCGGCCGGCCCTGGGCGTCGCGGGTGCGGTCGAGCAGATAGAACTCCAGCTCCACCGCCATCACCGGCTGGAAGCCGTCGGCCTGCAGTCGCTCGATCACCCGCACCAGGGCATGCCGGGGATCGGCGGGGGTGGCCGGCAGCCCCTGGGTCGGGTGCATGCTCACCTGCACCTGGCCGGTCGGGGTGCTGCGCCAGGGTTGTAGGGTCAGGCTGCCGGGCAGCGGATAGGTCCAGCAGTCGACATCGGCGACCTCCCAGACCAGGCCGGTGGCCTCGACGTCTTCCCCCTGCAGGGTCAGCGCCAGGATGGAGCTGGGCAGCGGCCGACCCTCCTCGTAGATGGCCAGCAATTCGTCACGGTGCAGCAGCTTGCCGCGCGGCACGCCATTGGCATCGATCAGCATGAGTTCGATGCTGCGCACCTCGGGGTGGGCGGCGAGGAAGTCGCGGGCTTCCCGGGCGTCGGCGAAGTTCATGGCTGACACTCCCGGGCGCCTGGCAGCGCCAGGAGCTCGGCAAGGCCCTGGTCGAGGGTGGCCAGCAGGCGGTCGACGTCCGCTGCATCGAGATCCGGGCAGCACAGGGTCATGTTGTGGAAGGGGGTGATGAGGATGCCCCGGTTGATCAGGTAGAGATGCAGCGCCTGCTGCAGGCTGTCGTGGAAGGCGGCTTCCGCCTCGGCACCGGTGGTGGGCGGCGTGGCGCAGAACTGGAATTCGCAGCGGGCACCCAGTTCGGTCACCGACCAGGCCAGGCCATGGCGGGCGATCACCTCGCGCAGGCCGGCGGCCAGTCGCGCCGCCAGCGGCAGCATCCGTGCATAGGCGGCCGGGGTCATGACCTCTTCCAGGCTGACGCGCAGGCAGCGCATGGCCAGGGCATTGGCCGACAGCGTGGTGCCCATGCCGCTGTGCCCATGGCCGTGGCTGGTCTCGCTGGCGTGCTGCTGCGCCAGGCGCATGGCCTGGGCCATCTCGTGGCTGCAGCCATAGGCCGAACAGGGCACGCCACCGGCGATAGGCTTGCCGAAGGTGATGAAGTCCGGCTGGAGATTCCAGGCGCGGGTGCAGCCGCCGGGGCCGGTGGACAGGGTATGGGTCTCGTCGATGATCAGCAGGGTGCCGTACTGCCGGGTCAGGGCGCGGACCTGCTCCATGAACCCCGGGGCGGGCAGCACCATGCCGATGTTGGTCATGGCCGGTTCGCAGATCAGCGCGGCGACGTCGCCTTTCGCCAGTGCCGCCTCCAGCGCCGCCAGGTCGTTGAAGGGCACCGCCCGGCTGGTCTCGGCCAGGTTGTGGGCCTGGCCGATCAGGCCGCCGCGGTGCACGGTGCGCCCCTCCTGATGGCGCACCATGACGTCGTCGACGGTGCCGTGGTAGCAGCCGTCGAACACCAGCAGCATCTTGCGATTGGTGATGGCGCGCGCCCAGCGGATGACATAGCGGTTGGCGTCGGTGGCGGTGGTCGCCACCTGCCAGAACGGCAGGCCGAAGCGCTCGGCGAGCAATTCCCCGGCGACCACGGCATCCTCGCCGGGCAGCATGGTGGTGAGTCCGCGCGCGCCCTGCTCGGCCAGGGCCCGGGCGATGGGCGCCGGCGAATGGCCGAACATGCTGCCGGTGTCGCCCAGGCAGAAGTCGATGTATTCGTGACCGTCGACGTCATGGAAGCGCGAGCCCTGGGCATGGCTGACGAACAGCGCGCTGGGCATCGACCAGTCGTTCATCCAGTGCATGGGCACACCGCCGAACAGCGAGTGCCGGGCGCGCTCGGCCAGGGCGAGGGACTTGGGATTGCGCGCCAGGAAGCGCTCGCGTTCGGCGGCGACGAAGGTCTGCACGGCGGCTTCGCTGATACCACTGGTGGTCATGTCGGATTCCTCTTGGGGTGGAGGGCGGATCGGCCCGGGCTCAGTGCCCGGCCGAGACGCCGCAATCGATGGCCAGGTCGGCGCCGGTGATGGAGCGGGCGGCGGGTTGGCACAGGAAAAAGGCCAGCTCGGCGACCTCCTCGGGCTGGATGAAGCGCGCCTGCTCGCCTTGCGGATATTTCTCCAGCAATTCCTGCAGGTAGGCGGCGGGATCGCCGTCGCCATAGCGCTCCGCTTGAAAGCTCAGCATGGGCGTCGCCACATCGCCGGGAGAGATGCTGTTGCAGCGCACGCCGCTGGGCGCCAGGTCCAGCGCCAGGGCCTTGGTCATCAGGGTTACCGCGCCCTTGCTGGCGCAGTAGACGGCGGCATTGCGATTGCCCTGGCGACCGGCATCGCTGCTCAGGTTGACGATGGCGCCCCGGGTGTCCCGCAGCGCGGGAATGGCCGCGGCGCAAAGAAAGAAACTGGCCTTGAGATTGACGTCCAGCACCAGGTCGAAGTCTTCCTCGCTGAAGGTCTCGGCCGGGCCTTCGCGCCAGACACCGGCGCAATTGACCAGGGCATCGAGCCGACCGAGGCGGTCCAGGGCGCTGGCGACCACCTCCCGGCTGGCGCTGGCCTGGCGCAGGTCGGCGGCGTGCTGGCCGGCAAGGCCACCCTCGGCTTCGAGCGCCGCCAGGGCCGCGCCGTCGAGATCGGTGCCGAAGACCCGCCAGCCGGCCTGCAGAAAGTGCGCGCGCACCGCCTGGCCGATGCCACCCAAAACTCCGCTGATCAGCACGACCGGCTGCATGTCAGGCCCCCTTGTTTTCGATGCGGCTGTTGCCACCGTCCACCACCAGGTATTCCCCGGTGATGTAGCTGGCCTCGGGCGAAGCCAGGAAGGCCACTGCCGCGGCGACCTCGGCGGGACGACCGGCGCGGCCCACGGGGACCCGGGTCGCGGCCACCAATTCTTCCGGCAGGCTGGAGGCGGTCTCGATCCAGCCGGGCGCCACGGCGTTGACCGTGATGCCCTGCCCGGCCACCTCCAGCGCCAGACTCATGTTCATGCCGACCATGGCCGCCTTGGCCGCGCTGTAGGCCGCGGCCTGCGGAATGCCCGCCCGGGTGCCGGTGGCGGAACTGACATGGACGATGCGGCCATAGCCGCGCGCCTGCATGCCGGGCAACACGGCACGGGTCAGCAAAAAGGCCGTGGTCAGGTTGCGCGTCAGGGTCAGATTCCAGTCGGCCAGGCTCATCCGTGCCACCTCTACCAGGGGCTCGGGACTGCCCTGCATGGCCATGCCGGCATTGTTGACCAGGATGTCGATACGGCCCCAGCGCGCCTCGGCCCACTGGCAGAACTCGCCAACGGCCGCTTCCTCGGTGAGATCCAGCGCCCGGCCTTCAGCAGTGAAGCCGGCGGCGCGCAACTCCGCCACCCGCTCGGCGATCCGGGCACTGCTGGCGGTGACGATCAACCGCGCCCCCGCCGCGCCCAGGCGCCGGGCGATCGCCATGCCGATACCGGATTCGCTGCCGGCACCGCTGATCAGGGCCACCTGGCCCGCCATCGACTCGCTCATGTGGCTGTCTCCGCTGTTGTCTGGCTGGACTGTAAGCCGGTTTGGCTGATACAAAAAGACGATCGTTATCAGAAAAATTGACAACCATGGCCTTTACCAGCGAAACGCTCAGGGTCTTTCTCGCCGTGATCGACGAGGGCTCCTTTTCCGCCGCGGCTCGTGTGCTGGGGCGGGTGCCCTCCGCGGTGAACATGGCGATCTCCCAGCTGGAAGCCGAGCTGGACCTGGTGCTGTTCGATCGCGCCACCCGCAAGGCCTTGCCGACCCCCGCCGCGCGCGCCCTCGAACCCCAGGCGCGGCAGGTGGCCAGCCAGCTCACGCTGCTCGACGCCCATGCCTTGCAATTGCACGCAGGGCTGGAACGGCGCTTCGTGCTGGTGATGGCGCCGGAGTTGCAGACCGGCGCCTGGAGTCGGCCGCTGGTGACCCTGGCCGAGGAGTTTCCAGCCCTGGAAATCGAGATCCGCTCGGCGGCCCGCGCCGAGGCGATCCGCCTGCTGCACGAGGGCAGCGTGGACATGGCGCTGATCTTCGAGCGCCCGGGGATCAACGCGCTGGAAGGTTTCGCCGAGGCTGGCAGCCAGTTGCTCACGGCGGTGGCCGCGCCCGGCTATCCTGCCTCCCGCCAGGATCGGCCACTGGGCGAAACGCTGATGGCCGACACCCGCCAGATCGTCGTGGCCGGCGGCGATCGCAACGCCTCGGATCCGCAGATCGTGCTGTCGCAACGGGTCTGGCTGACCGACAGCTACTTGGCGACGCTGGACCTGGTGCAGGCCGGGCTGGGCTGGGCCTATCTGCCCCACCCGCTGGTGCGGCCGCTGATCGCCGCCGGCCTGCTCGAACAGGTGCAATTCGACAACATGGCCAGCCAGATCCGCCGCTGGATCGACGTCATCTGGATCAAGAACCGCCCCCAGGGCCTGGGCGCGCGGCGCTATCTGCAACTCTTGCGAGAGCAGATCGGCACCAAGCCGGAGTAGCGAATCGGGGGAATCAGGTCTCGCGGGGACGGATCAGCGGGCAATTGGAACAGTATTCGGCAGGCGTGGTGGCCTGATAGTAGAAGCAGCAGGTGCGCCGGAAACGGATGCTTCGGCCTACCGCATTGGCGACTGCCGGTCGTCGAAACTGTGCCAGTGGGTTCAGTTCCAGCCCCAGCTCGGCGGGGGCGGCCGCCAGCAGCCAAGCGAAGTCTTCGGCGCAGCGAGCCTGCGCCTCAGGCGCGGCGAGTTCGGGTAGGCGCTGGTCATACAAGGAATAGAGCCGCACCGCGGCGTTTTCCCAGAGAATCCGCGGTGAGACCCGCCCTACCCTGGCCAGGGTTTCCCACAGCGGGCCGAGCAACTCGCCAAACAGCGTATGCGCCACCTGGGCACGGAGCTGGGCATGATCTCCCGGCGCGGGCAAGGGACGGTCATCTCCCAGCGGCAGGGACGATTGCCAGCGCCCCTGCACAAAGCCGTCTTCGATCCAAACGTTGCCCGGCCGTAGATCCATCTGGCGACCCGCGGCTGACAGGGCATAGAAAGCCACGCCGATGGTAAGAAACCCCAGCCGTTTGGTCAGCAAGGAGGCCGCAACACGGCGCGACGGCGCTTCCATCCGCGCCGCCAGGTCATCGAGCAGCTCAGCGCACCGGGCCGGGTCCAGCCAGGCGGAAACCGGCTGGCTGTGCAACGCAGCGCGCTCGCTCGTCTCGCGCAGGCCAAAGGTCTCGCGCAATACCTGAAGATGCTCAGCGGCCAAGGCCGGCCTCAGGCACATGGCGGTACCTCGCGACCGAAGGGAATGCACAGCGGCGTGCCGAAATAGGGATCGGCGATGATCCGGCATTCCAGGGCGAACACCTCGCGTACCAAAGCCTCCGTCAATACCTCTGCGGGTGCGCCCTGGGCGAAGGCACGACGCTGATGGACGGCGACCAGGTGATCGGCGTAGCGGCAGGCGAGATTGAGGTCGTGCAGCACCATGACGATGGTCTTGCCCTCCTCCCGATTCAGCTGACGCAGCAGGTCCAGCACCTCGATCTGGTGCGCCAGGTCCAGGTAGGTGGTGGGCTCGTCCAGCAGCAGGCAATCGGTGTCCTGGGCCAGGGTCAGGGCGATCCAGGCGCGCTGGCGCTGTCCACCGGAGAGGTCGTCCACCGGTCGCTCCGCCAACGCCAGCAGGTCGGTGAGGCGCAGCGCCTTGTCCACCGCCGCGGCGTCGTCAGCCGACCATTGGCGCATCCAGTTCTGGTAGGGATAGCGGCCCAGGCTCACCAGTTGCCGCACGCTGATGCCCTCGGGCGCCACCGGGGTCTGCGGCAGGACCGCCAGTTGCCGGGCCAGGGCGGCGGTGGACTGCCGGTGGATGTCCTGGCCGTCGAGCAGCACCTGGCCCTGGCGCGGCTCCAGCAGCCGGGCGCAGGCCTTGAGCAGGGTGCTCTTGCCGGAGCCGTTGCTGCCGATGAGGACCGAGACGCGACCCGGCGGTAATTCGAGATCGAGGGCCTCGATGATGGTCTGGGTGCCATAGCCGAGGGTCAGGCCGCGGCTGGCCAGGGTTGCCATGCAGACTCCTTCAGGGACGCTGCCGGATCAGCAGGTAGAGGAAAAAGGGTGCCCCCAGGGCGGCGACGAAGATGCCGGCCGGCAGATCCAGGGGCCGGAACAGGGTACGACCCAGGAGGTCGGCGAGCATCACCAGCAACGCCCCCGCCAGGGCCGCCATCAGTGCCTGAGCGGCGAAACCCGCGGGCAGCAGGCGGCGGGCGATGTGGGGCGCGATAAGGCCGACGAAGGCGATGGCGCCCCCCCAGGCGATGGCCACCCCGGCCAGGGCCACGGCCAGTGCCAGCAGGGCCGCGCGCTGCAGTTGCAGGCGTACCCCGAGGCCGCGGGCCAGGTCGTCGTCGAGTTGCGCCAGCACGGCGTGGCGCGCCAGGGCCGCCAGCGGCAACAGCAGGACCAGCCACCACAGGCCCAGAGCGCGCACCTCCGGCCAGCTGGCGCCATAGACGCTGCCGGTCAGCCAGACGTAGGCGGACAGCGTGGTGGTCAGCGGACTGAACACCAGCAGGAAGATGGTGGCCGCGGCGAGCATGGCCGATACCCCTACCCCCACCAGCACCAGCCGCAACGGCGAGGCGCCGTGATTCCAGGCCAGGCCATAGACCAGCAGCGCTGCCAGGCCCGCGCCGAGCATGGCGGCCAGCGGCAGGCCATGGGATCCCAGGCTCTCGGCCAGGACCGCCAGATAGCAGACCGCCCCGGCACTGGCGCCACTGGTGATGCCCAGCAGGTCCGGCGAGGCCAGGGGATTGCGCACCTGGCCCTGCAGCAACAGGCCGGACACCGCCAGGGCGCTGCCGACCAGGGCCGCCAGCAGCGCCCGCGGCAGGCGCAGCTGGGTGACGATGAAACCCAGGCCACCGTGCGAGCCGTCGGCCAAGGCGGCGAACACCTGCGCGGGTGTCAACCAGACCTTGCCCAGGCACAGGCACAGCAGCAGGCCCGCCAGGGCCACCAGCGCGGCAACGGCCAGCCGCCCCAGGGTGGCCGGGGCCAGGCGGCGGGAGAAACGGCCAAGGCGCCAGACGATCTCAGCGGCCATGGCGGCCTCCCCGGCGGGCCAGATGGATGAAGAAGGGCCCGCCGAACAGCGCGGTCATGATGCCCACGGGCACCTCCTGGGGCAGGATCACCACCCGCGCCAGGCTGTCGGCCAGCACCAGCAGCAGGGCCCCGCCCAGGGCGCAGCCGGGGATTAGCCAGCGATGCTCGTGTCGCGCGCGGGCCAACAGCCCGCGCACCAGGTGCGGCACCATCAGGCCGATGAAGCCGATGTTACCGGCCAGGGCCACAGCGCTGCCGGCCAGGCAGATCACCAGCATCCCGGCCAGCAACCGGATCAGGCCGATGGGCTGGCCCAGCCCACGGGCCAGGTCATCACCGGCGACCAGCACATCGAGCTGCCCAGCCAAGACCACGGCGGCGCCCAGGGCCAGCAGGCTGAACACCAGCAGCGGCGCAGCCATGGCGAGGTTGCGTTCGCCGACCGACCCGGCCAGCCAGAACAGCACGCTGTCCAGGCCCTCCTGGTTGATCACCAGCAGCGCCTGGCTGAAGGCGGTGAACAGGGCTGCCAGGGCGGCGCCAGCCAGCACGATGCGCAGCGGTGTCAGGCGCGCCTGGCCCCGGTTGCCCAGGGTCCAGACCAGGGTGCCGGCCACCGCCGCGCCCAGCAGCGCGCAGAGTACCCAGCCTTCCGTGCTGGACAGCCCCAGCAGGGTGATGCCCAGCACCAGGGCGAAGGTGGCGCCGGCGTTGATGCCGAACAGCCCCGGCGAAGCCAGGGGATTGCGGGTCATGGCCTGCATCAGGGCGCCGGCCACTGCCAGATTGGCGCCCACCACCAGGGCGACCAGCAGGCGCGTCAGGCGGGTGGTGTTGACCAGGGTGGCGTCCAGCGCCAGCGAGGGATCCTGCGCCAGCGCCGTCACTACGGTACCCGGCGCGATCCAGCGGGCGCCAACCGAGAGACTCAGCACGGCGATCAGCGCCAGGGCCAGTGCGAGCAGCAGCAATCTGCAGGGTGCGCTCATGCGGCCCCCTGTTCGGCCAGGACGCGCTCGATGTCGTCCAGCAACCGATTCGCCGCGAGCATGCCGCCGCCCAGGCTCCAGGCCACCCCATCGACCCGCCAGACCTGCCCGCGCCGGGGCGCGCTCAGGCGTTGCCAGAGCGGATGCTCGAGCAGACTCGCGTAGTTGCGCTGCACCGCGGCCTGGCCGGCGCGCAGGAAGACGAAGAAGACATCGGCCTCCACCACCGGCAGGCTTTCCCGGGAGGTCAGCTTGATCGAGGAGGCGGCGCTGCCCTGGCTGGCCGCTGGCCAGGCGAAGCCCAGCTCGCTGAGCACCCGCCCGGCGAAGCTGTCGGGCAGGTAGCTGCGCAGGTGATCGGCGCGCACATCCAGAACCGCCACCGTTGGCGGCCACTGGGCGCCGTAGTGGCGTTGCAGCGCCTCGCGCAAGTGGGCGATGCGCGCCTGCCAGGCCTGCAGCAGGGCCGTGGCGTCCGCTTCACGCCCCGTAGCAGTGCCCAGGGCCAGCAAGGTCTGCTTGAATTCGAAGACCTCCTCCAGCATCACCACCGGGCACAGCTGCTGCAGCAACGACGCGATCCGGCCATGGCGAAAGCGCGAGGCGACGATCAGGTCCGGCGCCAGCAGCGCCAGGTCCTCCAGACTCGGCTGGGTTTCCAGGCCCAGCGAGGGCACCCCCGCCAGCGCCGGGCGCAGGTAGCGATAGACGGGCTTCTCGCTCCAGGACTCCACCACCCCGCAGGGCCTGAGCCCCAGGGCCACGGCGCTGTCGGTGGCGCCCTGGAACAGCGTGGCCACGCGCGTGGACTGGGCCCGGGCCACGCCTGGCGGCAGCGCCAGGCCGGTGACAAGCACGCCGCCACGCGTGAGCAGTTGCCGACGGGTCAGACCGGATGTGCCACGACGATGCAACGTCAAGGCCGTCAGAACGCCAGGCTGGTCGAAAGCACCAGGGTGCGCGGGGTGGAAATCGTCAGCCCCGGCTCGGCATCGTCGGGAGCCCCTGCCGAGGCCCAATAGCGCTCGTTCATCACGTTTTCCACCGAGGCTCGCAGGGTCACCCGGGTGGCGTCGACCTTGAAGGCGTAGCGCGCCCCCACGTCGAAGCGGTGCCAGGCATCGATTCGCTTGCTGTTGGCCTGGTCCAGGTACTGGGAACCGGTATAGATGCCCCGCCCGGTCAGGGTCAGGCCCGGCACCGCCGGGATGTCCAGTTCGGCGCCGAGGTTGGCATTGAGCCTGGGCGTGGCCGGGGCGCGATTGCCGTCGACGGCGCCACCCACGGTATCCTTGAGCTCGCTGTCGATGTACATCAGGCCGCCAAGCACGCGGAATCCCGCCAGCGGCTCGCCGAACACGTTCAGCTCCACCCCGTCGTTGACCCGCTTGCCATTAGGGCCGAAGACCCGGCTGGTGGCATTGGTCTCGTAGGCCGGCTGCTTGATGCGGAAGACGCTGGCCGTGACCGCCACGGGGCCGAAGTCGTATTTGGCGCCCAATTCCACCTGGCGACTCACGAAGGGCGGGAAGATCTGGTCTTCGTTGATCGCGGATGAGGGCGCGATCTTGCCCTGGCTCAAGCCCTCCATGTAGCTGGCATAGAGCGACAGCCGCTCGCTGGCCTTGAACAGCACGCCCGCCGACGGTGAGAGCTTTTCCTCGTCGTAGGCGGTGGCCTGCTTCACGCCATCGGACCAGTCGTCCACCTTGACCCGTTGCCAGCGGGCGCCGAGGGTCACCAGCAGGCGATCGTCGAAAAAGCCCAGGGTGTCGGCCAGGGCCACGCCACTGAAGCGGTTCTCGGTGTAGTCCTTGCCGTCGGAGCGGGTCTGGACGCCCGGCGCGGGCAGGTCACTGGGGTTGTACAGGTTGCTCGGCCCACTGGCGTAGCGCCCGCCGCCGTTCTCGAAATCCATGTAGAAGTAGTCGGCGCTGACGTTGAGTTCGTGGCTGACCGGTCCGGTCTGCAGCCACTTGCGCGCGCCCAGGTTGGCGGTACGCACGTTCTCGTCGCGGGTGAAGTCGCGCGGCTGGACGCTGAAATCGCCGGCGTTGTTGGTGAGGGAGACATTGTGGCGGAGGAAATCATGATCGCTGCGGCGCGCGCCCACGGCGCCATAGACCATCAGCGAGTCGTCGACGTCGAATTCGCCACGCAGAGCGCCAAAGGTGTCCTTGGTCTGGGCGCGGGTCCAGCGCTGGGCATAGTTGTGGCGCACGTCGTCGGCATCGGGTACCCGGGCGTTGGCGCCCACCAGCACCCGCTCCTGGGGCGCGTCGGTGTCGCGCTCGGTATGGCCGAGATCCAGACCCAGGCGCAGGCGCTCCACGCGATAGTCCAGGCCGAGCACGCCCAGCTGGCGATCGACGTGCTGGTGATCCCAGGTGGTGTCGCCGGATTGCTTGACACCGTTGAAGCGCAGGCCGAAGCGGTTGTCCTCGCCGAAGCGACGCCCGATGTCGACCGCCCCGCCCACCTGGCTGTCGGACGCATAGCTGCCGGTGAATTCGGTGATGGGCTGGTCGGTGGCGCGCTTGGGCACCAGGTTGATGCCGCCGCCGACGCTGCCGCGTGGCGAGATGCCGTTGAGCAGTTGGCTGGGGCCCTTGAGGATATCGACCCGTTCGGCCATCTCCATGTCGATGGAATAGGTCGGCAGCACACCATAGAGGCCGTTGTAGGCCACATCGCTGTTATAGAGGCTGAGTCCGCGGATGGTGAATTGCTCGAAGCGTCCACCCGATGGGTTGGTGGAACGCACCGAAGGGTCGCTGGCGACCAGGTCGCTGAGGGTACGCGCCTGCAGGTTCTGCACGGTCTGCGCTGTGTAGGAGGTCTGGCTGAAGGGGGTGTCCATGAAGTCGCGATTGCCCAGCAATCCCTGGGAGCCTTGCCGCGCGACCTGGCCGCCGGCGTAGGGTGCGTCTTCCACCTGCAGGCTGGACGCGACGATGAAGGTGGCCGCCAGTTGCTGGACGCCGGTCTCCTCTGCAGCCGGCACCAGAGTGAAGTCGTCCTGGCCCAAGGGCTGGAGCCTGAGACCGGAGCCGGCCAGCAGGCGGGCAAAGCCCTCCTCTACCCCATAGTCGCCCAGCAGCCCGCGACTGGAGCGACTGCCCACCAGACTCGGGTCCACCGCCAGATTGACGCCAGATTCCGCGGCAAAGCGGGTCAGGGCCTGGACGAGACTGCCCGCGGGAATCTCGTAATGCCGACGGAGCGCCTCCTGCGCCACAACCGAACCGGCCCACCAGGGAGTACCGCTCAACGCCACCAGCAAGCCCGTGCGCAGCAACGGACGCAATACCAACGCCACCATCGAATCCCCCTCCTTTTGGTTGTCCTATGCCGTTAATGACCGACAGGTACGAAAAAGGGGACAGACTTTTTTCAGACGGCGACCGAACGGGGTTTCAGGGTCACCCAGAAGCGGGTACGCCACTGCAGCTCCACCGGCAGCGTCGCGGCCAGGAGGACCAGTACCCGGTCGGTATCGGCCAACTGAAAGCTGCCGGTGACCCTGAGGTCGGCCACCGCGGGATCCCAGCGCAGCAGACCGGAACGATAGCGACTGAATTGCTGCAAGAATTCGCCCAGTGGCTGGTCCTGGGCGATCAGCACGCCCTGGCGCCAGCTCAGCAGGGTCGGCGAAAACGGCTCGATGGCGCCGATGCCCAGGGTACTCAGGCGCAACTGCTGGCCCTTGCCCAACGTCAACCCTAGCCCCATCAGCGGCCGCACCTCGACGCTGCCGCTGACCACACGCACGTCGCACCCTTCATCGTCCTGCTGCACGCAGACCTCGGCCTGCTCCACCGTCAGGGCGCCGAAGCGGGTATCCAGCGTCTGCGCCTGCGCACCGGGCACCCGCAGCGAGAGTTCGCCGCGTAAAAGGGTCAGGCGTCGCTGGGTCTGATTCAGGTCCACGGCGGTCGCGGTATTGAGTTGCAGCAGGCTGCCATCCGCCAGAGTCAGGCTGCGGCGTTCGCCGGTGGCCGTGCTGAGATCGGCGGTCCAGGCCTCCAGCGGCATTTCCTGCGCCAGCCACCAGCCGGTCGGTACCATCACCGCCAGACCGAGCAACTGGCGCAGGGCGATGCGCCGCCCACGATCCGCCGGTTGTAGACTGGCCATCGCCAACCGCGAAGGCACCGCGGCAAAACGTTGTTGCAGCTGCAATGCCGCCTGCCAGGCGCGCTCGTGCTCGGCATCGGCCGCGCGCCATTCCTGCAAGAGCTCCAGCTCGTGCGCACTCCCCTCGCCCGCTTCCAGTAGCGCAAGCCAGCCGGCTGCCTCGCGGACGGCTCTGCGCTGGCGCTCCCGTTCGCTCCTCAGCACAGCTCTGCCAACAGACAATGCTCGTAGGCCTCGGCCATGTATCTCTTGATGGTGCGTTCGGAGACGCGCAAGCGCTCGGCGATTTCGCGATAGGTCAGGTCTTCGAGCTGGCTGAGCAGGAAGGCGTGGCGCACCTTGGCGGGCAGGCCATCGAGCAGCTCATCGAGGGCCTGCAGAGTTTCCAGCAGGACCCAGCGTTGCTCGGGCGATGGGGCACAGGCTTCGGGCAGCTCGGCCAGAGCGTCGAGGTAAGCCTGCTCCAGCCTGCGTCGGCGCCGGAAGTTGATCAACAGCCGCTTGCCAATGGTCACCAGATACGCCCGCGGCTCCTGCAGTTCGCCGAGCACCTCGGGATTGCGCACCAGTCGCAAGAAGGCCTCCTGGCTGAGATCGGCCGCATCCCATTCGCTGCCCAGTCGACGACGCAACCAGCTCTGCAGCCAACCACTGTGGTCGCGATAAAGCGCGTGAAGATCACGGGAGGACTCGAAAGCCATGTTACTCATGCCGGCGGCTACCTGGTCGATGATGCCTGGATGCTATTGATTCTACTTTACGACCTACGCATCGACCAGCGCTGGGCGCTCTAACCTGGGGTTCAGTTGGGGAGACGGACCTGATCCCAACTCCATGAAAGTAGAGCTGACGTTCTTGGTCCCTTGAAGCCGACCTTCGCCCGCCGCCAGCTCGATCATTCCATTTTGCGGAATGCTGAACTGACCAGAAGGCCCATTCCCTCGAAAGCGCTCTGATCCCAAGCTGGTAGCACGAATCGGGACCACCCTCGGCCCGATGCCTGCCAGGAATTGGATCATGAAGCTCTACCACCTGCCGTTGTCCGGTCATGCCCATCGCGCCGTGCTGTTCGCCTCCTTGCTGGGCCTCGCGCCCGAACTCGTCGAGGTCGACCTCGCGGCGGGTGAGCATCGCACTCCGGCGTTCCTCGCCCTGAACCCCTTCGGCCAGGTGCCGGTGCTGGATGACGCTGGCGTGATCGTCGCCGACTCCAACGCCATCCTCGTCTACCTGGCGAAGAAACTGGGCCGCACCGACTGGCTGCCGGAAGACCCGGCCAGGGCCGCCGCCGTCCAGCGCTGGTTGTCGGTAGCCGCGGGCGAACTGGCCTATGGCCCGGCAGCGGCGCGGCTGATCACGGTATTCGGTGCCCGGCTGAATCCCGAGGAAGTCATCGCCCGCGCCCACGTCCTCCTGGAGCGGCTGGAGGCTCATCTGGCCAACCGCGCCTGGCTGGCCGCCGATCATCCAACCATCGCCGACGTCGCCCTCTACAGCTACCTGGCCGGAGCGCCGGAAGGCAACGTGGACCTGGCCCCCTATACCGCTGTGCGAGCCTTTCTGCAGCGGGTGGAAGCGCTGCCGGGCTTCGTGCCTTTTCCGCAGACGGCTGCCGGTCTGCGCGCCTGAAGCCGCTGGATCACCCGCCTTCCCCACCGCGAGGAGCAACCTCGATGAGCACGCCCCTGAACGCTCTGCCCACCTGGCACCCCGGCGAAACCTCCCTGCAGGAGCGCGTCGGCGTCCGCCAGCGGATGGCCGAGGTCGGCCCGCGGGTGATCCGCAGCTTCATGCCCGACCAGCACCGCGCCTTCTACCAGCAACTGCCCTTCCTGGTGCTGGGTAGCGTGGACGCGACGGGTGCGGCCTGGGCGACGATCCTGGAAGGCACGCCGGGCTTCGTCAGCGCACCGACGCCAACGCGGCTGGACATCACGGCCAGCCTGCCGGCAGGTGATCCGGCGGGTGCCAGCCTGGCGGACGGCGCCGCCGTGGGATTGCTGGGCATCGAGCTGCACACTCGGCGCCGCAACCGCGTCAACGGCGAGGTCGAGCTGACGCCCCAGGGCCTGCGGGTGACCGTGGACCAGAGCTTCGGCAACTGCCCGCGCTACATCCGGCTGCGCGACCTGCAACCCAACCAACCACCGGTTAAGACGCCCGCTCCGGCCGCCGAAGCCCTCGAGACGCTGGATGAGGCGGCACGGCAGCTGATCGAAGGGGCCGATACCTTCTTCGTCGCCTCCTATGCCGAGCAGGAGGGACGACGCCGGGTGGACGTCTCCCACCGCGGCGGCAAGCCGGGCTTCGTCCGGGTGGATGCCGAGGGCCTGCTGACCATTCCCGACTTCAACGGCAACCTGTTCTTCAACACCCTGGGCAACATCGCCGTCAACGGCCAGGCCGGACTGCTGTTCGTCGACGACGCGCGCGGTGATCTGCTGCAGCTAAGTGGCACCGCCGAGGTGCTGTTCGAGTCGCCGGAGATCGCTGCCTTCGAGGGCGCCGAGCGCCTCTGGATTTTTCGCCCGCAGCGTATCGTCCGGCGCCGCGGCGCCCTGGCGCTGCGCTGGCAGGCGCGGGCCGGGGGCGAGTCGGACAGCAGCCAGCTGACCGGCAGCTGGGCGCAGACGCGCGAGCGTCTGCTGAGCGGGGAACTCGGCAACCGCTGGCGACCCTTGCGCGTCATCCGCATCGTCGAGGAGAGCACCACCATCCGCTCCTTCCATCTCGCCGCGGCGGACGGCACCGCCTTGCCACCCGCCCAGGCCGGCCAATTCCTGCCGGTACGCCTCACTCCGCTCGCCGGCCAGGCCCCGGCGCTGCGTAGCTATAGCCTCTCCAGCGCGCCGGCCGACGGGCACTACCGCATCAGCGTCAAGCGCGAGGGGCTGGTGTCTACCTGGCTGCATGACCGGCTGCGCGAGGGCGATCTGCTCGACACGCGCCCGCCGGCGGGGGACTTCACCCTGACCGCTGCCGACCAGTCCCTGGTTCTGCTGGCGGCCGGCATCGGCATCACCCCGCTGCTGGCGATGCTCAGGCACCAGGTCCACGAAGGACGCCGGACCCAGCGCCAGCGCCGGATCACCCTCTTCTACGGTGCCCGGTCGAAGGCCGAGCGCGCCTTCGATGCGGAACTGGCCGAATTGGTGGCTGCCGCCGGAGGCTCGCTGCGCCTGGTGCGGGCGCTGAGCGATACCCGCGGGGCCGTGGCGGATACCGACTACGAGGTGGCCGGACGGATCGACCTGGGCGTGCTGGGCCGCTTCCTGCCCTTCGGCGATCACGCCTTCTACCTCTGCGGCCCGGCGGCCTTCACCCAGGCACTGTACGACGGCCTGCGCGGCTACGGCATCGAGGACGCGCGTATCCATGCCGAAGCCTTCGGCCCGGCGGCGTTGCGCCGCAGTCAGCCCCAGGAAGCGGCGGCGCCTGTGCGTCCAGCCGCGGCCACGGACAGCGTGCCAGTGGTCTTCACCGCCTCGCTCAAGGAAGCGCGCTGGACACCCGCGGCAGGCTCGCTGCTGGAACTGGCCGAAGCCCGCGGCCTCGATCCCGCCTTCAGCTGCCGCAGAGGTCATTGCGGCAGTTGCCGGACACGGCTGCTCGGCGGCGCCGTCACCTATGGGCGGGAGCCGGTGGCGCGGGTCGCCGACGGCGAGGCGTTGCTGTGCTGCGCGGTGCCGGCGGCTGGCACCGACCGCCTGGAACTCGATCTATGATCCGCGCCGCCTGAAGTTGACTACCATGGAGCCTGGTCGACAAGACAGGACGGCGAGGCAGATGGATCGTTGGCAGGCGATGCGCGTATTCGTGAAGGTGGCCGAGACCGAGAGTTTCGCCCGCGCCGCCCGGGAACTGCACCTCAGCGCCCCGGCGGTGACCCGCCTGGTGGCGGGCCTGGAAGCGCTGGTCGGCGCCCGCTTGCTGGTGCGCACTACCCGCTCGGTGAAACCCACCGAGGCCGGCGCGCGCTATCTGCAGGATTGCCGGCGCATCCTCGGCGAAATCGCCGAGGCGGAACTGGCCGTGGCAGGACACCAAGCCAGGCCCTCGGGCACCCTGGCCGTCACCGCACCCATGCTGTTCGGCCAGTTGCACGTATTGCCGCTGGTGCTGGAATTCCTCGCCCGCTATCCGGACATGCGCGTGCGCACCTTTTTCGTCGACCGCCAGGTGAATCTGCTGGACGAAGGCATGGATGTCGCCCTGCGCATCGGCCAGTTGCCGGATTCGGGCCTTACCGCCATCCAGGTCGGCCAGATGCGGCGGGTGGTCTGCGCGGCCCCGGGCTACCTGGAAGCCCAGGGTACTCCCGCTACCCCGGCCGCGCTCAAGGAACATCGCATTCTCGCCTGCCAGGGTGCCTGGGCCTCACCGGAATGGCGCTTCGCCCGCGGGCAACGGGTGGTCGTGGATCCGCTGCTGCTGTGCAACACCAACGCAGCCGCCATCGCTGCCGCCCAGGCGGGGCATGGGCTGACCCGGGTGCTGCACTACCAGATCGCCCCGGCGCTGGCCGAGGGCCGCCTGCGGATCGTGCTGGCGGACCACGAGGAGACGCCGCTGCCGGTACACCTGGTCTATCCCCAGGGTCGCCAGGCAGCGGCCAAGGTCAGGGCCTTCGTCGAGCTGGCGGTGGCCGCGCTGCGCGGCGATCCGCTGTTTGGCGATCCGCCGGGCGCTGCACGCTGAGAGGTCACCGCAGAAACTGCGGCCAGGCCGCGGCGAACGCGTTCCCTCGCCCTTTCGGGCGGGGCATTTCGGCATCGGTGGCCGCCACCCCTCCCTAGACTCAGGGCCTGACCTGCCACTGGGAGCGCCACCATGCCGCTGCACCTCGATCTGCGGGCCCCCCGCCTGTTCAAAGCCTCCGCCTATGTCGACGGCCACTGGATCGCCGCCGACAACGGCGCCACCTTCGCCGTGGACAACCCCGCCACCGGCGAGACCCTCGTCCAGGTCGCCGCCCTGGAAGCCCCGGAAACCGCCCGCGCCATCGCCGCCGCCGAAGCCGCCTGGCCGGCCTGGCGCGAGCGTCCGACCGCCGAGCGCGCGGCCCTGCTGGAGCGCTGGCACGCGCTGATACTGGAGCACCAGGACGACCTGGCCCTGCTCATGACCCTGGAACAGGGCAAGCCGCTGGCCGAGGCGCGGGGCGAAATCACCTGTGGCGCCAGCTTCGTCAAATGGTTCGCCGAGGAAGCCCGGCGCAGCTTTGGCGACATCCTGCCCGCGCCGGCCCGGGACCGTCGGGTGCTGGTGCTGCGGCAACCGGTGGGCGTCGCCGCCGCCATCACCCCCTGGAATTTCCCCAACGCCATGATCACCCGCAAGGCCGCGCCGGCACTGGCCGCCGGCTGCCCGGTGGTGATCAAGCCCTCGTATCTCACTCCACTGTCGGCCCTGGCGCTGGCCGAACTGGCCGATCGCGCCGGCTTTCCGCCCGGCGTATTCAACGTGGTCACCGGGATGCCCGCCGGCATCGGCGGTGAACTGACCGGCAATCCGGCGGTGCGTAAGCTGTCCTTTACCGGCTCCACGCGCTGGAAGTGAAGGCCTGGCACCTCGGCGGCCTCGCCTAGGCTTATCTGAAAACTGCCTGCGCTCGGCCATGCTGCGTTGAAAATCACCTGGGTCGCCAGTCCGATCGGGATGCTCATTTACCACTCGTAAATTCCGCTTCCTCACTGATTTTCGCCTTGCCTGACCTTCCCTCGGCAACTTTTCAGAAAAGCCTATGAACGCTTTTGGCGGCAGGCAACCGAAAATGCCGCCGCCCCCGAGCAAAACAGCCGATCACGATGCCGGGGCCGGCAACTTCAGCGTTACCGACCCTGCGGCCTGCGTAGGCTGGAACTCTCGCCCCTGCATGGAGTATCGCTGCATGAATTCCGCTGCCAAAGCCACCGACCGCCTGCTGGGTCTTCGCGAACGCCCAGGATGCAGGCTCTCGCCAGAGTCGCTGTCGCCCGCTAGCGACGCTCTCCCTCACGCCACTCGCACCCTGCCACACGGTTGCAACTGGTGCGGGCGCGGTCGCCCTGGGACGTGGAGAAGCGACTGATGACGTTCCAGCCCAGCTGCCGGGTACGACCCAGCCAGAGGTTGCCGTCGCTGGTCAGGCCGCTGAAGAACTGCAGCTGTCCCAGGCGCGTGCTGGTCTGGGCCCATGACAGACCCGAAACCGGATCGTAACCCCGCATCAGGGTGTCGTTGCCCTGGACCGCCACTCCGTACCAACCGCCTTGCCCGTCCTGGCAGCGCAGGACGAAGGCGCTGCGCACGCAGGTGTTGGCCGGTTTGAGGCTGGGAAGGGTCGCCTGGACGGAAGGCACTATCAGCAGCAATGCAACGGACAGCAGGCCGGTACGCAGGATCAAGGATGAGGTCATAGCGGCAACCGGTCGGGGGCGAGACGCCCAGCATGAGGTAAATCCCGCAACCCGACCAGCACCGGCGTCCTAGAGCGCCTTGCTACCAAGACTGGACAGGCCCGGCTCGGTCATCGCCACGCGTTCCTGAACCTCCGGCTCCGAAGCGGGAATTGCCTGGCCATCCAGTGCGGCGTTGAGCCGTCCCATGTCCAACGCTCCCACCCAGCGCGCGATAACCAGCGTGGCTACGCCATTGCCAATGGTATTGGTGATCGCTCGAGCCTCGGACATGAAGCGGTCCACGCCCAGCAGCAGCACCATGCCCGCCACCGGGATGGTGCCAAGACTGGCGAGGGTCGCCGCCAGGGTGATGAAACCGGAACCGGTGACGCCGGCCGAACCCTTGGAGGTGAGCATCAACACAGCCATGATGATGAGCTGGTCGGTCAGGCTCAGGGGCGTGTTGGTGGCCTGGGCGATGAAGGTCGCGGCGGCGGTGTAGTAGATGGCCTGGCCGTCCGGGTTGAAGGTCAGGCCGGAGGGGATGACCATGCCGGCCACCGGCTTCGAACAGCCGGCGTTTTCCATCTTGCGGATCATCTGCGGCAGCACCGACTCCGACGAACTGGTGCCCAGCACGGTAAACAGCTCTTCCTTGAGGTACCTGAGCAGCTTCCACAGGCTGAAGCCGGCGACGCGACAGATCGGTCCCAGCACCAGAGCGACGAACAGGATGCAGGTCACATAGAAGCAGGCCATCAGCTTGCCCAGGGAGAACAGCGAACCGAAGCCATACTTGCCGATGGTGAAGGCGATGGCGCCAAAGGCCCCCAGCGGCGCCAGGCGCATCACGATGTTGACGATGCCGAACATGCCGTGCATCAAACTGTCGAGCGTGCGGATGATTGGCTTGCCCTTGTCGCCACAACGCGCCAGCGCCACGCCGAGCAGGATGGAGAACAACAGGATCTGCAGGATGTTGCCCTTGGCGAAGGCATCCCCGAGGGTGTTGGGGATGATCTGCATCATGAAGGCGATGAAGGATTCATGCTTGGCGGCCTCGGTGTAGCTGGCGATGGCGGAGCTGTCGAGGGTGGCTGGATCGATGTTCATGCCAGCGCCGGGCTTGAAGGTATCGACCACTACCAGCCCGACGATCAGCGCCAGGGTCGAGACTACCTCGAAGTAGATGAAGGCGCGGATGCCCACCCGGCCCAGCTCCTTCATGTCGTTCATCTTGGCGATACCGGTGACCACGGTAAGGAAAATCACCGGCGCGAGCAGCATCTTGATCAGCTTGATGAAGGCATCGCCGATGGGTTTGAGCGAGGTCGCGAAGTCCGGGTAAAAGACGCCGAGCAAGGCGCCGGCAATGACCGCGATGACGACCTGGACGTAGAGTTTTCCGAGTAGGCGCTTCATGGGATATCCATTGTTGTTCTTGTAATGGAAGCGACCGCGCCGGCGGGCGGTCGCCCGTGAAAGTGCTGAGGCCTTCCCGCCCGCGCAGCTCGCCGCGGGTGGAAACGCCGGTCTAGCGGGCGATCAGCTCCAGCACGGCATCGGTGACCTGGCGCGTGGTGGCCGTACCGCCCAGGTCTGGCGTGTGCAGGCCGCTGGCGGTGACCTCCTCGATGGCCCGCATCAGGAGGGCACTGGCTTCGCGCTCGCCTAGGTGGTCGAGCATCAGCGCCGCGGTCCAGAAGGTAGCGATGGGGTTGGCGACGCCCTTGCCGGTGATGTCGAAGGCTGAGCCGTGGATGGGCTCGAACATCGAGGGAAAGCTCCGGTCGGGATTGAGATTGGCGGTAGGCGCGATACCCAGGCTGCCGGAGAGCGCTGCGGCCAGGTCCGAGAGGATGTCAGCGTGGAGGTTGGTGGCGACAATCACGTCCAGGTTGCTCGGCTTGAGCACCATGGTGGTGGTCACTGCATCCACCAGTTCGCGGGTGGTGCGCACGTCCGGATAATCCTTCGCCACCTCGGCGAACACCTCGTCCCACAACACCATGCCGTGGCGTTGGGCGTTGGACTTGGTTACCAGGGTCAGGTGCTTGGCCGGCCGGCTGCGGGCCAGTTCGAAGGCGAATCTATGGATACGCTCGACGCCGACGCGGGTGAAGGTGGAGACCTCGGTAGCCACCTCGATGGGCAACCCCTGGTGGACCCGACCACCGCTGCCGGAGTATTCGCCTTCGGAATTCTCCCGCACGATCACCCAGTCAATGGCCTGTCCGTTGGTCAGCGGGCTTTTAACCCCGGGTAACACCCGCGCCGGCCGCACGTTGGCGTATTGGTCGAAGCCCTGGCAGATCGGCAGCCGCAGGCCCCAGAGGGAAATGTGATCCGGCACCTTCTGGCTTCCTACCGCGCCGAAAAAGATGGCATCGGCCTGCTTGATCTCGTCCAGTCCCCCTTCCGGGATGTAGTGACCATGCTGGAGGTAGTACTCCGAATCCCAGGGGTAGTGGCTGACATCAAAGGCGAAACTGCCCAGGCGCCTGGCCAGGCCTTCGAGGACCTCAAGGCCGGCGGCAATGACTTCGACCCCGATACCGTCTCCGGGAATGGCTGCGATCTTGTAGTTCTTCATGGCTGGGCCCTGTGCTCTGGTTCGTTGGGTGAGACGCCGACTGGCAGCGCTGGGCCGAGTATAGGTAGTGAAACCTGAGCTAAGATTCACCTGAACTCATCACTTACGTGAACTGAGGTTGATAATGAGTCGCCCCCAGGATTTGACCTTTTTTCACCAACTGGCCCAGCAGGGCAACCTGGCCGCCACGGCACGCGAGCTGGGCATCACGCCCTCTGCAATCAGTAAACGACTGACCGCACTGGAAAAACGGCTAGGCGTTCGGCTCGTCAACCGGACCACTCGCTCCCTGGGTCTCACGCCCGAGGGCGAGCTTTATTTCCGCCATGCCGGACGCATTCTCGGTGACATCGAAGCAGTGGAAGACATGGTCGCCAGTCGCCGGAGCCAGCCCAAAGGCCTGCTGAGGATCAACGCTTCCCTGGGCTTTGGTAGACGCTACATAGGCCCAGCGCTGGCAGCCTTCATCGACCGCTACCCGGAGGTGGAGACCCAACTGCTGCTCAGCGACCATCCCATGGAACTGGCTGCCCACGGGCTGGACCTGGGCATCCGCTTCGGCGTGGCCCCGGACGCGGGCTATCACGCCCGACGCATCGCCAGCAATCGCCGATTGCTCTGCGCCTCACCGCTTTATCTGGAGCGCTACGGTGCACCGCAACGGTTGCAGGACCTGGCAACGCACAACTGCATCTTCCTGCGACAGAACGACAGCATCCACGGCGTCTGGGAGTTTCTCGAAGGGTCGCGCACCCGCAGCATCAAGGTCCGCAGCAACCTGAGCTGCAACGATGGTGAGGTGGCGTTGAACTGGGCACTCGAGGGCCGCGGCATCCTGCTTCGGGCGGAATGGGACATCGCCCGCTACGTGCGTAGCGGGCGGCTGCGTCGGGTTCTGGAGGACGCCAGACCGCCTTCGGCAGATGTTTATGCGGTCTATTCCGAACACCATCACCTATCAGCCAAGGTGCGCCACTTCATCGACTTCCTGGTGGAACGCTTTCAGCGTATCGATCACCTCGAAGACCCGGCCAGCGAAATCGATTGATCGATTTCAGCTCTGCGCTGCCTGCCACAGCCGACCGATATCGCGGGCGGTGCGTTCCAGCAGCCCCTCGGCCTGGGCCAGGGCCTCTTCCAGGCTGAGCGGGCCCGGTACCAGGCTGAAGGCGGCGGCGAGGCCCTGTTGATAGAGGGCGTCGTAGCCTTCGCCCAGCGAACCGGCCACGGCCACCACCGGCACACCGTGGCGCTGGGCCAGGCGCAGTACGCCTGCCGGGGTCTTGCCCCTCAGGGTCTGGCCGTCCAGCCGCCCTTCCCCGGTCACCGCCAGATCGGCGCCCTGCAGGGCTTCGTCCAGCCCCACCAGTTCCGCGACCACCTCGATGCCGGGGCGAAAGGTCGCCTTGAGAAAGGCCAGGGCGGCAAAGCCGACGCCACCGGCGGCGCCAGCTCCCGGTTGCTCGCTGACATCACGGCCCAGGGTCGCGGCGGTGACCGTGGCGAAATGCGCCAGGGCCGCGTCCAGCTCCCGCACCTGCTCGGGCGAGGCGCCCTTCTGCGGTCCGAAGATCTGGCTGGCCCCCTGGGGACCACAGAGCGGATTGTCGACGTCGGCGGCGATGACCACCTCCACCGCCGCCAGGCGCGGATGCAGGCCCGTCAGGTCCAGGCTGGCCAGGGAGGCCAGCGCCGCCCCGCCCGGTGCCAGCGTCTGGCCCTGCCAGTCCAGCAGACGGACGCCCAGGGCCTGGAGCACGCCCGCGCCGCCGTCGTTGGTGGCGCTGCCGCCGATGGCCAGCACCAGGCGCTCGGCGCCGGCATCCAGGGCGGCGCGCAGGAGCTCGCCGGTCCCGTGGGAGGTGGCGACCCGCACGTCGCGGCGGGCCCTGGGCACCAGTTCCAGACCGCTGGCGCTGGCCATCTCGACGAAGGCGGTACGCTGCTCGGCCAGCCAGCCCCAGCGGGCGGTCACCGGCTCGCCCAGGGGACCGGTCACCCGCGCCTCGCGCACCTCACCGCCGGTCGCGGCGAGTACGGCATCCAGGGTGCCTTCGCCGCCGTCGCCCAGGGGGCATTCGCGGATTTCCGCCGCGGGCAGGGCCTGGCGCAGGCCACGGGCCAGGGCGCTGGCGACACCGGCGGCGGACAGGCTTTCCTTGAAGGAATCGGGAGCGATGACGATTTTCATGGGGCGATTCTCCGTTGTTATGCGCCGAGTGTTTCCTGGATCGGGCACGGCAGCAACGGGACATATGCCCAGTCCCGACAGGTCAGGACTGTGAATTCGCCCAGCCCTGATCCCATAGCAGCAAGGCGCAATACAGTTCGGAGGCGTCGGCGAAACGCCGTGGATCCCGCCCGGTCAGCGCCTGGATCCGCTCTAGCCGATGCCGCAGCCCATTGCGATGCAGCCCCAGCGCCTCGGCGCAGGCCTGGGGGCTGGCGTCCTCGGCGAACCAGCTGCGCAGCGTCGCCAGCAGCTGGCCATCGCGATCGGCGCGGCGCAGTCTTGCCAGCGGTTCCAGCAGCCAGGCGCCGCGAGCGCACTCGGCCTGGCCCTGCAGCCAGGTCGGCAGGGCCAGATCGTCCAGCGTCACCCGGATGAGGTCGGGCCGCAGGCGCCTGGCGACTGCCAGCAGGTCCAGCGCCCGCCGGGTCGTCTCGGCCAGCCCCGTCCAGGGTCGCGGCTCGGGGACCCAGGCGCTGCGCTGCAACGACCAGCCCTGCCCCGGCAATTCCTCCAGCAGCGCCTCGGGCGCCTGCGCGCCGGGTCGATACCACAGCCATTGCCGCTCTTCATGGGGTAGGCACCAGCTATGGATGCTGCGCTGCTGCGCCCAGTCGCCAAAACCCGGCGCCGGCACGGCGAACTCCAGCAGCAGCACGTCCCGCGGCAGGACCGGCTTCAGGCCGAGCAGCGTGGCATGGCGCCCCAGTTCGGGCGCGGCGCCGGGCGCGAGCAGCTGTCGCAGCAGCGGCGTGGTCATGCGCGCGGTCGCGGGCGGCTGCCCTGCCGCCTGCTCGATCAGCATTTCCGCGGTCAGGCGCAGGAGTTCGGCGGGCAGGCGCAACTGCTCGGCGTCCTCCCCGGACACGCCAAGCACGCCCACCAGTTCGCCCTGGTGATACAGCGGCAGATTGATACCGGCCTGGGCCCCCGCCAACCCCGCGGCAGCGCTGGCATCCAATGCCACCGCGCGGCCTTCGGTGATGACCTGCCGCGCCCCGGCATGGTGGCTGAACAGCCGCGCCGGATCGCCCGAGCCGATGATCAGCCCGGACGCATCCATGACATTGACGTTGCCGGGCAGGATGCGCATGGCACGTTCGACGATTTCCTGCGCCAGGGTCTGGCTCAGCTCCATGGCCACCTCGGAGGTTGAAGGACGCCGGCATGGCGCGCCGTCACCTTAGAGGCGCCTCCATCGCTGGGCAAGCCGGTGGCGCTACGGGAGAGGCTTACTCCGAGGTGCTCAGCACGCCACGGCGTACCTGGTCGCGCTCGATGGATTCGAACAGCGCCTTGAAGTTGCCTTCGCCAAAGCCGGTATCGCCCTTGCGCTGGATGAACTCGAAGAACACCGGCCCCAGCAGGGTCTGGGAGAAGATCTGCAGCAGCAGGCGACGCTCGCCACCCTCGGAGGTACCGTCGAGCAGGATGCCGCGGGCTTTCAGCGCTTCCACCGGTTCGCCATGGTTGGGCACCCGGCCTTCGAGCATCTCGTAGTAGGTCTCCGGCGGCGCGGTCATGAAGCGGGTACCAAAGGCCTTGAGCCGATCCCAGGTGGCCACCAGGTCATCGGTGAGAAAGGCCACGTGCTGGATGCCCTCGCCGTTGAACTGCATGAGGAATTCCTCGATCTGCCCGGCCCCCTTGGAGGATTCCTCGTTGAGCGGGATACGCACCAGGCCGTCCGGCGCGGTCATGGCCTTGGAGGTCAGACCGGTGTACTCGCCCTTGATGTCGAAGTAGCGCAACTCGCGGAAATTGAACAGTCGCTCGTAGAAGTCGGCCCAGTAGGCCATGCGCCCGCGATAGACGTTGTGGGTCAGGTGATCGATCACCTTGAGGCCGGCCCCCACCGGCTTGCGCTCGACTCCCTCCAGGAACACGAAGTCGATGTCGTAGATGGAGCTGCCCTCCTCGTAGCGATCGATGAGGTACAGCGGCGCGCCGCCGATACCCTTGATCGCCGGCAGGCGCAATTCCATCGGCCCGGTGGGCATGTCCACCGCCTGGGCGCCCAGCTCCAGCGCCTTGGCATAGGCGTGGTGGGAGTCGCGGCAGCGAAAGGCCATGCCGCAGACCGAGGGGCCGTGTTCGGCGGCGAAATAGGCGGCGTGGCCGGTCTTTTCGCGATTGACGATGGCGTTGATGTCGCCCTGGCGAAACAGCACCACGTCCTTGGATCTGTGGTTGGCGACGTGAGTGAAGCCGAGGCTTTCCAGCACGGGTTCGATGACGTTGGGCGTGGGCGAGGCGAATTCGATGAACTCGAAACCCATGAGGCCCATGGGATTTTCAAACAGATCGGCCATGATTGGCTCCTTGACGGGTGACGTGACGGACGTTGCCGATAACGCGGGCTAGCAACCCGTCAAGGGCGGCGCGCAGGAAATGCCACGCACGCTGCGCGCCAGGAAATCACCCAGGATGAGCTGACAGCCGAGCAGCTTCATGAGGCCACCCGCACCGGGGCATCGGGCTGCGCCTCGGGGTGTGCCTGCTGGAAGGCCGGATGCGTGCCAGCCAGGGCCGCCACCCGCTGGACGCGTGGATAGGACGCCAGGTCCACCTGGAAACGCCGCGCCGCATAGAGTTGGGGCAGCAGATAGACATCCGCCAGCCCCACCTCACCGAAACAGAAGCCACTGGAGCCGATCTGCGCCTCCACTGCCGCCAGGCCCTCGCCGATCCAGTGCGAGATCCAGTCGAGCACGGCCGGCTCTCCCAGGCCCAGGCCGCGCAGGCGGTTGAGCACCGAGACATTGTGCAGCGGATGGACATCGCAGGCGATCAGGGCGGCGACACCCCGATGGCGGGCGCGCAGCAGCGGATCGGCCGGCAGCAAGGGCACGGCCGGATAGCGCTCTTCCAGGTATTCGAGGATGGCGGGCGACTGGATCAGCACCTCGCCGCTGTCGAGGCGCAGGCTGGGCAGCCGCCCCTGGGCATTGAGCGCCCGGTAGGCCGGCTGGTGCTGCTCGCCGGACAGCAGATTGACCGGTACGGCTCGGTAGTCCAACCCCTTCAGCGCCAGGGCCAGGCGGACCCGATAGGACGAGGTGGAACGGTAATAGGTAAAGAGGTCCATCGAAACTGCCCCGCGCTTGCCTGTCGGCTTCTTATTATGCGTAAGCTGATTACGTTACGTGGAATCTGCGCCGGCCCGGATGGCTTGTCAATGCCGCCTGGGTCGGCCAATACCCGCTCGCCTAGTCGGCCGCCACTACCCGACCGCGACATTCGCCGAAGCCGATCGTGGGCAGCCCGGGCCGCTGGCAGCGCGCCCGGAGGATGACCTCATCACCGTCCTCCAGAAAGGTACGGGTCTCGCCACCCGGCAGCAGCAAGGGCTGCTTGCCGCCCTGGGTGAGCTCCAGCAGGCTGCCGCAGCTGCCGGCGTCCGGCCCGGACAGCGTGCCCGAACCAAAGAAGTCGCCGGGCTGCAGGGCGCAGCCATTGACGGTGTGATGGGCCACCATCTGCGCGACCGTCCAGTACATGTTCAGGGTGTTACTCAGGGCGATCCGCTGGGCGGGCAGCCCCTGCTCCGCCATGCGCGGCGTGCGCAGCAGGACTTCCAGCTCGATGTCCAGGGCCCCCTGGGCCTGGTCATGCTCGTCGTACAGATAGGGCAAGGGCTGCGGATCCCCGGCGGGTCGTGCCGGCTGTGCCTGCCGATAGGGCGCCAGGGCTTCCGCGGTGACGACCCACGGCGATAGGGTGCTGGCGAAACTCTTCGACAGGAAGGGCCCCAGGGGCTGGTATTCCCAGGCCTGGATGTCTCGCGCCGACCAGTCGTTGAGCAGGCAGAAGCCGGCGATATGCTCGGCGGCGTCACCGATGGCGATGGATGCCCCCTGGGCGTTGCCCGGGCCGATCCAGATGCCCAGCTCCAGTTCGTAGTCCAGCCGTCGGCAGGGGCCGAACACGGGCGCCTCCTGCCCGGGCGGCAGCGTCTGGCCCTTGGGTCGCCGGAACGCCTCGCCAGACACGCCAAGGGTCGAGGCGCGGCCGTGGTAGGCGATGGGGACGTGCTTGTAGTTGGGCAGCAGAGGATTGTCCGGGCGGAACAGCCGGCCGATCTGGGTGGCGTGGTGGATGCCGACATAGAAGTCGGTGTAGTCGCCGACCCGCGCGGGCAGGTGCATCCGGCAGCTAGCCTGGGGCACCAGCAGGTGCTCGCCCAGCTCTTCGAAGTGTTCGCGTTGCGGATGGTCGGCGCGCAGCAGTGCCTGCAGGGCCTGGCGCAAGGCGACCCGTGCCGGCCGGCCGGCGGCGAAGAAGGCATTGAGCGTCTCCCGGGCGGCCAGGTCAGCGGCCCGCTGGGCCTCGCCACGGAACAGCCCGGCTTCGAGGGCGAAGCCCAGGTCGAGGATGAAGTCACCCACCGCCACGCCGCCGCGGGGCGTCTCCTCGCCGCGACTGAACACACCCAGCGGCAGATTGTGCAGGGAGAAATCCGCATGGCCGTTGGCCGAGGCCACCCAGCTGGGCAATTCGTGGGTCATGCCGATTCTCCCGCGCCGGGCGCGACAAAGGTCTTGGTGAGGCCCGCCCAGCAGGCGTCGTAGTCGGGCTGCAGCAGCGGCGAGTCCAGGGCGTGACGGGTCGGCCGCAGGACGCGCCCGGTTTCGAACATGAAGGCCATGGTGTTCTCGATCCGGTGCGGCCGCAGGTCGGCGGCGATGGCGTTCCGGGTGGACACCTCGTCCGGGCCATGGGCGCTCATGCAGCCGTGCAGGGAGGCGCCGCCTGGCGCGAAGCCATCGGCCTTGGCGTCGTAGGCGCCCTGGATCAGGCCCATGAATTCGTTCATCAGATTGCGATGGAACCACGGTGGCCTGAAGGTGTTTTCCGCGACCATCCAGCGCGGCGGAAAGATCACGAAGTCGATGTTGGCCACCCCCTCGCTGGCGCCCGGGGCCGTCAGCACGGTGAAGATCGATGGATCCGGATGATCGAAACTTACCGTACCCAGGGTATTGAAGCGGCGCAGGTCGTATTTGTAGGGCACGTTGTTGCCATGCCAGGCGACCACGTCCAGCGGCGAGTGATCCAGCTCGGTCTCCCAGAGTTCGCCAAGGAATTTCTGCACCAGCCGGGTGGGTGCCTCGAGATCCTCGAAGCGGGCCACGGGTGCCTGGAAATCCCGCGGATTGGCCAGACCGTTGCTGCCGATCGGCCCCAGCTCGGGCAGCCGCAGAGCGCGCCCGTGGTTTTCGCAGACATAACCCCGTACCGGTTCGCCCGCCACCACCTCGACCCGGAATTTCATTCCGCGTGGAATCACCGCGATCTCCAGCGGTTCGAGGCGCAGCAGACCCAACTCGGTCACCAGCTCCAGGCGTCCCTGCTCCGGCACGATCAGCAGTTCCCCGTCGGCGTCGTAGAAGACGGCGGTCATGCTGACGTTGACGGCATAGCGATAGAGGCTGACGCCTTCGGCCTGATCGGCTGCGGCGGTGGCGACGATCCGCTCCAGGCCGGCGAGAAAATCGGTGGCGACTGCCGGGATCGGCAAGGGATTCCAGCGCAGGCGATTGGGCGTGGGGGCGCCCAGTTCCGCGCCGGTCAACTGGACGGTGCAGCGCTCGAAGCGGCCATGGGCGGCCGATGGCCTGAGCCGATACAGCCAGGAGCGTCGCGCCTCGTGGCGCGGCACGGTAAAGGCCGTGCCGGAGAGTTGCTCGGCATAGAGACCGAAGGGCGCGCGTTGCGGCGAGTTCTGCCCGATCGGCAGGGCACCCGGCAGCGCCTCGCTGCTGAAGTGATTGCCAAAGCCGGACTGGTAGCTCACTGGCGGTGCTGCTTGTTCTTGTTGGTTCAACGGGGCCATCCATTATGCGTAACAGGTTTACGCAAAAAGTAAATTGAACCTGGCGGAGCGTCAAGCTATAACGCTGCCTTTCCACGGCGATCGAATCGATGACAGACATTCCCGAAGCAGCACCCCCACGGCGGCAGAAGGTGCAGGCGGCCGAGGTCGGCACCGATATCCTCAAGGCCCTCGCCGAGCTGGCACCTTCAACGTCCCTGTCGCGCCTGGCCAGCCACCTGGACATGCCCGCCAGCAAGGTGCATCGCTACCTGCAGGCACTGATCGCCAGCGGATTCGCCGAGCAGGATCCACGGACCAATCACTACGGACTCGGCCAGGCCGCCCTCTTCGTCGGTCTGGCCGCCCTGGGTCGACTGGATGTGGTGAAGCTGGCGGCGCCGGTGCTGGCCGACCTGCGCGACGAGGTCGGCGAGACCTGCTTTCTGGCGGTCTGGGGCAACAAGGGGCCGACGGTGGTGCTGGTGGAACAGGCGGTGCGCGCCGTCACCCTGGTGACCCAGGTCGGTTCGGTGCTGCCGCTGCTGGGCTCGTCCACGGGCCTGGTGTTCAACACCTTCCTGCCGGATGTCGAGACCGCGGCATTGCGTGCGGAAGAGCTGCGCCAACCAGGTGCGCCCAGCGCAGCGACGCTGGCGGAGGCCGCGCGCCAGCTAAGGGACACCCATATCCAGCCGGTGCACGGCCTGTTGATGGCGGGGGTCAATGCCCTCTCCGCGCCGCTGCTCGGAGCCGGCGGCCGGCTGGCCGGCGTCCTCACCGTGGTCGGTGCCGCGCCAGGCTTCCAGGCCGAAGTCGAAGGCCCCGCCGCGCTGCATCTGCGGGCAGCCGCCCAGGCTATCAGCGGGCGGCTGGGCGGAAAGCTCTGACGATTGGCGTCGCGGTGCAGCGGTCAGGAGCGCCGATGGTCGCGACGGCGCTCCGCTTGATCCTTTCCAGCCTCCATTCGGCTAAAGGACCCCCCCCAGACTGGCCGTTTGCCATTAAGCTTACTGTTAGCGCGTTTATCATTGGCGCACTGCTTTATGGTGATCCCTTCATGACTGCTCTTTCCTATCGTGATCGCAACCAGGCTCTCAACGACTCCCTGGGCAAATTCTGGCAGGTCGCCAAACCCGTGGTTCAGGCGGCCATGGCCATTCATGTGGCGCTGCTGGTCATTTTCATCCTGCTCGACCAGATCCTGATGGCCTGGGCCAACGTGCTCAGCATCGCCGCCTACGTGGGCTGCCTGGCCGCCCTGCGCCAGCGGCGCTATCGCATCGCCAGCCTGACCATGAGTTGCGAGATCGTCGCCCACGCCTGGATCGCCACCTGGCAACTCGGCTGGGACAGCAACTTCCACTACTACGTGTTGTGCATCCTGCCGATCGTCATCTACAACTACCGCACCGCGCCGATCCGCCATCTGCTGCTGGTCTCCGGCATCCTGGTGACCCTGGCGATCGGCTATCTGCTGCACCCATCCGCGACCCTCGCGCCCCTGGCGATGAAGCTGTTCGGCACCATCAACATCATCAGCGCCCTGGGGCTGCTGCTCTATGGCACCGGCGCCTCCTTCCACCACAGCACCAAGATGCAGCTGGACCTGCTGCACTCCGCCAGCCATGACAGTCTCACCAACCTCTACAACCGGCGGCGGATTCTCGATCAGGCGGAAAAGCGCAGTGGCGTGAGTGGCAGCCTCATCCTCTTCGACGTCGACCACTTCAAGCACATCAATGATCGTTTCGGCCACGATTGCGGCGATCTGGTGCTGCAGGGGATCGCCGACGTCATCCGCCGCGAGGTGCGTCATTCCGATCTGGCGGCGCGCTGGGGTGGCGAGGAATTCCTGGTGCTGCTGCCCCAGGCGCAGGTCGAGGTGGCCTGGGGCGTGGCGGAGCGGATCCGCCAGCGTCTGACCGAGGTCACCGCGTCCCTCGAACGCGGTCCCGCGCGGGTCACGGCGACCCTGGCGGTCTGCGAGATTCGCGACTGCGAAGCCTTCGCCAGCGCCCTGGAGCGCGCCGACCGGGCGCTCTATCGTGGCAAGCAGGAAGGCCGCGACCGGGTGATGCTGGCGGCCTGACTCCCCGGCCGTCCTAGACCACGAAGCGCTGCAGGGCGCCGTGCAGATCGGCGGCCAGGGCGGACAGCTGCTGGCTGCTGGCACTGGTCTGCTGGGCGCCGGCGGCGGTCTGGTTCGCCGCGTCGCGGATCAGTGTCAGATTGCGATCGACCGCCGCCGTGGTAGCCGTCTGCTCTTCGGTGGCCGCGGCGATGGCGTCATTGCGCTGGCCGATGGCGGTGATGGCCTGGGTGATGCCTTCCAGTACCTGCCAGGTCGCCTGGGCCTGGTCGCGGGTATGGCTGGCCTGGAGGCGACTCTGATCCAGGGCGATCACGGTCTTCTCGCTGACCTGCTGCATGCCGCCGATCAGGCCTTCGATCTCGCGGGTGGAGTCGCCCGTCCGGCTGGCCAATCCACGCACCTCGTCGGCCACCACGGCAAAACCACGCCCGGCCTCCCCGGCACGGGCCGCCTCGATGGCGGCATTGAGCGCCAGCAGGTTGGTCTGCTCGGCGACGTTGCGGATGACGTCGAGCATCTTGCTGATGCCCTTGGATTGCGCAGCCAGCTGGTCCGCCTGGTTGGCCGCCTCGTCCACATTGCCCACCAGCTGGGTGATGGCGGCCAGTGTCTGCTTGACCTGCGCCTGTCCCTGCTTGGCCTGATCGACGCAGCGCTGCGATTCGGCGGAGGTGGAGGTCGCGTGCTCGCACACCGCCTGGACCGCCTGATTGAGCTGGGTGACGGCGTTGGCCGCATGCTGGATATCGGTCGTCTGCTGCTCCAGGTTGCGGCAGCTGTCATCCATCACGGCGCTCACCTGGGTCGAGGCCGAGGCCAACTGCTCGGAGGCATTGCCGGTGTGGGCCAGCACCTCGCGCAGATTGTCCTGCATGCGCTCCAGCGCCAGCAGCAGCATGGCCGCCTCGTCGCGCCCCTCGGGCTGGATGTTCTGCCGCAGGTCACCCGCGGCGATACCGCCAGAGATGTCCAGGGCCTGGCGCAGCGGCTGCACCACGCTGCGGGTCAGCCGCCAGGCCAGCAGCAGCAGGAGCAGAATGGCGCCGCCTATGACCGACCAGACGATGGCGCGGGCCTGGACGAACTGGGCGTTGGCCACCTCCTTGGCCTGGGCGGCGCCCTGCTTGTTCAATTCGCGCAGGAGTTGCACCTGCATGTCCATCAGATCGCCCTTGAGGCCGACCACGGTATCCAGTTGTACCCGCGCGGCCGGGATCTGCTGCTGCTCGATCAGCCGCACTTCCTCGCGCAGCCCTTCCACGAAGGGCTGGTAGGCGTCGTGCAGGGCCTTGATCGAATCCCCTTCGGTCGCATCGGTGACGACCGGCGCATACTCCCGGAACAGCTGATCGGTCTCGTTGACCAGTTGCTCCAGGGTGACGCGGCTCATGGCCACGGCGCCCGGGTCTTCGGCATTGAGCAGCACCACCGAGGCCTGGTTGCGCAACTTGCCGAGGTTGATCGCCAGGGAATCGGCAATGGCGATGCTGGGCAGCCAGTCCTGCTCCATGCTCAGCGCCTGGCGGCGCAGCTGCTGCATTTCCCACAGCGAAAAGCTGCCCAGCCCGGCGAGCAATACGGCGGCAAAGGTAAAGGAACACAACATCCGCGGGCCGGTCTTGAGCGTTCGCAACCAGGAGCGGCGGGACAGACGGCGAAAGAGGGCAAGGATACGAAGCATGGGGGCGTCACTGCATGAAGACGGTCGAGCACAGGAGCCTAGGCAAGCAAGATGTCGGACTGATTACAAAATGCCTCCATCCAGATAAATCTGACGATTGCGGTGAAAGATAACTGGGGCTAAGGTCCGCCCCTCTGTCCGCCAACCCGCCCGCCGCTGTCATGACTACCCCTACCGCCAAGGCTTCGTCCTTCCAGATCCTGCTGCTCGGCATCGCCCAGATCCTCGTCTGGGGCGGCTCCTTTTTCATTCTCGCGGTGCTGGCCGATCCGGTGGTACAGGAGACCGGCTGGTCCCGGCAGTGGGTCTATGGCGGACTGTCCCTTGGGGTGCTGGTCTCCGGCCTGCTGGCACCGGCATGCGGCCGCCTGATCGCTCGCCAGGGTGGCCGCACCTTGCTGTCGCTGAGCGGCTTGGGGGTGGCGGTCGGGCTGATGCTGATGGCCAGCGCCCAGCAGCTGCCGGTGTTTCTGCTCGCCTGGGTGGTGATGGGCATCGGCATGGCCGCAGGTCTGTACGATGCGCTGTTCGCGACCCTGGGTACCTGCTACGGCACCCAGGCCCGTTCGGCCATCAGCGGCATCACCCTGGTATCGGGCTTCTGCACTGCCATCACCTGGCCCGTTGCCGCCTTCCTGGTCAGTCATCTCGGCTGGCGCGGCGCCTGCCTGGCCTATGCAGCCGTCCTGCTGCTGACGATCTGGCCACTCTATCGCCGCGCCCTGCCCGCGCCGGTCCTCGTCACCCAGGCACCCCGGACCGGCCACACCGCATCGGCCGTGCCGGTCAATCGGGCGCTCTACAGCGTGCTCACGGCACTCTTCACCCTTGGCGCGATGCTGATGACGGCCATTTCCGTGCAGCTGATCACCCTGCTGCAGGGGCTCGGCTACAGCCTGGCGAGTGCAGTGGCGCTGAGCACCTGCCTGGGACCAAGCCAGGTGGCTTCGCGGATCATCGACCTGCTCAACCGCAACGGTCACCCGCTGTGGACGGCCCTGGCCTCGGTGGTTTGCACGGCCGCCGGCCTGCTGCTGGTGACCCTGGGGCCTGGCCTGGTCTGGGTGACGGTCGTGGGGCTGGTGATCTTCGGTGCGGGCAATGGCCTGCGGGCGATCATAAGGGGCGCCCTGCCCCTGGCGCTCTGGAATCCGGCGGAATACGCCACCGTTCTGGGCCGCATGGCGCGCCCGGCACTACTCGGCCAGGCGGCCACGCCCCTGCTCTGCGGCTATGTACTGGAGCATCACGGCCCCCAGGCGGTGTTGGCCCTGCTCTGCCTGCTGGCGCTGATCAACGTGGCCCTGGTCGCCTGGCTGTTCAGGGCGCTGTTCGGCCGTGCCGCGGCCTAGTCGCAGGCGATTTCCAGAGGGACCAGGCGCAGCTTGATACCGGTGCGGCGCAGGGTAAGGATATCGCCCTCGCGATGCCCGACCTCGTCGCCCAGGGTGCTGCGCAGCGTTTTCTCGTCGAGCAGCCGCGCATAGGTCCGGGGATCTTCCCCGTGGCAGCTCTCGGCGATATGCAGCTCGCCCTGCAGCAGCTTGCCCGCGGTGCGCCCGCTGGTGAGATCCACAAGCAGGTAATCCTGGTCGGGCTGATAGTTGAAGGTCATGCGCATTCCCCGGCGACTGTAGCCATGGGAACCGATCAGGGCGGGTTGGTTCAGGACGTCGGGTTGCCTTCCTCGTCCAGGCGGTTGCGCAACATGACCAGGGTCTCGCGCAGATCGTCCAGCCCGGCATCGCCCAGCGCGCAGACCTGCCGCACCCGGCTGTTGACGCCGTTGGCCTGATCACGCAGCGAGCGACCCGCTGGCGTCAGTTCGATCGACAGGTTGCGCTCGTCTTCGGCACTGCGCCGGCGCGTGACCAGCCCGCCCGCCTCCAGGCGCTTGACCACGGGGGTCAGGGCACCGGAATCCTGCCGCAGCCGATTGGACAGCTCCTTGAGCGTGAGGCCGTCGTGCTCCCACAGCACCAGCATGATCAGGTACTGCGGGAAGGTCAGGCCCATGCTCTCCAGCAGGGGTTTGTAGAGTTGCGTCATCGCCAGCGAAGCCGAATACAGGGAAAAGCACAGTTGCTGGTCAAGGAGCAGTGGATCTTTGGCTGTCATGGAATCTGCCATACAAAACGTGAAAAGACTGGAAGGTGCGCGCGACCCCAACACGAGCCGAAAGGCCGCCTGGCTTGGGTTCGGTTGCCGGAAACATCCGGTAACTGGCACTGGATTCCGATACCACAGGATGCCACAGTGAGCGGCTGGACATAAATAATAAGGGTAATACCTGCATGGCCGTTTCCTCTGCCACGCCAGCCGTTCCTGGCGAAACCCCCACCGCCGCCCTGCCCGGTGCCTCGCCGATGGTGGCGGGAATCCTGGCTTCCTGTGCGCTGGCACACCTGATCAACGACCTGATCCAGTCCGTCCTGCCCTCGATCTATCCCATGCTCAAGGATAGTTATGGTCTGACGTTTACCCAGATCGGTCTCATCACCCTGGCCTTCCAGATCACCGCCTCGCTGCTGCAACCCTGGATCGGCTTCCATACCGACCGCCATCCTAAACCCTATCTGCTGCCCGCCGGCATGGTCTGCACCCTGATTGGTGTACTGCTGCTCGCCTTTGTCGGCAGCTTTCCCGCGATCCTGGCCGCCTCGGCGCTGATCGGCGTCGGCTCCTCGACCTTCCACCCGGAAACCTCGCGGGTGGCCCGCCTGGCATCGGGCGGTCGCTTCGGCCTGGCGCAATCCACCTTCCAGGTCGGCGGCAATGCCGGCACCGCCATCGGCCCCCTGCTGGCCGCCGCCATCGTCATTCCCTATGGGCAGACGCATGTCGCCTGGTTCGCGCTCTTCGCGCTGTTCGCCATCGGCGTTCAGTACGGACTGTCGCGCTGGTATCGCAATCACCTGCGCAGTGCCAAGGGCCGTAAGGCCGCTGCGGTCAGCCACGGCCTGTCGCGCGGCCGGGTGACCTTCGCGCTGATCGTGCTGGCGTTGCTGGTGTTCTCCAAGTACATCTACATGGCCAGCCTCACCAGCTATTTCACCTTCTATCTCATCGAGCGCTTCGGCCTCTCGGTCGCCAGCTCCCAGCTGCACCTCTTTCTCTTCCTGGGTGCGGTCGCGGCCGGCACCTTCTTCGGTGGCCCCATCGGCGATCGCATCGGCCGCAAGGCGGTCATCTGGTTCTCGATTCTGGGCGCGGCGCCCTTCACCCTCGCCCTGCCCTACGTCGACCTGTTCTGGACCAGTGTGCTCAGCGTCATCATCGGCTTCATCCTGGCCTCGGCCTTTTCGGCCATCGTGGTGTACGCCCAGGAACTGGTCCCGGGCAACGTGGGCATGATCGCCGGGATCTTCTTCGGCCTGATGTTCGGCGTCAGCGCCATCGCCGCCGCGGGCCTGGGCAACCTCGCCGACCATCGCGGCATCGAATACGTCTACCAGCTGTGCTCCTACATGCCGCTGCTCGGGATCCTCACCCTCCTGCTGCCCTCCACCCGCCGCAAGGCGGCCTGAGGTGCAGGCCACGGGAGCGCGAGGCTCCCGTGGCGAAGCGCTTCGCCACCCGCTACGCTGGCCGCCCCCTGAACCTTTCGCCGAGTCGCGATGAAGAGTCCCCTGCACTATCTGGTTCGTTATCCTTCCGCCAACCTGCTGTTCATCCAGCTCCTCGGTCTGCTGCTCTACCCGCTGGTGGAACAGGAAGAGCATGGCCGCGCCATCATCGGTGCCTTCGGCATCATCGTCCTGGCCACCGCCCTGCGCATGGTGCGGCGCAGTCCGACCATCCAGTGGCTGGGGTTCATCCTCGCCGGCTGCATCCTGGTGCTCACGGTGCTGGTGGAATGGCACGGCAATCCCCACCTGGTGGTATCCCTGGCCGTTCTCGATGCGGTCTTCTACTTCTATGCGGCAGGCAGTCTCATCGCCTACATGATGGAAGACCAGCGCGCGACCACCGATGAACTCTTTGCCGTGGGTGCGACCTTCACCCTACTGGCCTGGGCCTTCGCCCACGCCTATTCGGCCTGCCAGATCCTGCAACCCAACAGCTTCACCGCGGCCAACGACCCCCTGGCTGCGCGGACCTGGACCGAGCTGCTCTATGTCAGCTTCGCCATCCTCTCCGGCGTCGGCCTGAGCGATATCTATCCGATCAAGCCGATGGCGCGCTCGCTGGTGATGCTCGGCCAGTTCTCCGGTGTCATGTACATCGCCCTGGTGGTGACCCGGCTGGTCACCCTGACGGTCCGTAGCCGCTAGCCGAATCGCGCCAGGCCGAAGCTGTCGAGATCGATGTCGCTGCGCCCGGTGGTCACCCGCTGGGCGAGCGCCTCGCCCAGCGCCGCCGAATGCTTGAAACCATGCCCCGAGCAGGCGCTGACCACGGTTACGCCCGGCAACGCCGGATGGTCGTCGACGATGAAACCGAAATCGGGCGTCACGGTGTAGGCGCAGACCGCGCTGCGCACCGCCCGGTCTGCAAGACCGCCAACCCACCTCTCCACTTGATCACTGAACAGCCTGCTCGATTCTCTCGGGTGGATTGACCGATCAATCTCTATAGGGGTGGTATTATTTTGGTACTGCTCCGTGGCGACCTTGACGGCGTTTTCGCCTGGCAAGGGGGGAAAGCCGTAGAAGAGATCGCTGTCGCCACTGCCATGGGCGAGGATGAAGCTGGGTGAATCCGCCGGAAACAGCCCGGGCCTGGCGACTTCGAACCAGTGCAGCGTCTGCCGACAGACGCGCAGCAGCCGATCGAAAGGTGCGCCCAGCAATTCAGCGCTCCACATGCCCGCGGCGACGATGACCTGCTTCGCCCGCCAGCTGCCTTGCGCCGAATGCAGCCGTACGCCCTCCTCGTCCGCTTCCAGGCGCTCGATGACGGTATCGGTATGGACCTGGGCGCCCCGCTGGCGCGCCCCGTCCAGTTGCGCCTGGATACAGGCTTCCGGATAGAGATAACCGCCGCCTGGTTCGAAATAGCCCAGGGCATCGTCTGCCACGCGAAATTGCGGAAAGCGCTGGCGAATGGCGGTGCCGTCCCAGGCTTCATGAGGGATCCCGTACTGGCGCGCCAGCTCCAGGGTGGCCCGGGTGAAATCCGGGCGGCCATGGTGGGAGGTCGTCGTTGCGGTGGCGGTCATGATCAGCACCCCGCATTGCTCGAACAGCCGGGCGCCCTGCTCCGCCTCCAGCTCGCGCCAGAGCTGCTGCGAACGGATCGCCAGCGGTACATAGGCCGCGCCCTCGCCCACGGCCTGGCGGGTGATGCGGGTGGCGCCGTGGCTGGAGCCCAGGTCATGGGGCGGCGCATAGCGATCGATGCCCGCGACCCGGACCCCACGCTTCGCCAGTTGGTAGAGCGTGGCCGCCCCCATGGCGCCCAGGCCGAGCACGATCACATCGAAGGTGGAGTCCTGCACGCCTATCTCCTTGGAGCGCTAAGGGAGCTGGCACTCTAGCAGAGCCGCCAGAGCCATCCTGCGCAATGCCCTTCCCTGTCGACTAATTGATCTATGGGGTAGGTGCGGGAGCGCACCGTACCATAGGGGTGGTATTACCAAGGAAGGCAGGATACGCAAGGTCGCCTCTGATCCGCATACGGGTGCGCTGAACACTGCGTAGCGGGATGCAGCGGCGCATCCACCGCCCGCCAGGCGAAACGTCGACCCAGCTCGCGATAGCCGGAAAACACGAAGCCTCCGCTGCGCGCCTGATAGGCACTGCGCCTGGCGCGGTAGACCCGCGGAATCAGATACCAGGGCAAACCCGGCAGATCGTGGTGGACCAGGTGCAGGGTATTGTTGAGAAACAGCCAGCGCAGCGCCCCGCCGCTCTCGTTGAGCACGCATCTTTGCGCCGGATCCAGCGCCGGGCGGTGTTCGTAGAAGGATCGGATCAGCGCCAGGGCCAGCGCCGGCCAGGCCACTCCCAGCACATAGACCGCCAGGGGCATGCCAGACAGCCCGTGGATCGCCAGAAGCAGCCCTGCGCAGAGTGTCAGGTGGATCAGCCAGACACCCAGCACGCCCCGCTCGCCACGCCGGCAGCGGCGGACTTCGTGTTCCAGCATGCCGTGCAGCGACAGCACCGGTCCCACCAGGACACGCCCGAGCAAGGTCTTGTCCAGCCAGAGCAACGCGCGTCCGGCCTGCCCTCTTCGCTCCCAGAGCTCGCCATCCACATAGCGGCTCTCGGGGTCGAGGTCCGGGTCGGTGAGGTTCTCGCGTCGATGGTGCGCCAGATGGCTGTCCCGATAGAGCGGAAAGGGAAACCAGAGGCCGAGGGGTGGATAGGCCAGCAGGGCATTTACGCGGGGCCAGCGCGTGGGATGACCGTGGATCAACTCGTGCTGCAGCGATTGGTGCAGCACGACGACCAGAATCAGCGGTGGCAGGGTCCAGTAGCCAAGCAGCGGCCAGGCCAGGACGAGCAGCAGCCAGCTTGCGTAGACCCCTGCGACCAGCCCCCAGGTCGGCCATTCGCTGCGGGCGGTGAACGTATGCAGGAGTAATTTGACCAGGCGGCGATGCCGCGTATCGAGATAGACAGTCACCACGGGGCCCTGATAGCCAGAAATCAAAGCCGACCTTAGAAAAAAGGCATCCCGAAGTAAAATATCGTTAAGGCATTACTTCATGAACAAGGGGTTGTCCGCTGCCTTCGGCCATTCGATGGGTCGATATTCAACGTCTTGCCACGATAATGCCTCAGCCCCTCTAACGCTTATTCAAGCGACCAACAAAATCATAAGCTTATAAAAAATTAGCCATACCAAGTCCCAACTGTTGCGGGAACAACACTTATGCCAAGGAACATTTCAAGACATATCCTTAGCACTTTTGACAACTGGCCAATGGCTCGAAGTGCCTTCTAGACTTGTGCCAATTCTGCACTTGTCAAAGTCCGCCATGCTTTTATCCAGCAACATGCTCCGTACGGGTGAACCTGCACCCACTTCCCCGATAAAGACGCATGCAAGGCCAGCGGGCAGGCAGCGAGACGAATGGGCTCCGTCCACCGGATACCGTCCCGCAGCGCGGGTAGCGGCCATGAAGACCTTGGGCCGCCGTCTGCTGGCGGCGATCGCCCTGATCGGCGGCACCCGCGCCGCCCAGACCGAAATGGCCCGTCTCGGCCTCGCCCGTTCCGAATCTCTCCCGACAGCATCAGAAGGATCTCCTCTCCCATGAGCATCATTTCCGCAGGCTGGGGCGCCGGCCCTTCCGCGCGCCATGCCGAACTCTCGGCGCGCTTTCAGCCGCTGTTCCAGCGCATCCGCGCGGGCGCCATCGAACGCGAGGTGCAGCGACGGCTGCCGGTCGAAGAGCTGGACTGGTTGAAGGCGGCGGGCTTCACCGCCCTGCGGCTGCCGGTCGAGCACGGTGGCGCGGGTGTCACCCTGCCGGAACTGTTCGCCCTGCTCATCGAACTGGGCGAGGCGGATTCCAATCTGGTCCAGGCCCTGCGCGGCCACATGGGCTTTGTCGAGGGCCTGCTCAACAGCGACGACCCAGCGCGTCGCAACCGCTGGTTCGCGCGCATCGCTGCCGACGAGACAATAGGTCCGGCGTCCAGCGAAGTCGGCGATGCCCGGCGCGCCGAATTCAGTACCCGCGTACGCCGCGAGGGCGACGCCCTGCTGCTCTCCGGCACCAAGTTCTATACCACCGGCTCGCTCTATGCCGACTGGATCGACGTGGGCGCCACCGACGAGGCCGGCAATCGTGTCATGGTCACCGTCCGCCGCGATGCCCCCGGCGTCGAGGTGGTGGATGACTGGAATGGCTTCGGCCAGACCCTGACCGCCAGCGGAACGGCGACCTTCAGCAATGTGCGGGTAGAGCCTGCGGACGTGGTGGCGGTGGGCGAGCGCTTCCGCTATTCGCCCGGCTTCTTCCAGGTCTTTCACCTCGCCAACCTGGCGGGCCTGGGACGAGCCATGAGCAGCGAGGTAGCGGCCGCGGTCGCCGCTCGCACCCGCACCTTCACCATCGGCAACGCCGACCGTGTCAGCCAGGATCCCCAGGTGCTGGCCGTGGTAGGCCAGGTGCGCAGCGCGGCCTACTGCGCCGGGGTGATCGCGCTGAAGAACGCCGAGGCCTTGCAGCGGGTGCATGACCTCAGGCAGACGGACGACCAGGCCGCCGAGGATCGCGCGGTGGCGCTGGCCGAACTGGAGGTCTGCCAATCGCTCAATGTGGTTACGGACCTGATCATCGAGGCCTCCGGACGCCTGTTCGACGCCCTGGGCGCCTCGGCCACGCTGAGACCCCAGGGGCTGGATCGCTTCTGGCGCAATGCCCGCACCCTCGCCTCCCACAATCCGCGCATCTACAAGGATCGAATCGTCGGCGACTTCGCGGTCAACGACACCCCGTCGCCGCCGCAGTGGAAGATCGGCGTCGCCTAGGCCGCCGAACCGGCCGGAAACCCCGACGAGAGCCGCCCTGCCCGGCTGGCCGCCGCCCCCGGCGATGCTTTAAGCTCGCCGGCCTTACCCTCTGGAGCGGTGTCATGGAAAGGTCTCGCAGCAATCGTCAGGCCATGTGGAAGGCCATCAAGGATCCGCGCTTCATCCCGGTCGCGGTGGCGGCCGTGTGCATCGTGCTGTTCTTCGTATTCGGGCTGATCGACGTCCTGGGCAACTGATCTCCCCGCCGGGACGCCGGCCTATCCCGGCTGCGGACAGGCCATCATCCCTGCTCGCCCGGCCCGCGTGGACGGTCACCCAGGATGGTCGCCCGATGCATCACCCGCCGCTGCGGACGATAGTCGTCACAGGCGTAGTGCTGGGTGATGCGGTTGTCCCAGAAGGCCAGATCGCCCGCCTGCCACTGCCAGCGCACCTGGAATTCCGGTCGGGCGGCATGGGCGAACAGCAATTGCAGCAGCGCCTCGCTCTCGGCTTCTGCCAGCTCGACGATCCGGGTGGTGAAGCCAGCGCTGACGAACAACCCCTTGACCCCGGTTTCCGGGTGCACCCTCACCACCGGATGACGCACCGGCGGGTTGGCCGCGCGTGCCGCATTGAAACGCTGCAAGCCTTCCGGCGTCTGGCCGAAGCGCTCCAGCGGAAAGGATTTGCTCAGGTCGTGCCAGGCACTGAGACCGTCGAGCAACTCGCGAAGCGGTGCGGACAGCGCCGCATAGGCCGCGGAATTGCTTGCCCAGAGGGTATCGCCGCCATAGGCAGGCACCTGGCGCGCGCTGAGCAGCGACCCCAGCGGCGGCGTCTGGATGAAGGTCACATCCGTATTCCAGAGCGCGTTGTCCCTCAGGTCGTTCAACTCGGTATCCAGTACCAGGATTTCCGGCTGCTCGGGATGCTTGGGATAGATCGGGTGGATGTGCAGATCGCCAAAATGAGCCGCCACGTCCCGTTGCTGGCGTGGCGTCAGCAACTGGTCACGCAGAAACAGCACCTGGTGTTCCAGCAGCCCCTGGTGGAGTGCCGCGTGGCTGGCGGCGTCCAGGGGCTCGCGCAGATCCAGGCCATGGACGCGTGCCCCGAGGGCGGGGCTCAGACGTTCGAAGGTAAGAGGCATGGACGTCTCCCTACTGCCAGCCGGCATAGCGCCGCTGCAGGGCGCGCAGGCCCAGTTCGATGGACAGGGCGATGCTGGCGATCAGCAGGATGCCCACCACCACCACGTCGGTGGCCATGAATTGGGCGGCCGATTGCACCATGAAGCCCAGTCCCCGATTGGCCGCGATCAACTCCGCGGCCACCAGGGTCGACCAGCCCACCCCCAGGGCGATCCGCAGGCCGGTGAGGATGTCGGGCAAGGCACTGGGCAGGATGACGTGCCGCACCACCTGCGCTCGCGAGGCGCCCAGGCAGCGCACCGCCTGGAGTCGCGCCGGATCGACCCGGCGCACCCCACCCACGGTGGCGATCAGCAAGGGCGCGAACAACGCCAGATAGATCAGCAGCACCTTGGACAGCTCGCCGATGCCGAACCAGATCACCATCAGCGGCAGGTAGGCCAGCGGTGGAATCGGCCGATAGAACTCCACCAGGGGGTCCAGCGCCGCGTTCAGCGTCGGGTTGAGGCCCATGGCGATGCCCAGGGGTACCGCGGTGAGCACGGCCGCCAGCAGCGCCGCCAGCACCCGCAGCAGGCTGGTGCCCAGGTGTTGCCAGAGGCTGGCATCCAGATAGCCGTCGGCGAGGAGCCCCTGCAGGGCGACCAGTAGCTGTTCGGGCGACGGCAGGAACAGGGTATCCACCCAACCCAGGTGGGTCGCGCTCCACCAGAGCGTCGCCACGCCTGCCAGGGTGCCCAGCGCTGCCACGCGGCGGCGGTCCAGGTGCAGTCGACGGCGTTCCCGGGTATGGCGCAGTGAGGTTGTCAGGGTGTCAGAGGACATGATCGGGAGACTCCTGCAGAAAGAGGTCGAGCAGCTCCTGGCGCAGCTCGGCGAAAAGGGGATCGGCCTTGATCGCGCGAACGGGCTCCCCCGCCAGATAGCGGCGGGCGAAAGGCACTTCCAGGCGGCGGACGATGCGCGCGGGCGGTCCGTCCAGCACCAGCAGATCGGTCGCCAGAAACAGCGCCTCGTCGACGCTGTGGGTGATGAGGAACAGGCCCTTGCCGGTGCGTTTCCATACGTCCAGCAGCAGCACCTGCATGCGTTCCCGGGTCAGGGCGTCGAGGGCGCCGAAGGGTTCGTCGAGCAGCAGGAAATCCGGATCCACCGCCAGGGCGCGGGCCAGACCCAGGCGTTGGCGCTGGCCACCCGAGAGTTCGCCGATGGCGTGCTCGGCATGCTGCGGCAGCCCCACCAGTTCGAGCATCCCGCGGGCCCTGGCCTCGCGCTCGGCACGCCCCAGCCCGCGCAGGCGCAGGCCCAGGGCGACGTTGTCGAGCGCATTGAGCCAGGGCATCAGAGCGTCGTCCTGGAACACCACGCCGCGTTCGCCACCCGGCCCCGCCAGGGTCCGGCCATCGAGCTGCACGCGCCCTTCATCCAGGGATTGAAAACCGGCGAGCACGTTGAGCAGGCTGGATTTGCCACAGCCGGACGGACCCAGGACGACCAGGGAGGCGCCCTTCTCCACTGCGAGGTCGAGGCGCTGCAGGATCGGTTGACGGCGGCCACGGCGGACGAATCCGAGGCTGGCCTGTTCCAGGGTGAGTCGACTCATGACCGGCTCCTGTCGGCTGGGAAAAAAAGCCCCTCCGGAGAGGGGCGAATCGTGGCGTGAAGGGGCTCGCTATTGGGCCTTGCGGACGTATTCGGCGCTGACATAGGGCGAGTAATCGTCGAGCACCGTGGGAATGCGCTTCTGTTCCTTGAGGAATTCGGCGGTGCGGGCGATGGCCTTGGCCGTGCCGCCACCGAGCAGATCGGGCCCGAGTTGCGCCTGGGCATCCGGATAACGTGAGCCGGCCAGTAATTCGGGGATGTCCGCGGCATCGGCACCGGTCAGGCGAGCGATCTTCCTGGCCTGCTCGGAGTGCGCATCCCACTCCTTGCCGTGCGCCTGGTAGTCGGCGAAGGCCTGCAAGGTGACCTTGGCGTATTGGGCGATGATCTCGGGATGCTTTTCGGCGAAGTCCTTGCGCGCCACCCAGACCTCGAAGGTCGGCGCACCCCAGCTGCCCACCTGGGCGGCATCGGCGAGCACCTTGCCGTTCTTCTTGATCTCGCCCAGCGCGGGTGACCAGACGAAGGCGCCATCGATGTCACCGCGGCGCCAGGCGGCGGCGATCTCGGTGGGATTGAGGTTGACGATCTTGACCTTGGTCGGATCCACGCCCCAGTGCTTGAAGGCTCCCAGCAGGCTGTAGTGGGAGGTGGAAACGAAGGGCGTGGCGATGGTCTTGCCGACCAGCTGCTCGGGTCTGTCGATCCCGCTGCCATCGCGTACGACCAGGGCTTCGGCGGAATCGATTTGCGCGGAGACGAGGAAGGTCACCAGCGGCAGCTTGCGGGAGGTGGCCGCCGCCAGCGGGCTGGAGCCGAGATTGCCAATCTGCACGTCACCCGACGCCAGCGCGGCGACGACCTCGGGACCGCTGTTGAAACGGCGCCAGTCGATCTTCTGGCCAATCGCCTGATCGTAGCGGCCATCGGCCTGAGCGACCTTGGAGGGATCGACACCGGTCTGGTAGCCGACCACCAGATCGGCAGCGCTCGCCTGCACCGCGAGCGTTGCCAGGCCTATAGCCAGCGCCAGGGATTTGAACAGTGAATTCATGAAGGCCTCCTTGTCGGCAGGCACGCCGGAGCGCGCCCTCGGCATCGACTCGATGCCTGTCGGAGGCCAAGCTAAACGATCTAAGTATCGTCAGATAAATAACGAAAAGGAATCAGCTTAGGCAGGGTGCTGGACGATAGCGGACACCGCCCGCTTCCACCACAAAGGCGAACACAGCCTGGAACCAGGCCGCGGAAAGCAGCAATCAGCCCTTGCGCTGATTGAGGAAGCGGAAGCAGCCGGCCAGCAGATCGTCGAAGCGCCAGGGCTTGGGCAGGTAGTAGATATCCGGGGCGCGCTCGGGCTGCAGCTCTTCGAAATAGCCCGAAGAGACGATGATGGGCAGACCCGGCAACTGCTGCTTGACGCGGCGCGCCAGCTCCAGACCGTCGATGGCGCCCGGCATGCGGACATCGGTGATCAGCAGATCAGGCGTCGGACGCGCACTCGACAGGTATTCCCAGGCTTGATCCGCGGTACCGAAGGTATGCACCTGAAAGCCTTCGCCTTCGAGCACCTCTTCCATCAGCCCGAGCAACATGTTCTCGTCTTCGACGACCACTACCACTGGTTTCATAAATCCGTCTCGATCTCCGCAGGTCCGCCATCTGACTGGACGTATCTCGTTGGGGCGCGAATTCTACTCCTATCCTGCCCCTACTGCGCACCCTCCTCTGAGCTTAGACGCGAGGTGCGACATCCTGCCCCACTGATCGACAGAAAAAAGCCAGCACCGCGCGACAGACATTTCACCTGTCGGGGTGGTATTACTGTCCAGGGCTCGTTTACCGGGCATCCGGGGAACCGTGGCGAAGCCCCTCAGTCGGAAAACAGGTGTCTCGAAAGGCTCCCCGCGGTTCCGGCGCGTCAGCTTTTCTGGATCACGGGGAGCCGTCTGCCTGAGGAACTTGCGCATGACGGCCATCGACTGGACGGGTTGGCTCAACGCCCCCTGGATCACCACGCTGATCGCGGCGGGGGTCGCCCTGCTGATCAGCAGCGTCGCCCTGACCCTGGCGTTCGCGGCCATCCGCCGCCTGGCCAATCCCTTCCTGCTGGCGCGCAACCTGGTCAAGTACGCCGAGAAACCCGCGCGCCTGGCCGTGCCCCTGGTGGTGTTGCAAGGTGTCTGGAATTCCGCACCCGATGCCCTGCCGCTGTTGCGTGCCGTACAGCACCTCACCGGTCTGCTGAGCATCGCCGCCTTTACCTGGCTGGGCCTCAGGGCGGTCAAGGCCGTTGGTGCGACCATCGCCCTGCGCAATCCCGTGGACGTGGCGGACAACCTGAGAGCCAGGCGGATCCAGACGCAGAACCGGGTGCTGGTGCGCAGCCTCAGCTTCATCGTCCTGCTGGTGGGCATCGCCCTGATGCTGATGACCTTCCCGGCGGTTCGCCAGGTGGGTGCGAGCCTGCTCGCCTCGGCCGGGGTTGCGGGCCTGGTCGCGGGTATCGCCGCGCGACCGGTCCTGGGCAATCTCATCGCCGGCCTGCAGATCGCCGTGACCCAGCCGATCCGGCTGGACGATGTGGTCATCGTCGAAGGCGAATGGGGCCGGGTGGAAGAGATCACCGGCACCTACGTGGTGGTGCGCATCTGGGACGATCGTCGCCTGGTGGTTCCGCTGCAATATTTCATCGAGACGCCCTTCCAGAACTGGACACGCTCGTCTTCCAGCCTGATCGGGTCAGTCTTCTTATGGGTTGACTATTCCCTGCCACTGGCGCCAATCCGCACCGAATTGGAACGTGCCTGTGCCGAGGTGCCCCATTTGTGGGACGGACGCGTCTGCGTGCTCCAAGTGACCGATGCATCCCACGACTCCATCCAGCTGCGCGTGCTGGTGAGCTCGGGCGACTCCTCCAGGAACTGGGACCTGCGCTGCTTCGTGCGCGAGCGGCTGATCACCTACATCAACCGCGAATTCCCCCTCTGCCTGCCCAAACTGCGGACCGAACTGGGACGCCGCGATGCCCATCCCGCACCACTATCCGACGAAAGGCACGAGCCAGTCGTTCGTCAGCCAGAAGTCTGATTTTTCGGCCAATTGCGGCGATTAGGTGACCATCAAGCGGTTCACCTGGCGGTTATTCAGGGGTGCCAGCCCAAACCGCGACGGCTTTTGGGCATGCATCTGGCAATACGAAGCAAGACCGCAACATTCGAGCGGGAAACTTGTGACGTTGTCCGTGAGTCAGTGCGAGAGCAATCTGGAAATCCGCGAAGCAGTCCTCGCCCAGATCCAGACATCTCAAGAAGAGGTGACCGGCAAAAAGGCTGTAGCAGCTCGGCTGTAGGCGTTTTTGAACCAGGAGCATCGAGCTTCAGGAAAGAAGCAATCAGGTAAACCTCAGTCTCGAACTTGCTGCATTGGGAGCGCACCATGGCAAATGCCGTCGTGGGGAAATTTGGGGCTCTGGAGCCCGTTGAAACTGCCACTCGCACCACCAGATCCAGCTCTCCTCGCAAGCGCACGGACGAGCCTCAGCTGACGCTGAGCTCCGTCGTCGAAAGTCGCAAACGCATTCTTTTCGTGACCCCGGAAATTTCCGACTTCGTCAAGGCTGGTGGCCTGGGCGAGGTATCGGGTGCCCTGCCGCGTGCCCTCGCCGCCTCCCATGACGTCCGGGTGTTGATCCCCGGCTATCGTCAGGTGATGGCCGCGATCAAGGATCGCGTGCAGATGGTCGGCCGCATCGCCGCCCGCGCCGCCATGCCGGCCTGCGAGATCGGTCGCGTCAACCTGGAAGACGGCCTGGTCGTCTATGTGCTGATCTGCCCCGAACTCTATGAGCGCCCGGGCAACCCCTATGGCGACCTGAACGGTGCCGACTGGGCCGACAACCACATCCGCTTCGGTCGCCTGGCCAGCGCTGCCGCCGATTTCGCCCTGGGCGACGCCTCCATCCGCTGGGTACCGGACCTGCTGCACCTCAACGATTGGCAGACCGGGCTCGCTGCTGGCTACCTGCGCTGGAAGGGTGCCAGCACCCCCTGCCTGACCACCATCCACAACCTGGCGTACCAGGGTCTGTTCCCGGCTTCGGTCATGGCCGATCTGGACATTCCCGCCCACGCCTTCCAGATGGAGGGCCTGGAGTTCTGGGGCAAGGTGTCCTTTCTCAAGGCCGGCCTGGTCTATGCCGACCACATCACCACGGTCAGCCACACCTACGCCCAGGAAATCACCACCGCGGAATTCGGTTGCGGCCTCGAAGGACTGCTGCAGGTCAAGGCCCGCGACGGCAAGCTGACCGGCCTGCTCAATGGCATCGACGATGGCTGGAGTGCCTGCAGCGATCCGCATCTGTGCCAGCAATTCACCGAATCGGACTGGGACGGCAAGGCGGTCAACGCCGCGCGCATTCGCGAGGAATTCGGCCTGGAGCCCTCCAACGGCCCGCTGTTCGCCGTGGTCTCCCGACTGGTCCAGCAGAAAGGCATCGACCTGACCATCGAGGCGGCCGATCACATCGTCGCCCGCGGTGGCCAGCTAATGATCATCGGTTGCGGCGAGCCGCACATCGAGCGTCAGGTACGGGCCCTGGCCCTGCGTTATCCCGGTCGCGTCAGTGCCCACATCGGCTTCTGCGAGACCGAAGCACGGCGCATGTACGCCGGTAGCGACTTCCTGCTGATGCCCTCGCGCTTCGAGCCGTGCGGCCTGAGCCAGATGTATGCCCAGCGCTTCGCCTCCCTGCCGATCGCCACCCGCACCGGCGGCCTGGCCGACAGCATCGAGGACGGCACCACCGGCTTCCTCTTCGCCCCGCTGTCGCTGGAAAACTACATCGGCGCCATCGACCGCGCCCTGGGTGTGTTCGAACGTCAGGACCTCCTGCTGGCCATGCGTCACCGCGCCATGCAGGGCCCGTTCTTCTGGTCCGAATGCGCCAAGCCCTATGCCTCGCTGTACCTCGATCTGCTTAAGACCACCGCTCACCAGGAACGTCAGGTCGGCGCCTGAGGCGCAACCTGACTACCAAGCGCTTTTCCCTCGGCAAAAGGCCGACGAAAAGCGCTCTCCCCGCCCAACTTTGAGCAACTCTCACCGGTCATAACAGCACCTGCGGCCAACTGGGCCGCAGCGTCTTTTCTGCCGTCCGGTTTCGGGAGTTCTCTATCCATGACTGATATTTCGCGCGACGCAGCCGCGGTGACCGGGGGCTATGCCTGGCAGACCCGTGCCGGTGCCACCCTGGTGAGCAAGGAACGCACCCTCTTCCACTTCTGGGCGCCCAGCGCCGACGCCGTGTCGGTGGTCCTGGAAGGTGGCATGACCCTTCCCATGGAAGCCGAGCAAGACGGCTGGTTCGCGGTGGAGGCCCAGTGCGGTGCCGGCACCCGTTATCGCTACCAGATCAAGGACCTGCTGGTCCCCGACCCAGCCTCTCGCGCCCAGGCCGGCGATGTGCACGAGCCCAGCATCGTCATCGACCCGACCACCTACCACTGGCAGACCGTCGAGTGGCAGGGCCGCCCCTGGCACGAGAGCGTCATCTATGAATTGCACGTCGGCACCCTGGGTGGCTTCGCGGGCGTCGAGAAGCTGGTGCCGCGCCTGGCGGCACTGGGCGTCACCGCCATCGAGCTGATGCCGCTGTCGGAATTTCCCGGCGATCGCAACTGGGGCTACGACGGCGTCCTGCCCTACGCGGTGGAAGCCTCCTATGGCACCCCGGACGACCTCAAGTCGCTGATCGACACCGCCCACGGCCATGGCGTCATGGTCTACCTGGACGTGGTCTACAACCACTTCGGACCGGACGGCAACTACCTGCACGCCTATGCCGAGCGCTTCTTCCGCGAAGACATCCATACGCCCTGGGGCGCGGCCATCGATTTCCGCCAGGACGCGGTACGCCGCTACTTCATCGACAACGCCCTGATGTGGCTGATGGAATATCGCTTCGACGGCCTCAGATTCGATGCCGTGCACGCCATCAACGACAAGGGCTTCCTCGAAGAGATGGCCGAGGAGATCCGCAGCACCGTCGAGCCGGGCCGCCACATCCACCTGATGCTGGAGAACGAAGACAACACGGCCACGCTGCTGGGTGGCAAGCACTACAACGCGCAGTGGGCGGACGATTGGCACAACGTCATCCACCCCATGCTGACCGACGAGAACGAAGGCTACTACCAGGACTTCACCGAGGACGCCACGGCCAAGCTGGTGCGCTGCCTGGGCGAGGGCTTCATCTACCAGGGCGAGCAGACCCGCCATGGCAAGGCCCGCGGTGAACCCAGCAAGGACCTGCCGGCCTCGGCGTTCGTCATCTTCCTGCAGAACCACGATCAGGTCGGCAACCGCGCCTTCGGTGAGCGCCTGACCCGTCTGGCACCCGAGCCGGCGCTAAAGGCCGCCACCGCCCTGCTGCTGCTCAGCCCGATGATTCCGCTGCTGTTCATCGGCGAGGAATGGGGCAGTCGCCAACCCTTCCTGTTCTTTACCAGCCACAACGACGAGCTGGCCGAACTGGTCCGCGATGGCCGGCGCAACGAATTCAAGGATTTCGATTTCTTCACCAGCGAAGAGCATCGCCAGCAGATCCCCGATCCGAACGCCGCCAAGACCTTCGTAGACTCCAAGCCGAATTTCGGCGAAGCCGATCAGCCCGACCACGCCGCCTGGCTGGGGCTGTATCGCGAGCTGCTGGAAATCCGCCGCCGCGAACTCTTCCCGCGGCTGGAAGGTGCTCGCCCCATGGGCGCCGAAGCCCTGGCCGAGCGCGCCGTGCGGGCGCGCTGGAGTCTCGCCGACGGCAGCCGCCTGACCATCGAACTCAACCTGAGCGACAAGGCCGTACCGGTGGACGAGGCTCCCCAGGGCGAGCTGTTGCACAGCAGTGACGCCAGCGCTACGCCGACCCGCCAGGACGGCACCCTGGCCGCTCACTCGGCACTGGTCTGGCTGGAGAAAAAGGCATGAGTGGAGATCGTCTGGAACAACTGGCGGAGGCCGCGGGCATCGCCATCGAATGGACCGCCTACGACGGCAAGCGCCAACGGGTGAGCCCCGAGGCCCTGCGCAATCTGCTCAAGGCCATCGAGTTGCCGGCGGACAGTGACGACGAGATCGACACCAGCTTGCGCAAGCTGGCCGAGGTGGGCGACAAGCACCATCTGCCGCCGCTCATCACGGCGGTGGTCGGCAAGCCGGTCGGGGCGCCGGACCAGTTCAAGCGTGGCGTCCGCTACCAGGTGCAGCTGGAAGACGGCGAGCGTCTAGACGGTCAGGTGGACGACCGCGGACAGCTGGCGCCGATCAGCGCCGCCGGTTATCACCAGGCCGAGGTCGATGGCGAAGCCCTGACCCTGGCCGTCGCGCCGGAACGCTGCTTCACCATCGCCGACGCCACCGGCGACGAGCAGGCCCGTCTCTGGGGGCTGGCCGTGCAGCTCTACAGCCTCAGGCGCGAAGGGGGCAGCGGCGCCGGCGATCTGCTGGGCTTGGTGCACTTCGCCAAGGCCGCAGGCAGCAAGGGCGCCGATGCCCTGGCCATCAGCCCGCTGCACGCCATGTTCAGCGCCGACGGCAGTCGCTACAGCCCCTACTCCCCGTCGAGTCGGGTGTTCTTCAACGTGCTCTATGCCGCGCCGGAGCTGGTCCTGGGCGCCGAGCCCGTACGCCAGGCCATGCAGCGCGCCGGACTGCAGGCGGAAGCCGAGCGCCTGGAGCAGCTGGAACTGATCGACTGGCCGGCCCTGGCCAGGCTGCGGCTGCGCCTGCTGCGTACCCTGCACCTGGACTTCCGCACCGCTGGCGGTGAGCTGCGCGAGCGCTTCGAGGCCTTCCGCCGCGACGGTGGCGACGCCCTGGAAAACCATTGCCGCTTCGAAGCCCTGCATGCCTCCTTCACCCAGGGCGATGCCTCGCCCAGCTGGCAGCATTGGCCCCAGCAGTATCGCGATCCCAAGAATCCGGCCGTGGCCGAATTCGCCGAACGCCATGCCCAGGACGTGGAGTTCTATGCCTTCACCCAGTGGCTGGCCAGCGAAGGACTGTCCGCGGCCCAGGCGCAGTGCCGCGAAGCGGGCATGAAGATCGGCCTGATCGCCGACATCGCCGTAGGCGCTGACGGTGGCGGCAGCCAGGCCTGGAGTCGCCAGGAAGAGCTGCTGGCCTCGGTCACCGTGGGTTGTCCGCCGGATCTGCTCAACCAGAAGGGCCAGGGCTGGGGCATTTCCGCCTTCTCCCCCACCGGCATGGTCAAGCATGGCTTCCGCGCCTTCATCGAGATGCTCAGGGCCAACTTCGCCCATGCCGGCGGCGTGCGCATCGACCATGTGATGGGGCTGCAACGTCTTTGGCTGGTGCCCGAGGGTGCCTCCCCGGCCGACGGCGCCTATCTCTCCTATCCGATCGATGACCTGCTGCGGCTGGTGGCCCTGGAATCCTGGCGTTATCGCTGCGTGGTCATGGGTGAAGACCTGGGCACCGTACCCGAGGGCTTTCGCGAGCGGCTGGCCGAGCGCGCCATCATGGGCATGCAGGTGCTGTTGTTCGAGCGCGATGGCGAGGCCTTCAAGCCCGCTGCGCAGTGGTCGGACACGGCCATGGGCATGCCCACCACCCACGACCTGCCGACCCTCACCGGCTGGTGGCAGGGCCGCGACGCCGACTGGCAGGAAGAACTCGGGCTGCTGCCCGATGGCACCTCGCGCCAGGACCGTCTCGACGAGCGGGCCAAGGATCGTCAGCAGCTGGCCAAGGTGCTGGAGCTGGACGACACCCGGGAAAGCAACGTCGAGTCCGCCGTCGATGCCGCCATCGACTTCATCGGCCGTACCCCGGCGCCCCTGATCATCCTGCCGGTGGAAGACGCCCTGGGTCAGCTGGAGCAGGCCAACCTGCCCGGCACCACCAACGAACACCCCAATTGGCTGCGCCGCTGGGACGACCCCGCCGAGCGCCTGCTGGATGCCGCTACCCCTGAACGACGCCTACGCGTGCTGAGCACTGCTCGTAACAATCCGGAGAACACTCGATGAGTCGCTTGCGCGCTACCGTACGCCTGCAGTTCCACAAGAACTTCACCTTCGACGACGCCCTGCCCCTGGTGGAGTACTACGCCAAGCTGGGCATCAGTCACTTCTATGCCTCGCCCATCACCACCGCGCGCGCCGGTTCCGTGCACGGCTATGACGTGGTCGATCCGACCCGGGTCAACCCGGAGCTGGGCGGTGAAGAGGCCTTGCGCCGCCTGGTCGCCCGCCTGCGCGAACACGGCATGGGCCTGATCGCCGACTTCGTGCCCAACCACACCAACGTGGGCGGCTCGGAAAACGCCTGGTGGCTGGACATCCTCGAATGGGGTCGCCAGAGCCGCTACGCCGGCTTCTATGACATCAACTGGTACGGGCCCGACCCGGATCTGCAAGGCCAGGTGCTGCTGCCCTTCCTCGGTGACGCGTACGGCAACGTGTTGCAGGCCGGCGAACTCAAGCTGCTGTTCGACGCCGAGCAAGGCGCTTTCCGCGTCGAGTACTACGCCCACCACTTCCCGATCAATCCGGGTACCTACGGTCAAATCCTGCGCGAAAGCGACCTGCCCCAGCTCAGTCTGTTCGCCGATGCCTTCTCGGCACGGGCCAAGGACCTGGAAGAAGCCCGCGGCGCCCAGCGCCAGCTGGCCGATGCCGCCAAGGATCCCGCCGTCGCCGCCGCCATCGACAAGGCGGTCGCCGCTTTCGAGGGTAGCCAGGTCGCCAACCAGGAGCGGCTGCACGCCCTGCTGGAGAGTCAGCACTATCGCCTGGCCAGCTGGCGCACCGCTTCGGACGACATCAACTGGCGGCGCTTCTTCGACATCACCGAACTGGGCGGCCTGCGCATGGAGCGCCACGAGGTGTTCGAGGAAACCCATTCGCTGATCTTCCGCCTGATCAGCGAAGGCCTGCTCGACGGCCTGCGCCTGGATCACATCGACGGCCTGGCCAATCCGCGCGCCTATTGCCGCAAGCTGCGCCGTCGCGTCGACGACCTCTGCGCCAGCCGCAGCGGCGGAGCGCCGGAGGACGGCTTCCCCATCTACATCGAGAAGATCCTCGCCGAAGGCGAGCAGCTGCGGGAAGGCTGGGGCATCGACGGCACCACCGGCTACGAATTCATGAACGAGGTGTCGGCGGTGCAACATGCCGCCAGCGGCGAAGCCCCGCTGCGCCAGTTCTGGGCCGAGCGGACCGGCCGCACCGAGGACTTCCTCGAAGAGGTGCGGGAAGCGCGCCGCCTGGTGCTCACCACCGCGCTGAACAGCGAATTCGAATCGGCCGTGCATACCCTGCACCTGCTGGCCCAGCAGGACTGGCGCACCCGCGACACCAGCCAGGGCGCCATCCGCCGGGTGCTGCTGGAGCTGATCGTGCAGTTCAAGGTCTATCGCACCTACGCCGGCGCGGCGGGCTTCGTCGGCAACGACGCCCAGTGGTTCGATACCGCGCTGGAAGCTGCCCGTCCCCACGTCAGTGAGGCGGAGCAACCGCTGCTGGAACAGCTGCGCGCCTGGCTGGGTGGCGACGCCCCACGTCACAAGCCCGTGGGCAGCGTGGCCCGGCGCGAGCAGCGCCGTGCCATCACCAAGTTCCAGCAGCTCACCTCGCCGATCGCCGCCAAGGCGGTGGAAGACACGGCCTGCTATCGCTCCGCGCCGTTGCTGTCGCGCAATGACGTGGGCTTCGATCCGCAGCATTTCGCCCAGCCGGTCAGTGCCTTCCACCAGGCCAGCGGCTGGCGTGCCGAGCACTTCCCGCGCAACATGCTGACCACCGCGACCCACGACCACAAGCGTGGCGAAGACACCCGTGCACGCCTGGCTGTCGTGTCGGAATGCCCGGACGCCTACATCGCCCAGGTCAGCCGCTGGATGGAACAGGCCGCCCCCCTGCGCGGCCAGTGGAACGATGCCCCGGCGCCGACCCCGGGCGATGAACTGATGCTCTACCAGACCCTGCTCGCCAGCTGGCCGCTGCATCTCCAGGCCGATGACCAGAAGGGCCTGGAGGCCTATCTGGAGCGGCTGCTGCAGTGGCAGGAAAAGGCCCTGCGCGAAGAGAAGCTGGAGTCCGACTGGTGGGCGCCGAATGGCGACTACGAGGCGGCCTGCAAGGCCTTCCTCGAAGGTCTGCTCACCGACGACAACTACCGGGCCCTGCGCGGCGAGATCGTCACCGCGGTTCGCGAACTGGCTCCGGCCGGTGCGCTGAACGGCCTGGTGCAGATGCTGCTGCGCAATACCGCGCCCGGCGTGCCCGACCTCTACCAGGGCGGTGAATTCTGGGACTTCAGCCTGGTGGAGCCCGACAACCGCCGTGCCGTGAACTATGCCCCGCGGCAGCAGGCGCTGGCCAAGCACGCCTCCGTCGAGGCTGCGCTGGATGCCTGGCAGAACGGCGAGATCAAGCAACAGGTACTGGCTGCCGTCCTGCAACTGCGCAAGCAGCAGCCACAACTGTTCACCGAAGGTCGCTACCTGCCCCTGACCGTAGTGGGTGCTCATGCCGATCAGGTGCTGGCCTTCGCCCGTACCTGGGAGCGACAGGCCGTGATCGTCATCGTGCCGGTGCACGCCTCCGACCTCATGCAGGACGATGGGAATCTGCGCTTTTCTGCAGAGGCTTGGCAGGACACCCGGATAAAACTTCCGGAAACCTTGTCCATGTACCGTTTTGGGGAAACTTTTGCCCCGGCATCTGTCCATGACCAGAAGAAAGAGCTTTCTGTCGGCGAGGTTCTGGCACGTTTTCCGCTTGGATTGCTCAGCACACAAGACATCACTCAAGGAGCCGCACCGCAATGACCCAAAAAGACGAACGCATCCAGCAGCTCGCCTATCAGATCTGGGAGTCCGAAGGACGGCCGGCCCACGAACACGATCGCCACTGGGAGATGGCGACTCGACTGTACGAAGCCGAACAGGAAGGCGTGGCCAAGAAGACCGCGGCCAAGAAGCCTCGCGCGACCAAGGCTGCTGCAGCGAGCGCGGATAAGCCCGTCGCCAGCAAGGCCCGCACCACCGGCAAGACCAAGAGTGGCAGCGAGAAGGCCGCTACCGAAGCCGCAGCGGCCGGTGAGTCGGTAACCGAGAAGGTGGAATCGGCGGCCAAGAAGGTTGCCTCCAAGGTCAAGCAGGCGGTCAAGCCCAGTGCAGGCAAGACCGGCGCGAGCAAGACCACCGCCAGCAAGGCCAAGGCCGACGCCAATGTCGAGGCTACCGGCGTAGGTGTAGCACCGGCCACGCCGAAGAAGCCGCGCGCGTCCCGCGCCAAGGCGACCACGGCCAAGCCCGCCGCCACCGAGTGATGTGATGTTTCGGCCTGGCCGCTCGGCCAGGCCTTCCCCCTGCCGCCTCGCTGCGGTATCTGCGTTATCGCCGTTTTCCTGATTTTTCCTGAAAAAACAACGCTTTGTCGGTTCGCCATCAGGGCTCGGAACTGCGCTGCGTCGGGCCTTTCATATGCAGGTAGCCGGATCTGTATCGATTCAGCCACCGGCAGGTATTGAGAGCCGAGTCAGAGCTACTTCCTTCCTAGCTATCCCGAGAGCGTCGAAATGACTTCAACCGAGTCCAACAAGCCGTTAACCGAAGCGACCACTTTCATCAGCAAGTCCAAGTCTCGTGTTCGTGAAGGGCTGCCCTACCCCCTGGGCGCCACCTGGGACGGCTCCGGCGTGAACTTCGCCATCTTTTCCGCCAACGCCACCAAGGTGGAACTCTGTCTCTTCGACGACGAAGGCAAGGAAGAAATCGAGCGTATCGAACTGCCGGAATTCACCAACGAGATCTGGCACGGCTATCTGCCCGACGCCCGTCCCGGCACCCTCTACGGCTATCGCGTGCATGGCCCCTACGAGCCGCAGAATGGCCATCGTTTCAACCACAACAAGCTGCTGATCGATCCCTATGCCAAGCAGATCGTGGGCGAGCTGGAGTGGAACGACGCCCTGTTCGGCTACACCATCGGCCACCCCGATGGTGACCTGTCCTTCGACGAGCGTGACAGCGCGCCCTTCATGCCGCGCTGCCGCGTCATCGACCCCGCCTTCACCTGGGGCAACACCACCCACCCGCGCGTGCCGCGTGATCGCACCGTGTTCTACGAGACCCACGTCCGTGGCTACACCATGCAGCACCCGGCTGTCCCGGAAAGCGCCCGCGGCACCTTCTCCGGTCTGCAGGAAAGCGAGGTCATCGACTACATCAAGTCGCTCGGCATCACCTCCGTCGAACTGATGCCGATCCACTACTTCCTCGATGACAACCACCTGCTGGAAAAGGGTCTGAGAAACTTCTGGGGCTACAACACCCTGGCCTTCTTCGCCCCGCACTCGCGCTACATGGCCAGCCAGTCCATCGGCGAATTCAAGGTGATGGTCGCGCGCATGCACAACGCCGGCCTCGAGGTCATCCTCGACGTGGTCTACAACCACACCGCCGAAGGCAACGAGATGGGCCCGACCCTCTCGCTCAAGGGCATCGACAACGCCAACTACTACCGCCTGATGCCCGATGATGCGCGCTACTACATCAACGACACCGGCACCGGCAACACCCTGAACATGAGCCACCCCTGCGTGCTGCAGATGGTGACCGACTCGCTGCGCTACTGGGCCACCGAGATGGGCGTGGACGGCTTCCGCTTCGACCTGGCCACCATCCTGGGTCGCGAGCCGGACGGCTTCGACGAGGGCGGCGGCTTCCTGCACGCCTGCCGTCAGGACCCGATCCTGGCCGAGACCAAGCTCATCGCCGAACCCTGGGACTGCGGCCCTGGCGGCTATCAGGTGGGCAACTTCCCGCCCGGCTGGATGGAGTGGAACGACACCTTCCGCGACACCGCCCGTGCCTTCTGGAAGGGTGACGAGGACAAGATCGGCGACTTCGCGAAGATCTTCCTGGGCTCCGGCGACAAGTTCAATCGTCGCGGTCGCAAGCCCTATTCGTCCGTGAACTTCGTGACCGCCCACGATGGCTTCACCCTGGCCGATACCGTGTCGTACAACGACAAGCACAACGAGGCCAACGGCGAAGACAACAACGACGGTCACTCCCACAACCTGTCGTGGAACTGTGGCGCCGAAGGCGAGACGGACGATCCGGAAATCATCGAGCTGCGCTATCGCCAGATGCGCAACCTGCTGGCCACCCTCTTCCTCTCCCAGGGCACGCCGATGCTGCTGGCCGGCGACGAATTCGCCCGGACCCAGGGCGGCAACAACAACGCCTACTGCCAGGACAGCGAGATCGGTTGGGTCAACTGGGAGATCAGCGAGAAGAGCGCCGAACTGCAGGAATACGTGCGCAACCTGATCGACCTGCGTCGTCGCTATCCGCTGCTGCGTCGTAGCCGCTTCTTCACCGGCGCCTACAACGAGGAATTGGGCGTCAAGGACGTCACCTGGCTGCAACCCGGTGGCACCGAGATGGGCGACGAGCAATGGCAGGACGGCAGCAACAAGTGCATGGGCATCCTGCTCGATGGCCGGGCCCAACCGACCGGCATTCGTCGCAAGGGCGCGGATACCTCGCTGCTGATTCTGGTCAATGCTCATTATGACGTGGTGGATTTCACCCTGCCGGAAGTCCCCATGGGCGAGCATTGGTCCCTGCAGCTGGACACCAATCAGCCCGACCTGGATGCCGGCGACGTCTTCAACTTCGGAGACACCTATCAGGTCACCGGACGCTCGGTATTGCTGTTCGAGCTGACCCAGACCAAGCGGAGGAAGCGCCAGGCATGACGGACGCGCAACAGGGTTTTTCGTTCAAGGTCCTGACCATCAACACGCACAAGGGCTTCACGTCCTTCAACCGCAAGTTCATCTTGCCGGAATTGCGCGAGGCGGTGCGGACGGTGTCAGCGGACATTGTCTTCTTGCAGGAGGTGTTGGGTACCCACGAAAAGCACCCGTTGCGCTTCGAGAACTGGCCGGCGGCGCCGCAGTACGAGTTCCTGGCCGATTCCATGTGGACCGATTTCGCCTACGGGCGAAATGCGGTCTACCCGGATGGCCATCACGGTAATGCGGTGCTGTCGAAGTTTCCCATCGTAAGTTACGACAACTTCGACATTTCCATCGCCGGACCGGAAAAGCGCGGGATGCTGCACTGCGTCCTGCGTGTTCCGGATCAGGGTGTGGATCTGCACGTGATCTGCGTACACCTGGGATTGCGGGAAAAGCACCGCCAGATGCAGATGAAGCTGATCTGCGAACACATCAATTCCCTGCCCAGCGACGCTCCCGTCGTGGTGGCGGGGGATTTCAACGACTGGCGCCAGAAGGCCAACGACATCCTGGGCCAGGGCGCGGGCCTCGAAGAGGTGTTCATGAAGACCGCGGGGCGCCTGCCCAAGACCTTCCCGGCGAAGCGGCCCCTGCTCTGCCTGGATCGCATCTATACCCGTAACGTCAGTGTCGGGCGCCCACAGGTGCTGGGCAATCAGCCGTGGTCGCACCTTTCCGACCACGCTCCCCTGGCTGCGGACTTCCACCTATGAACTTCGAATGGCGGGACGGAAACCGCATCGCCTTGCTGGAAAACGGCGAGGACTTCTTTCCACGGGTCTTCGAGGCGATCCGCGAAGCCGAGCGCGAGGTGATCATCGAGACCTTCATCCTCTTTTACGACAAGGTCGGCAAGGCCTTGCAGGAGGAATTGGTCGCGGCGGCCAAGCGCGGTGTCCAGGTGGACATCACCGTGGATGCCTACGGCTCGCCGGACCTGCCGCAGGACTTCATCGACGAGATGGTCCATGCCGGGGTGCGCTTTCGCTACTACGATCCGCGCCCCCTGCTTATGGGCATGAGGACCAACCTCTTCCGCCGCCTACATCGCAAGATCGTGGTGGTGGACGCCCGCCTGGGTTTCATCGGTGGCATCAACTATTCCGCCGAGCACCTGGGCGACTTCGGGCCCGAGGCCAAGCAGGATTATGCCGTCGAGGTCGAAGGCCCCATCGTCGATGACATCCACCGCTTCGCCCGCGACGCCATCAACTCCCCCGAGGAGACCCACCGCTGGTGGGGTAAGCGCTCGCAGAAGCCGGCCGACAATCGCAATCCCGGCAATGCCCAGGCGCTGCTGGTGTTCCGTGACAACGACGAGCATCGTGCCGATATCGAAAAGCACTATCTGGAGATGCTGCGCAACGCCAAGCGCGAGGTGGTTATCGCCAATGCCTATTTCTTCCCCGGCTATCGGCTGCTCAGGGAGATGCGCAATGCGGCGCAGCGCGGCGTCCGCGTGGTGCTGATCGTCCAGGGCGAGCCGGACATGGCCATCGTCAAGGTCGGCGCCCAGATGCTCTACAACTACCTGGTCAAGGCCGGGGTGGAGATCTACGAATATTGCCTGCGCCCCCTGCACGGCAAGGTGGCGACCATGGACGAGCATTGGTCCACCGTGGGTTCGAGCAACCTCGACCCCCTGAGTCTCTCGCTCAATCTCGAATGCAACCTGATCTTCCACGACCATGCCTTCAACCGTGAATTGCGCGGTCGCCTGGAAACCCTGATCCAGAATCACTGCGAGCACGTCGACAGCAGCAAGGTGCCCAAGCGCACCTACTGGCACCTGGCCAAGACGATGCTGGTCTTTCACTTCCTGCGCCACTTTCCCGCCTGGGTCGGCTGGCTGCCCGGTCATACCCCCAAGATCGAACTGGTGAGTCCGCCGGTGCAGCCCGAGCTCGAAACCCAGGACCGGGTCGATTCCTCGATCTCAAGGTATCCGCAACGATGAGCAGCCACAGCGACACCCTGGACCACGCCGACGACGAGGCGGACCAGCAGGCCGCCGACAAACCGCAGAATAAGCACTGGGTCCTGGCCAAGAAGATTCTCACTTGGGTGTTCCTGATCGCGGTGGTGGTGCTGCTGGTGATCTATGCCCGCAAGGTCGACTGGGGCGAAGTCTGGAAGGTCTTTACCGGCTACAAGTGGACCACCCTGGCCATGGCCGGCGGCCTGGTGGTGCTGTCCTACATCATGTATGGCTGCTACGACCTGATCGGGCGCGCCTATTGCGGCCACAAGCTGGTCAAGCGTCAGGTGTTTCTGGTGTCCTTCATTTGCTACGCCTTTACCCTGACCCTAAGCACCTGGGTCGGCGGCATCGGCATGAGGTATCGCCTCTACTCGCGGCTGGGCCTGTCCAGCGGCACCATCACCCGGATCTTTTCCCTGAGCATCGCCACCAACTGGCTGGGGTATGTCCTGCTCGCCGGCGGCATCTTCGTCAGCGGCGTGGTGGACATGCCGCCGAACTGGTTCGTCGGTGATACCACCTTGCGACTGATCGGCTTTGGTCTGCTGGCCTTCATCGTTTTCTACCTGGGCGTCTGCGCCTTCGCCAAGCAGCGCGAATGGACGGTGCGCAAGCAGCGCCTCGCCTTGCCCTCGCTGCGCATGGCCTGCCTGCAGCTGCTGGTGTCCTCGATCAACTGGATGGCCATGGCCGCCATCGTCTACCTGTTCTTGGGCCGTCAGGTGGACTATCTGCATGTGCTCGGCGTATTGCTGCTGTCCAGCATCGCCATGGTCATCGTGCATATCCCGGCCGGGGTCGGGGTGCTGGAGACGGTGTTCATCGCCCTGCTGGCCAACGACGGCCTCTCCCAGGGCAAGATCATCGCCGCCCTGCTCGGCTACCGGACGCTGTACTTCATCGTCCCGCTGCTGATTGCCGCCGTGCTCTACTTCGCCCTGGAGAGCCGCGCCAAGAAGCTCAAGGTCAGCAACGACCGCCGCGAAGAACGCAAGCAGCAGGAAAAGCACGCCACCTAGGGCGTGCCCTATCGGTTGTTGGGCTGGTGCATGGAGATCAGCCGGTAGAACAGCACACGCCCGCCCTCGGTGGCGGGCCCTTCCCCATCGCGCAAGCGGGCGCCCGCCTTGAAATACAGGTGATGGCTGCTCCAGGCGCTGTCCAGTTGCAGACCCAGATCTCCGTTGCGTGAACCGGCGCCATGGGCGCGTACAGTGAGCACTCCGGTACGCGCCAGCTTGATGTCATAACTGAAGCGACTGTTGAGCGGCAGATGCTCCAGCAGGATGACGTCCTTGGGACTGTCGGTGGGGCTTTCCCGCAACCGGGCGATGAGCTGGCCCTGCTCGACCTGCCCCTTGCCAGTGGCCGCGCTTTCCACTCGATAGACCAGTTGCAACAGCGCCTGGGACGCTTCCGGCGCGGCGGTCTGGTCCTCGATCTGGCTGATGATGACCTCGGGTCGTGAGGGCACCTGCTGCACCGCCGCTTCGGCCTGCAGCAGCGCATCGGCCTCGCGATATTTCCAGGCATAGGCGCTGCCGTCCGGACGCGTTTCGCGCAACTCGGTGGCGGGATAGCTGTAGAAGGGTTGCGGGGTTCCGGTCACGGGGACCCAGAACAGCAGCGACCCTCCCTCACCACGCACGAGATAGGGGCTGCGAAAGGCGCTGCTGTTGAGTTCGGCGGTCTGTACCTGGGCCACCGGCATGGGTACGGGAACCGTCAGATTCCATTCGGCGAGATCGATCATGGTGCTCTCGGTTGCCAGATGCCTGACAAGCATCGCCCAGAACGGGGATGCCTGTCAGCGCAGCGCGTCCCTTGCGAGACGCTCCCGGATCAGCCCTGCGGCTTGAACACAAGCACACCGAGGGGTGGCAACTGCAGATTCAGCGAGGCTGGCTGACCATGGGCGCCGATCTCCTCGGCGTTCACCCCACCGCCGTTGCCCAGGTTGGAACCACCGTAGCGCTCGGCGTCGCTGTTGAAGATCTCCTGCCAATGGCCCAGCGACGGCACGCCCACCCGGTAGTCATGCCGCGGTACCGGCGTGAAGTTGGCGATCACCAGCAAGGGCTGCTGCTGGGCGTCCTTGCGCAGCCAGGCGAAGACGCTGTTGCCATTGTCGTCGCCGACCACCCAGTCGAAACCCTCGGGCAGGTGATCGCGCTCGTGCAGCGCCGGCTCATAGCGATAGAGCTGGTTGAGATCGGCCAGCAACTGCTGCACACCGCGGTGAGTGCCGTGCTCCAGCAGGAACCAGTCCAGCTCGCGGTCATGACTCCACTCGCGCCACTGGCCGAATTCGCAGCCCATGAACAGCAGCTTCTTGCCTGGGTGGGTCCACATGAAGCTCAGGTAGGTGCGCAGATTGGCGAACTTCTGCCAGACGTCGCCCGGCATCTTCTCGATCATCGAGCCCTTGCCGTGCACCACCTCGTCGTGGGAGATGGGCAACATGAAGCGCTCGGACCAGGCGTACACCAGGCCAAAGGTCATCTGGTGGTGATGGTACTGGCGATAGACCGGGTCCTCTTCTACGTAGTGGAGGGTGTCGTTCATCCAGCCCATGTTCCACTTGAAGTCGAAACCCAGGCCACCTTCGCTGACCGGTGCGCTCACACCCGGCCAGGACGTGGATTCCTCGGCGATCACCAGCGCACCCGGCGCTTCCTCGTGGACCACCTCGTTGAGGTGCCGCAGGAAGGCGATGGTTTCCAGGTTCTCGCGACCACCATGGATGTTGGGGATCCACTCGCCGTGCTTGCGCGAATAGTCGCGGTAGAGCATGGAAGCCACGGCATCCACCCGCAGGCCGTCGATGTGGAAATGCTTGAGCCAGTGCATGGCCGAGGCCAGCATGAAACCGTGCACCTCGTGACGTCCAAGGTTGTAGATGTAGGTGTTCCAGTCCTGGTGGAAGCCTTCGAAGGGATGCTCGTATTCATACAGCGCGGTGCCGTCGAAGCGGGCCAGGCCGTGTTCGTCGGTGGGGAAATGCGCCGGTACCCAGTCGAGGATGACGCCGATGTCGGCCTGGTGGCAGGCATCGACGAAGGCGGCGAAATCCGCCGGGGTGCCGAAGCGCGAGGTGGGCGCGAACTGGCCCAACGGCTGGTAACCCCAGGAACCGCTGAAGGGGTGCTCCATGATCGGCAGCAGCTCGATATGGGTGAAGCCCATCTCGCGGACATAGGGAATCAGGCGCTCGGCCAATTCGCGCCAGTTGTACTGACGCCCTTCGTCACCACCTTCGCGGCGCCAGGACCCGGCGTGCAGTTCATAGACCGAAATCGGCGCTTCCACGCCCTGCAGCTCGCGACGGCGGGCCATCCAGTCCTGGTCGTGCCAGGTGAAGGGCTTGTTGTCGGCCACCACCGAGGCGGTGCGCGGCGGCAACTCCGCGGCCAGGGCAATGGGATCGGCCTTGAGCGGCAATACGCCGTGCTGGCCGAGGATCTCGTACTTGTAGGCCGTGCCGACCGGCAGGCGCGGCACGAACAGCTCCCAGACGCCGCTGTTGGCGCGCAGGCGCATGGGCAGGCGGCGCCCGTCCCAGCTGTTGAAGTCGCCGACCACCGAGACGCGGCGGGCATTGGGTGCCCAGACCGCGAAGCGCACGCCCTCCACGCCGTCGACCTGGCAGCGCTGGGCGCCAAAGGTCTCGCCGAGGTTGCGGTGGCGGCCTTCGTTGAACAGATAGAGATCGGTCTCCCCCAGCAGCAAACCGAAGGAATAGGGATCCTCGGTCTCCTGCACGCCGCTGGGCCAGCGGATGACCAGCTTGTAGGGCGCGGCGTATTCCAGCCGCGTGACGAACAGCCCGGGCACCCGCCCCGGCTGCATCTGGGCCAGGGGCCGGCCGCTGACGCGATCGACCAGCTCCACGCCCAGGGCGTTGGGGAGGAAGGCGCGGACGATCACGCCCTCGCCATCGGGATGGGGACCGAGCACGGCGAAGGGATTGCCGTGCTCGCCGCGGGCCAGCGACTCGGCTTCGGCAGCCGAGAGCCGGGCGTCGTCCAGGGGAGCGACGAGAGCGGTGTTGTGATCGGTCATGCGCGGGCTCCGGACAAGAGGGTCTCGACGATGGCAGCGACGCCACGTAGCGGGATGTTGATCCAGGTGGGTCGGTTGGCAGCCTCGTAGCCTATCTCATACACCGCCTTCTCCAGGCTGTAGAGATCCAGCGCCGCCTGCTCGCCGCGCTCGCCCCACTGGTGGCCAATACCGGCCGCCGCCGCGCGATAGCCTTCCAGGAAGGCCGCGTACGAGGCATTGCGATAGGTCTCCGCCGCCTTGGCACGCAGCTGCAGATGCTCTTCCGAGGTATCGGCGCCGGCGTTGCTCGACTGGGTGATCATGGCCGCCGCGTAGTCGAAGGAGCGGAGCACCCCGGCCACGTCCTTGTGCGGACCGTACTTGCCGCGCCGCTCTTCCAGCGACCGCGCCGGCTCGCCTTCGAAGTCGATGAGGATGGCGTCGTCCTGGGCCACCAGCACCTGACCCAGGTGCAGATCGCCATGGACACGGATGCGCATACCGCCTTCGACATCAGCCGCCAAAGCCTCGATGCGCTTGGCCAGGGCTTCGCGCTTGCCGACCAGGCCCTGCAGCAGCTCCTTGCCGGTGGCATCGAGCTTGTCGCTCATGCCCTGCAGGGTGTCCAGGGCACCGTCCACCTGGACGCGAACGCGATGCGCCAGGTCCTTGGCCGCCTGGGCGTCCACGATTTCGGGGGCGAAGGCCGCGTCTTCGGTGGGCTGCGCCAGCACCCGATGCATCTCGCCCAGGCGCTTGCCCAGTACGCCGGCGAAGGCCGCCAGATCGCCCATGGCGGTGAACTCGTTCTCCACGTCGGAGATGCCGCCGCTGAGCAGATCGCGGGTGACGCGATCCAGACCGTCCAGACTCCAGGTCCAGGCATCGCCCTGGTTGTGGATGTGCTGCTGCACCAGCATCAGCACATGCGGGGTGCCATCCGGCGCGATGCGCTGGGCCACGGCATGGGTCGCGGCGATGTTGGCGAAGCCGGCCTGGGCCAGGTAGCGCCCCATCTCAACTTCCGGATGGATGCCCGGTGCCACCTTGCGGATCAGCTTGAGCATCAGGTGGTCGCCGACGATCAGCGAGCTGTTGGACTGCTCGACGCCCAGGTGCTTGATCTCGATGTCCGGATCCAGCGCGAAGTCCTCGGGCTGGTCATAGACCTCGAAGCTCAGCTCGCCGGACGGCGAAGCGATCTTGGCGCCCTTGCGGAAGGCGTCGAACACGCCGTGGACGAAGCTGGTCAGGGCGAAGGCATCGGTCACCAGGCCCACGCGCCGCACGTGGCGGATGCGCGACAGGGCCAGCTGGGTGGCCAGCGGACTGCAATGCTGGTCCTCTTCGGCGAGGAAGCCCAGGGGCAGCGCATAGCGCTCTTCGCCCTTGGCATTGGTCACTACCACTTCGCTGAACATCACCGGCAGCTTGGGCGTGTTGATCTGGGCCGCATAGTCCAGGCGCACGCTGGTGATGGCTTCGTCCTTGGAACCGAACCAGCGCCGCTTGGGCAGATAGACCGGCAGCACCTCTTCGAAGATGCGGCGCGGCTCACCCTCCAGCAATTCCTGCAGGTGCCGCTTGATGACCACCGTCTGGTAGTCGGGCATCGGCGCCGGCGGTTCGGTGTGCCAGGCGGGCATCTGCTCGTTGCCGGCCAGGTAGAACCAGTAGAAGCCATAGGGCGGCAGGGTCAGCATGTAGGGCAGCTGGCCGATGGGCGGGAAGGCGCTGCCACCGATCATCTCCACCGGCACCTGACCGGCGAAGCTGGACAGATCCAGTTCCACCGCCTGGGCGGCGCGGGAGACGTTGGCCACGCAGAGGATGGTCTCGTGCTCGCCCTGGGCGTTAGTGAAATCACGCAGGTACGCCAGGATGCGTCTGTTGGTGGGCGACAGCATCTTCAGGGTGCCGCGACCGAAGGCCTTCTGCTGCTTGCGCACGGCCAGCATGCGCCGCGTCCAGTTGAGCAGCGAATGGGGATCGCGCGACTGGGCCTCGACGTTGATCGCCTGGTAGCCATAGAGCGGATCCATGATCGACGGCAGCACCAGGCTGGCTGGGTCGGCGCGGGAGAAGCCGCCGTTGCGGTCGACCGACCACTGCATCGGGGTACGCACGCCGTCGCGGTCGCCCAGGTGGATGTTGTCACCCATGCCGATTTCGTCGCCGTAGTACATCGTCGGGGTGCCGGGCATCGACAGCAGCAGGCTGTTGAGCAGTTCGATACGCCGACGGTCGCGCTCCAGCAGGGGCGCCAGGCGACGACGGATGCCGAGGTTGATGCGTGCGCGGCGATCCGAGGCGTAGTAGTTCCAGAGATAGTCCCGCTCGCGGTCGGTCACCATCTCCAGGGTCAGTTCGTCGTGGTTGCGCAGGAAGATCGACCACTGGCAGTTGGCCGGGATCTCCGGGGTCTGGCGCAGGATGTCGGTGATGGGAAAGCGGTCTTCCTGGGCGATGGCCATGTACATCCGCGGCATCAGCGGGAAGTGGAAGGCCATGTGGCATTCGTCGCCATCGCCGAAGTACAGCTGGGTGTCTTCCGGCCACTGATTGGCCTCGGCCAGCAGCATGCGGTCGGGGTAGTTGGCGTCGATCTCGGCGCGGATTTCCTTGAGTACCGCGTGGGTCTCCGGCAGGTTCTCGTTGTTGGTGCCGTCGCGTTCCACCAGGTAGGGGATGGCGTCCAGACGCAGGCCATCGACGCCCATGTCCAGCCAGTACCTCATGATGGAGATGACCGCCTTCATCACCTGGGGATTGTCGAAGTTCAGGTCCGGCTGGTGCGAATAGAAGCGGTGCCAGAAGTATTGGCCGGCGACCGGGTCCCAGGTCCAGTTGGACTTCTCGGTGTCGAGGAAGATGATGCGGGTGCCGTCGTACTTCTGGTCGTCATCGGACCAGACGTAGAAGTTGCGCGCCGCCGAGCCCTTCTTGGCGCGGCGGGCACGCTGGAACCAGGGATGCTGGTCGGAGGTGTGGTTGATGACCAGTTCGGTGATCACCCGCAGGCCACGGGCATGGGCCTCGGCGATGAAGCGCTTGGCATCGGCCATGGTGCCGTAGTCGGGATGGATGCCGCGGTATTCGGCGATGTCGTAGCCGTCGTCGCGCCGTGGCGAGGGATAGAACGGCAGCAGCCAGATGGTGTTGACGCCCAGGCTGGCGATGTAGTCGAGCTTCTCGATCAGGCCGGGAAAGTCGCCGATGCCATCGTTGTTGGAGTCGAAGAACGACTTCACGTGCACCTGATAGATGACCGCGTCCTTGTACCAGAGCGGATCGTCGATGAAGGCAGCGGGTTTGCGGGAACGAGCTTTATTGGATTTTGCCATGTCGTCAGGTCCTTAACAGGGCGTCTGAATCGAATGCGTGTACCGGTCGTCCTTGCCGCCCGGCAGTGATGACGGCCGGGCCAGGCGGTGCGGAGCTGTCCGCACCGCCTGGCCCGCGCCGCCCGAGGTAGCGCTAGTGGCCCGCCTGGATGCGCCAGATGCCGAAGGGCATCGACGGCTCCAGGCGCGTCCACTGGGTCTTGCCGTGCCAGGCCCAGCGGTGCCCGGTCATGAGGTCCTCGCCGTAGGTGGTGGCGTGATCGTCGAGACCCAGCTCCCACAGCGGCAGTTCGAAATGGCCTTCCTGGGCGTTGAAGGGATCCAGGTTGACAGCGATCAGGATGAAGTTGCCCAGGTCGTCGGTGCGCTTGCCGAAATAGAGGATCTGGTCGTTCCAGCAGTTGTAGATCTTCAGCCCTAGGTGGGTCTGCAGCGCGGGGTTCTGCCGGCGGATGCGGTTGAGCTGGGCGATCTCGCCCATGATGTTGCCCGGGGCATAGAAATCACGCGGGCGCAGCTCGTATTTCTCCGAATCCAGGTACTCCTCCTTGCCCGGCGTGAGCGGAGCGCCCTCGCAGAGTTCGAAGCCGGCGTACATGCCCCAGAGGCCGGAGCCCATGGTGGCCAGGGCGGCGCGGATCAGGAAACCGGGCCGGCCGCTAGTCTGCAGGAAGCCCGGATTGATGTCCGGCGTGTTGACGAAGAAGTTCGGCCGGTAGCAGTCACGCAGCGGGGGTTCGTTGAGCTGGGTGAAATACTCGGTCAGCTCGGCCTTGGTGTTGCGCCAGGTGAAGTAGGTGTAGCTCTGGCTGTACCCGACCTTGCCCAGGCGCGCCATCATGGCCGGCTTGGTGAAGGCCTCGGCGAGAAACATGACATCGGCGTCGCGACCGCGGATGTCCGCGATCAGCCATTCCCAGAACGGCAGCGGCTTGGTGTGGGGGTTGTCGACGCGGAAGATCTTCACGCCCTGCTCGACCCAGTGCCAGACCACGTCGCGCAGCGCCAGCCAGAGATCCGGCACGGCATCCTTGGCGTAGAAATCGACGTTGACGATATCCTGGTACTTCTTCGGCGGATTCTCCGCATAGCGCATGGAGCCGTCCGGCCGCCAGGAGAACCAGCCCGGATGCTCCTTGAGCCAGGGGTGGTCCGGCGAGCATTGGATGGCGAAGTCCAGGGCGATCTCCAGGCCATGGTCGGCGGCGGCCGCCACCAAGGCGCGGAAGTCGTCCAGGGTCCCCAGCTCCGGGTGCACGGCGTCATGGCCACCATCCGGGCTGCCGATGGCATAGGGACTGCCCGGCTGGTCCGCGCCCGCCCCCAGGGTATTGTTCTTGCCCTTGCGGTGGGCCAGGCCGATCGGATGGATCGGCGGGAAATACAGCACATCGAAGCCCATGTCGCGCACGCGCGGCAACTCGCCGATCACGTTGCGGAAGGTGCCGTGACGCTGGGGATCGTCGGTGATGGAGCGCGGAAAGAGTTCGTACCAGCTGGCGAATTCGGCGCGCAGGCGCTCGATGTCCAGCGGGTATTCGATGCTGTGGGTCAGGTGAACATAGGCATCCACCGGTGCCATGGCCTGGCTGGCCTCGCCGGCCAGGAGCACGGCGACCTTGTCGCCTTCGCTGCCGGCCTGGTCCAGTCGCTGCAGCAGCGCCTCCAGCGGGCCGCGCTGCTCACCTTCGGCGCGGGACAGGGCCTGCTCGACATGGATGCGGCCTTCCTGCAATTCCAGGTTCAGCCCGACACCCGCGGCGTATTTCTTCTCGATTTCGTAGCGATAGGTACCCCAGACGTCCCACCAGGCCTGGACCACGAATTCGTAGCGACCCACCGCGGGCGGCGTGAAGCGGCCGCGCCAGAGATCGTTGGTTTCCAGGGTCAGGGGAGCCTGTTGCCAGTTCTCCTCGCCCTCCTGACGCCAGAGCACGCTGGCGGCCAGCTTGTCGTGGCCATCGGCGAAGATCTTGGCGGTCACCTCGACGACGCGCCCGGCGATGCCCTTGGCGGCGAACTGGCCATTGTCCACGGCCGGCGTGACCGACTCTATGGCGATGCGCGGGGTCTGGGCAGCGGTAGCGGGATCGAGGGAAAGCGTGGAAAAAGAACCGGGGAGATCGGTGTTCGACATCGAGCCTGACTCCATCTTGAGACGCGTGAAAGGTCGCAACGCGCCGGCGCTGCGACCTTGGTCATGAACCCGCTACTGCTTGGCTTGCCGCCAAAGAGGCCCGGCTGGCCGAACCCCTCAAGGGAATCGGTAACCCGTAGTGACACCCCTAGGGATGCCACTCCAGACAGCCGCGGCTCTACTGCAACCGGAAGCACTCACGCGGGTGTGTCTGAAAGAGTCTGAGCGCCGGTAGCGCGCAAAAGTTCAGCCAAACCGCAATGGCCGACAGGCACGGAAAATCAGCAAAAGTCCTTTTATATCATTTGCTTGGAGCACGTATATGAAGCGAATTCCAAATTAGAGACCGCCGCCTCGATGCTGGTTGAAGAGCACCGAAGCGCACATCACGATGACGATCACCCTAAAGGCTGCATTCGAGAAATCACGTGAGAAACTATATATAACCCGTTGATTTCAATGAAAAGGCGTATAGGGGAGATTGCGCTTGTGGGCGCTACGCCGGTAGGTATTGAGGATGATCTCTAGGGTGGCCGGGCTCACCGCCTTGCCTTCCAGGAAATCGTCGATCTCGGCGTAGGTGATGCCAAAGGCGTCTTCGTCGGCCTTGCCGGGCGACAGGGACTCCAGATCGGCGGTCGGCACCTTGTGCACCAGCTCGTTGGGAGCGCCCAGCCATTCGGCCACCGCCCGCACCCGCCGCTTGTTGAGACCATGCAGGGGGGTGAGATCGCAGGCGCCGTCACCGAACTTGGTATAGAAGCCCATCAGGGCCTCCGCCGCGTGGTCGGTGCCTATCACCAGACCCCGGCGCGCGCCGGCCACCGCGTACTGGGCGATCATGCGCTGGCGCGCCTTGATGTTGCCCAGGGTGAAATCCTCGTGCAGTTCGTCATCGAAGGCCACGCGGGCCTCGCGCACCGAGGCGAGCATGGCGTCGCTGGCCGGCTTGATGTTGACGGTGTGGGTCTCGTCGGGCTGGATGAATTGCAGGGCGCGCTGGGCATCCGCCTCGTCACGCTGCACGCCATAGGGCAGGCGCATGGCGATGAACCTGAGGCGCGCATTGCCGCTCTCCTCGCGCGCCCGCTCCACCGCCAGCTGGGCCAGGCGACCGGCGGTGGAGGAATCCACGCCGCCACTGATGCCCAGCACATAGCTTTCCTGGCGGCTATTCAGCAGATAGTCCTTGAGAAACTGGATGCGCCGCTCCGCTTCCTCGGCCGGATCGAAATGCTCGGGTACCTGCAGGGCCTGGATGATGTCGCGCTGAAGGGCTTCGGTCATCGGGCGTTCTCCTCTGATTCGCGTTCGAGACGTTGATGATAGGGCACTACGGCGCCGAGGCTGTGCCGGGCCGCCGCCAGCTGCACAGCCTCACGGTCGCCGGAAAAATGCTGGGTTTCAGAATAGAGCACGATGTCGTCACCGACGCGGTAGCCCCAGGCGAAACAGACGGTTCCCTGTGGAATGCCGTCCGCCCCACCCGGTCCGGCCAGCCCGGTATTGGCGATGGCCACCTGGGCCGGACTGTCGCGCAAGGCGCCGGCGGCCATCTCCCGCGCCACCTCCTCGCTGGTGAGATTGTGCCGCTCGATGGTTTCCGGCCTGACGCCCAGCAGGCGCTGCTTGGCCTCGGGCGAATAGACGACGTAACCGGATTCGATGCAGCTGCCGCTGCCGGGTATCTCCGACAACAATCCCACCACCTTGCCGGCCGTGCAGGATTCGGCCGTGGTGAGTTGCAGTTCGCGTGTCTTGAGATAGTCCAGCATGGACTCGATTTCGTTCATGAGTGCCTGTCCCCAAAAGCGGTTCTCCTCCGTTGGAAGAACGGCGAAATGGGGAAGTTCTCGGGTCAGTTGCCGGGTATTTTCTAGGTCGGCGGGGGTATCGATGTCGCGATGGATACCGGCGTCCGCCACCTCCCGCTCTAGCACCGCACCCTCGCGCAGGAGCCGTTTCGCTCCCTCGTCGCCCGCGAGTTCGCTCAGCGCAGCGGCAAAATTCCGACCAAAGAGCACGGGATGGCCGCGCCGGCCCTGGTGAGTCGGGACGACGATGCGCTCGGGATGCTGCAGTTCCAGCAGCTGGCGGGCCGTGGCGGGCTGCACGAAGGGCATGTCGCCCAGGGCGACCAGCCAGCCGGATGCGTCGGGCGTCCTTCGCACCGCCGCGGCCAGGCTGTCGCCCATGCCGGTGGTGGGCAGGCTGAGTACCGCCAGCCCTTCCTGCCGCGCCAGCGCGGCGCGCCAGGGGGCGCTGTCCGAGACCACGGCCAGGCACGGCAGACCCAGGCCTCGCCACAGTCGAAAGGTCGCCTGCAACACCGTCAGCTCGGACGGCCCGGGCAAGGTGGCCTGCAGTTTGTCGCCGCCGCCGGCGGCGCGGAACCGGCTGCCGGCACCCGCCGCGAGGATCAGCACCTGAATGCCGGGCATCCCTAGGCGACCTGCTCCACCGCCACCAGGGCGCGCTTCTTCTGGGTCAGGGCGATGCCGTTCTTGACCGCCACCACCTCCGCCAGCAGCGACAGGGCGATCTCTGGCGGCGTGTGACTGCCGATGTGCAAGCCGATGGGGCCGTGCAGGCGATTGATCGCCGCCACCGGCACGTCCAGCTGCAGCAGCCGCTCGCGCCGCCGGTCGTTGTTGCGCAGCGAACCCAGGGCGCCGACATAGAAGGCGTCGGATTGCAGCGCCGTGAGCAGTGCCAGGTCATCCAGCCGGGGGTCGTGGGTCAGGGCCACTACCGCGGTGCGCTCGTCCGGGCGGATCGCCAGCACGGCGTCGTCCGGCATGCCCGGGATGAAACGCGCCTGGCGCGTCTCCCAGCCCTGACGGAATTCCTCGCGGGGATCGCAGACCAGCACCTCGAAGTCGAGCATGGCGGCCATGTCGGCGACATAGAGCGACAGCTGACCGGCGCCGATCAGCAGCAGTCGCCAGCGCGGTCCGTGCACCAGGCGCAGGCAGTGCTCGTCCAGGGCGACCGGCTCGTCGCGGGTGGTGCTGGAAATCCGCACCTCGCCCGTCGCCAGGTCCAGCTCACGTAGGGCCAGTTCATGGCCGTCGCAGCGTTGCAGCAGTTGCTCGACCCAGCGCCAGTCACCGACCTGCTCCTGGACCAGGCGCAGGGTGCCGCCGCAGGGCAACCCGAAACGGGCGGCTTCGTCACCCGAGACGCCATAGGTGATGACCTCCGGGCGCTTGCCGGCGAACTGGCCGGCGTGCAGCCGGGCGATCAGGTCGTCCTCGATGCAGCCACCGGACACGGAGCCGCAGACCTGGCCGTCGTCGCGCAAGGCCAGCATGGCACCCGGCGGCCGCGGCGAGCTGCCCCAGGTCTGGACCACGGTGAACAGGCTGACGCCATGGCCGGCCTGTCGCCAGGCCAGGGTCATGCGCAAAACTTCTTGATCGACACTGTCCACGCCCTGCTCCTCTCTACCTTGCACCTGCGACGGCAAAATCGTCGTTCCGGGGGTAGAACCCAACAGCGGAGCGGGGTTCCCCAGGGCGGAACCCGGTGGATCGCCGGCCTATCCATAGGGGACACCCCAAGAGGAGAACGTCCATGCCCCGCTCGATCTGGAAAGGCGCCGTCAGCTTCGGCCTGGTGCACATCCCCGTGTCGGTCGTCTCGGCGACCCGGCAATCGGGCATCGACTTCGACTGGCTGGACGAGCGCAGCCTCGATCCGGTGGGCTACAAGCGCATCAACAAGACCACTGGCAAGGAGGTGCCCAGCGAGCACATCGTCAAGGGCATCGAGCACGGCAAGGGCAAGTACGTGGTGCTCAGCGAAGACGAGATCCACAACGCCCTGCCCGAGGCTACCCGCACCATCGACATCCTCACCTTCGTCGAGGCGCGGGAGATCTCCATCCTGCACTTCGAAAAGCCCTACTACCTGGCGCCGGACAAAAACGGCGAAAAGGTCTATGCCCTGCTCCGCGACACCCTGAGCGCAGCCGGCAAGGTGGGCGTGGCCAACCTGGTGATGCACTCCAAGCAGCACCTGGCGGTGATCATGCCGCTGGGCGACGCCCTGGTGCTCAACACCCTGCGCTGGGCCGACGAGGTACGGTCCGCGGAAGACGTCGGACTCGAGGGGCTGGACGCCAAGGTCAGCAAGAAGGAAGTGGACATGGCCCAGCGCCTGGTGGACGACATGACCGAGCAATGGGACCCGGAGCAGTACCACGACACCTTCAAGGACAACGTCATGGCGCTGGTGGAGCGCAAGCTCAAGGACGGCAAGCTCGAAGCCGTCGCCGAGGAGCCCGAAGCCGAGGACAGCGGCGCCGACGTCATCGACCTCACCGAATTGCTGCGTCGCAGCCTGGGTGGCAAGAAGGACAAGGCCAAGGAGGTGCCCAAGTCCAAGAGCTCCGGCCGTTCGACCACCCGGCGTAGCCCTGCCGCCAGTCGCACCCGCAAGGCCAAGTGAGGAGCGCCGCCATGGCCAGCTCGACCAGCGAATACAACCGCAAGCGCAACTTCGACATCACCGCCGAGCCGCGTGACGAGGGCAGCTCCCGCCGGCGCAAGGCCAAGGGGGCCCTGAGCTTCGTCATCCAGAAGCACGACGCGCGCCGCCTGCACTATGACTTTCGCCTGGAGCTGGATGGCACCCTCAAGAGCTGGGCAGTGCCCAAGGGTCCCAGCCTCGATCCCGGCGAAAAGCGCCTGGCGGTGCAGGTGGAGGACCACCCCCTCGCCTACGGCAGTTTCGAAGGCAGCATTCCCGAAGGCCAGTACGGCGCCGGCGATGTCATCGTCTGGGATCGTGGCGAGTGGGAGGCGGATGGCGATGCCGCCGAAGGCTATGCGGCGGGCAAGCTCAAGTTCGAACTCAGGGGCGAAAAGCTCCGTGGCCATTGGACCCTGGTACGCACCCGCTTGCGGGGTCATAGCGACAAGCCCCAGTGGCTGCTGATCAAGGAACGCGATGATCACGCGCGGGATAGCGCCGACTACGACATCACCGTGGCCGCGCCTGACAGCGTACTGAGCGACAAGACCCTGCCGCGTCTGGCCAAGGGCACCAAGATCAAGGAAGCCAAGGCCTCCACCCAAGCGGCAAGTCCCAAGGCGTCAGCGCGCAAGGCCATCGCCAAGGCCCGCAAGGCCGACCTGCCGGCGACCCTGGAGGCCCAGCTGGCGACCCTGGTCGACAGCCCACCGGCGGGAGACTGGCTGTACGAGGTGAAATACGACGGCTATCGCCTGCTCGCCCATATCGAGGGAAGCGAGGTGAGTCTGTTCACCCGCAGTGGCAACGACTGGACCGAGCGCCTGCCGGACCAGGCCAAGGCGCTCGCCGCCCTCGCTCTCGACAATGCTTGGCTAGACGGCGAGATCGTGGTCAACGACACCAGTGGGGTCTCCAGCTTCCAGGCCTTGCAGAATGCCTTCGAAACCGGCGAGGACACCCGCATCACCTACTACCTCTTCGATCTGCCCTATCTCAACGGCGCGGATTTGCGCGAGGTCCCGGTCGAGCAGCGCCGTGAGTTGCTGGGCAAACTGCTGGAGAACAGTAACGAGAGCGACCTGCTGCGCTTTTCCGCGGCCTTTGAGGTACCAGCCGATCGCATCCTGGCCAGCGCCTGCGAACTCGGCCTGGAGGGCGTGATCGGCAAGCGCCTGGGCAGCCCCTATCGCTCGCGACGCAACAAGGACTGGATCAAGCTCAAGTGCGCCCACCGCCAGGAATTCATCATCGTCGGCTACACCCCGCCCAAGGGCGGCCGCCAGCACCTGGGTGCGCTGCTGGTGGCGCTGCATGACGACCAGGGCCAGCTGCACTATGCCGGCAAGGTCGGTACCGGCTTCACCGCGGCCCTGCTCAAGCAGCTGCACGCCCGCTTCCAGCCGCTGATCGTCGATCAGCCGCCGGTGGTGGATCCACCCAGGGGCGCCGCCTATCGCGAAGTGACCTGGCTGCGGCCCGAGCAGCTGTGCGAGATCGCCTATGCCGAGCTCACCCAGGAGCGCATCGTCCGCCAGGGCGTCTTCCACGGCCTGCGCGACGACAAGCCAGCCGAGGGCATCGGCCTGGAAGAGGCGACACCAGCCCGCGAGGCCGAGGCGCCGCGCCCGTCCGCCGCACGCCGCCCGTCTACGGGCAAGCAGCAGGACGCCAGCGTCGCCGGGGTGCGCATCAGCCATCCCGAACGGGTCATCGACGAGGCCAGCGGCGCGCGCAAGCTCGACATCGCCGGCTATTACGCCGCCGTCGCCGACTGGATCCTGCCGCACCTAGCCGACCGGCCCGTAGCGCTGGTCCGGACGCCCGAGGGCATCGCCGGCGAGCAGATCTTCCAAAAGCACAAGCAGACCCTGGCGATCCCCCATATCCGCGAACTCGATCCGGCGCTGGATCCAGGCCATGCGCCCCTGATGGTCATCGACAGTCGCGAGGCGCTCATCGGTGCGGCGCAGATGGGCACGGTGGAGCTCCATACCTGGAATGCCACCGCCGACCGCATCGACCGGCCCGATCGCTTCATTCTCGATCTCGACCCCGATCCCGCCCTGCCTTGGTCGCGCATGCTGGAGGCGACGGGGCTGGTGCTGACCCTGCTCGACGAGCTGGAGCTGCAGGCCTTCGTCAAGACCAGCGGCGGCCGCGGCCTGCACCTGGTGGTGCCGCTGGATCGGCGCCAGGACTGGGACACCGTCAAGGCCTTTGCCCAGGCGGCGGCCCAGCACCTGGCCAACACCCTGCCCAAGCTCTTCGCCGCCAAGATGGGCGCCCATAATCGCCAGGGGAAGATTTTCGTCGACTACCTGCGCAATCGCCATGGCGCCACCACGGTCAGCGCCTTTTCCCTGCGCGCCCGTCCTCACCTCGGCGTTTCGGTGCCCGTGGCGCGCGACGAGCTTAACGATCTGCAGGGCAGCGACCAATGGCGCTTCGATTCCCTCCTGCAACGCCTCGAAGGGCTCAAGGACGATCCCTGGGCCGGGTACGCCAGGGTGCGTCAAAGCCTCACGGCGACGCGGCGCAAACGGCTGGGGGTCGCCTAACGACGCGCCTGCCGTCGGCCAGCGTACCGCCTGAGCGAAACCCCTTATCGCTGCCCGTGGTCTGCACTAACGAGCGTTGTCGTGGACAGCGCCGTCGCCAGCCACGGGATGGAGCCGATGTCGATCGATCTGGATAGCCTCCAGGACACCCTGGACGAGTGGACCTATGACGAGGTCACTCCCGCACTGCTGCAACACCGACTCCAGATTCTCAACCAGCGCGGTCTCGACCGCCTGCCCTTGCCCGGCCAGGGTCAAACCCTGGACCGTTGGCGCGCCCTGGCGCAGGTCGCTCATCATGACCTGGGCCTGGTCAAGCTGTACGAAGGCCACACCGATGCCCTGGCCATCCTGAGCGAACTGGATGGCTATGTGCCCCCCGAAAGCCTTTGGGGCGTCTGGGCCGCCGAGCCGCCGGACGCCCGCCTGCTGGTGCGCTACAGCGCCGACGGCATGGTCACCCTGCACGGCCGCAAGTCCTGGTGCTCCGGTGCCTCCCTGGTCAGCCATGCGCTGGTCACCGCTTGGATGGACGACCATCCGATGCTGGTGGCGGTGGAAATGAAGCAACCCGGCGTCGAGGTCACCCAGGACGGCTGGCGGGCCATCGGCATGCAGCACACGGGCAGCGTCGACGTGCTGTTCGATGGTGCTGCCGGCGTGCTGGTCGGCGCGCCCGGTCGCTACCTGCACCGCCCCGGCTTCTGGCATGGCGGCGGCGGCATCGCCGCCTGCTGGTATGGCTCCGCCACCGCCCTGGCCGACACCCTGCGCGCTCACTGCAAGCGTCATCGCGAACCCCATGCCCTCGCTCACCTGGGCCACGTGGACGCCGCCCTGCTCGGCGCCGCCACCGCCCTGCGCCAGGCCGCCGAATGGCTGGACCTCAACCCCGAGGCGGACGCTCGTTATCCCGTCTGCCAGCTGCGGGCCCTGGTCGAGCAGTGCGCCGAAATCGTCATCCGCCATACCGGCCGCGCCTTTGGCGCCGCGCCGCTGTGCCGTGACGCCTATTGCGCCCGCCACATGGCGGACCTGCCCGTCTACCTGCGCCAGAGTCACGCCGAACGTGACCTGGCGGTGCTGGGTGACCTCAATCTGCTGGAGGGTGCCCCTTGGCAACTGTAGGCGATCGTCAGATTCAAGGAGCCGGCACCGCGCCCGAGGCATGGCTGCAGTGGTCCGGCTTCGCCGAGATGCCGGCAATCGAGGCCTCGCAACTGGTCCCGCCCGGCCATCGCGCCGTGATCGTCGCCCCGCACCCGGACGACGAGATCTTGGGCTGCGGCGGTCTGCTCTGCCAATTGGGTGAGCTGGGACGTCGTCTGGCACTGGTGGCGGTCACCGACGGCGATGGCAGCCATCCGCAATCCACCCTCTGGCCGGCCACCCGCCTGCGCAACACCCGTCCGCTGGAGACCCGCGAAGCCCTGCGTCGTCTGCGTCTGGAGCGCGCCACCGTGACCCGCCTGGCGATACCGGATGGCCAGGTGAGCGAGCAGGAAGCCGCCCTGCAGCAGCGGCTGGTGGAAATCCTCACGCCGGAAGACGTGGTCTTCGCCACCTGGCGGCTGGATGGCCATCCCGATCACGAGGCGACCGGCCGCGCCACGGTGGAGGCGTGCCGCCTACGCGGGGCCCGCTGCATCGAAGTGCCGGTCTGGACTTGGCACTGGGCCGCCCCGGGCGATCCGCGCGTGCCCTGGGAGCGGGCGCGGCGCCTGGATCTGGAGGAAGACGTCCTGGCGCTCAAGAAGCGCGCGGTGAATGCCTTCGGCAGTCAGCTGACCGAGGACGCCAGCACGGGACAGGGCCCCATCCTGCCGCCCGCGGTAGTGGCCCGTCTCACCCGTGCCTGGGAGGTCTATCTGACGTGACCGTCTCCATGAGCTATTTCGATTCGCTGTATGCCAGCAGCGATGACCCCTGGGACTACCGCCATCGCTGGTACGAAGCCCGCAAGCGCGACCTGACCCTGGCCATGCTCCCGCACCGCCGTTACAGCCACGGCTATGAGCCTGGCTGCTCCACCGGTGAGCTGTCCCGGCGGCTGGCCGAGCGCTGCGAACGGTTGCTGGTCAGCGACGGCAATGCCTCGGCGGTCGCCACTGCCAGCGAGCGCTTGGCCGACCAGCCCCATGTCGAGGTACGGCACGCGTTCTTGCCAGACGCCTGGCCCGCGGGCGCCTTCGATCTCATCGTCATCAGTGAGATCGGCTATTACCTCGGTGAGGACGGCCTGGCTGCCCTGCTGGATCGCGCCCACAGTGCGCTGCTACCGGGCGGCGTGCTGCTTGGCTGTCACTGGCGCCATCCCATCGAAGGCTGCGCCCTGACCGGCGACCAGGTTCATGCGCGCATGGCCGCCCTGCCCGGCCTGCATCGTCTGAGCCACCTCGAAGAATCCGATTTCCTCCTCACCCTCTGGTCTTCCGACCCCACCTCCGTCGCCCGCCGGGAGCAGCTTCTATGATAGGTGCCGTGATACCCGCTCATAACGAAGAGCAACACGTCGAACGCTGCCTGCAATCGGTCCTGCGCGCCGCGCGGCATCCAGCCCTGCTGGGGGAACCCGTCGAGGTCGTCATCGTGCTGGACAGCTGCACCGACGGCACCGCCGACATCGTTCGCCGGCTGCCGGTCACCGCCCTGGAAGTCTGGGCCTGCAACGTCGGCCTGACCCGGGCGACCGGCGCTGCCCACCTGATTCAGCTGGGCGCCCGCTGGCTGGCCTGCACCGATGCCGACTCCGAGGTGGCGCCGGACTGGTTCGCCGCCCAGCTCGCCTACGGCGCCGATGCCGTCTGTGGCGTGGTGGAGGTGGACGACTGGACCCCGCATTCCCCCGGCCTGAGAGCGCGCTATGAGGCGGCCTATCACGACCGTGAAGGCCATCAGCATATCCACGGCGCCAACTTCGGCATCTCCACGGCAGCCTATCTCCAGGCAGGCGGCTTTCCTTCCATGACCGTGGACGAGGACGTGACCCTGGTCACCGCGCTCAAGACCCAGGGCGCGCGCATCGCCTGGAGCAACAGCGTGCGGGTGCGCACCAGCTCCCGCCTGGACTGCCGGGCCCGTGGTGGTTTCGGTGACTACCTGAGCCTGCTCGGCGCCACGGCCTGAAGGCTAGACGCCCAGGGCGAAGGCCCCGGGCGTCGCGCCGAATTGCCGGCGAAAGGCGGCGATAAAGGCCGACGGCGAGTTGTAGCCGCAATCCAGCGCCACCTCGGTCACCGCAGCGCCCTGTTCCAGGCGCTCCAGGGCGCTGATCAGGCGCAACCGCTGGCGCCAGGTCCTGAAGGTCAACTCGGTATCGCGCAGGAAGGCCCGGCTCAGGGTCTTTTCCGAGGCGCCCAGCACCCCGGACCACTGCGCCAGGGTGCGATCGTCCGACGGATTGGCCGCCAGGGCCTCGCACAGCAGGCGCAGCCGGCCATCCTGGGGCGCCGGCAGCGACAGCCCGACCTCGGGCGCCGCCTGCAGCTGATCCAGCATCACCGACACCAGCCTTCCCTCGGGCCCCGCCTCGTCATATTCCCGGGCGAAGCCGCTGAAGGTCTTGATCAGTTCGCGAATCAGCGGACTCACCGCCACCACCCGACACCGCTCGCCCACATAGGGCGCCGCCTCGGCGCCGACATAAAGGCTGCGCATCTCGGCCCTGGGCGAGGAGCGCACCTGATGCTCGACATCGGCGGCGATCCACACCGCCCGCTGCGGTGGCGCCACATAGCTGCCCTCGGCGGTGGTCACGGTGAGCACCCCCTTGATGGCATAGGACAGCTGGCCCCAGGGATGCCGGTGCCAGGGTGTCCAGGCCGGTTGAGCTAGGGACTCCACGCGCGCATAGAGGCGCCGCGGCAGGTGGGCGAGTTCTGGAACGGGACGTTCCACCGCAGACTGTCCGTTTGACGACATCATTGGGGCTTTTCGCGTTAGTCGGCTAGGTCAGGAGACGATAGCCTTGGGGCTATCCGCAGACAACCCGAGAGAGACCATGGCTCGTCCCCGCCTGATGCCCGACAATTTCACGCTGCTGCTGGTCGCCACGGTGATCCTGGCCAGCGTGCTGCCCTGCCAGGGCCTCGCCGCCCAGATCGCCAACGTGGTGACCAACATCGCCATCGGCCTGCTGTTCTTCCTGCACGGCGCCAAGCTGTCGCGCCAGGCGCTGGTGGCCGGCATCACCCACTGGCGGCTGCATCTGCTGGTGTTTGCCTTCACCTTCGTCAGCTTTCCGCTGCTGGGCTGGGCGCTGCAACCGCTGCTGGCCCCGCTGGTGACGCCGGAGCTCTATCTGGGCGTGCTGTTCATGTGCGCCCTGCCGGCCACGGTGCAGTCGTCCATCGCCTTCGTCTCCATGGCCCGCGGCAATGTCTCGGCCGCGGTCTGCAGTGCGTCCCTGTCCAGCCTGCTCGGGATCTTCCTCACCCCACTGCTGGTCCGGCTGCTGCTGGACGCCCACGGCGGCTCGGACGGCCAGAGCACCCTGGATGCCATCGTCAAGATCTGCGTCCAGCTATTGCTGCCCTTCGTCGCCGGCCAGCTGCTGCGCCCGGTGATCGGCCACTGGGTGGATCGCCACAAGGGCAAGCTCAAGTTCGTCGACCAGGGGTCCATCCTGCTGGTGGTCTACACCGCCTTCAGCGCCGCGGTGATCGAAGGCCTGTGGCGCGAGACGCCGATCCTGTCGCTGGTGGGCCTGGTGTTCATCTGCGCCACCCTGCTGACCCTGGTGCTGCTCGCCACGCGCTACAGCGCCCGGCTGCTGGGCATGAGCAAGGAAGACGAGATCACCGTGGTCTTCTGCGGCTCCAAGAAGAGCCTGGCCACGGGGGTGCCCATGGCCAAGGTGCTGTTCGCCGGCAGCACCATGGGGCCGGTGCTGCTGCCGATCATGCTGTTCCACCAGATCCAGCTGATGGTCTGCGCCGTCCTGGCCCAGCGCTACGCCAAGCGTGAGGTGGTAGCGCCCATCACCCCTGCGGTGGCGCCGCTACCCAAGTGATACGCGCGGCGGCGAGGCGCCCGATCAGCGCGCCTCGTCCTCGCGAACCGGCTTGCGCATGGTGACCCACTCTTCCGCGGCGGTGGGATGGATGCCCAGGGTATCGTCGAAGCAGGCCTTGGTCGCGCCCGCCTTGAGGGCGATGGCCAGGCACTGGATCTGCTCGCCGGCATCGGGGCCGACCATGTGGCAGCCCAGCACCTGATCGCTGTCGGCATCCACCACCAGCTTCATCAGGGTGCGCTCCTGGACATCGGTCAGGCTGAGCTTGGTCGGCCGGAAGCTGCTCTGGAAGATCTTCAGCCGATGGCCACGTTCGCGCGCCTCTTCCTCGCTCAGGCCGATGCTGGCCAGGTTGGGCAGGCTGAAGACCGCGCTGGCGATCAGGTCGTAATTCAGCGGGCGATAGCTGTCGGGATCGAACAGATGGCGCGCCAGGGTCATGCCCTCGGCCAGGGCCACTGGGGTCAGCTGCACCCGGCCGATGACGTCGCCGATGGCATAGATCGAAGGCTCCGCGGTCTGGAAGGTCTCGCCGACCTCGATGAAGCCCCGCTCGTCCAGGGCGACACCGGTGTTTTCCAGGCCCAGGTCGTCCAGCATCGGCCGGCGGCCGGTGGCATAGAAGACGCAATCGGCATCCAGCACCCGACCGTCCTTGAGCGTCACCTGCAGGCTGCCATCGGCGGCCTTGTCGATCCGTGCCACGTCGGCGTTGAATTGCAGGTCATGGCCGCGCTTCTGCATCTCGTCGCGCAGGTGCTCGCGTACGCCCCGGTCGAAGCCACGCAGGAACAGCTCCCGGCGATACAGCAGGGTCGTCCTGGCGCCCAGTCCCTGGAAGATCGAGGCGAATTCCACGGCGATGTAGCCGCCCCCCACCACCACCACCCGCTTGGGCAGCTCCGGCAGGTAGAAGGCTTCGTTGGAGGTGATGGCATGCTCGCGACCGGGGAAATCCGGCACGTCCGGCCAGCCCCCGGTGGCGATGAGGATGCGTTCGCAGCGATAGCGCTGGCCTTCCACCTCGACGGTATGGGGATCGAGGATGCGGGCATGGGCTTCCAGCAGGGTCACCCCGCTGTTGACCAGCAAGGCCCGATAGATGCCGTTCAGCCGGCGGATCTCGTGATCCTTGCTGGCGACCAGGGTGTTCCAGTCGAAGGCCGGGACCTCGGCATCCCAGCCATAGCCACGTGCCTGGCGGAATTCATCGCGAAAGGAGGCGCCGTAGATGAAATATTTCTTGGGCATGCAGCCCACGTTCACACAGGTCCCGCCGAGGTAACGGCTTTCCGCCACCGCCACCCGGGCACCGAAGTCGGCCGCGAAGCGCGCGGCCCGTACCCCGCCCGAACCGGCACCGATCACGAAGAGGTCGAAATCATAGGTCGTCATGGAGCTCTCTCTCGTTGCTGCTGGCGACCAGCATAACGCAAGGCCACCCTGGGCAGCGGCCCGGCTGGCCAACCGCCAGAAACGAAGAGGCCACCCGCAGGTGGCCTCGTCGACTGCACGTCAGGCTCAGATGGCCTTGTACAGGTTCTCGAAGCAGAAGTTGGTGGCTTCGACGAAGCCTTCCGCGCTACCGCAGTCGAAACGCTGCCCCTTGAATTTGTAGGCCAGAACGCAACCGTCCTGAGCCTGCTTCATCAGGGCGTCGGTGATCTGGATCTCGCCACCCTTGCCCGGCTCGGTCTGCTCGATCAGGTCGAAGATGTCCGGGGTCAGGATGTAGCGGCCGATGATCGCCAGGTTGGAAGGAGCGTCTTCCGGCTTGGGCTTCTCGACCATGTTGTTCACGCGGTAGATGTCGTCGCGGATCATCTCGCCGGCGATCACGCCGTACTTGTTGGTCTCGTTGGCCGGAACTTCCTGGATGGCCACGATGGAGCAGCGGAACTGGTTGTACAGCTTGACCATCTGCTTGAGGACGCTGTCGCCTTCCAGGTTCAGGCAGAGGTCGTCCGCCAGGACCACGGCGAAGGGCTCGTCACCGATCAGCGGGCGGCCGGTCAGGATGGCGTGGCCCAGGCCCTTCATCTCCACCTGACGGGTGTAGGAGAAGGTGCAGTTGTCGATCAGCTTGCGAATGCCGACCAGGTACTTTTCCTTGTCGGTGTTCTTGATCTGGCTTTCCAGCTCATAGCTGATGTCGAAGTGGTCTTCCAGCGAGCGCTTGCCACGACCGGTAACGATCCCGATCTGATGCAGGCCAGCCTCCAGAGCTTCCTCCACGGCGTACTGCACCAGCGGCTTGTTCACAATGGGCAGCATTTCCTTGGGCATGGCTTTGGTCGCAGGGAGAAAACGAGTGCCATAGCCGGCTGCCGGAAACAGACATTTGGTGATCATGGGAGTCCTTTGATCTGTACGTGAAGGCAAAACGAACGGCGGTCTATCCAGCCGCTTGTCGCATACAATGCCCGAAGCGCGCGACGCTGGAAATAGCCAGGCATGGGCGCTCTGTGGACGTGCGGATACGACTCCAGGATTGCCTTCCGGTTCTGCGCAAAGCCGCAAAGAACTGCTATCGTCCAAAGTTTGGAACCAGCGTCACGACTCCGCGGATAGATCTCGACATGAAGAAATGGATGCTCCCGTTGCTGTGTGTTTCCCTCGCCGGCTGCTCCCTGGGCGGTCACCACGAGGCGGCGGAAACGCGGCCGCTCAGCGCGGAACAGACCACCCTGCTGCGCCAGAACGACCTCTTGCAGGCCAAGCTGCTGGTCCTGGGTGGCAGCGAAGAACAGCTCAAGCTCGCGGATGCCCTGCTACTGCGCAATGGCGGAACCAGCGCCGATGGCGAGGCGGAGTTCTATCGCGCGGTGATCGCCATCAAGCAGGGCCCGCAGACCGATGACGTCCTGGAATTGCTGAACGCCTCCGCCGATCATCGCTATCCGCTGGCCTATGCCCTGCTCTATCGGATGTACACCGATCCCTTCCTGGTGCCCGAGGCCGACCCGATCCAGGCGCAGACCTACAAGAGCGCCTACGGAGAGCTGGCGGTGGCCAAGAGTGGCTATCCGTCCTTTGACAAGGCCGTTGAAGTCACCCGCCAGCTGGCGCCCTGAACCCGCCTCTCTAGTCGGCCGCTTTGCGGCCGTTCACAGTCTGGCACTGGCGAATGAGCAGCCGTTGACCTTTCCTCGACGCGAATGATGTCAATTGGCCGCACGACGGTAGCATCGAGCCTCTACCGTCCGCCGCCCAGAGCCATCGCCATGTCCTCGCTTGGCAAGCTGTCACCCGATATCGTTGCCGTCCGCACCGTGACGCAGCGGCTCGTCCTGCTGCTGATCGGGTTCTTCGCGCTGGCCATCCTGCTGACGCGGCTGCCGACCTTCATCAACGCCGCCAGCGGCGAGACCTGGCAGATTCGCGGCGGCCCGATTCCGCTGATGCAGTATCCGACCATGCCGGAACGCAGCGTGGTCGCCAATCGCCAGCTGATCGCCATGCTCAAACCGGGCGATCGCATCCTGGTCCTGGACAGCGTCCCCTTTCGCCCCTGGAAGAAGGTCATGCTGATCGGCGAAGACAGCCGCATCGGCTGGATCCGCGTCACCCCGGCCCTGGGCGCGATCCGTCTGGAGTGACGCCGGGACCGGCACGGCTCGACAGCAGGCGCATGACCCGGGTGTCATGCCAGCGATACCAGCGCGCCTGACCCAGCCGCTGTGCCTGCCGATGTTCCGGATGGGCACCCCAGGCCGCGACCGCGGCCGGATCGGTCCAGTAGGACAGGGTGATACCCAGGCCATCGGCGCCCCGCACCGACTCCATGCCCAGAAAGCCGGGCTGCGCCTGCGCCAGCTCCACCATGCGCGCGGCCATGGCTTCATAGTCGGGATCGTCGTCGGCGCGTTGCGAGATGAAGGCGACCACCACACAGTCCTCGGGCAACTCCGGCCGCTTCATGTCCCCAGGCTCCGCGCCGCGACCACCGCGTCCAGCCAGGTGCGCACCGCCGTGGGGACCCGACCGACCTGCGCCTCGCGCTCGGGCTGATAGAGGGTGCCGAAGTAGCAGGGATGGGTCATCAGTTCGAAGGCCACTGGCAGCTCCTCCTCGTCCCAGGCCAGCACGCGCCAACCCGCGGCGAGCAACGCCGGCAGGTAGTCGGGGTTCACGCCGAAGCGACAATGATAGGCCGCATGGGCGCGCAGACCGTCGTCTCCCGCGACCAGACGCGAACCCGGCTCCAGGCGAAGTTCGTTGTGGTACTCGATGCGGGCACAACTCAAGGGCGCCAGGAGGGCCCGCGACGTCAGGGGGTCCTCCTCGGCGTGAGCGGCGTCCGCCCACCCGAGCACGGCATGGGCGTATTCGAGCAGCGCGTACTGCAGCCCGCCACAGGTCCCCAGAAAGGGAATCCGCTGTTCACGCGCCGTGCGCAGGGTCGCCAGCACCCCTTCGCGATGGCGATAGGGACTCCCGGGTACGCACCAGAGGCCGTCGCAGTCGCCAAGGGCGCCATCGGCCTCGACCGTCGGCAGCCAGCGTGTCCGCAGCGTGACACCCAGCGCCGTGGCGGTCAGCGCCAGGGCCTGGGGGATGGCCTGGTGGGCCACGATGGAAGGGTCTTGGTCACCCAGGAGCACGATTTCGTACGACGTCATGACGGACACCTGCAGGCATGGAAGGTCCGACCGACTCTAGGCCCTTGGGCCCACGGTTTTAATAGGCGTCGCTGACAGCAGCCCTTGCGTCCCTGCCCTGTCGGTCACGGCCGCCTTTCGCCAGGCGCAAGGAAACGCCCGGTACAGCGGCTGTACCGGGCGCCGGATACCACGCGATCAGGGTGCCGGATTGGGCTGGTCGACGTGGATGGCTTCGATGGCGGCGAGGGTTTCCTGATCCAGCACCAGTTCGCTGCTCGCCAGATTGCTTTCCAGCTGAGCGAGCGAGGTGGCGCCGATGATGTTGCTGGTCACGAAGGGCCGACTGGTGACGAAGGCCAAGGCCATCTGCGCCGGATCCAGACCGCGCTCCCGGGCCAGTTCGACATAGGCCTGGGCGGCCCGCTGCGTCTGCGGATTGCTGTAGCGCTGGAAGCGTTCGAACAGGGTCAATCGCGCCCCTTCCGGACGGGCGCCGTTCAGGTACTTGCCCGCGAGCACACCGAAGGCCAGCGGTGAATAGGCCAGCAAGCCGACCTGCTCGCGGATGGCCTGCTCGGCCAGCCCCACCTCGAAGCTGCGATTGAGCAGATTGTAGGGATTCTGGATGGAGACCACCCGCGGCCAGCCACGCGTCTCGCTCAGGTGCAGGAAGCGCTGCACGCCCCAGGGCGTTTCGTTGGACAGCCCGACATGGCGGACCTTGCCCGCCTTCACCAGGCCGTCGAGGGCCTCCAGGGTCTCCTCGATGGGCGTGAAGTCGGCATCGTGGTGCACATAGCCCAACTGACCGAAGTAATTGGTCCGCCGATCCGGCCAGTGCAGCTGGTAGATATCCAGGTAGTCGGTGTCGAGTCGCTTGAGACTGGCCTCCAGCGCGGCGGTGAGATTGGCCTTGGTAAAGGCCAGGCCACCGTTGCGGATGTAGTCCATGTCGCGGCCAGGACCGGCCGCCTTGCTGGCCAGTACCCAGTCGGCGCGGTCGCCGTGCTGGCGGAAATAGTTGCCGATGATGGTCTCGGTACGGGTGTAGGTCTCGGCGCGCGGCGGTACCGGGTACATCTCCGCCGTGTCGATGAAATTGACGCCGGCGGCCTTGGCGGCGCGCAGCTGTTCGAAGGCCTCGGCCTCGGTATTCTGCTCACCCCAGGTCATGGTGCCCAGCGCGATGGCGCTAACCTGGAGATCGGTACGACCCAGCGATCGAAAGTGCATCAGGAAGCTCTCTGTCGGTGCGGAAGTCGTACAAGTTAACAGGAGGCTGGCTGGTCTGCCCATCGGTCCGATGACGCTGTCGATCCCGCTCCGACCGCCGCGCCCTCGCCAGACGCCCCGTGAATCCGTAAAATGTTGCCCCGCCTCCGCGCCCTGGGTTCCCTCACCCCAGGTAACCAAAAAAGGACTGCCCATGTCTGCCTTGCTTGCCACCCCGCAGCGCGCCCCCGTGGCCGCGCTCGTCGCCTTCCATATCCTCATCATCATCGCCAGCAACTACCTGGTGCAGTTGCCGCTGCAGCTGTTCGGCTGGCACACCACCTGGGGCGCCTTCAGCTTTCCCTTCATCTTTCTCGCCACCGACCTCACCGTGCGGCTGATGGGCAAGGCGCCCGCCCGCCAGGTGATCGCCCGGGTGATGCTTCCGGCCCTGGTGGTTTCCTATGGGGTCTCGGTGCTGTTCCAGGACGGCAGTTTCCAGGGCTGGGCGGCGCTGGCCGCGGTCAACGTCTTCGTGCTGCGCATCTCCCTGGCCAGCTTCTGTGCCTATGTGTTCGGCCAACTGCTCGATATCCAGGTGTTCGACCGCCTGCGGCGCTCGCGCCACTGGTGGCTGGCGCCCACGGTCTCGATCCTGTTCGGCAACGCTCTCGACACCCTGGCCTTCTTTTCCATCGCCTTCTGGCGCAGCGACAACCCCTTCATGGCCAGTCACTGGCCGGAAATCGCCCTGGTCGACTACGGCGTCAAGCTGACGGTCAGCCTGCTGCTCTTCGTTCCGCTCTATGGCGTGCTGCTGCGTTCGCTGGTGCCCCAGGCCTGGGCGCGGCGTCCGGACCTCGCCTGAGGGCAGGATTGCCGCCAGGCGCGGCTTGGCCCTAGAGTGATGCCCCCTTCAATTGCCTCGGGTTCCGCTATGCTCGCCACCGCCCTCGCCCGCTTTCCGCGCCTGACGCTGCAGCCCTCGGTGACCCCGCTGGAGATCCTGCCACGGCTGTCGGCGGAGCTGGGCCGACCGGTCTACTGCAAGCGCGACGACACCACCAGCCTGGCCCTGGGCGGCAATAAGGTGCGCAAGCTGGAATACCTGGTCGCCTCGGCGCTGGCCGCCGGCGCCGACACCCTGGTGACCGCCGGCGCCATCCAGTCCAACCATGTGCGCCAGACCGCCGCCGTCGCCGCGCAACAGGGCCTGGCCTGCGTCGCCCTGCTGGAAAATCCCATCGCCACCGCGGACCCCGGCTACCTGCACGGCGGCAACCGCCTCCTGCTCGAACTCTTCGGCGCCGAGATCAGAGCCGTCGCGGCGCTCGATGATCCGTTGCGCCAGCTGGAAGCCGAAGCCGAGTGCCTGCGCCAGCAAGGGCGCAAGCCCTGGGTGATCCCCATTGGCGGCTCCAGCGCCCTGGGCGCCCTCGGCTACGTCCGTGCGGCCCTGGAACTCGACGCTCAGCTGCAGGAGCTACAGTTGCAACCCGCAGCCGTCATCCTCGCCTCCGGCAGTGCCGGCACCCAGGCCGGGCTGGACCTGGCCCTTCATCATTTGCGGCCAGAGCTGCCGGTGATCGGCGTCACCGTTTCCCGCACCCAGGCCGAGCAGCTGCCCAGGGTCGCCCTGCTGCGGCAGCAGCTGGCCGAGTTGCTGGGCGTCGCTCTACCTGAGAATCCTCCGTTCCTGCGTGACGGCTACTTCGGCCCGCGCTATGGCGAGCCCAATCCCGGCACCCTGGCCGCCATCCGCCGCCTCGGCCGGCTCGAAGGCCTGGTGCTGGATCCAGTCTACACGGGCAAGGCCATGGCGGGCCTGCTGGATATGGTCGCCAGCGGGGACCTCCCACCCGGCCCCCTGGTATTCCTGCACACCGGCGGCGCCCCGGGCACCTTCGCCTATGGCGACTGGTTGGCGTGATCGGCTAGCCAAGCCACAGGACGATGGCATAACGTCAGCAGTTTTCGGACTTGGGATGTCAGAACAGACACCCTCATAGTGGCGCACCCTCATAACCACAAGGATCTCTTCCATGCGCAAACCCCTCCCTCAGCGTCTGCTCCGTAGCGCCGCCCTGTTGCTCGCCCTGGGCCTGGCCCACCAGGCCACCGCCCAGGCCGAAGACCTCCTGCAGACCGTCAAGCAGCGCGGCGAACTGATCGTCGGCCTGGAGGGCACCTATCCGCCCTTCAGCTTCCAGAACGAACAGGGCCAGCTGACCGGCTTCGAAGTGGACTTCGCCAAGGCCCTGGCCAAGGAACTGGGTGTCGACGCCAAGATCCAGCCCGGCAAATGGGATGGCCTGCTCGCCGCCCTGGAATCCCGGCGTCTGGACGTGGTGATCAACCAGGTCACCATCAGCGACGAGCGCAAGAAGAAATACGATTTCTCCACCCCCTACACCGTCTCCGGCATCCAGGCCCTGGTGCGCAAGGACGACGTCGACAGCATCAAGACCGCCGCCGACCTCGCCGGCAAGAAGGTCGGCGTCGGCCTGGGCACCAACTACGAGCAATGGCTGCGCCAGAACGTACCCAAGGCGGACGTGCGCACCTACGAAGACGATCCCACCAAGTACCAGGATCTGCGCGTCGGCCGCATCGACGCCATCCTCGTCGACCGCCTGGCCGCCCTGGAACTGCTGTCCAAGACCAAGGACAAGCTGGCCCTGGCCGGTGAGCCCTTCAGCCGCCAGGAATCGGGGATCGCCGAACGCAAGGGTGATCCGCAATTCCATGCCGCGGTCGACCAGGCCATCGCCAAGCTTCGAGCCGATGGCACCCTGGCCAAGATCTCCGAGAAGTGGTTCAAGGCCGACGTCACCCAATGAGCGACACGCTACAGCTCCTGCTCGATTCGCTGCCCTTCCTGCTGAAGGGCGCGATCTGGACCGTGGTCCTGAGCCTCGGCGGCATGTTCTTCGGCCTGCTGCTGGGCTTCGGCCTGGCCCTGCTGCGCCGCTCGCCGAGCCTGCCGCTGCGTAGCCTGGCGCGGCTGTACATCTCGTTCTTCCGGGGTACGCCGCTGCTGGTGCAGCTGTTCGTCATCTACTACGGCCTGCCCGAACTGGGCCTGCAGCTCGATCCGCTGCCGGCCGCCCTGATCGGCTTTTCGCTGAACATGGCCGCCTACACCGCGGAGATCATCCGCTCGGCCATCGGCGCCATCGACCGCGGTCAGTGGGAAGCCGCCGCCAGCATCGGCATGACGCCGCTGCAGACCCTGAGGCGCGCCATCCTGCCCCAGGCGCTGCGCATCGCCCTGCCGCCACTGGGCAACAGCTTCATCTCGCTGGTCAAGGACACCTCGCTGGCGGCCACCATCCAGGTGCCGGAGCTGTTCCGCCAGGCCCAGCTGATCACCGCCCGCACCTTCGAGATCTTCAGCCTCTACCTGGCCGCGGCGCTGCTCTACTGGGTCCTGGCCAGCCTGCTGTCCACCCTGCAGAACCGCCTCGAACGGCACTACGGGCGCCACATCAACGAACGAGGTCAGTCATGATCGAGGTGCAGGGGCTGTCCAAGTCCTTCCGGCAGCAGACGGTGCTGCAGTCCATCGACCTCGAGGTGGCCCAGGGCGAGGTGGTCGCGATCATCGGTCCCAGCGGTTCGGGCAAGACCACCCTGCTGCGCTGCCTCAATCTGCTGGAGACCCCGGAGGCCGGCAGCATCCGCCTGGGCGACCTGCGCATCGACGCCAGCCGACCGCTCAAGGGCCAGCAGCACGCCATCCGCCAGCTGCGCCAGCGCATGGGCTTCGTCTTCCAGAACTTCAATCTGTTTCCCCATCGCACCGCGCTGGAGAACGTGATCGAGGGCCCAATCATCGTCCAGGGCGAGGCGCGCGACACGGCCATCGCCCAGGGCCGTGAATGGCTGGCCAAGGTCGGCTTGGCCGACAAGGCCGATAGCTATCCCGGACAGCTATCGGGCGGCCAGCAGCAGCGGGTCGCCATCGCCCGGGCACTGGCCATGCGTCCCCAGGCCATCCTCTTCGATGAACCCACCTCGGCGCTGGATCCCGAGCGGGTCGGCGAGGTGCTGGAGACCATTCGCGGGCTGGCCCAGGAGGGTCGTACCCTGGTCATCGTCACCCACGAGATGGCCTTCGCGCGTGACGTCGCCCACCGGGTGCTGTTCATGGACGGCGGCCGCATCGTCGAACAGGGTCCGGCGGCCGAGTTGTTCAATCGGCCGCGTGAAGAACGCACCCGGCGCTTCCTGGCCAAGTTCGTTCGTGACAACGCCGCCGACTACTCCTGAGCCAGACCGGCGCAGCCCTGCAGGCTGGCCTGGCTGACGTTGCTGTTGGCCGGCACGCCATGGGTCAGCCAGACGTTGCCGCCTATGGTCGAGCCCTGGCCGATGGTGATGCGCCCGAGGATGGTCGCCCCGGCATAGATCACCACATCGTCCTCGACGATCGGATGGCGCGGGTGGCCCTTCTTGAGGTTGCCCTCGGCATCGGCCGGGAAGCGCTTGGCGCCCAGGGTCACCGCCTGGTAGATGCGTACCCGGTCGCCGATGATGCAGGTCTCGCCGATCACCACACCGGTGCCATGGTCGATGAAGAAGCCCTCGCCGATCTGGGCACCCGGGTGGATGTCGATCCCGGTCGCCGAGTGCGCCCGCTCGCTGACCATCCGCGCCAGCAACGGCAGGCCGCTGCGATAGAAGTGATGGGCGATGCGGTGGTGGATCATGGCGTAGATGCCCGGATAGCAGAGCAGCACCTCGTCCACGCTGCGCGCGGCGGGATCGCCCTGGTAGGCGGCGATCACGTCGGTGTCCAGCAGGCGCCGCAGATCCGGCAGCGCCAGGGCAAAGGCCTGCACCAGCCGACGGGCCTCGTCGGCGCGATTGACGCCGTTCTCGCCACGCTGCTTGGCGAAATAGTCCAGTTCCAGCTTCGCCTGGATCACCAGGGCATTGAGCGCCCGCTCCAGTTCGAAACCGACATAGAAGTCCTCGCTTTCCTGGCGCAGCTGATCCGGCCCCAGGCGCAGCGGAAAGAGCGCACCGCTGAGGGATTCGATCACGCTGGCCATGACGCTGCGCGACGGCAGCTCGCGGCCGCTGAACTCGCGGAAACGTCCATGGGTCTCGCGCCATTGGCTGCGCGCCTCATGCAGTTCCCCGACGATGCGCCCGAGTTGCCAGTCGTTGCCGCCCGTGGATTGCCCGTTAAGTTCGCTCATAAGTCATCTATCCAGTTACCAGGCTGACGAGGATAAAGTATCCGCCGATCCCTGACAGCCCACGTCGCGCCAGGCGCGGTAAGCTGTCGTCCTTTGCCCATCAAGGAGCGCCACCCATGATCGCCTCCCCGCTGGTCACCGCTGCCTGGCTGCAGGAGCAACTCGGCCGTCCGGATCTGCTGATCCTCGATGCCAGTCTCTACCTGCCCAACGAACCCCAGATCGCCGACGAGACCTATCGGCAGCAGCACATCCCCGGCGCCCTGCGCTTCGATATCGAACACTTCTCCGATCCGGACACCGCGCTGCCGCACATGGTCCCCAGCGCGGGACGCTTCGCCCGCCTGGCTGGCGAACTGGGCGTCACCCCGGAGACTACCCTGGTCGTCTACGACCAGAAGGGCCTGTTCTCCGCCGCCCGGGCTTGGTGGCTGTTCCGCCTGTTCGGCCATGACCAGGTGATGGTGCTCGATGGTGGCCTGCCGCTCTGGCGTGAACAGGGCCTGCCGCTGGAGGCCGGTGAAAACCCGCCCAGCCCGCAGCCGCCCTACCCCGTCATCTTCAACAATCGCCTGCTCTGCGGCCTGGGCGATGTGCAGACCGCGCTCAGCGTGGGCCAGACCCAGGTGCTCGACGCGCGCGGCGCCAAGCGCTTCACTGGCGAAGCCGCCGAGCCGCGCCCGGGCGTGGCCTCCGGGCATATGCCCGGCAGCCAGAATCTGCCCTACGACAGCCTGCTGAACGAAGACGGTACCCTGCTGCCACCCCAGGAGTTGCGCCAGCGCTTCCAGGCCCTGGGCATCGACGGCCTGCATCCGGTGATCACCAGTTGCGGCAGTGGCGTCACCGCCGCGGTCCTGCTGCTCGCCTTGAGCGTCGCCGGCCTGCCGGATGGTCGACTCTACGACGGCTCCTGGAGCGAATGGGGTCAGCATCCGGCCACGACCAAGGCGCTGGGTCCGGCCTGAGGCGAGCTAAGGTACTGATTTGATTCAATACCTGTAGTATCCGATAGAGACGCCCAATCGCCGACATCGCCTTTAACAATGAGGTGAATCGTCAAAATGCGATTAGTATGCGTCCTATCGATTTCAACCCTGACTTAAACCCATCAAGGAGTCATCAATGTCCCTGATCAACACCGAAGTGAAGCCTTTCACCGCGACCGCCTATCACAACGGCAAATTCGTCCAGGTGACCGAGGCCGATCTGAAGGGCAAGTGGTCCGCCATCGTGTTCTACCCGGCCGACTTCACCTTCGTGTGCCCCACCGAGCTGGAAGACCTTGCTGACCTGTACCCCGAGTTCCAGAAGCTGGGCGTGGAGATCTACGGCGTGTCCTGCGACACCCACTTCGCGCACAAGGCCTGGCACGACACCTCGGAAGCCATCAAGAAGGTCAACTACCCGCTGGTAGGCGATCCCACCGCTCGCCTGGCACGCAACTTCGAAGTGCTGATCGAAGAAGAAGGCCTGGCCCTGCGTGGCACCTTCCTGATCAACCCGGAAGGCCAGATCAAGCTGTGCGAAATCCACGACAACGGCATCGGCCGTGACGCCAGCGAACTGCTGCGCAAGGTCCGCGCCGCCCAGTACGTCGCCAACCACCCGGGCGAAGTCTGCCCCGCCAAGTGGAAAGAAGGCGAAGCGACCCTGACCCCCTCGCTGGACCTGGTCGGCAAGATCTAACACCCGCCTGATCTAGCCCGAGCGCCCGGGCGCCTTGCCCGCGCGCTCTTTTTTTGCCCATTTTTTACGGAAGCCACGTCGCCATGTTGGACGCCAATCTGAAAGCCCAGCTCAAGACCTACCTCGAACGCGTCACGCGCCCCATCGAGATCGTCGCGTCCCTCGACGATGGCGCGAAGTCCCGTGAAATGCACAGCCTGCTGCAGGATATCGCCAGCCTGTCCGATCAGGTCAGCCTCAGCACCGACGGCACCGATGCGCGTCGTCCCTCCTTCGCCCTGCTGACCCCCGGTCAGAACATCGACCTGCGCTTCGCCGGTCTGCCCATGGGCCACGAATTCACCTCCCTGGTGCTGGCCCTGCTGCAGGTGGGCGGTCATCCGTCCAAGGCCAGCCAGGACGTCATCGAGCAGGTCAAGGCGCTCGACGGCGACTACCAGTTCGAAACCTATTTCTCCCTCTCCTGCCAGAACTGCCCGGACGTGGTGCAGGCCCTGAACCTCATGGCCGTGCTCAATCCCCGGGTCAAGCACGTCGCCGTCGACGGTGCCCTGTTCCAGGACGAGGTCGAGCGCCGCCAGATCATGGCCGTGCCCAGCGTCTACCTGAACGGCGAACCCTTCGGCCAGGGCCGCATGGGTCTGGAAGAGATCGTCGCCAAGCTCGACACCGGCGCTGCCGCTCGCTCCGCCGACAAGCTCAATGCCAAGGACGCCTTCGACGTCCTGGTCATCGGGGGTGGCCCCGCCGGCGCTGCCGCCGCCGTCTATGCCGCACGCAAGGGCATCCGTACCGGCGTCGCCGCCGAGCGTTTCGGCGGCCAGGTACTGGACACCCTGGCCATCGAGAACTTCATCTCCATCAAGGAGACCGAAGGGCCGAAGCTGGCCATGGCGCTCGAAGAGCACGTCAAGCAGTACGAAGTCGACATCATGAACCTGCAGTGCGCCGAGCAGCTGATTCCGGCCCACGAAGCCGGCGGCCTGCACGAAGTCCGCTTCACCGATGGCGGTTCGCTCAAGGCCAAGACGCTGATCCTGGCCACCGGCGCTCGCTGGCGCGAGATGAACGTCCCCGGTGAGCGGGAATACCGCAACCGCGGCGTGGCCTACTGCCCGCACTGCGATGGCCCCCTGTTCAAGGGCAAGCGCGTCGCCGTGATCGGTGGCGGCAACTCGGGTGTCGAGGCGGCCATCGACCTCGCCGGCATCGTCGCCCAGGTCACCCTGATCGAGTACGACGGCCAGCTGCGTGCCGACGCCGTGCTGCAGCGCAAGCTGTTCAGCCTGCCCAACGTGACCGTCATCACCAGCGCCCTCACCAGCGAAGTCAAGGGCGACGGCCAGAAGGTCAACGGCCTGGTCTACAAGGATCGCAACTCCAGCGAGTTCCACCACATCGACTTGGAAGGCGTCTTCGTGCAGATCGGCCTGGTGCCCAACACCGACTGGCTCAAGGGTACCGTCGAGCTGTCGCCGCGTGGCGAGATCGAAGTGGACGCCCGCTGCCAGACCTCCCTGCCTGGCGTCTTCGCCGCAGGCGACGTCACCACCGTGCCCTACAAGCAGATCGTCATCGCCCTGGGCGAAGGCGCCAAGGCCTCCCTGGCCGCCTTCGATCACCTGATCCGCACCAGCGCCTGATCGATCTCACCCCCCCTTTCCCGCCCGGCACCTGCCGGGCTTTTTTTCGTCCGCCGTTTTCTGCGTCCACCTTGGCATGTTTCTCGCTGCGACCTAACCAGGCGTCATAAAGATGGGCACGAACGGTCTAGGAGTTCCTCCCGGACTTTCGTTAGGATCTTAGGGCCGGGTTCCTGAACCTGGCAGCTCCAGCGGTAGAGGACCAGGCGGCATATGCACAGACAGATTTCTTCCAGCATCCACGATTCCTATCCCCCCAAGCTCGCGCCCGCCACGCCGCTCACCCCTCCCGAGCTGGTGGCCTCCCTGGAAGCCACCCTGGCTCAACGCCAACCCGGCCCGGTCTGGCTGTTCGCCTACGGCTCGCTGATCTGGCGCCCCGAGTGCCCCGCCGTCGCCGTGCGCCGGGCGCGGGTGCACGGCTACCACCGCGGTCTCTATCTCTGGTCCCAACTGCATCGCGGCACCCCCGAGCAACCCGGCCTGGTGCTGGGCCTGGATCGCGGCGGTTCCTGCTCCGGCTTCGCCTACCAGTTGCCGGATGACCAGCTGGACGACCACCTGCTGGCCCTCTGGAAGCGCGAGATGCCGGATGGGTCCTACCGCCCCCGCTGGCTGCAATGCCACCTGGAAGACGGCAGCAAGGTGCAGGCGCTCGGCTTCGTGCTGAAGCGCAATCTGCCCTGCTACGCCGGCAGCCTGCCCGATGACATCCTCAATCGCGTCCTGACCGAGGCCTGCGGCCATTTCGGCACCACCCTGGAATACGTCGAGCGCACCATCACGGCGCTCAGGGCCCACGCCATGCCCGATCGCAACCTGGAAGCCCTGCTGCAGCGCTATCGCAGCGCACCCCTGCTGGAGGCCATGCAGGGATGAAGCAACGTCAGATCAATCCCCACAAGCTGCTGCTCAGCAAATGGACGGCCGTTCACCCGCGGGAACGGCAAAAGCACTTCATCGTCACCCGGGTCCATACCCCGGAAATCGAGACCGACCCCATCTCGCAGATAGATCTGCAAGCCGTTCTCACTCGTCGTACCTGGACGCTGGACTGGCACGAGTTGCAGGATGCAGAATGCTGGCTGCAAGGCTGGCAATGAAACTCCGAAAGCAGGGCCGGGATTTTGCGACTAGCATCGCGATATGACGGCACTTTTCTGCAAAGGTGAAACCCTGTAGCAGCCAATGCTGTCACAGTGCCACCTTTGAACAGGAAGCTTTTCCGGATGACCCTCTATGTCGAACTCGCCAGCGCCTTCAATACCCTCAAAGGCGGATTCGAGCCACTGCGTTGCGTGATCTCCACGCGTGACCAGCGCGCCTACGATGTCGAGGTCTTTTCCCGCAGCGGTCAGTCAGTACTGAATCGCCCTATCGCCCGCACCGAATTGCTCGACGCGGCCATGCTCGAAGCCTTCATCCTCGACAGCCGCTCTCGTATCGAGCGCGATGCGGATGAAACGCCCTACTGGACGATTCCCTCGTAAACGAAAAAGGCCACTCGAACAGGAGTGGCCTTTTCATTTGGATGGTGCCCGAGGCCGGAATCGAACCGGCACGACGGTTAAGTCGAGGGATTTTAAGTCCCTTGTGTCTACCAGTTTCACCACTCGGGCAGAACCGAACCCTCAGAGAAGCGGATTCGTAGAACCTGATCCAGTATTCACACATCCCTGGATGATGAAAAGCCCCGTAGACCTGGGATCTACGGGGCTCTCAATAGTGGAGGCCGAGGTCGGAATCGAACCGGCGTACACGGATTTGCAATCCGCTGCATGACCACTCTGCCACCCGGCCTCAAACCTGAATGTCTTGCGACACTCATGTAAAACATGGAGCGGGAAACGAGACTCGAACTCGCGACCCCGACCTTGGCAAGGTCGTGCTCTACCAACTGAGCTATTCCCGCTTGGTGACGGGCGCCATTCTATCTGAGCTACCCTTCATGTCAAGCCATTGATTCAAAAAACTTATTTCTTTTTCTCGGCGCTCATCAGATGCGGCCAGGCTGCCATCAGATAGGTGCACATCGACCACAGGGTCAGGGCTGCTGCGACGATGAGCAAGGCATAACCACTGATCACCCAGAAGGTCATCTGCGGCGGATTGGCCAGCAGGATGACCAGCGCCAGCATCTGCGCCGCGGTCTTCCACTTGCCCAGATTGGATACCGCGACCTGGGCCCGGGCGCCCAACTCGGCCATCCACTCCCGCAGCGCCGATACGACGATCTCGCGACCGACGATGATGACGGCGGGGAGCGTCAGCCAGGCGTTGGCGTGCTCCTGCACCAGCAATACCAGGGCCACGGCAACGATTAGCTTGTCCGCTACCGGATCGAGAAAGGCACCGAAGGGCGTGCTCTGCCCCAGGCGCCGCGCCAGATAGCCATCCAGCCAGTCGGTCGCACAGGCGATGGCGAAGATGGTGCTGGCGGTCCAGTAGCTCCAGTGGACTGGCAGATAGAACAGGATGACAAAGAGCGGAATGAGGAAGACGCGCAGTACGGTAAGCAGATTTGGAATATTCATTGGCGCGGCTGTTGGTGAACGTGAGGCGATTCTACTCGCTGTGCAAGGCCGCATAAATCTGCTCGGCCAGCTTTTTGCTAATGCTTGGCGCTTTGGCGATCTCTTCGATGCTCGCACGCTGCAGCTCACGGAGTCCGCCAAAGTGCTTGAGAAGCTCCTGCCGACGCTTGGGCCCGATACCGGCAACCTCCTCCAGCGATGACGTCCGGCGCGCCTTGCCGCGGCGTGCGCGGTGTCCGGTGATGGCGAATCGGTGCGCCTCGTCGCGAATCTGCTGAATGAGATGCAGCGCGGGCGAATGAGCCGGCAAGGTGAACTCGTTGGACGGATCGTCCAGATAAAGGACTTCGAGACCCGGCTTGCGGGTAACGCCCTTGGCGACACCCAGCAGGACCAGCTCCGGAACCGCCAGCTCTCTGAGCACCTCACGGGCCATGGCCAACTGGCCCTTGCCGCCATCCACCAGGAGGATGTCAGGCAGCTTGCCCTCGCCCGCCTTGAGTCGGCTGAAGCGGCGGGTCAACGCCTGATGCATGGCGGCATAGTCATCGCCGGCGGTTACACCTTCGATGTTGTAGCGGCGATAGTCCGATTTGAGCGGCCCTTCCGGTCCGAAGACCACGCAGGACGCTACGGTCGCCTCGCCACTGGAATGACTGATATCGAAACATTCCAGCCGCTGAGGCGGTTCCGGGAGATCCAGCGCCTGCACCAGGGCATCGAAACGCACGCCCATGTGCTGCCGATTGGCCAGTCGCGTATTCAACGCCTGCTCCGCATTGGTCACCGCCAACTGCTGCCAGCGGGCGCGGGTCCCCCGGACGCGATGAGCGATGACCAGCTGCCGCTTGTGGACCTCGGCAAAGGCATCGATCAGGGTAGCGAAGTCCTCGTGGACGGAATTCACGATGATCTCGTCTGGCAGATCCCGCTCCAGGTAGGCGAGGTAATACTGCTCCAGGAAGGCAGCCAGCACTTCGCTGGAATCCTCCTCGATCCCTACCTCCGGGAAGAAATTCTTGCTGCCCAGCACTCGGCCGCCGCGGACACTGACCAGGTGCACGCAGGCACCGCCCGGATTGACGAGAGCGGCGATGACATCGACATCACCGGTACCACCCTCGATGCTCTGCTGATCCTGAACCCGTCGCACCAGGGCTACCTGATCACGCAACTCCGCTGCCCGCTCGAACTGAAGATTGACCGAGGCGCTTTCCATCTTGGCTTGCAACTCTTCAGCCAGGGCATTGCTGCGCCCCTCGAGAAACATGGCCGAATGACGAACGTCCTCGCCATACTCCTGCTCGCTGACGAGCGCGACACAGGGACCCTTGCATCTCTTGATCTGATATTGCAGGCACGGCCGCGTACGATTGCGAAAGTAGTTGTCATCGCATTGCCGTACCTGAAAGGCTTTCTGCAGTAGATTGAGACTTTCGCGAATGGCACCCGCGCTGGGATAAGGACCGAAGTAACGCCCTTTCCCTCTCTTCTCTCCACGGTGGATGGTCAGCCGCGGATACTGATCCTCGGTTGAGAGATAGACATAGGGATAGGACTTATCATCCCTCAACAGGATGTTGTAGGGCGGGCGCCATTGCTTGATGAGATTCTGTTCCAGCAGGAGCGCTTCGGTCTCGTTGCCGGTGATGGTGGTCTCGATCTGAGCGATCTTGGACACCATGGAAGCCGTCTTGGGTGCCAAGCCGGTCTTTCTGAAATAGCTGGAAAGTCGGTTCTTGAGATTCTTGGCCTTACCTACATAGAGGAGCTTGCCGCCCTCATCGAACATCCGATAGACACCCGGACGTCCACTGCAACCGGATAGAAAGGCTGCAGCATCGAAAGATTGACTCATATCAACTCGTTGCATCTACCATGCCGTGGCGAACAGCCAACATGGCTAGTTCGACATCGCTGGTAATCGATAATTTCTCGAAGATCCGATAGCGATAGGTGTTGACGGTCTTGGGCGACAAACAGAGCTTGTCGGAAATGACCTGGACCTTCTGGCAGCCCGCGATCATCAGCGCGATCTGAATCTCTCGCTCGGACAGCTGATCGAAGGGCGATGCTTCGGCCTTGGACTGAAAGGGCTTCAAGGCCAGCTGCTGGGCGATCTGCGCACTGATGTAACGCCGACCGGAGAAGGCCTGCTTGATGGCGGTGATCATCTCTTCGATGTCCGCACCCTTGGTCAGATACCCTGCAGCACCCGCCTGGAGCAGACGCGTCGGGAAAGGATCTTCCTCGCAGGCCGTGACGACCACCACCTTCAGATCGGGTCGGCTGCGCAGGAGCTTGCGGGTAGCTTCCAGCCCGCCGATACCGGGCATCCGAACGTCCATCAAGACGACATCCGGCTCGAGCTCACGGGCCAGCATCAGTGCATTTTCACCACTGTCTGCCTGGCCGACGACCTGGATTCCTGCCACATCCGCCAGCATCCGCACGATACCGGTACGAACAAGATCATGATCGTCGACAACTAGCACCTTGATCAAAATCGAATCCCCTTCGCTTGCGCTTTCATCGCTTGCGTCACCTGAACCACTGTCCGCTGACCCTATTCATCAAGGAATAGGATCCTAGGCTACGCTATAAATTTGATTGGTCATGCAAAGAAAAAAGGGGTACGACGCTTCGCACCCCTTGCCTACCGGCCTTAGGCCATTGGGCATTGTATACCGAAAAGCGCCGGAGAAATGAAGCAGATCAGAATCATTCCCGGTCAGGTTACCAATGGTTCGCCGAGGTATTGGTTCAATCCGCAGATCCAGGTCTGACCGTCGAAGGCCTCCCCGCTCCCCTGCGCGCCACCCTGATAGCCCGCAAACCCTGAACGCAAAAAGCCCGGCATCTGCCGGGCTTTTTTATAGCTCTATCGCGGCCATGGGCCGCTCCTACGGCATGCCTCCTTGTAAACGGCAGCGTTGGCGGACCACCATGGCCACAATAGCCCGGCGCAGCCGGGCTGTTGTGGCTCTTTGGCTTTTGCGGGCTTCAGGCAGCACCCATCTGACAAGCCTGCGCCAAACTCTCCGCCACTCCGCTCCGGGTCCCCTCTCCCCCTGGGAGAGGGCTAGGGTGAGGGCAATCTCAACTCCGCAGCCTATCGGCTATCAAGGCAGCGCCCTGCCCAACCAAACTTTTCCCGCCCCAAAGACAACACCCCCGCCAGAGTGAACTGAGCGGGGGTGCTGGGTGTTAGGCGCTTGACGATGACCTACTCTCACATGGGGAAGCCCCACACTACCATCGGCGATGCATCGTTTCACTTCTGAGTTCGGG
>NZ_NKID01000022.1:0-26542 GCF_002256045.1 Pseudomonas sp. PGPPP4
GGACATCGGTCGGTTCCTGATGCAACGCTACAACTGGCAACGGCCGCATCAGTTCAATGGCGGGCTACCGCCCGCCATTGCCGAGGAACGACTTAAACCAGTGTCCGGGATTAGTTGACCACTACAACCCCCTCTCCCTCGGGGAGAGGGCCGGGGTGAGGGCAAGCCCCGGCACCCCAGCCAAAGCCCTTAGAGCACCGGCATCCCGCCCGTCACCGGCAGCATGGCGCCGGAGATGTAGCTCGCCTCGTCGGACGCCAGCAGCACATAGGCCGGCGCCAGTTCCACCGGCTGGCCAGGGCGACCCAGCGGCGTGCTGCTACCGAATTGCTCCGGCTCGTCCGGCTTCATGGTGCTGACGATCAGCGGCGTCCAGATCGGGCCGGGGGCCACGCTGTTGGCGCGGATGCCTTTCTCACCGAGCAGTTGCGCCAGGCCCGCAGTGAAGTTGGCGATGGCACCCTTGGTCGCCGAATAGGCCAGCAGGGTCGGCGGGGCGATGTCGGCGTTGATCGAGGCGGTGTTGATGATGGAGCCACCGCGCGGCATGTGCTTCACCGCCGCCTGGGTGATGCGGAACATCCCGTGGATGTTCACGTTGAAGGTATGCACCCATTCCTCGTCGGGGATCTCGTCGAGGCTGTCGCGTACCTGCTGGAAGGCGGCATTGTTGACCAGTACGTCGATGCGCCCGAAGGCCTCGACGGTCTGCTGCACCACGTCCAGGCAGGTCTGGCGGTCGACCAGATCGCCGGGCAGCAGCACGGCCTGGCGCCCGGCCTCGGTGACCAGGCGGGCGGTCTCCCGAGCATCCTCGTGCTCGTCCAGGTAGGCGATGGCGACATCGGCGCCTTCACGGGCGAAGGCGATGGCCACGGCGCGGCCGATACCGCTGTCGGCACCGGTAATCAGCGCCGCCTTGCCCTTGAGGCGACCCGAGCCGCGATAGGTTGCGGCGCCGCTGTCGGGCAGCGGATCCATGCGCGCTTCGGAGCCGGGAAAGGTTTGCGGTTGGGGTTTCAACGGAGGCTTGGGATGGTCGGTCATAGGGGACTCCGGCAGAGGAAGGTACCCCGGCAGGCGCCGGGGCGAGCGGTCAGAGAATCGGCTTGCCGCCGGTGACGGCGATGCGCGCGCCCGAGGTGTAGCTGGATTCGTCGGAGGCCAGCATCACGTAGACCGGCGCCAGTTCCACCGGCTGGCCGGGGCGGCCGAGCGGGGTGTTGCCGCCGAATTCCTTGACCTGCTCCGGTGGCATGGTGGCCGGGATCAGCGGGGTCCAGACGGGGCCGGGAGCCACGCTGTTGGCGCGGATGCCCTTCTCGCCGAGCAGCTGAGCCAGGCCGGCGGTAAAGTTGGCGATGGCGCCCTTGGTGGTGGCATAGGCCAGCAGCGTCGGCCGCGGCATGTCCGAGTTCACCGAGGTGGTGTTGATGATGGAGCCACCCTGGCCCATGTGCTTCACCGCGGCCTGGGTGATGCGAAACATGGCGGTGATGTTCACATCGAAGGTGTAGACCCACTCGTCGTCGGGAATCTCGTCGAGGGTCTCGTGGGTCATCTGGAAGGCGGCATTGTTGACCAGCACATCGATACGGCCAAAGGCGGCCACGGTCTTGTCCACCACTGCCAGGCACTGCTCGCGCTTGGACAGGCAACCCGGCAGCAGCAGGGCCTCGCGGCCGGCTTCACGCACCAGGCGGGCGGTGTCCTCGGCGTCTTCGTGCTCGTTCAGGTAGCTGATGGCGACATCGGCGCCCTCACGGGCGAAGGCGATGGCCACGGCGCGGCCGATGCCGCTGTCGCCACCGGTGATCAGCGCCTTCTTGCCGGCTAGACGGCCGGAACCCTTGTAGCTTTGCTCGCCGCAATCCGGGACCGGATTCATGCGCGATTGCAGGCCGGGAACGGCTTGCTGCTGTTCGGGCATCGGAGCTTTGGGAAAATCGGTCATGAAAGAATCCTCGTCGCTCGTGGGACTTTTACGGGCCTGTCAGTACCGACAGGCCACAAGCGGCGAGGGTTCGAGACCCGGGACGGGCGGTGTAGCGGCGCTAGCGCGGTGCCGGTTCGGCCCAGCGCGGCGGCACCGTGGGCTGCCAGGCGGTTAGGGCGTCTAGCAGGGCGGTTGGCGAAGCCTCCACCTGCAGCATGGCGCGGTGCGGCGCGGCGACGAAGCCCTGGGCGACCAGGTGATCGAGGAAGCCTTCCAGCTGGGCATAGAAGCCATCGACCTCCAGCAGACCCATGGGCTTGGCGTGATAGCCGAGCTGGCCCCAGGTCCAGACCTCGAAGAGTTCTTCCAGGGTGCCCAGGCCGCCGGGGAGGGCGATGAAGGCATCGGCCAGCTCCGCCATCCGCGCCTTGCGCGCATGCATGCCGTCGACCACTTCCAGGCGGGTGCAGCCCGTATGGCCCAGCTCGGCGGTCTTGAGACTCTGGGGAATGATGCCGATGACTTCACCACCGGCGGCCAGGGCGGCATCGGCGACCACGCCCATCAAGCCGACCTTGCCGCCGCCGTAGACCAGGGTGAGGCCGCGCTCGGCGAGGGTACGCCCGAGGTGCGCGGCCGCTTCGGCGAAGATCGGCGAGGCGCCGGGCTTGGCACCACAGAAGACACAGACGGTTTTCAGCGACATGGGGACTCCTAGGCAGGCAAAACGCCTAGCCTAGCTGCCCGTCACCCGTGATCAAAGCACCGTCATCGCGCGAGGAAAGCCTCTTCCGGTGCATTGCCGCTGGCGGCCTGGGCATAGCTGGCAAACAACTCGTGCAGCAGGGCTATAAGGGTCATGGCGGGCGTCCTTGGCTGGCGGGTGATGGAGGGATAGTACCCAGAGGTAAGGCCCGGCGACCTGGCAAAGGTTTCGATGGAGGCGATAGAGTGAAGCCGTTCCCTTGCCATGGCCGCTGGAACCCGCCACCCTCGCATCGGTCTGACTGGCGACTTTCACGCATCCGGAGGGTTCATGAAATCCACGCTTTTCGCCGCCGCGCTGTTCGCCCTGGGAAGTACCGGCGCCTGGGCCGCCGACAGCTGTACCACCCAGATCGAAGCCGGCGACCAGATGACCTACAGCCGCGCTTCCATCCAGGTCCCGGCCTCGTGCAAGACCTTTACCGTGGAGTTGGTCCACAACGGCAGCCTGCCCAAGAACGTCATGGGCCATAACTGGGTGCTGACCCGCTCCACCGACGCCTCGGCCGTCGACGCCGCCGGCATGAACGCGGGCGAAGCCAAGGGCTATCTGCCCGAGGGCGACGAACGCATCATCGCCCATACCAAGATGTTGGGTGGTGGCGAGAAGGATTCGGTGACCTTCGATACCGGCGCCCTGGAAGCGGGCAAGGAGTACAGCTTCTTCTGTTCCTTCCCGGGCCATTTCGGCTCCATGCGCGGGGTGTTGCAGCGGGGGTAAGAAGGGAAGGGCTGACTGTCGCAGTCCGACTTCTTGAGCAGGAGACTCCTGTAGGTTAGGTTGAGCGGGAGCGAAGCCCAACGTCTTTGAAGTTGGTTGCCCTAGCTGTTTACCAGCATCGCTGCTGCCCCTATTTCGCCTGGCCGGCGACTCACTTTTCTTTGCTTGTGGATCGCCGCCCGGTGCAAAGAAAAGTAAGCAAAAGAAAGCACACCCCGACAGTTCGGCCCTTCGCTACGCTCCGGGTCCCCTCGCTCCGGTGCCGCTCCGGGGGCACGGCACGAAGGGGCTTCCTGCCCCTCGCGCCTTGCTCGGCGTCCTGCCTCGCATCCCCCTACGCGGCACCTACACTCGGCCTCACTGACGGGGACGGGGCGCCAGCCTGAGGTTGCGGTGTTTACAGGCGGAGCCAGAGTGAGTCGTAGCGTGGAAAACCGCGCAGCGTTTTCCACTGGTACACATAGCTATGCTCAGTGGACAAGGCTTCGCCGTTGTCCACGCTACGGGCTACGGGCTACGGGCTACGGGCTACGGGCTACGGACTACGGACTACGGACTACGGACTACGGGCTACGGGTTTTTGTGGCTCTTCAACCAAAACTTTCAGGCTAGCGAATCGCCCCGTTCAGGAGGGCGAACGCCAGTGTCGTGGAGTGGGTCGAGCCGCATGGATGCGGCGAGAGGCCTAACGGGCCATGGACGGCCCGTGTAGGCCGACCCCGGAACGGCGCTGGCGTGAGCGAAACGAAGCGCAGCGAAGTAACAGCCGTAGGCTGACCCGAAGGGCGAGCAACGCGAGTCACCCGCAGCGCAGCGTAGGGCCGGATGATGGGGCAAGCGTTTTTGCTTACTTTTGTCCGGGGCGCGCAGCCGCGACTGAAAAAAGTGAGTCGCCCGAGTGGGCGAAACCAAAACCGTCAAGGCATTCGATAAGAAGCTGGGCACCGATATGAAGATCAACCCTAGCCCCGTTGGGCTTCGCTCCCGCTCAACCCAACCTACCCATGCCAGTCCTCACCCCTTCGCCAACTCCACCTCAATCGCCTCCACCAAACGCGGATCATCCGCCGTCACATCCGGCGCGAAGCGCCCCACCACCTCGCCATTGCGCCCGATCAGGAATTTTTCGAAATTCCACAGCACTTCGAGTTTGGGATTGGGGTTGCCGCCACGGCTCACCATGCGTTCACGGAAGGGGCCGTCACCGGTCGCCTCGGGCTGGGCACGAGTGAGTTCGTCATAGAGCGGATGCTTGTCTTCACCCACCACGCTGAGCTTGGCGAACATAGGGAATTGCACGCCATAGGTGAGGGTGCAGAATTCCTTGATCTCGGCGTCGCTGCCGGGCTCCTGCTGCTTGAAGTTGTTGGCGGGAAAGCCGAGCACTTCCAGGCCGAGTTCGCGCTGGGCCTCATAGAGACGTTCCAGGCCCTCGTACTGGCTGGTCAGGCCGCACTTGGAGGCGACGTTCACCACCAGCAGCACCTTGCCCAGGTAGCGTTCCAGGGTCAGGGTTTCGCCGTCGATGGATTGCAGCGGGAGTTTCATCAGGGTCGCGGTCATGGTCGGCCTCCTCGGAAAGAAGCGACCAGCCTAGCGCAAAAACGCCGCCTCGATGGGCGGCGTCGATCGGACGGATGGGGCTCAGCGCTTGAGCTTGACCACGTCGCCGGAAACGGTGGTGGTGAAACCACTCAGGACGTAGGCCCAGAACCAGTTTTCCTGCACCTGGGCGTTGATCAGGGCATCGCCGCCGCGGGACTTGATGGCGGCCTGCTGGGCGCGCACGAAGCGGTCGTTCTGCTGGACCGGGATGAAGCCCAGGATCATGAGACCGGTGGCCTTGCCCTCGCCATGACCGACGACGGTGTACTGCGACGGGTCCAGGTTCTGCGTCTTCATCGCGGTGCCGGTGCAGCCGGCGACGGCGGCGGCGAGGGCGAAGGAAGCGGCGAGCTTGGCGAAACGTTGCATGGAGTCACTCCTTTTTGGGTTGGCAGCGTCGGGCATCGTTTCCCGACGGGGCGCACTCTAGCAGTGCCAGACCCGGCGGAAATACCGTTCGCCCCGGCGATAGAACCGCTCCTCCCAAGGTCCCAGGGTTATCAGGTGATAGCGCCTCGATCTAAGCCGAGTCGGCCCGAGCTGCTACCATCGCCGCCTTTTCGTCCGGCGGCCGCGTCGGGCGCCGTATCGGAGACCTCGTGTGAATCTGCCTCTCATCCTCAACCTCGTCGCCTTCGCCGTGCTGCTCGGCCTGCTGGCGCGCACCCGCAACACCGGCTGGAGCCTGGCCGTGCGCGTCTTCATCGGTCTCGCCCTGGGCGTGGCCTTCGGCCTGGTGCTGCAACTCGTCTACGGGCATGACGCCCCGGTGCTCAAGACCTCTATCGGCTGGTTCAACCTGGTCGGCAACGGCTATGTGCAGCTGCTGCAGATGAGCATCATGCCGCTGGTGTTCGCCTCCATCCTGGCCGCCGTGGCGCGGCTGCGCGAAGCCTCCTCCATGGGGCGCATCAGCCTGCTGACCCTGGGCACCCTGCTGTTCACCACCGCCATCGCCGCCCTGGTCGGGGTGCTGGTGACCTGGCTGTTCGGCCTGAGCGCCGAAGGCCTGGTGCAGGGCGCCCAGGAGACCGCGCGCCTGACCGCGCTGCAGAACAACTATGTCGGCAAGGTGGCGGATCTGTCGGTGCCGCAGCTGCTGCTGTCCTTCATTCCGAAGAATCCCTTCGCCGATCTGTCCGGCGCCAATCCCACCTCCATCATCAGCGTGGTGATCTTTGCCGCCTTCCTCGGCGTCGCCGCCCTGCGCCTGCAGCGCGACGATCCGGTGCGCGGCGAGAAGGTGCTGGCCGGCATCGATGTGCTCCAGGCCTGGGTGATGAAGCTGGTGCGCCTGCTGCTGCAACTCACTCCCTACGGCGTGCTGGCGCTGATGACCAAGATGGTCGCCACCGCCAGTCCCCAGGACGTGCTCAAGCTGGGCACCTTCCTGATCGCCTCCTACCTGGGCCTGGGCATCCTCTTTGGCGTCCATGCGCTGCTGCTGACCCTGAGCGGCCTGTCGCCGGCGCGCTTCTTTCCCAAGGTCTGGCCGGTGCTGAGTTTCGCCTTCACCAGCCGCTCCAGCGCGGCGACCATCCCGCTGAACATCGAGGCCCAGACCGAACGCCTCGGCGTGCCGCCGGCCATCGCCAGCTTCGCCGCCTCCTTTGGCGCCACCATCGGCCAGAACGGCTGTGCCGGTCTCTATCCGGCCATGCTGGCGGTGATGGTCGCGCCGACCCTGGGCATCAATCCCTTCGATCCGCTGTGGATCGCCACCCTGGTCGGCATCGTCACCCTGAGTTCGGCGGGCGTGGCCGGCGTGGGCGGCGGCGCCACCTTCGCCGCCCTGATCGTGCTGCCGGCCCTCGGCCTGCCGGTCACCCTGGTGGCGCTGCTGGTGTCCATCGAGCCGCTGATCGACATGGGCCGCACCGCCCTCAACGTCAATGGCTCCATGACCGCCGGCACCCTGACCGCGCGCTGGATGGGCCAGCTGGACAAGGCCACCTACGACCGCAACGACCGCGCCGAAGCCCCGGCCGCGCCGATCAGTCGCGGCTGAGTCCGTGGGTTGGGTTGAGCGCAGCGAAGCCCAACGATGCTCATGCCTGGTGTTGTGTGTTGGGCTTCGGCGATGGAGCCACCTCAGCCCAACCTACGGGTGCCCCATGTTGATTGGGTACAACGTGGTTGGATGGACCGCGTAGGTTGGCGCTGAGCGCAGCGAAGCCCAACAGGCAAGGCACGATCTAGCCAAAGGCACTGTAAAAGGCTCTAGACTGCGGCTTCCCATTCACCAAGGACGGTGATCTTGGACTATCGACGCAGCCGCGCCGTGGGCGGCATCTTCTTTTTCACGCTCAATCTCAACGACCGCTCGGCCACCCTGCTCGTCGACCATGTCGGATCGCTCAGGCAGGCAGTGCGCGAGGTGAAAGTCCGGCATCCCTTCGATATCCTCGCCATGGTGGTCCTCCCCGATCACCTGCACGCCCTCTGGCACCTGCCGGACGATGATGGTGACTATCCGCTGCGTTGGAGCCTGATCAAGGCAGGTTTCTCCCGGCAGTTACCGCCGTTGGAGACGGTGAATCTGTCGCGACGACTGAAGCGCGAACGCGGCGTTTGGCAAAGACGCTATTGGGAGCACCGGATCCGCGACGAGCAGGATCTGCAGCGACATTTCGACTACATCCATTTCAACCCGGTGAAGCACGGCCATTCGCGCAGGGCGGTGGAGTGGCCCTATTCGTCCATCCATCGCTATGTGCGAGCGGGCGTCCTGCCGGCGGATTGGGCAGGACAGTGCGATGAGGACTGGGCGGTGGGCGAGCGGTGAGGCTTGGTCGTGTTGGGCTTCGCTGCGCTCAACCCAACCTACGGGTGCTCAACGTTGATTGGGCACCTCGTGAAGGGTTGAGCCTCGTAGATTGGCGCTGAGCGCAGCGAAGCCCAACATGCCTTGACGTTGGAACGGCCCCTCTAGAACAGAAAATACCGCTGCGCCATCGGCAGCACCTCGGCCGGTTCGCACCAGAGCAGCTGGCCGTCGGCCTTGACCTGGTAGTTCTGCGGATCGACCTCGATGGTCGGCAGATAGCCATTGTGGATGAGGTCGCTCTTCTGCGCGGTGCGGCAGCCCTTGACCACGCCGATGCGCTTCTTCAGTCCCAATTGCTCCGGCACCCCCGCCTCGAAGGCGGCCTGGCTGATGAAGGTCAGGCTGGTGTCGTGGAGCATGCCGGCATAGCTGCCGAACATGGGGCGGTAGTGCACCGGTTGCGGGGTGGGGATGGAGGCATTCGCGTCGCCCATCAGGCTCGCGGCGATGGCACCGCCCTTGAGGATCAGCGTCGGCTTCACACCGAAGAACGCCGGGCGCCAGAGCACCAGGTCGGCAAACTTGCCCACTTCGATGGAGCCCACCTCGTGGCTGATGCCATGGGTAATCGCCGGGTTGATGGTGTACTTGGCGATGTAGCGCTTGACCCGGAAATTGTCGTTGCCGGCGCCGTCCTCGGGCAGCGGGCCGCGCTGCTTCTTCATCTTGTCGGCAGTCTGCCAGGTGCGGGTGATGACCTCGCCGACACGGCCCATGGCCTGGCTGTCGGAGCTGATCATGGCGAAGGCGCCGAGGTCGTGGAGGATGTCCTCGGCGGCGATGGTCTCGCGGCGGATACGGCTCTCGGCGAAGGCCACGTCCTCGGCGATGCTCGGGTCCAGGTGGTGGCAGACCATGAGCATGTCCAGGTGCTCGTCGATGGTGTTCTTGGTGAAGGGCCGCGTCGGATTGGTGGAACTGGGCAGCACGTTGGCGAAGCCGCAGGCCTTGATGATGTCCGGCGCGTGGCCGCCCCCGGCACCCTCGGTGTGGTAGGTGTGGATAGTGCGACCCTTGAAGGCGCCCAGGGTGGTCTCGACGAAACCGGATTCGTTGAGGGTGTCGGTGTGGATGGCCACCTGGATGTCGAAGCGATCGGCTACCGCCAGGCAGTTGTCGATGGCGGCGGGGGTAGTGCCCCAGTCCTCGTGCAGTTTCAAGCCGATGGCGCCGGCGCGCACCTGCTCTTCCAGCGGCCCGGGCAGGCTGGCGTTGCCCTTGCCGGTGAAGCCGATGTTCATCGGGAAGGCGTCGGCGGCCTTGAGCATCTGCGCCATGTGCCAGGGACCGGGGGTCACGGTGGTGGCATAGGTGCCGGTGGCCGGCCCGGTGCCGCCGCCGATCATGGTGGTGGTGCCGCTCATGAGCGCCTCTTCGATCTGCTGCGGGCAGATGAAGTGGATGTGGGAGTCGATCCCACCCGCGGTGAGGATCATGCCTTCGCCGGCGATGACCTCGGTGGCGGCGCCGATGGGCACGCTGACGCCGGGCTGGATGTCCGGATTGCCGGCCTTGCCGATGGCGTGGATGCGGCCGTGCTTGAGGCCGACGTCGGCCTTGACGATGCCCCAATGATCGACGATCAGCGCATTGGTGATGACGGTATCGACCACCTCGGCGGCGGGCAGCTGGCTCTGACCCATGCCGTCGCGGATGACCTTGCCGCCGCCGAATTTCACTTCTTCGCCGTAGACGGTGTGGTCTTCTTCGACCTCAATCCAGAGCTCGGTGTCGGCCAGGCGCACCCGGTCGCCGGTGGTGGGGCCGAACATGTCGGCATAGGCTTGGCGGGAGATTTTCATAGGCGTTGATCCCGAATAATGGTGGTCCGGTTGGCCCTCACCCCGACCCTCTCCCGGAGAGAGAGGGGGAAGAGCGGGCGGCATCCTGTTGCCTCGTGCAGGGAGTTATCCCTGGGAGGCTGGGTGTTCTGGTTTGCCCTCACCCCGGCCCTCTCCCAGGGGGAGAGGGAGAAGGGCGGGTGTTCCGGCTTGGCTTTTCGCTCCGCTCCTTTCTCGCGGAGACAGAGGAAAGAGCAAAGGGCACGGTGTGTGCTCCTAGTCCCCCTCTCCCCTTGGGAGAGGGTTGGGGTGAGGGTGCTTGCCGCTACAACTTCCCCATCACCCGTCCGGCGAAGCCGTAGACGGTGCGTAGCCCCGCCAGCTCGACCAGTTCCACCTCGCGACTCTGGCCCGGCTCGAAGCGCACGGCGGTGCCGGCGGCGATATTCAGGCGCATGCCGCGCGCGAGGGCGCGGTCGAACACCAGGGCGTCGTTGGTCTCGTGGAAATGGTAGTGGGAGCCCACCTGGATCGGCCGGTCGCCGCTGTTGGCGACGGTCAGGCTGAGGGTGCGGCGGCCGGCGTTGAGTTCGATGTCGCCGTCCTGGATCTGGTATTCGCCGGGGATCATGGGCGCTGCTCCAGCATCAGTTGCATGAAGGTGAGGTCCAGCCAGCGACCGAACTTGGTGCCGACCTGGGGCATCTGGCCGGTGGTGATAAAGCCCAGTCGCTCGTGCAGGCGGATCGAGGCCTGGTTGCCACTCTCGATGGCGGCCACCATCACGTGCTTGTCGCAGGCGCGGGCACGTTCGATGAGCACCGTCATCAGGCGCGGACCGATGCCCTGGCCGCGCTGGTCGGGGTGGATATAGACCGAGTGCTCGACGGTGTGGCGAAAGCCTTCGAAGGGGCGCCAGTCGCCAAAGGAGGCATAGCCCACTACCGTGCCTTCGGCATTCTCGGCGACCAGGATGGGGTAGCCCTGGGTGGCGCGCAGGTCGAACCAGGCCTGGCGGTTGGCCAGGTCCACCGGGGTCTCGTTCCAGATCGCCGTGGTGTTGCTGACGGCGTCGTTGTAGATGTGCAGCACGGCCGGCAGGTCGGCGGGCGTGGCGTCGCGGACGATCAGACTCATGGCGGCCTCCCTAGGCGATCGGCTGGTGGACGGTGACCAGCTTGGTGCCATCGGGGAAGGTGGCTTCCACCTGGATCTCCGGGATCATCTCCGGAACGCCTTCCATCACCTGGTCGCGGGTCAGCAGGGTGGTGCCGTAGTGCATCAGCTCGGCCACGGTACGACCGTCACGGGCGCCTTCGAGCAGGGCGGCGGAGATCAGCGCCATGGCTTCCGGGTAGTTGAGCTTCACCCCACGCGCCAGGCGGCGTTCGGCCACCAGGCCGGCGGTGAAGATGAGCAGTTTGTCTTTCTCGCGGGGCGTCAGGTCCATGGGTGTTCTCTTTGGCGAAGGGCATCGCGGCCATGGGCCGCTCCTACAATTCTGCGCTTCCATGTAGGAGCGGCCCATGGCCGCGATCACGAAGATATCAGGTACTCCAGATTCGCGGCGGGACGGCGGCGCGGCCCAGCAGGGCCGGGCGCAGCAGGCGCCAGACCTCGATCAGCCAGGCGCGGGCCTGCAGCGATTCGGCGGCCAGACAGCGGGCGACCACCAGGCCTGGCAGTTGGGTGAGGTCACCCCGCACTGGCAGGGCCAGCTCGCGGCAGCGTTCCAGGGTGTCGGCGTCCAGGGTGCCGGTGATCAAGAGCGTAGCGAACACCGGCTGACCGGCGAGGCCAATGGGTGAGTCCAGCAGGCGATCCGCACCGACCAGGCGCTGGCGCTCGTGCCACAGCGGAATGCCGTCGCGACGGATGTCCAGATGGGCCTGGAACAGGCCATCGGTGAAGCGCTCGGCGCTGGCCGGACGACCCAGGGCGACGATGTCCCAGTAGCAGAGGCGGGCATCGCCCTCCAGCTCGATGCGGGTGGCGAGATGGGCCTGGGCACCGGCGAAGACGATGGTCTCCTGGGGCAGCCATTCAAGGGTGGCACCGGCGGCCACGCGCAGCTCGACCTGCTGGTGGGCGGCGCTGTCTGCGCGATACCACTTGGCTGCGCCGGGGCTGGTGAGCTGGGCCCAGGCGTTTTCGCCGACGCTGACCTCGATGTCCAACCGATCGCCCCCGGCGATGCCGCCTGGGGGATGCACGATGATGTGCTGGCAGACCTCGGGACCTTCGGCGTGCAGGTGTTTCTGCACCCGCAGGGGGCCGAGGTGGCGCCGGGTGGTCGGCCGGGTCCATTCGCCCTGGCGGGCATAGGCCAGCTCCAGGCGCGCCAGCCAGGCGGGGGTGAAAAGGGTAGGGGGCAGGGCAGAGGTCATCGGGGGTGGTCGTTGTTCTGGTTAGGCTGTTTGGGGAGCGCCTTGCAAGAATCTGACCGGGTGGACAGAGGTTGCCTTTCGGCTAGGTATGGTGGGGGTGTTTGGCTGATTCTCGTGTTTTGATGATGCTTATATTTCGCTCACCCAAGCGCACCACCTTCACCGCTTCGGTAGGTTGGCGCTGAGCGGAGCGAAGCCCAACGTTGCGGAGATTAGCCGTGATGGCTTGGTTTATCGGTGTCCTGGCCGATTATCGAGGTCTGCTGATATCTCATGTTTCGCCTTGCCGGCGACTCACTTTTCTTTGTTTGCGCAAAGAAAAGTAAGCAAAAGAAAGCGCACCCCGGCAGTTCGGCCCTCCGCTACGCTCCGGGTCCCCTCGCTCTGGCGCCGCTCCGGAGGCACGGCACGAAGGGGCCTCCTGCCCCTCGCGCCTTGCTCGGCGTCCTGCCTCGCATCCCCCTGCGCGACACCTACACTCGGCCTCACTGACGGGGACGGGGCGCCAGCCTGAGACTTCGGTGTTCACAGGATTTGTAGCGTGGAAAACCGCGCAGCGTTTTCCACAGGTGCGCGCTGCTAGCTTCGCGGACAAGGCTTCGCCGTTGTCCACGCTACGGGCTCTTCAACCAACACTTTCAGCCTAGCGAATCGCCCCGTTCAGGAGGGCGAACGCCAGTGTCGCGGAGTGGGTCGAGCCGCATGGATGCGGCGAGAGGCCTAACGGGCCATGGACGGCCCGTGTAGGCCGACCCCGGAGCGGCGCTGGCGTGAGTGGACCTGGAGCGAAGCGAAAGGCCGGATGGTGGGGCAAGCGTTTTTGCTTACTTTTTTCCGGGGCGCGCAGCCGCGACTGAAAAAAATGAGTCGTCCGGGTGGGCGAAATAAGAACCATCAAAGCACTCGATAATTAGCCAGTGCAGTGATAAGCCAAAACCCAAGCGTTGGGCTTCGCTCCGCTCAGCGCCAACCTACGTCACCCGACCTTCGGCGCGCCGACCCTTCCCTACGAAATCCCCCGCCACTGCCGCGGACTCACCTGAAACCACCGCCGAAACGCCCGTGAAAAGGCGCTCGTCTCGGAATAGCCCAACAGCGGCGCCAGGTCGGTGACCGGCAGCCGCTGCCGCAGGTAGTGCTGCGCCAGGTCGCGGCGGACGCCCTCGACCAGCGCCGAGAAGCTCGCGCCCTGGTCGCGCAGGCGGCGTTGCAGCTGGCTGGTGGAAAGGTCCAGGCGCTGGGCGATGGACTCCAGGCTGGGCTCGCCCAGGGGCAGCGCCAGGCGCACCGAGGCGCGGACCTCTTCGAGCAGTTCCATCTGCGGCAGCCGCTGGCCGAGCTGGCGGATGGCGTCCTGTACCACCAGCAGGAGCAGCGGATCGTGCTCGGGCATGGTGCGGCCGCGCAGGTCGGCCTTGGGCACCAGCATGGCATTGCAGGGCTGGCCGAAGCTGACCGGGGCGTCGAACAGCCGGCGGTGCTCGTGCCAGCCCTCGGGGCGCGGGTGTTCGAACTGCACCGCGCGCGGCGCCCAGGTGGGCCCGAGCACATGGCGCAAGAGGTTGAGCAGCATGCCCAGGGTCAGCTCGGCGTCCTGGCGGCGAGCGACAATGGCGCCGTGGCGCACCTGGTAATCGAAGCGCCAGCAGTCACCGGCGTCCACCAACTGGATCAGAGTACTGTGCTGGTGAAAGGGAAAGGCGGCGGCGAAGTTCTGCAGGGCCGCCTCGGCGGTGGGCGAGCAGAGCCCCACGTAGCCCAGCAGGCCGAGCATCTGCGGCTTGAATTGGCCGCCGTAGTGCAGGCCGAAATTGTCGCAGCCGGACTGGGCGGCGGCTTCCTCCAGGACCCGGCAGTAGTTGCCCAACCCCAGGCTCAGGGTGGGGTGCTGCAGCTGTTCGGGATCGATGCCGGCAGTGCCGAAGATGCGGTCGACGTCGCCACCGTGGCTGGTGATGACGGCGTCCAGTCCGCTGGCGGCGGCGGAGAGCACGCCGAGGTTGCGCGACGGTGAGGTCAGGGCGGCGAAGCCGGAGGCGGCCAGGGGCATGGTGCGGGTCCAGGGAGGGGATCGGCATGAATGAAGCAAAGGCTGTGCCCCGGGGTGGAAAGCGGTCCTCCATCGGGGCTGGAACGCCGAGGGCTTCACGCTATTGGGCGCCTTGGCGTGCCTCATCGCGGGGCGGGCGGTCGGGCATCGCACCAGGGTGGTGCGGTCTCGGGTAGCACCCTGGGAAGAGGGGTAACGCCGACTTGACCTGAGGTCACAGCGACCGTGCCGAGCGGTCAAGTCGCCACGGCCCCGAGCTGTTTAAGCTCGAAAAAGCCGGGCATCGCGGGATCGCGGTGACCCATTCGGATCACGTCGCTACAAGGGGAGTGGCCTGTCATGACCAACGAGAAACTCAAGCCGACCCTCGGCACCCTGCACCTCTGGGGCATCGCCGTGGGGCTGGTGATCTCTGGGGAATACTTCGGCTGGAGCTACGGCTGGGGCGTCGCCGGGACCCTGGGCTTTCTGATCACCGCGCTGGTGGTGGCGGTGATGTACACCTGCTTCATCTTCAGCTTCACCGAACTCACCACTGCCATTCCCCATGCCGGCGGGCCCTTCGCCTACAGCCGGCGCGCCTTTGGTCCCACGGGCGGCACCATCGCCGGCATCGCCACCCTGATCGAATTCGTCTTCGCCCCGCCGGCCATCGCCATGGCCATCGGCGCCTACCTCAACGTGCAGTTTCCCACCCTCGATCCCAAGCTCTGCGCGGTAGCGGCCTATTTCATCTTCATGACCCTGAACATCCTCGGGGTGAGCATCGCCGCCACCTTCGAGCTGGTGGTCACGGTGCTGGCGGTGATCGAGCTGCTGATCTTCATGGGCGTGGTAGCGCCGGGCTTCAGCCTGACCAACTTCACCAGCGGCGGCTGGGCCGGGCAGGACCAGTTCTCCCTGGCCGCGGTGGGCGGCATGTTCGCCGCCATTCCCTTCGCCATCTGGTTCTTTCTCGCCATCGAGGGCGCGGCCATGGCCGCCGAGGAAGCCAAGGACCCCAAGCGGACCATTCCCAAGGCCTACATCGCCGGCATCCTCACCCTGGTGACCCTGGCCATCGGCGTGATGATCTTTGCCGGCGGCGTGGGTGACTGGCGCGCCCTGTCCAACATCAACGATCCGCTGCCCCAAGCCATGAAGGGCGTGGTAGGCGAGGGCTCGATGTGGCTGCACCTGCTGGTGGGCATCGGTCTGTTCGGCCTGGTGGCCAGCTTCCACGGCATCATCCTCGGCTATTCCCGGCAGTTCTTCGCCCTGGCTCGCGCCGGCTTCCTGCCCCATGGCCTGGCCAAGCTGTCGCGCTTCCAGACCCCGCACCGGGCGGTGCTGGCCGGTGGCGTGGTGGGCATCGCCGCCATCTTCAGCGACGGCGTGATCAGCCTGCAGGGCCTGACCCTGACCGCCGCCATGATCACCATGAGCGTGTTCGGCGCCATCGTCATGTACATCATGAGCATGCTCAGCCTGTTCAAGCTGCGGCGCAGCGAGCCGAACCTGGAGCGCACCTTCCGCGCCCCCGGCTATCCGGTGGTGCCGGCCATCGCCCTGGTGCTGGCGGTGGTCTGCCTGGTCGCCATGGTCTGGTACAACCCGGTGATCGCCAGCGTCTTCGTGGTGCTGATGGTGATAGGCGCGCTGGTCTGCGGTCTCAGCCGTAGACAGAGCGACATCGCCCCCGACGCCGCCTTTGGCGAGGCCTGAGCAACGCGATCCCAGGAGGTAGCATGAGCGGTTTCCAGCACAGCGTGGGTGGCCAGACCTGGCGCTTCGCCGATCTCAAGGAACTGCTGGCCAAGGCCACCCCGGCGCGTTCCGGGGATGTCCTGGCCGGGGTCGCCGCCGGCAGCGACGTGGAGCGGGTGGCGGCGCAGATGGCGCTGGCCGAGGTGCCGCTCAAGCACTTTCTCAGCGAGGCGGTGATCCCCTACGAAGCCGACGAGGTCACCCGGCTGATCCTGGACAGCCACGATGCCCAGGCCTTCGCCCCGGTCGCCCACCTCACCGTGGGCGGCTTCCGCGACTGGCTGCTGGGTCCGGCGGCCGACGAGACCAGTCTTGCCGCCCTGGCCCCGGGGCTGACCCCGGAGATGGTCGCCGCGGTGTCCAAGATCATGCGTATCCAGGACCTGATCCTGGTGGCGCAAAAGGTCCGGGTGGTGACCCGCTTTCGCAACACCATCGGCCTGCGTGGACGGCTATCGACCCGGCTGCAGCCCAATCACCCCACCGACGATCCGGCCGGCATCGCCGCCAGCGTCCTCGACGGCCTGCTCTATGGCAACGGCGATGCGGTGATCGGCATCAATCCGGCCACCGACAGCACCAGCGGTATCTGCGAGCTGCTGAAGATGCTCGATGCGGTGATCCAGCGCTACGAGATACCCACCCAGTCCTGCGTGCTGACCCACGTCACCACCAGCATCGCCGCCATCGAGCGTGGCGCGCCGGTGGACCTGGTGTTCCAGTCCATCGCCGGCACCCAGGGCGCCAACGAAAGCTTCGGCATCAGCCTGGCACTGTTGCAGGAAGGCTACGAGGCCGGGCTGTCGCAACGCCGCGGCACCCTGGGCGACAACCTCATGTATTTCGAGACGGGGCAGGGCAGCGCCCTCTCGGCGGGTGCCCACCATGGCGTCGACCAGCAGACCTGCGAGGTGCGCGCCTACGCCGTGGCACGGCAATTCAAGCCGCTGCTGGTCAACACCGTGGTCGGCTTCATCGGCCCGGAGTACCTCTACAACGGCAAGCAGATCATCCGCGCGGGTCTCGAAGATCACTTCTGCGGCAAGCTGCTCGGCGTGCCCATGGGCTGCGACATCTGCTACACCAACCATGCCGAGGCCGACCAGGACGACATGGACATGCTGCTGACCCTGCTGGGCGCGGCGGGCATCAATTTCATCATGGGCATCCCGGGGTCGGACGACGTGATGCTCAACTACCAGACCACCTCCTTCCACGATGCCCTCTATGCCCGCCAGGTGCTGGGCCTGCAGCCCGCCCCGGAATTCGCCGCCTGGCTGGACCGCCTGGGCATACTGCGCCTGGAGGACGGCCGCTTCCGCCTCGGCGAGGGCTTGCCAGCGCCCTTCCAGCGGGCGTTGGCGCAGATTTGAATGGCTTTTCGTAGACGGGTTGAGCGTCAGCGAAGCGCAATGCTGCCAGGCTCGACTCGTACCTGTTGGGCTTCGACGGTGGAGCTGTCTCAACCCAACCTACGAAGGTGCCGAGTGCCAGCCCCAATCCCTGCTTGTCGGGCTTCGAAGATGAAGCCGTCTCAACCCAACCTACCGAGGAGGTTGCCTTGAAAGACTCCGACACCGTCCGTCCCGACCCCTGGGCCGAATTGCGTCGCCTCACCCCGGCGCGCATCGCCCTCGGCCGTGCCGGCACCAGCCTGCCGACGTCGGCCCAGCTGAACTTCCAGGCCGCTCATGCCCAGGCCCGCGATGCGGTGCACCTGGCTTTCGATCATCAGGCGCTGCGCGAAGGCCTGGCCGCCCAGGGTCGCGAGACCCTGGTGCTCAAGAGCGCCGCGCCGGATCGCCACACCTATCTGCAGCGGCCGGATCTGGGCCGCAGGCTGTCCGAGGCGTCCGCCCGTGAACTCCAGGCCTATGCCGCCGAGCATCCCGAGGGCTTCGACGTCGCCGTGGTGATCGCCGACGGCCTCTCGGCCCTGGCGGTGCATCGCCATGCGCTGCCGTTCCTGGAGCGCCTGGCCGACCAGGCCGGGGCCGAGGGCTGGCGCTGGGCGCCGGTGACCCTGGTGGAGCAGGGGCGGGTGGCAGTGGGCGACGAGATCGGCGGGCTGCTCAAGGCGCGCCTGCTGGTGATGCTGATCGGCGAGCGCCCCGGTCTGAGTTCGCCCGACAGCCTCGGCCTCTACTTCACCTACGGCCCGCGCCCGGGCCTCAACGACGCCTATCGCAACTGCATCTCCAACGTGCGCCTGGAAGGCCTCGCCTATGGCCTGGCGGCGCACAAGCTGCTCTACCTGATGCGCGAAGCGGATCGCCGCAAACTCTCCGGCGTGCAACTCAAGGACGAAGCCGAGGTGCCGCTGCTGGAGGGGGACGAGGAGAACGCCCGGATCGGCAACTTCCTTACCGCTCAATGAGTGGGACTGGCCGTTACCCTGCCGTGAGCGCCTTGCGTAGGAAGTACCGCGCAAAGCCCGGCGGATAGTCCGCCAGCTCGCCGAACACCTCGTAGCCCAGGCGTTCGTAGAAGCCGCGGGCCAGGGCTTCGGCCTCGGCGCGCTGCAGCAACTCGCGGCCAGCGCCCTGGCCGCGGGCGGCTTCCTCCACCGCCAGCAACTGCACATAGAGCCATCCATAGCTGGTGTAGCCCCAGAGGCCGCCGAGGGGTTCGCCGCCGCGGGTTAGGCTGATGACCAGGGCCCGGTAACCGCTCGGACCCGCCTGGCTGTCGTTGTAGCGCCTCAGCGGCGCGGCGATGGCCTGGCGCAGGTCTTCGCGTGCTTCATCGGTCAGGTGGTAAACCAGGGGCGCTGCGGACATGGCGAAGGTCTCGGGAAGAGGTCTGTCCGAGCATAGCGCAGCAGCGCTGCGTGACCGTCCGGTTCTGCCGCTTTCGCCGAGGCGGCCTTGGGGTAGCATGGCCCTTTAGCCATCTCGCGAGAGAGCCATGGACATACGTGAAGGTCGCGCCCGGGTCGGCGCCCTCGAGCTGGCCTATGAGGACTGGGGCGATCCCGCCGATCCGGCGCTGCTGCTGATCATGGGCTTTGGCGCCCAGTTGCTGCTCTGGCCGGAAGGCTTCTGCGAGGCCCTGGTACGCCGGGGCCTGCGGGTGATCCGTTTCGACAATCGCGACGTCGGCCAGTCCTCGCGGCTGAGCTGGCCAGGCGGCAGGCCGCAGTCACTGTGGCCGGTGCTGGGGCGGGCGCAACTGGGCAAGCCCAGCGCGGTGCCCTATCGCCTGGAAGCCATGGCCGCCGATGCGGTCGGGCTGCTCGATCACCTGGGGCTGGAACGCGCCTTCGTACTGGGCGGCTCCATGGGCGGCATGATCGCCCAGATCCTCGCCGCCCAATGGCCAGCGCGGGTGGTGCGGCTGGGCATCCTGTTCTCGTCGACCAATCAGCCGCTGTTGCCGCCGCCCTCGTTCAAGTTGCTTGGCAGCCTGCTGCTGCGGCCGCCGGCCGATCTGCCGGCGGAGGCGGCGCTCGCCCGGCAGAAGGCCCTGCTGCGCGGCATCGAGAGTCCAATGTATCGCCAGAGCGACGCCGATCTCGAACGGCTGGTGCAACGCATCCTGGCGCGTGGCGTGGATGTGGAGGGGGTGCAGCGGCAGTTGTTCGCCCTGCTCGGCAGCGGCGATCTGCGCGCCTTCGCCCGCCGCATCCAGGCGCCGACCCTGGTGGTGCACGGCGCGCGGGATCCCTTGCTGCGTCCGGCCTGTGGCCGCGCCGTGGCCCGAGCCATTCCTGGTGCCCGCTTCGAGCTGATATCCGACATGGCCCACGACCTGCCGGCGCCGCTCTGGCCTGGACTGAGCGAGCTGTTCGCCGAGTTCTTCCTGGCGCCCTGATCTGGGCTTCAGCCTTTGAGGCGCGGTCGCAGTCCGTCGATGAGCAGGGTTTCCAGGCCGCTCAGAACCTCGTCGAAGAAGGCTGGATCCTGCAAGGTACGGCCACAGAGTGCCTGCACCTGGACCCTGAAGTCCGCATAGTGTTGGGTGGTGGCCCAGAGGCTGAACAGCAGCTGGTACGGATCCACCGGTGCCAGCCGGCCGGCCTCGATCCAGGTACGGATCACCCGGGCCTTCTCGTCTATCAGGTCGTGTAGGCTGCCCTGCAATTCCGGCAGCAGCAGGGGCGCCCCCTGGACCATCTCCAGGCAGAACAGCCGGGACTCGGCGGGATAGTCGCGGGACATCTCCAGCTTCTGGCGCAGGTAGCCGCGCAGGGCGTCGAGGGGTTCCTGGTCTTCGCTGAAGGTGCGCAGGGGATTCAGCCAGGTTGCCAGCAGCTGACGCAGCACGGCGACATAGAGCTCTTCCTTGTTGCTGAAATAGTAGAGCAGGTTGGTCTTGGAGACGTCCGCCTGCAGCGCCACCTGATCCAGACTGGCGCCGTGCAGACCGAAACGGGAAAAGATATCGAGCGCCGCGCTGAGGATCTGGGCGCGCTTGGCTTCTATCTGGCGCTGCCGGCGTTGCTGGGCGGCAGGGCTGGGTTGGCGGGACTTGCGTGGCGGAAGATCACTGGCCTGACTCACGAACTGCTCCTTGGGCCTTCTTGGACATCTGACGCGGGCCGGCTGCAGGCGCGGTCGTTGAGCTTCGCACCGTCCTGGTGACGAATCATCGGCGGACCCCGAAAGGTAGCGCGTCAGTCTCCGAACTCTAGCATGGCGCGCCAGCCTGCATGCCCCGGATTCGGGCGCCTTGCACAAACTAGGTGCTCTAATCTGGACCAAATGGTCCAGCTTTATTCTCGAACAGAACCCAAGTGTTTGATTGGCTTGAACTTTCAAGACTTGGCAAGCTTTCTGCTCCGATCCTGCAGCAACGGCGCATCTGGATGCGCTTCGATTCCTGACTGCGGGAGAGTGCGAGCGATGAACATCGGTGTCTTCATTCCCATCGGCAACAACGGCTGGCTGCTGTCGGAAAACGCGCCCCAGTACCGGCCCACCTTCGAGCTGAATCGCGAGATCGTGCAGCGCGCCGAGCACTACGGCTTCGACTTCGCCCTGTCGATGATCAAGCTGCGCGGCTTCGGCGGTAAGACCGAATTCTGGGACCACAACCTGGAATCCTTCACCCTCATGGCCGGACTGGCGGCGGTGACCTCGCGCATCAAGCTGTTCGCCACCGCCGCGACCCTGACCCTGCCGCCGGCCATCGTCGCGCGCATGGCCGCCACCATCGACTGCATCTCCGGTGGCCGCTTCGGCGTCAACCTGGTCACCGGCTGGCAGAAGCCCGAATACAGCCAGATGGGGCTCTGGCCGGGCGATGAATTCTTCGCCAGTCGCTATCAGTACCTCGGTGAATACGCCCAGGTGCTGCGCGATCTCTGGGGCACCGGCCAGTCGGACTTCCAGGGCGCGCACTTCCGCATGGAAGACTGCCGGGTCAGTCCGCAGCCCCAGGCACCCATGGAGATCGTCTGCGCCGGGGCGAGCGATGCCGGCCTGGCCTTCGCCGCCGAACACGCTGACTACAGCTTCGTCTTCGGCAAGGGCGTCAACACGCCCAAGGCCTTCGCCCCGGCGGTGGAGCGGCTGCAGGCCGCCACCGCCAAGACCGGGCGCGAGGTCTCCTCCATCGCCCTGTTCATGATCATCGCCGCCGAGACCGACGAGGCCGCTCGCGCCAAGTGGGAGTACTACAAGGCCGGGGCCGACGAGGAGGCCATCGCCTGGCTGGGCGCCCAGGCCGCCGCCGACACCAAGTCCGGCAGCGACACCAACGTGCGGCAGATGGCCGATCCGACCTCGGCGGTGAACATCAACATGGGCACCCTGGTGGGCTCCTTCGCCAGCGTGGCGCGGATGCTCGACGAGATCGCCGAGGTACCCGGGGCCAGCGGGGTGCTGCTGACCTTCGATGACTTCGTCCAGGGCGTGACCGACTTCGGCGAGCGCATCCAGCCGCTGATGCAGAGCCGCCGTCACGTCGATCTGCTCAAGGAGAGTGCCTGATGAACGCTGTGGAAACCCTGGCGGGCTATGCCCTGCCTGCCGACGACGCCGAAGCCGTGACGCTGCCGGCGCGTCCCGAACCGCTGCGGCTCAAGGCCAGCGAGACCGCCCTGATCGTGGTGGACATGCAGAACGCCTATGCCAGCCAGGGCGGCTATCTGGATCTGGCTGGCTTCGACGTCTCGGCCACCGGCCCGGTGATCGAGAACGTCGCCGCCGTGGTGGAGACCGCCCGCGGCGCGGGCATTCAGGTGGTCTGGTTCCAGAATGGCTGGGATTCGGAGTATCGCGAGGCGGGCGGGCCGGGTTCGCCCAACTGGCACAAGTCCAACGCGCTGAAGACCATGCGCAAGCGACCCGAATTGCAGGGGCAACTGCTGGCCAAGGGTGGCTGGGACTATGCCCTGGTGGATCGGCTGCAGCCGGCGGCCGCCGATCTGGTGGTGCCCAAGACCCGCTACAGCGGCTTCTACAACACCCACCTGGACAGCCTGTTGCGCGCCCGCGGCATCCGCAACCTGGTGTTCGTCGGCGTCGCCACCAACGTCTGCGTGGAGTCGACCCTGAGGGACGGCTTCTTCCTCGAATACTTCGGCGTCTGCCTGCACGACGCCTGCCACCAGGCCGGACCCCGTTCGGCCCACGAGGCCGCGCTGTTCAACATCGAGACCTTCTTCGGCTGGGTCGCCAGCTGCGCCGATTTCCACACCACCTTCGCCAAGGACTGAGCCGCCATGCCCAAGCAAGCCGTGATCCCCGCCGGTACCGGTACCCCCATCGCCCCCTTCGTGCCCGGCAGCCTGGCCGACGGGGTGCTCTATGTCTCCGGCACCCTGCCGTTCGATGCCCAGAACAACGTGGTCCACGTCGGCGACGCCGCGGCCCAGGCACGCCATGTGCTCACCACCCTCCGGGGCGTGGTGGAGGCGGCCGGCGGCAGCATGGCCGACGTCACCTTCAACATGATCATGCTCACCGACTGGGCGAACTACGCCGCCATCAATGCGGTGTACGCCGAATTCTTTCCCGGCGAGAAACCGGCGCGCTACTGCATCCAGTGCGGCCTGGTGAAGCCCGATGCGCTGATCGAGATCGCCAGCATCGCCCATGTCGGCTAGCCCCCGCTCCGTACCTACCCCCTCTCCCTCTGGGAGAGGGCTGGGGTGAGGGAAGCCTTAACCACTGAACCACCGAGGACCGCCCATGCACTTCGAACTCCATGGCCGCCAGGATCCGGCGGCCGAGACCCTGCTGCTCAGCTCCGGGCTGGGCGGCGCCGGGGCCTTCTGGGCACCGCAGTTGGCGGCCCTCGGCGAAAGATTCCGGGTGGTGGTCTATGACCAGACCGGCACCGGCAGGAGCCCGGCCGAATTGCCAGCGGACTATCGCATCCAGCATATGGCCGAGGACCTGCTGGCCCTGGCCGATCGCTTGGAGCTCGACCGCTGTCTGTTCATGGGCCATGCCCTGGGCGGTCTGGTGGGCCTGCAGGCCAACCTGCTGCGACCGGGCCTGATCCGCCGCCAGGTGCTGATCAATGCCTGGAGCCGACCCAATCCGCACACCGGGCGCTGCTTCGCCCTGCGTCAACGGCTGCTGCGCGACAGCGGCGCCGCGGCCTATGTCCAGGCCCAGGCGATCTTTCTCTATCCGGCCACCTGGATCGCCGAACACGGCGAGCGACTCGCCGTCGACGAAGACCATGCCCTGGCGCACTTCCCCGGTGAGGCCAACGTCCTGCGGCGCATCGGCGCCCTGCTGGCCTTCGACGTGGACGCCGAGCTGGAGAGGATCCAGGTGCCGACCCTGGTACTGGCCAACCGCGACGATGTGCTGGTGCCCTGGACCTCGTCCCAGCGCCTGGCCGCTGGCCTGCCCCAGGCCAGCTTCCAGTTGCTGGAGTGGGGCGGCCATGCCTCCAGCGTCACCGATCCCGCCATCTTCGACCGGGTGGTGCTCGACTATCTCAGCCAACCTTCCGAGGAATAGCGCCATGTCCGTTGCCCATGCCTTGCCGCCTGCCACGACGCCCACCGCCCCGGTCGAACGCGACCTCTTCCGTGGGGCCATGGCGCGCCTGGGCGCTGCCGTCAATCTGGTCACCACCGATGGTCCGGCCGGCCCGGCCGGCTTTACGGCCACCGCCGTCTGCAGCGTCAGCGACAGCCCGCCGACCCTGCTGGTCTGCCTCAACCGCGGCGCCTCGGTGCATCCGGCCTTCAGCGCCAACGGCGTGCTCTGCGTCAACGTCCTGGCCGCCGGCCAGCAGGCGCTGGCCAACCTCTTCGGTGGCAAGACCTCCATGGCCGAACGCTTCGCCGCGGCGCGCTGGACCCGCCTCGCCACCGGTGCGCCGGTGCTGGACGGCGCCCTGGTGGCCTGCGATTGCCGCATCGCCGGGGTGCAGTCGGTGGGCAGCCACGACTTGCTGCTTTGCGAGGTGCTGGGGGTGGCCGAGCCGGGTGGTCAGGGTGGACTGCTGTATTTTGATCGGCGTTATCACGAGCTGGGTTAGTCAGGGCTGTTGGGCTTCGACGATGGCGCCGTCTCAACCCGGCCTACGCCGATTGTGGGTTGGGTTGAGCGTAGCGAAGCCCAACGGTGCCCAAGGCCAGGCCCTGCGTGTTGGGCGTCGACGATGGAGCCGTCTCAACCCAACCTACGTGGTGGGCCACCGTAGGTTGGGTTGAGCGTCAGCGAAGCCCAACACATCAGGGTACCCTCGGCGACACCGTGAAGGCGCGGAAGCGCTCCTTGAGATTGCCGGAGCGGGCGCCTTGCCAGAGCAGCTGCCAGCCCGGCGGTACCGCCACGGCTTCGCGCCACTCGTCCTGCACCACCAGCACCTGGCAGGGTACCTGTTGCAGACCGCTCAGCTCCTGTGGGGGATAGCCGCTGTAGACGTGCAGCATGGAGCGCTCCGATTCGCCCAGGCCGTAGCTGGCCACGCAGTCCGTCCGTGGCAGCACCCGCTGCAACTCGGTGAAGGGCCGGGCATAGCTGTTGCCCAGGTCGACCCAGGGTAGCCAGAGACTGTTGGCCAGGGTCCAGCTGACCGTCAGGCCGACGAACCAGACGCTGGCGGCTGCCAGCTGTGCACGCAGCGCTAGGGTGACGCTCCAGCCGACCAGGGCCAGCAGCGCGACCGCCCAGGCTAGGGAGCTCGGCGCCAGGTGTTCCGTGATCGGCAAGTGCTCGCGGATCAGCTGCGGCCAGGGCAAGGTCCAGCCCAGGGCCAGACCGATACCGCTCAGCGCCAGCAGGACGATGAGCGGCGTCCAGAATGCCAGGCTGGCATCACGCCCGAGGCGAGCGATGGCGGGCGGCGGCTGCAGCCGCGCCGCCAGCAGCGCCAGGGCCGGAAACAGCGGCAGCAGATAAAGGCTGCGGAACACCGCCGACTTGAGCAGCACCCCCAGACAGACGAGCGCATAGAGCACCACCGTGGCCAGTCCCGGATGCCGGCCCAGCCGTTTCAGCGGGCTGCCGCCGCGGCGATACAGCTGCCAGAGCGTGGCGCCGAGCAGGATCAACCCGGTGGGAAAGGACAGCGCCAGCAGATCCGTCAGGCTGGAGACCAGGCCATCGGTATCGCTGTTGCGCGCCTCCAGGCCAAAGAAGCGGCCGATGTTGTTGGTCCACAGCCAGGTATGGAACAGCTCCGGCGCCCGGTGCCAGAGCAGCGCCGGCCAGACCAGCAGCCAGGGCAGGGCGGCCAGGCTGGCGGCGAGCAGCCAGTGCCGTCCTTCCGGTTCGACCAGTCGCCGCGGCCAGCAGAGCGCACAGAGCAGTCCGGTCAGGCCCAGCACCCCGGGGACCAGCAGGCCCTTGCTCATGAAGGCAATGCCCAGGCCGCTGCCAAACAGCAGGCCCCGGCGCCAGGGATGGCGGTTGTCGTGCAGCTGCGCGGCCAGCCCGGCGAGGCCCAGGGTGGCGCCGGCCAGCTGGGGTACGTCGGCGATCAGCAGATGACTGTGCTGCACCACGCCGAGCATGCCCAGCAGGGCGAGCACGGCCTCACGCCGGCGGCCGGGCAGCAGCCGCTCGGTCAGCCAGGCAAGGGCGGCCAGGGTCACCAGCATCCAGCCCAGCACCGCCAGCCGCGCGCCGTCAGGCGCACTCAGCCAGGGCGCGGACAGCCGCGCGGCCAGGGCGCCGGTCCAGTACATCAGCGGCGGCTTTTCCATGAAGGGCGCATCGCCCACCCGGGGGATCAGCCAGTCCGGGGTGGTGAGGAAATTCCAAACCATGCCGAAGGAATAGGGCTCGTCGGCTTTCCACAGACCACGACCGAATAGGCCGGCGAGCAGGTAGGCGGCCAGGCAGCCGAGCAGCAAGGCCCGCTCCAGCTGTGCGGCTCGTTGGGAGGCAGGGGAAGAAGAGGGGAGCACGGCAGGGACTCTTAGCGGAATCCTGCCGGTATACGGGAGTTGGCTTAGAGGGGGCTTAAGGGGTTAGCGGGGGGGGCGATCGCGGCCCTGGGCCGCTCCTACAGGCTTGGATTGGGCCTGTAGGAGCGGCCCAGGGCCGCGATTGCTGGTATTGGTGCCAGGGCTGGTTATCGAGCGCTTTGAAGGTTTTTGTTTCGCCCACCCGGGCGAGTCACTTTTTTCAGTCGCGGCTGCGCGCCCCGCAAAAAAGTAAGCAAAAAAGCTTGCCCCGACCATCCGGCCCTCCGCTGCGCTCCGGGTCCGCTCACGCCAGCGCCGTTCCGGGGTCGGCCTACACGGGCCGTCCATGGCCCGTTAGGCCTCTCGCCGCATCCATGCGGCTCGACCCACTCCACGACAC
>NZ_NKID01000023.1:0-20084 GCF_002256045.1 Pseudomonas sp. PGPPP4
TCGTGGGCTGGGCGTTTTCCGCCACGCCTGATGCTGATTTGGTCATCCAGGCCTTGGACAGGGCTTACGAGCAGCGCGGTCGGCCTCGAGAGGTGCTCTTTCACAGCGACCAGGGGAGCCAATATGGCAGTCGACGCTTTCGCCAGCGGCTTTGGCGCTACCGCTTCAACCAGAGCATGAGTAGACGAGGTAACTGCCTGGACAACTCACCCATGGAGCGGCTGTTCCGCAGCCTCAAGACGGAATGGATACCAACCCAGGGTTACCTGAGTGCTACGCAGGCACAACAGGACATCGGTCGGTTCCTGATGCAACGCTACAACTGGCAACGGCCGCATCAGTTCAATGGCGGGCTACCGCCCGCCATTGCCGAGGAACGACTTAAACCAGTGTCCGGGATTAGTTGACCACTACAAATGCAGCGCGCAAAGACGGGGGCTGTGTCATCGTAGAGGCCAGGGATATAACGCCGCTCGCGAAATTTCCGGGCGCCTAACATTGTCATGAGTGCCAGAAAACGACGACATGATCATAATCTCAAGCAACGACGAACGATCGTGTCCATCCAGCTATTACCGTTTCTCTCGCCCTACCCCCATGGTGTTTATAGGAATTAGCGAACACTCTCTATTAATTTGGCGCTAGGAAAGTGAGCTCGCCGACCGCTTACGTTGCTGTTGACGCCTGCCCCTATCATCATCCTGCTCTTGGAACCTCCTGGCTTCGGGCTTATGCCCACGCTCAGCAACAGAGCTTTGACTTCTAAGCCAACCTGTTCAGGCCTGGTTAGGGTTTCACCTTCCTTACAGCCTTGCTCCTCCCGATCCTAGACCTTCTTGCACACTACTGAAGGTCTCCACCATGTTTCTTTGGACACTTTTCTGGTTGCACTATCACCAATTCATTGTGGAGTGGTTGATGCAACGGTTAGGCCTTACTGAGTCTGTCATCCCCCTAACCTCCACGACATGAAGCAGCCTTTACTTCGGAATATCGCCGGCACGTCGCAGCTCCTGCAACGCGCCGTATTCGACGGCTATGATTTTGGCCTGAAGATGCCCTATCTCGAAGGCGCGAACCGCCTGCTGACGGGCCGTGGCGGTACCTTCATTCGCCGCGGCGAGCATCCGCTTTCCGGGTATTGGCGGCTGCCCCAGAGGAGGCTGCTGGAGGACCTGGACGTCCTCTTTCACCAGCTCGGCGAGCTGGCCGACGGTCGTTTTGTACAGGACTGGCCGGGCTTCAACCGCAAGATCGCCGACGCCCAGGCCGATGCCAGGCGAGACCTCTTCATCTGGGGGATGCGCCTGCGGATCGCGCCCCTGTCAGGTGGCGGCGTGGTGCTCTCCGGCGACTATCACCCGGGCTGCGTCGCCGTGGCCAAGCGCATGCACGGTGCCTTCCTATCAACCAGCCGCGCCTGGCGAGTGCCTGCCTCCGCCGAGATTGTGCGCAGCAACCTCATCCTGGAGCTGGGGCTGCTCGAGGAGCAGTTCGAGATGCTCGACGTGCTCCAGGAGCTACTGTCCGACGGATCGGTCAGCACTGCGCGTGACGTCACGGCCATTTCGATAGGGGGGCCTCCCCAAGAGCGTAGTGCGCCCTCAGCGGACGAGGACAGTGCAGCAGACGTCTACCTGGCCGCGGTGCCTGACATAGCCAAGACCAGCTGGACGCTGCAGGCCATCGAGGCCGAGCTCAAGCCGTATTCGCTGATGTCCCACCAGCCCGCGGGGATCCGACACCTGCTGCAGCGGACCAGCGCGCTGCTGGCCGATGACATGGGGCTGGGCAAGAGTCGGCAGGCGGTGATCGCCGCCGGCATCCAGTCCGCCGGCCACCAGATCTTGGTGGTGGTCCTGGCCAGCCTGGTGATCAACTGGGAGCGGGAGATCCTGGCGGTTTATCCGGCCGCGCGAATCGCCCGGCAGCGTTATCAGGCTGACGCCCAGTGGGTGATCGTCAACTACGAGCGCCTCGGCGACTTTGTGGCGATCGCCGATCAGTTCGCCGTAATGATCATCGACGAGGCCCATCGGCTGAAGGAGCCCACGGCCGCCTGGACGCGCAACGGCTTCGACATCGCCGCCAAGGTGCCCAATCGCTACCTGCTGACCGGGACACCGGTGCTCAATCGCGAGTCGGAGCTCCATACGCTGCTGCGCCTGTCGGGCCATCCTATCGGGCAGCTGCCGCTCAAGGACTTCTGCGAGCGCTTCGCCGGTAGCTCTGAGTTCCGCCAGGGGCTGCGCGCCGAGATCGGCGACTGGATGCTTCGGCGGCGTAAAGACGTACTGCCCGACCTCAAGGGCAAGCAGCGGCAGACCGTGCCAGTCGTGCTCGATCAGGCGCAGCAGGTCGAGTACAACGCCATTCGCAACGCCGATCAGCCGGTGTTCGCGCGGTTGGGTCGGCTTCGCCAGCTCCTGGAGCGCGTGAAGGTGCCAGTTGTGATTGAGTTGCTGGGTGAGCTGGACCCTGAGGACAAGGTAATCCTCTTCTGCGAGTACAAGGAGACTGTCACGACGCTGCAGCAGCTGTGCGAGGCCGCAGGCCTGGGATGCGTCACCCTGGTGGGCACTGACAGCCTCACGAAGCGGCAGAAGGCGATTGATCGCTTCCAGGAGGATTCCGATTGCCGGGTTTTCATCGGCACGACGTCAGCGGCCGGCACCGGCAACAACCTGACCGCAGCCAACTACGTGTTCTTCCTGGGCCTGCCTTGGACGCCGGGGCTACAGGACCAGGCCGAGGACCGGGCCTACCGCAACGGCCAGCGGCGTCTGGTGGTGGTGAAGATCCCGCTGGTGGAGAACAGCATCGATCTGCAGCTGTGGCAGATGCTGCAGGACAAGCGGCGAATCGCTCATGACCTCATCGAGCCGGACGCGGTCAGACAGGCACAGCACCAATTGGCCGGAATTTTGCCTACTCCTGCCCCCTTTTCTGTTGCGCACGCTGATGCTCCAACTGCACGCTGATTACGTGGCACTTCGCCACGTAACTGGAGCTATTCATGGAAAACAATAACAACAAAACTCATCAGTCCGTGGACCGCAGCGGCGTCGACCTAAACACACCGGAGGCGATGAACCACTGGCTCGCTTTCTTTGGTTGCGACCTGGACGATCTGATACAGGCCTGCAGGTTAGTCGGCTCGGGATCAGTGGAGGGCGTCCAGGGAGCAATTGCTTATCTGGAAGGGCTTAAAGTCCCGCCAGCACCGAAAAAGCCCAAGCGCGACTATGACGACCCCTCTCCTCGATAGCCGGGTTTCCTAACCTCTTTCGCTCTAGATACGGTTATCTCCTGCTTTCTAGACAGGTGCCTGGCACCGTGAGCCCCACTACGAAATGGGGCCACACTGCACATGATCTGGAAGCTCACCACCCTCTCGCCGCTCGCCTTCGCCGTCGCATTGGCAGGCTGTGCCCAGCAGGAGCCTGCGCCCAGCGCACCCGGCCCCGACAGCTCGCGCAATCCTGAGCTGCTACAACCCGATCTCTATCCAAAGGGCGCTGTGTCAGAGCCGCAGGTCCGGTACGGCCGCTACACCCTGGTGAATACCGCGCCGGAGACCGAGCAGCGGGACCTGATGGCCCAGATCATCGACGTGAACATCCCGGCCAACATGAAGCCGACCGTTCGCGATGCCATGCAGTACGTGGTCAACCGGTCTGGCTACAGCCTGTGTGGGCCTGAGCAGGGGCACGTCAACATTCTCTTCACCCGGCCATTGCCGGCGGCCCAGTACAAGCTCGGGCCGATGAGCCTGCGCAACACTCTCCAGGTGCTGGCCGGCCCCGCCTGGCAGGTGAAAGTGGATGAGGTCATGCGGTCGGTGTGCTTCGTACTCCGCCCGGGCTACCAGCTGCCGGAGGGCCAGCGCTACGCTGCTGCGCCGGCAGCGACCCCGAGCGCTGTGGCCGCCAAACCTGTCTCCAGCCCAGCGGTGACCGTCGCCACAGTGCCCGCCGCGAAACCTCTGGAAACGCACACCGTATCCGCCAAGCCGATGGCGAACGTCGCTGCCGCTTCGGAAGCTAAGCCTGCGCCCGCCAGCGCGGCGCTGCCATCCGCGCCGATCAAAGCGCCAGGGGGGGCCTTGCATATCGGGCAATCTCCGAACGCCTCCCCGGCGAAGGGCACCTCTGCCACACCTTCCACTGTAGCGACTTCGGCTCCTGCCAAGCCTGCTTCTCCCGTCCCAGTCACAACAGCAAAACCGTCGCCCACAGTGGCCGCGACCGCCACCGGCGCCTACACCCTGCCGTCGGTCCGTCTGACCGAGCCGGCTTCGGCCATGCCCCAGACCTGGGATGCGCCCATCGGCAGCACCCTGCGGCAGTCCGTCGAGGCCTGGGCCAAGCGCGCGGGCTGGCAGGTGGTCTGGGAGCCCGATGACCTGGACTACCCCATTGAGGCCGCCCTGCACTTCCGCGGCACCTTCGCCGAAGCCGTTGCCCAGGTCTTTCCGCTCTACGACGGCGCTCGCCGCTCCTTCATCGTCGATGGCAACTCCAGCCAGCGCATCGTTCATGTTTCCGAGAGGAAGAAGTCATGACCCACCCCCTTCGCCTGAGCGCCCTGGCGGCGGCGCTCCTGCTCGCCAGCTGCTCGGTACAGCGGGTGGACGAATCGGCCCAGCGCGCCGAGAACGACGCCGCCATGGCCAGCCAATATGCGGCCCTGCTGCGCAACCAGCAGCAACAGCCCAAGCGCGAGACCGTCGTGTTCAGCGACAAACCCTGGGTTTCGACACAGCCGGTGGTGGCCAAACGTGGTATGCCCTCCGCGCTGGATTGCGAGCTCAGCTATCGTCCGTCCGGTAGTGTCGGCATTACCGAGATCGCTCAGTACATCACCAGCCAGTGTGGTATTGCCGTGCTGGTCTCCCCCGATGCCCTGAACCCCAACGCCGGGGCAGCCAGTGCCCAGACGGCCAGCACAGGACCGGCGCCGATTGGCAATCCCAGTCCAGATAGCCTGGCAGGTCTACTGCCTGCAGGGGTCATCACCAACCCGGCGACCATGGGCGCCGCCGGGACACCGACGGGCTCCGCGTATCGGGCGACCGACTTCACCAGCATGGGCGCCAGCAGCCAGGTCAGCGGCCTCAAGTACAGCGGTAAGGCCTCCGGCCTGCTTGATGAGGTCACCGCGCGCCTTGGCCTGGGTTGGCGGTATTCGCCCGTTGAGCGCGCTGTACGGATCAGCTATTTCGAGACGCGGGTCTTCGATGTCTGGTCGTTTGGTGACAAGCAGGTCATCGCCAGCACGGTGAAATCCGGGATGGCCACAGCCGCCGGAACCAGCGGTAGTAATTCGGGCGGATCGAGCACCAGCTCCGGTGTCACAGGCGACGCTGGCAGCAACCAGAGCACCACGGTGACCCTGGAGTCCTCGATCCTGCAGGACATCCAGAACAATGTGAAGGCGATGCTCAGCGTCTCCCCAGCCGGGCGGATGTACCTGGCTCCTTCTACCGGGACCCTGACCGTCACGGACCGCCCCGAGGTCATCTCCCGGGTGGAGGCCTATCTCAACAGCACCAACCGCAGCATTACTCAGCAAGTGCTGTTCAACGTGAAGGTGTTCGAGGTCACGCTCACCGATTCGGACCAGCTTGGCCTCAACTGGGCCGCCGTCTACAAGTCCCTCAACACCAAGTGGGGCCTGTCACTCTCCAATACCGTTGCCGGCATCAGCACCAGCGCTACCTCGGCCTCCGTCGGCATCGTCGACACCGCCAACTCCGCCTGGGCCGGTTCCAATGCCATTGTCCAGGCGCTGGCCGAGCAGGGCCGGGTCTCTAACGTCCGCTCTCCGTCGGTGACCACCCTCAACCTGCAGCCGGCGCCCCTGCAGATCGGCAACGTCCAAGGCTACCTGGCCTCAAGCCAGACGACGTCCACGGCGTCGGTTGGCTCCAGCACCTCGCTCACGCCCGGCACCATCACCAGCGGCTTCAACATGACGCTGCTGCCGCGCGTGCTCGATCACGACGAGATGCTGCTGATGGTATCGATCAATATGAGCAGCAAGCCGACCTTCCAGACCTTCACCAGCAACGGCTCCAGTGTCCAGTTGCCGGACTACGACGCCAAGTCGCTGTCGCCCAAGGTCAAGCTGCGCAGCGGCCAGACACTGATCCTGTCCGGCTTCGAAGAGCTCAACGAAAACGCGGCCAAGACCGGTGTGGGTGACCCCAGCTTTTTCGGCCTCGGCGGCAGCCGGACACGCACCTCAGGGCATAGCGTCCTGGTGGTGCTGATCACGCCGATCGTGACGGGCTGACAGCATGGCCATTGTCAGCACAACACCGGTCGCCCCGGCGCAGACTGCCCAGATCCTGAGCTACCACGGCAAGAGCTTTGTCTCCGGTCTGCAATGGCATCCGTTGGGCAGTCTGACCGGCTACATGAAGGAAGCCCGGGAATACGGACGCCTGCACAAGATGGACATCGTCGCCATCCGGCGCACGCCCAATGTCATCCAGGCCGGCTTCGTCGCGCGCAGCGCCGGGGCCATGAAGGGAATGTACTCGTTGGCCGCAGCGCTGGCCGGGCAGCTAGGTCAATCCTGGCTGGCGGCCTGGCAGGTGCCAGGTGAGGAGCCTCGTTATGCTCTGGTAGCTGTGATCGACGGCGCCGTCATACCCGGTTATGACCTGGTGGGCTCGGCCACCGAGATTCAGCGCAAGGTCGCTCAGCTTGAAAGCCGCGCCCTGACCTTTGATGAGACCTACCTGCCGACTGAGTTCGGCCAGGGCGGCAAGCCGCTCGACATCGAAGAGCTGTTGCAGCCTGGCAATTTGAAGCGCGACTACGCCCTCAAGCCGCTTGCTTTCGGGATGAGCAAAGGCGAGTGGATCCGCGTAGGGGTCCTCGGACTCATCGTGGTGGCAGGGGTTATCGGCTACAGCCAGTGGGAGGCGCATAAGCGCGAGCAAAGGCGACTCGCCGCCGTCGCGGCCGAGGCCGCGCGTCAGGCCGAACTGCAAGCGATCAACGAGCGCTCCAAGGAGCAACAGACCATTCAGGCCCTGGAGCACCCCTGGGCAAAGCGTCCGGGCGTGCCGGACTTTCTCCTGACCTGCAACGGCGCCATCGATAGGCTTCCGCTGTCCATCGCCGGCTGGCTGTTCACCTCGGCACAATGCGATGGCGTGCTGCTGTCGACCAATTACAAACGCGACGGCAACAGCACGGCTTCAGCGTTTGTCGCGGCTACGCGTGGTCACTTCGCTGATGAGCCGGCCTTCTTCGACGAAGGCAATGGCGCAGCCCTCAAGCTGACCTTCGAGCCCCCGTTGGCGGGCGACGATGAGCTGCTGCAGGCCACACCCGCCCTGGCAGACCTGACCTCTTGGCTGCATGGCCAAGGCCTGGCACCGACCATCAAGGAAGTTCCGGTGGTCATTCCGGCGCCTCAGGCCATGCCTGGTCAGCCGGCACCACCCGCTCCGCCGCCGCCGGACTTCAAGCACTTCGAGCTGACATTCAACACCGCGCTGCCGCCGGAGATCGTCCTCAAGGACGTACCCCACCAAGGCCTTCGGCTGCGCGAGATCAAGACCCTTCTGCAGAGCGATCAGCTGGCCTGGTCGGTGACCGGTGACCTCTATGTCAAATGACCTTTCCTTCGCCGTGATCGGCGCCCTGATGCTGACGCTGGCCGCTCCGGCCTGGGCCGATACCTCCAAATCCGACGATCCAGACGGCATTACCGTTGGTGAGCTATCTCGGGTACAGAGCGAAACCATCCTCTACAAGGCCCAGGGCGAGCGCGCCAAGGCATTGCGCGAGCTCAACGATGGCGGCACGCAAGCCAAGGTGGTCCCTCAGCCCAGCTACCTGCCACAGCCTGCCGCGATGCCCAGCAGCGCAGTAGGCGGCGGCGTTGAGCATGCTGGCGCGGTGGACCAATTGCCCGTGGTCAAGCTGATTTACGGGTCAGGCAAGGCCCTACGCGCGACGTTGCTCTACACCGGCGGGTTCGAGATCGATGCCTCCCTGGCATCGACCGATCTGCCTGGCGGCTATCGCGTGGCCAGCCTGTCCCTCGACAGCGTCGTGCTCAGCCGCGGCGGCAAACGCTATCCGTTGGGGTTCTCGAACCGCGCTCCGAGCTATCCGGTGGCTTCGGTAGCTACCAGCCAACCCCCGGTATTGCCCGTGACCGTCACGCCGATGAATCCGGTAGCGCCGATGCCGGTGCCCGCGCCAGCCCCTATTGCCCTTCCAGGCTCTGCCCCTACCGCCAGCCAACCCTGAGGTCATCTTGATGAGTTCGAGCAATCACGTTGAGTCTACTTCGGATGAGCCGGAAGGTGACCCCAAGGCTATTGGCCAACGGTTGGCGGGGGAGCTGGTAAACGAGCTACTTCCGCTCCAGCCACGCCGCGTCCTCACTGCCGAAGGCGCCCAGTGGGGCTCTGTGAAGCCGGAATTGCGTCAGCTCCTGGCTCTGGTGGAAGGCGTACGCCCTACCGATCATGCTCAGCTGCTCGTATCTGGTCAGCATCTGCGCGACCCATTCGTCATGGCCTTCATGGGTGAGCTGGATCGCGCGGATCTGGACTACCGCGTGCTGCCCAGCACCCTGAGCGAGATCCAGGCGCTGTACCAGGTCGATACGACCCGCAGCACCAGTACGAGTGGCCTCGACAGTACCTCTCGCCAGCAGGAAGTCATCCGTCTCCTTGGCGAAGCTCATAGCCGTGGCGCGTCGGACGTGCACTTCGTTGTCGGCCGCGAGATCACTCACATCCTCTTTCGCATCCATGGACTGCTGACCGAATACGGGCAGATCCAGAGCCGCATGGGCCGCGAACTCTGCTCGGCGCTGTACAACTCCATGTGCGACGTGGCTGAGGAGCACTATCAACCGGAGATCAGCCAGGACGCCCGGGTCAAGCACGCCTTCGTAGCTCAGCTCGGCCTCTTCGGCGCGCGGGTTGCCTCTCGGCCGTTGGTAGAAGGGCCTCTCATGGTCCTGCGACTGCTCTATGACGAAAAAGCCAAGCAGTCCCTGGATGAGCTGGGCTTTCTGGCCGACCAGATCGCGCTGCTCAATCGTCTGCGCGGACTTCCGTACGGCGTCATCCTCATCACCGGTCCGACCGGGTCCGGTAAATCGAAGACCCTGCAAGTCACCCTCAATCAGCTGCACAGCGAGACCGACGGCACCCGCCATATTCTGTCCGTCGAAGATCCGCCTGAGTATCCCATCAAGGCCAACCAGTCGCCGCTGGGTCATGCCGAAACCTGGGACGGCGCCATCACCAACACCATGCGTCTGGATCCGGACATCCTCATGTATGGGGAGGTGCGTGACCTGGCCACCGCTCAGGCGGCGTTTCGCGGTGGCATGACCGGTCACCTGGTCTTCTCGACCCTGCACACCAACAACGCGGTGGCGAGCCTGCAGCGGCTCATCGACATGGGCGCGGACCCGAGCCTGGTGACAGACCCTGCGCTCATGTCGGGCCTCATCAACCAGTCGCTGTTGCCGGTGTTGTGCACGCATTGCGCCCAGCCGCTTGCCTCTCAACGCGACCAGCTGAACCCGGCCCTCATCGAGCGACTGGAACGGGTCATGGATACCACGAAGGTCAGGCTGCAGGGTCCTGGCTGTGCGCATTGCCGAAACATGGGTGTCTCCTCGCGAACGGTCGTCGCCGAGGTTCTGATCCCCAACCATCGCTTCATGCAGATATTCCGCGACCAAGGTGCTAGCGCGGCGAAAACCTACTGGGTCAGGGAGATGGGCGGGATCACCAAGATCCAGCACACCATTGGCAAAGTAGCCGCCGGCCTGATCGATCCGCGAATGGCTGAGACCATCGTGGGACCGCTGGACATGGATCTCTTCGTCCTGGAGCAGCCTAATGCTCAGTAGGATCCTGGACAGCTGGACGACGTTCGCCGACGCCTGGTACGCCAAGCAGTTCGGCGGCAAGGAGCGCATCCAGTTCTACGAAAGCCTCTGCGCGCTCCTCGAGAACGGCGTCGGCATCGACGATGCTTTGGAAGAGGTCGGCGGAATCTTCAGCGATAACGGGAAGAAGCGCCGAGACCCGACCGCCTTGGCCACGGCGGGCATTAGCCAGGCCGTACGTAACGGCAAGTCGCTGGGCGATGCCTGCCAGCGCTGGATGCCCTACCAAGAGACCGCGATCATCGCCGCCGGCGAGCGTTCAGGCGCCCTGGTTCAGGCCTTCCTGGACTGCGTGCAGATGATCGAAGCCCGCGGTCGGATCTTGTCTCTGATCCTGTCCGTGACCGTCTACCCCATCATGCTCTGGGCAATGATGGCCTATCTGCTCCACGTCATCGCCTCGCGCATGGTCCCGGCCATGACCCGGGTCTCCAACCTCGAAGGCTGGACCGGCATCCCCTACCTGCTCTACCAGGTCTCCAGCTACGTCAACAACTGGGGCCTGCTGACCCTGATCGTCGTGCTAAGCACCATCGTGCTGGCCATGGGGTCGCTGCCCTACCTGACCGGACCGCTGCGCGTCAGGCTCGATCGCATGCCGCCTTGGTCGATCTACAAGGCCCTCCACGGCTCCACCTTCCTGCTCAACATCTCGGTGATGCTCAAGGCCAACATCAATCAGATCGAGGCCTTGCAGTCCCTGCAGCGCGGCGCCACGCCCTGGCTGCGTGAGCGACTGATCGCGGCTATCTACGGCGTCAATCAGGGCAAGAACTTCGGCGAGGCGCTGCGTCTGGCAGGGCACGAGTTTCCCGATAAGACCGCCGTCCAGTTCCTCTGCGTATTGGCGACCCGCAAGGGCTTCTCCGAAGCCATCCACCGGTTCAGCAATCGCTGGATCGAGCAGACGCTCAAGCAGGTGGAGCGCTACACCAAGGCCTTCCTCACTTTCTCGACCATCGCCATGGGGCTCTTGATGCTCCTGGTCGTCAGCGGCGCCTTCAGCCTGCAGAGCAACGTTGCCAGCCTCTCCCACTAGACCCACCACCCAAGGAACCGCCATGAGCCAACCCTGCACCAGCCTCACTCAAGCCGACATTGAGACGTCGCACAATACGCTCGAGTCCACGCCCTTTCGTCTGCCTCCGCGGCACCGCCAGCGCGGCGTCTTCAGCCTGGAAATGATGTTCGTGCTGATCATCGCCGTCGTCGCCCTGGGCTACATCATCTACAACGGCGGTAGCCTCATGGGCTCCCAGGATGTGACCAACGAGCAGTCCAACATCGGCACCCTCATCGCCAACACCCGTAAGCTCAAGGCCAGCAGCGGCTACGGGACGTCCGGCACCAGCCTCGTCTCGCAGCTGGTGGCCAGCAAGGGCCTGCCCAACATGAGTGTCAATGGCAGTAACCTGTACAACGCCTGGGGCGGCTCGGTCACCGTGGTATCGAGCGGCATGACCTTCACCGTCACCGAAAACGCGCTGCCTCAGGATGCCTGCGTCACCCTGGCCACCAAGATCAGCCGCGGCACCAAGGTCACCACCGCCATCAACGGCGGCACCGCGGTCACCGGCGAAGTGGATCCGGGCACCGCTACCAGCGGCTGCAGCAAGGACGCCAATGTCCTGGCCTGGACGGTTTACTGAATCCGCATGAGCCTGATCACGCAAGCCAACTTCGTCGACCTCTTCCTCGGCCCGGACTTCTCGGACGTGAAGGGCCTCGACGGCTCCGGTAGCCGGCGGGAATCTGCGCCGGCTGCCTGGGGCACTGAGCTGCAGGCGCTGCGCGAGCAGTGCCAGGCAAAGTCGATAGAGTTCGGCGATCCGGAATTCTCGCTGGTCCAGGACGGCATCGTCCTGCGGGTAACGCACATCAATGATGCATTCTCGGAAGACGTCTTCATCATCCGCAAATCCAATGCCCAGATCCGCCCCTTCCACATGCTGGGGTTTCCCGAATCGCTAGCCACCGCCATGCTCAGTGACCAGGTGCGCGGGCTGGTCATCTTCTGCGGCGAAATGGGCACCGGCAAGACCAGCAGCGCCGCTTCGCTGATCGCTGCACGCCTACAGGCCTGCGGGGGTACAGCATTGGCCATCGAGGATCCGGCCGAGACGAACCTCAACGGTCTGCACGGCGAGGGACGCTGCATCCAGATGCAGGTGTCCCGCCGCACGGGTGGCTATGAGGAGGCGCTACTACGCGCCTTGCGCACCGGCGCCGACATGATCCTCATCGGAGAGATCCGCGACATCCCTACCGCTGTTCAAGCGGTACGCGCCGCCATCAATGGCGTCTTCGTCGCCACCACCTTCCATGCCGGCAACCCCACCCAGGCGCTGGAGCGGGTGCTGGCTCTAGCCAGCAATGAGATCAAGAACGCTCGCGAGATCTTGGCTCAGGGGCTGGTAGCGGTGGTGGCTCAGACGCTGGAAACCCGCAATGACCGCCGCATCCTCAAGGTGCGCAGCCTTCTGGTCACCGGTGAAGACGGGCCCAGCATCCGCGAGAAGATTCGGGCGGGGCACATCGCGCAGCTGGACCAGGACATCGACAATCAACTCAAACGAGACCTCTGGGGATGAATACCTCACTCAGCGAAGCATCACAGCGGGGCTTCATCGCCCTGGATATGCTCTTTGGCCTGATCGTCTTCGCTGCCGTGATGACCGGTACCGCGGTCCTGGTAGCCAATCAGATGGACTCTCAGAATTATCGGATCGCGGCTGACCAGCAAAAGCAGGTTGCCGACGCCGCGGCCAAGTACCTCAAGGACAACTTCGCCACGGTTTACGCGGCCGCCGGCACCACGACGCCCGCGCAGATCACCCCGGCGATGCTGCGCAACACCAAATACCTCCCTGCGGGTTTCACCGACACCAACGCCTTTGGCCAGACCTTCGTTGTGCTGGCCAGGCGGGTCGCGACCAACCAGCTCGAATCCATCGTGCTCGCCACCGGTGGCCAGGCCATTGATGAGATGGGCACCCGTGAGATCGCCGAAAATCTCGGCGCCCCGGGCGGCTTCGTTCCGGTGGCGAACACCGGCATCATCCAGGGCGTGCGCGGGGGCTGGTCGCTGACCCTGAGCAATTACGGTGTGAACCCGGGCGTGGGCCATACCGCCAGCGCCCTGTTCCTGCAGGACGGCACCCTGGCCAACGACTACCTCTACCGCAATGCCATCGCCGGCAAGCCCGAGCTGAATCGGATGAACACCGCCCTGAACATGGGCGGCAACGACCTCAACAATGCGGCCAATATCACCGCCTCGGGTACCGCCAATATCTCTGGCGATGTGAACGCCGGCCGCAACGTCAACGCAACGGGCAACGTGAACCTCAACGGCACGCTCACGGCCGGCGGAGACCTCCGGGCTGGGTCCATGTACCTGCAGGGCAATGCGTCCATGAACGGCAATGCCACCGTCGGAGGCAATGTCGCTGTCACTGGAGACACGACCACCGGCTCGATGTATGCGCGTGGCAACGTCCAGGGCGTCACTGCCAGCATGTCAGGGGAGACCTATACCACGGGTTGGTTCAGGACTCGCGGGGATACCGGCTGGTACAGCGAGAAGTGGGGCGGCGGCTGGCATATGACGGATAGTGACTGGGTGCGTACCTATGCGGGCAAGAACGTCTACACGTCCGGCCAGATGCGCGGTAACAGCCTCTTCTCTGACGGCAGGACGTATGTCGGCGAATACATCCAGTTGATTGGCTCAGCCAATGAAAACTGGGGTTGTAGCCCAAATGGACTCGTGAGCCGCGATGGCGCTGGTGCATTGCTCTCCTGCGAGAGTGGGCTGTGGCGTAGACCCAAGGCCAAAACACCGACTTGCACGGCCTACACCATTCCGGGCTACGACCCGAACGACGTGACAACTCGGGCGTGCCCCGTGGGCACCAAGGTCGGTTGGGACACAGGTGGCAGTGGGCAGCGTTGGGCGTCTACGCCCAACATCGCCATCGGCCAGAACGATTATGCGACCATCTTTTGCTGTGAATTCTGAGGTAGCCGCATGTACGACATTCCAACTCTCCTAGCGCTGCGTCTTCTGGCCAGCGCTGTGCGTGTCCAGCAGCAGACGCTAGAAACCATGGCCCTCGACGAGCCGGGGACCCATCAGGCCCGGGAGCTGCTGCACCAAGTCGATGCTCTGCTCGAGGAGATGATTGATCCGGAGCAGCTTCTGACCTTGGTTGACGAACAGCACCGTCTGGGCCGGAAGGTGGGCTGAGCCATGCCGATGCTCTGGGTCATCATGGTCGTGATGCTGGCAGGGGCCGGTTTACTGAGCGAGCAGCTGCAGCGCAGCGACAACCGCCGCCAGGGGGTCGATGTCTCAGCGCTCGCCCACAACCTGCTGATCTATCGGAATGCGCTGGCTGAGTACGCCTACAACAACCCGGGCATCGCTGGCGCGCCTGCGGATTCTGCACTGGCCTTGCCCACCTGGTGGGTGCATGCGGCAGGGGTGAACGGCTACGTGCAGGCAGGATCCAGCTACGCCTACTATGCGTCGCCCCCCAACGGCCTGGTGACGACCCTTGCTGAGCTCACCGAATCCGCCGCAGTGGGCTACGCAACGAACGGGCAACTCGTAAGCCCTTCCTCTGGCGCTACCGGGATCGCTTTACCATCAGCCGTCCCTGCCGGTGCAGCGGTCGCCTATCGCTAGACCAATAGCTCAGCGAGCAGGGCAAAGCCGCCGGCTAGAACAGCGCCAACGGTCAATGTCAGAGCCATCATCAGGCCACTGGCGGCCGTAGCGATCATATCGGTCGGGTGGTCTTCGGTGTCCATGCTGAAATCCACATAGGAAGTCACTTTGGATCGTTTGGGTAGCATGAAAATTCAGGCAGGCGTCCAAGGGCGTGGACCAGTGGAGGGTTTCGGGGAATGACTGGTAGGACCGGATTATGGCAGATAGGCGAACGGTGAATCCCCAAAGCTTTCGGGTCTCAAAAATGACGTTTGAGTCGCGTGCTGTCCATCGCTCCAAGTACAATTTCATGGCGTCAAGAATGGACCTTTCGCTATGCAAGCTCTCCCCCTCCCGCGCATGTCACCGGATGATGATGCCCTGAGGCATCTGCCCCTGATCTCCGTGATCGTGCCCTGCTATAACGCAGGTGCTTATCTTGAGGAAGGCCTGGCCAGTATCTATGCCCAGGACTACCCGCGCTTCGAGGTCATCGTCGTTGACGATGGATCAACCGATGACAGTGTGCAGCGCCTGGTCGCGCTGCAGGAGCGATTTGACTTCGAGCTGGTGACTCAGCCCAATGCTGGCGTCAGCGCTGCGTTAAATACCGGCCTCGCCCATGCCCGAGGCAAGTACGTCGCCACACCGGATCTGGACGACGTGATGCTGCCGCAATCCTTGCGGATCCGCGCGGCCTACCTGGAGGAGCATCCCGAGACGCCTTGTGTGGGCGCCTTGGTCAGTTTCATGGACATCAACGGCAACTGGCTCAAGGACCAGCACGCTGGAGCCGTTCAACTGCTGGACTTCGATGAGGCGCTACGGAAGACGCGGGTGGTCGGGGCACCGGTTGCGCTTTATCGCAAGGCGATACTCGACGAGGTCGGCGGCTACGATCCGGCAATTCGCGTCCAGGACTTCCAGATGACCCTCAAGGTCTCGGCCCTGGGCCAACCTATTGCGATCTTACCCGTGATGGTCACGCGCTATCGCCGTCACGCGGGAAACCTTTCCCGCCGATACCGGCTGCTGCTTGAGGCGGATCTGCTCGCCATCGCGCCCTATCAGGATCACCCTGGCTATCGGCAGGGGCACACGTCAGTCGTCAACAAGGCGCTTAAATACGCCGTGCGGCACGACAAGCTCGAAGCGCTGCGCATGCTGCGGCTAATCCCATTGCGCTCTATGGACCGCACTACCCTGCACCGGGTACGACGTCTGCTTACGCCCTACCGGCCTTCCAGGAAGTAGCGCCATGATCTCCATCGTCATTTGCTCGGTGAAGCCTGAGCTGCTGGAAGCGGTTACGCGAAACATCGAAGCCACGATCGGCGTGCCCTACCAGCTGATCGCCATCGACAACCGGCAAGCTAATCGTGGGTTATGCGCCGTCTACAACGAAGGCGCCCAGCGTGCTCGGCACGACATCGTGTGCTTCATGCACGAGGATCTGGAGCTCTTGGAGGTGAACTGGGGCCTCAGGGTGGTTGACCACTTCCAGGAAGACGACCAGCTAGGTGCGATCGGCGTTGCCGGGGCCCGCTTCAAGAGCCGTGGCCCTTCCGGCTGGATGGCCGCCGGCAAGTCCGAGACGAACTGCATGCGTCTGTACCAGCGGCATCGTGACGGTACGGACAACCTGTTTCACCTTCGCCCTGCAGGCGATAGGCGTCCGCGTCAGCCGGTTTGCACGCTCGATGGGGTCTGGATCTGCGCTCGCCGCGAGGTGGTCCTTGAGCTGCCCTTCAACGAAGCCCTGCCCCCCTTCCATTTCTATGACATCGACTTCGCCCTACGGGTGAGTCGGCATTATGGGGTGGCGGTGGTCTACGACGTCGGCCTGCGCCACTTTTCGGAGGGCCATTTCGATGCGCGCTGGATGCGGGCCGCGCTCGACTACCAGGCGCTGCGCGAGGAAGCGGTCGCCCGCGTAGCACTTGGTGCCGATGACCTCTCGGTGAGGGTGCTGGAGCAACGCGGGGCGCGCTTCTGGATGAAATTCTTGCGCAAGGTCAAGGCGCCGTGGCGCCTGCGGTGGGAGTGGGTGCAGGCCAGCGGCGCGCTCGGCTATCCCAAGCTGTGGTGGCTGGCGGTGAAGTTTCTCTGCTATTACCCATTGAAATTCCGCTAGGCCACCTGGCCCTCTTACGACGCAAGTGCTCGTTGGGAACGATTCAGTTCACGCTGCACCTGATGCGGACACGCCCGGGGGAAGACGTGCTCCGGAACCAGGCTCTGCTGGGACAGATTGACGACACGACGACCCTCTGCGGCCAGCACGCCAGCGGCCAGCTCCATCGCTGGCAGGATTCGCGTCTGCAGGTGCTGATCCAGGCCACACGGCGCTGACTGCCCAGGAGCAGTCTCGTAGAAGCGCGGTGCTTGGACATTGAGATCGACCCCTGCCAGGTAAATCTCATCGAAGCCCAGGTGATAGGCCAGCTGCAGGCAGATGTACGCAACCGTGCGTACGTCGAATACGCCGTAGTCCATGTCCTTGCTAAAGCCAATGTCCCGCGCCCGTTTGCTGAAGGGCGAGACCAGGCGCACGGCCTGGCCCTGATCGCGGCCGAAGTAGTCACGAAAGCTTGCCCGGGGTGCCTTGCGAAGCGCGTAGGCCTTGCCAGCATATCGGCTTGATAGCCGCTGGATGTCCTCAGGCCAAAGGGCTAGGCCATGCGCTTGCTCGACTGCGGCCTCATAGAGAGCCGGTTGCTGCTCCTGGAAGCTGCGATCGCTGCAGACGTAGTACAGCGGTCGAATGGATGCCTCGAGGAGCTTAATGACTGCGCCATTCATGGTGATGATCGGCACGCCGGCCCAGCGATGAATGTCGAGCTCGGCGGATGAAGGACCGGACGCCAAGATCAGGACGGCGCCCCGATGGGCATTTTTTTGCGACGCGAAAGCGCTTCCCACGTGGACAATCTCCATAGGCGGGCCAGACAACTTGACCTTGGCCAAGCGCGAATAGGGTTCGTTCGGAAGGGCTTGTTGTTATCGAAAGCGAGGGGGCTGTTGCAGAAGATCCCACTCGGAAAGCAGAAAACGCTGGCAGCTGGTGTCCGCTGAAAATTGACCCAGGTCGCTATGGTCCCAAACCAAGTCCTCCGCCGGCAATGATCGTTAGCGGGACAACTATCTCCAAGCTGTAACCATATCTGCACCAGATTCGGTTAAGCGCTGCTCGGAAGTACCGCACCTGCCACCGTTCGCCCTGTAGGCCAGATGGCTATCGACAGGGGAATCCCATGCGTGTGTTTTTGTGCGAGAAGCCCAGCCAGGGCAAGGACATTGCCCGGGTGCTCGGCGCCACTGGACGCGGTGAGGGCTGCATTCGCGGCCAAGGCGTGGTCGTCACCTGGGGGATCGGCCACCTCCTCGAGCAGGCGCCGCCCGAGGCCTACGATCCGCAGTTGAAGTCCTGGTCGCTGGACGCGCTGCCGATCCTGCCGGCGAGCTGGAAGGTCGAGGTCAAGCCCAAGACCAGCAGTCAGTTCAAGGTGGTCAAGACGTTGCTCAAGGAAGCGACCGAACTGGTCATCGCCACTGACGCCGATCGCGAGGGCGAGATGATCGCCCGCGAGTTGTTGGAGCACTGCGGCTACCGCGGCCCCGTCCAGCGCCTGTGGCTATCAGCGCTCAACGACGCCTCGATCCGCCAGGCCCTAGCGAGCCTCAAGCCCGGGGCCGAAACCTTTCCCATGTATCACTCCGCGCTGGCTCGCTCCCGGGCGGACTGGCTGATCGGGATGAACTTCACCCGGCTGTTCACCCTGCTTGGCCGCCAGGCCGGGTACAGTGGGGTGCTGTCGGTAGGACGAGTGCAGACGCCCACCCTGCGCCTAGTGGTCGACCGCGACCGAGAGATCGCCCACTTTGTCCCGGTACCGTTCTGGAGCCTGGACGTGTTGCTGGCCGCCAACGGCCAAACGTTCACCGCGCAGTGGCGGCCTGCCCGCGACATCACCGATGACGAGGGGCGCTGCCTGGATCAGCGCCATGCCCAGGCGGCGCAGGCGCGCCTCACTGCTGGATCTACCGCCATTGCGGTGTCGGTCGAGACCGAGCGGGTCAAGGAGGTGGCGCCCCTGCCCTTCGATCTGGGCACGCTGCAGGAGATCTGCTCCAAGAAGCTCGGCCTCGGGGCCCAGGAGACCCTGAACGTCGCCCAGGCGCTGTATGAGACGCACAAGGCGACGACCTACCCCAGGACCGACTGCGGTTACCTGCCCACCAGCATGCTGCCGGAGGTACCGGCCGTGCTCGAGGCGATCCGGCGGACGGATCCGTCCATTTCCCCGGTGCTGGCCAGCATTGATCCGGCGCAGCGCTCGCGGGCCTGGAACGACGCCAAGATCACCGCGCACCACGGCATCATCCCGACCCTGGAGCCCGCCAACCTGGCGGCCATGAGCGACAAGGAACGGGCGGTCTACAGCCTGATCCGCGCGCACTACCTTGCCCAGTTCATGCCCCACCACGAATTCGACCGGACGGTGGCAGATTTCGACTGCAATCAGGTGGCATTACGAGCGGTGGGCAAGCGCATCGTCGTGCCTGGCTGGAAGACGCTGTTCCAGGCCGCGCCTGCCGCTGAGGAGGATGAGGACAGCAAGGAGAAGGACCGCTCGCAGATCCTGCCGCCACTGCAGAACGCCTCTCGCGCCCAGGTGCAGCAGGCCCAGCTCAAGGCGCAGCAGACGCAACCACCCAAGCCCTATACCGAGGGCGATCTCATCAAGGCGATGAAGACCGTGGCCAAGCTGGTGACCGACCCGCGCCTGGCCGCCAAGCTCAAGGAGACCACGGGCATCGGCACCGAGGCCACCCGGGCCAGCATCATCCAGGGGCTGATCGATCGTCAGTTCCTGCTCAAAAAGGGCAAGGCAGTGCGGGCATCCGACGCCGGCGTCTCGCTGATCGCCGCGGTGCCGCCGGCTGTGGCCGACCCGGGCACTACCGCCATCTGGGAGCAGGCGCTGGACATGATCGAGGCCGGCACCATGCAGCTGGATGACTTCATCGCCAAGCAGGGTGCCTGGATCGGCAAGCTGGTCGCCCAGTACCGCCAGACCACGCTCAACATCAAGGTCCCGGAAGGCCCGTCCTGCCCGCTCTGCCAGGGCAAAATGGCGCAGCGAAAGGGTAAGAGCGGCGACTTCTGGTCGTGCCTGCGCTACCCCGACTGCAAGGGCCTTGTGAGCATTGAAACGTCAAAAGGGAAAGGCAAGGGCGACTCAGGTAAGGCAAAGCCGTCGACAAGGGCAGGTGGCCGCTCAGCTTGAGGAAGGATCTTGTAGTGGTCCACTCACCCCGGACACCTTTTTAGGCGAAGATGATCGCCACACAGAGGTGTTCCATGAGCAAACAACGTCGTTCTTTCACGCCCGAGTTCAAGCGCGAGGCCGCAGGTTTGGTGCTG
>NZ_NKID01000024.1:0-19566 GCF_002256045.1 Pseudomonas sp. PGPPP4
CGATGGCCGGAATTCGACATTGATTTGGGGGGTAAACCGGCAGGGATGCCGGTTTAGCCGCCCTGCGCCATGGATGGCGCGTGGCGGCGGCCCCCCAAATCAATGTCGGATTACGGGCATGCCGAGCCTAGGCGAGGCACCGAGTGGTGGGGAGAAGGCCTTTTGGTTACTTTTGGCTGGGCCGGCATTCCGGCCTTTACAAAAGTGACCCGCTGTAAGAGCGGAACCATAGGCGGCCGTTACCGCAGCAACGGATATGCACTCAATCAACCAACCCCCCCCGCCATATGCTCGGCAATCCTCAACCTCAACCAACGCTCCGCCGGATCATTGTCATGCACCCCACTCCACACCATCGACAACTCCGCCGCATCAATCGCAAACGGCGGATCCTCTGCCCGTAACGTGGTGCCCTCGGTCAACGCACACGCCGCATAATCCGGCACCGTCGCAATGATCTGCGTTCCCGCCAACAACGCCCGCAACCCGCTGAATTGCGGCACCGCCAGCACCACCCGCCGCGCGCGGCCGATGCGGGCCAAATCCAAATCGATGTTGCCGCTCAAATCCCCGGAGAACGACACCATCGCATGGGGCCGTTCGCAATAATCATCCAGCGTCAGCGGCGCCACCCCGTCATCCCCACGCAATACCTTGCACGGGATATCTCGCAGTTTCTTGCGCTTGGCATTCGCGGGCAGTTCAGTGGTGTAGCTCACCCCCACCGAAATCTCGCCACTGGCCAGCAGCGCGGACATCAGCAAGTAATTGGCGCGGCGTACCACCACGATGATGCCGGGGGCTTCTTCGCGAAGCTGACTGAGCAACGGCGGAAACAGGCCAAATTCGGCGTCGTCGGACAGGCCGATACGGAACACCGCACAGCTGGTGGACGGGTCGAAATCCTTGGCGCGGCTGACCGCGCCGGAAATGGTGTCCATAGCCGGTTGCAGCTCCTTGAGTATCGCCAGGGCGCGCGGCGTGGGCTCCATGCCCCGCCCGTTGCGCAGCAGCAACGGGTCGTCGAACAGGTCGCGCAGCCGGCCTAAGGCCGCACTTACCGCCGGTTGGCCCATGAAGAGTTTTTCGGCGACCCGGGTCAGGTTCTTCTCGAACATCAACGCCTCGAAAATCACCAGCAGGTTCATGTCGACGCGACGCAGGTCATTGCGGTTCATGGCGGTATCCAAACGGTTAGCAGACTGCCAGCTAAGCACGCAAAACAAGGGGTTGATTGCATGTCTGTGCTGTCTTTTCCGTCACTGCACCTGACGAAATTAACAACGATTAACTCGTCAGCCAGACGGTACGGCAACAAGATTGACGCCATCTACACTGCATCCATTCACCGGGAACGCTCCCATCGACTGCGGATATCCGTCATGGCCCGAACTGAGCACTGCGCTCCTCGCTTATCCGCTACCGGCGGCCTATGCCCCCGGCGCGAGCGTATCGCCAAGCAATTGATCCTCGCTAACCTCGGCGAAAGCCTGGCGATTGCCGACCTGGCCCAGGCCTGCGCGCTGTCGCGCAGCCATTTCTCCCGTGCATTCAAGTGCACCACCGGGCTGTCGCCCCAGGAATGGATACGCCTGCAACGCATCCAGCGGGCCAAGGAATTGATCACTCAGTCTTCCTTGAGCCTGACGCAGATCAGCCTGGAATGCGGGTTCTGCGACCAGGCACATTTCTGCCATATGTTCACCCGCAGCGAGGGTGTCAATCCGATGACCTGGCGAAACCACCAACTGCGTCACAAGCCTCAAGAGATCGCTGCCTAGTGGTCTGCAAGCACCTGGAATATGCTGGCCGCTTACTTTCTCCAGAGCATGGCCACCCATGAGTGACCAACGCGATCAGGCCGTGCACTTCGGGCCGTACCGTATCCATCCCCACCAGCGCCTGGTGCTGGAGGCTGGTCGTCCGTTGCGCCTGGGCCGGCGGGCCGTGGATATCCTGCTGATCCTGCTGGAGCAGGCCGGTAATGTGGTGAGCAAGCAGGAGCTGATCGCTCGGGTCTGGCCCAAAAGCGTGGTAGAGGACGGCAACCTGCGGGTGCATATGGCGGCGTTGCGCAAGGCGCTGGGCGATGGCCAGGCCGGGCAGCGCTATATCGTTACGGTGGCCCAGCGTGGCTACAGTTTTGTTGCGCCACTGAGCATCGAGCCTATGAGCCTACCCACAGAAGGCACGCCCCAACGCCCCTGCCACAACCTGCCGCTGCGCCGCACCCGCATGCTCGGCCGCCAGGCGCTGATCGACAGCCTGGTGCAGCACCTGCCCGAACAACGCTTTATCACCCTGACGGGCGCCGGCGGCATCGGCAAGACCACCGTGGCGTTGCGCGTGGCGGAATTGCTGATCGGCCATTACCGCGACGGTATCCGACTGCTGGACCTGGCGCCCCTCAGCGCGCCGTCGATGATCCTGCCCAACCTCGCCGCCCTGCTCGACCTGACCCACACCGAGCACGAACCGCTGGCCACCTTCGCGCGCCGCCTGCAAGAGCGCCAGGTGCTGCTGGTGATCGACAACTGCGAGCACTTGCTGGACGACATTGCGCTGATCAGCGAAACCCTGCTGCGCCATGCCCCAAAACTGCACATCCTGGCCACCAGCCGCGAAGCATTGCGCGCCGAAGGCGAATCGGTGCAACGCCTGGAACCCCTGGCCTGCCCACCCGCCACCGGCAACCGCGCCCAGGCCCTGGGCTATCCTGCCCTGCAACTGCTGATCGAACGCGCCATGTCCCATCAGGACAGCTTCGAACTGAGCGAAGCCGAACTGCCCCTGGCGATTGATATCTGCCAGCGCCTGGACGGTATTCCCCTGGCAATCGAATTGGTGGCGGCGCAGATCGAGCGCTTCGGCCTGCCGGGGTTGCTGGTGCAGATGGAAGACAATTTCCGCCTGCTCACCCGAGGCCGGCGCAGTGCCCTGCCCCGGCATCAAACCTTGCGCGCGACCCTGGATTGGAGCTTCGACCTGCTCACGACGTGCGAGCAAATCTGCCTGCGCCGTCTCGCCGTGTTCCGGGGTGGTTTCAGCCTGGCCAGCGCGGCGGCGGTGATTGCCGGAGAACAGATCGCACCGACCGAGGTGCTGGGCTCGATCACTCAACTGGTCGCCAAATCCTTGCTCAATGTGGAGCCCGGCGATGACGAGATGGTCTATCGCCTGCTGGACATCACCCGCACCTACGCCCTGGAAAAACTCAGTGTCGCCGACGAGCTTGATGCCACCCGTGAACGTCACGCCAACCGCTGCCTGGCGCTGATGGACCAGGCGCAGGAAGATTGGGAGCAGATCGCTACCCAGCCGTGGATCGACCGCTATGCCCCGCTGCGCGAAGACATCCGTGCCGCCCTCGACTGGGGCCTGGGCGACCAGGGTGTGCACGTGCTGGGCATTCGCCTCACCGTCAGCGCCATGCCGTTGTGGCAGGAGCTATCGCTGCTGCGCGAACACGGCCTCTACGTGAGCAAGGCCCTGGCGCGACTGGGGCAATCGAGTGCGCCGAGCCAGCGCTTGCACATGGCATTGCAGTTGGCCTTCGGCAGTTTTTCCTATCACGCCCAGGGCAGTACGCCGCAGACCATAGACGCCTTTGCCTGTGCACGACGCCTGGCCGAAGCTGACAAAAACCTGCCCGGCCAACTGCGTGCAGTGTCGGGGCAAATGGCGGTCAGCCTGTGCAGCGGCAACTACCGTGAGGCGTTGAAGCAAAGCCTGCATTTCGACCAGTTGGGGCCACACGCCGAGTCGTTGCTGGCCCTCAGCGCCCAACGCCTGCGAGTGCTGGCGCAGCACTTCGCCGGCAATCAGGTGCTGGCGCAGCACAATGCCGAACAGGTGATCCAGCGCATGGCCCAGAGCGGCCATCTCAACCGGTTTACCCATGGCTTTGGCGTGCAGTACGACCAAAGCGTGGCTTCGCTGACCATCCTCGCGCGCATCCTGTGGCTGCGCGGTTTCCCTGAACGCGCGTGGCGCACTGCAAGCCAGGCACTGGCGCTGGCGTTGCAGATCAACCACGGCACGTCGATCTGCTACACCCTGGCCCTGGCTGGGGTGGTGATCGCTCAGTACAACGGCGATACGCTTGCGGCCCGCGATCAGTTGGACCTGCTGTTGCAGCAGGCGCAAAAACATTCAGTGCAGTTGTTCCACACCTGGGCGCAATGCTACGAAGGCACGGCGCAGATTGCCGAAGTACAAGGGCTGGGCCTGGTCGAGGACATCCTGGTGACCTTCAACGCCATCGCAGTGGATGACGCCCTGTTCGAACGCGCCCGAAGCGGTGCGGCCGGCTGGTGCACACCGGAGATTCTGCGCGTGCGCGCCGAGGCCATGCCCGATGCCCAATCAGCCGAAAGCCTGTTGCTCGAAGCCCTGGGCCTGGCGCACCAGCAAGGCGCGCTGGCCTGGGAGTTACGATGCGCAGACAGCTTGGCGCGGCTGTGGCACAAGCAAGGTCGTGTGCAGGCCGCGCGCGACCTGCTGGGTTCAGTCTATGAGCGGTTTACCGAAGGCTTCGCCACCCAAGATCTAATCCGCGTGCGCCGCCTGCTCGACGAGTTGCAAGACAAACGGCCGGCCTGAAAACGGCCCCAGGTAATGCCCATAGCCCTGTTGCAAGCGTGCTACCTGCTGTGGGTCGCGCAGAAGTGCCAAGGCGTAGCTGCGCACACTGTTGAGCAGGCGATAGCGCGGATAACCTGGGCCGGGCTCAAGGTTCAGCAGTGAGGTGTCGACCAGCCGACTCAACAAGTAAGACAGGTCGGCATGCTCCAGCTCCGTGCCGACCACCAGCTCACTCAAGGTGGGCAAGGTCACCGCCATTTTGAACAGGCTCATCTGCAGGAACAGCCAGCGTTCCGGCAAGCTCAGGCGCTGGTAGGTCCAATCCAGTGCGGCGCTTAGGGATTGGTGGCGCTCAACCGCTGTGCGGCGCCCCCGCGTGAGGATCTGCAAGCCCCTGCACACTTGCGCCTGCACACCACGGACGCCAAGGGCGTCCACTTGGGCGGCGGCCAGTTCGAGAGCCAGAGGAATACCGTCGAGGCGCCGGCAGATATCACGCAGCGGTGCCAAGTCCTGGGGCCGCAACACAAACCCTTGCTGGCTGGCACGCACTCGTGCAACAAACAACTGCACCGCCGGACTACCCATCGCCTGTTCAACGCTGCCCAACACCGACGGAGCTGGAAGCGCCAACTGGGGCACGCGCAACACCCACTCGCCCGGGGCATGCAAGGCTTCACGGCTACTGACGAGCACACTGATCCGGGGCGCGTGTTCGCTAAGCACACGCAGCAGATGTCGACAGGCGCCAAGCAGCAGATCAGCGCCATCAAGTACCAGCAATAATTGTCGGGAAGCCAATTGACGGCACAGTTCAGTGGCGCTGCCGCTGGGTTCGAGATGCAGGACCGTGGCCAGGTGGCGCAGCATCATCAGCGGCGCCTCGACGGTGGCCAGGTCGACCCACCACACACCGTCGCGGTAGCGCGGCAACACGCGCTCGGCCAGGGCCAGGGCCAAGGTGCTCTTGCCCACGCCGGCGCATCCGGTGAGGGTCATCAGCCGCTGCCCGGACAAACGCCGCACCAGCACGCCCAGCAGTTCATCACGGCCAATCACCGGGCTGAGCCGCGCGGCCAGGTTGTGCCGAGGCAGCACCGCTGCGGCCACGCCTTGCACGGGCGCAGCGAAGCAGTAGCCGCGCTGGGGGTCATTGAGGATAAACCGTTGCCCGTCGAGGGCACGGCGCAGCGCGGCGATGTGCACCCGCAGGTTGTTCTCTTCCACCACGCTATTCGGCCAGACCCGCTCGATCAGGGTGGCCTTGCTGAAAAATTGCCCAGGCGCTTCCAGCAGCATCGCGAGGATATCCAGCGCCCGCCCGCCCAACGGCACCGGCCAACCCGCCTTGCTGACCAGTCGCTGCTGCCGGTGAAAGGCATAGGCACCGAAGCGCACCGTGCTATCCGCGTCAATCGCCTGAGGGTCGTTCATGTCTGCAATCGCGCTGAAACACCCGGCCTTGGGCGTTCGCGCATCCTTTTCCGTGGGCTCGACGCTATTCTTGCCAGCTACCCATGACAGGACAATGCTGGCACGGGGAGCGATACGGACAATCGGGTGTGCGAGACGGACATCCTGTCGTTAACTGAACTGCTGTCGGTATTGGGTAGGGTTGAGACCGAGCTTTTCACTGAATAAAAAGCGCATGTGCCGCACGCTGCCAAAGCCTGCGTGGAACGCCACGGTCTTGAGTGGCAGATCGGTGGTTTCCAGCAATTGCCGAGCACGGTCGATGCGCGCGCCTTGCAGGAAGGCCATGGGCGTCATCTGCACATCCTTGGCAAACAACCGGGCAAAGTGGCGCGCACTCATGCCTGCCAACTCGGCCATGGACTCGATGGTGAACGGCTGCTCCAGGTGCGCGAGAACATGGTTCTGCACGCGGGTAATCGCGGTTTCCTGGGGCGCCACGGCCGCGGTCATCGGGCTGAATTGGGCCTGGCCGCCCTGGCGTTTCATCACCACCAACAGCACCTTCGCCACATCCACCGCCACCTGCTTGCCATGGTCCTGGGCAACGATGGACAACGCCAGGTCGATACCGGCCGTGACCCCGCCCGAGGTAATCAACCGCCCGTCCTGCAGATAGATACGGTCGGTCTCGACGATGGCGTTGGGGAACGCCTTGATCAGCCGCTCGGTGTAATGCCAGTGAGTGGTCACGCGGTGCTCGTCCAACAGCCCGGCGTGCCCGAGCACAAAGGCGCCCGTGCAGATCGAGCCAAAGCGCCGTGCCCGTGGCGCCGCTGCTTTTAGCCAGGGCAGCAGCGCCGGATGGCATTCGTTATAGGCACCGGGGCCACCGGGCACCAGCAAGAGGTCATAGGCACCGTCGGCCTGCTCCAGCAACAGGTCGGTCTGCACCATTACGCCGTTGGATGCGCGCAGTGGGCCAGGTTCGGTGCCAACAGTAAGGATCTGATAATGCGCCGCCGCCGGCAGATAGCGGTTGGCGATGGAAAACACTTCAAGCGGCCCGGCCATGTCGAGCAAGAGGAAGTCCGGGAACAGCGCCATGGCCACGGTTTTCATACAGAAGGCATCCATCGAGGGGAAGAAAGCGGGAGGCATTATGGCATGCCTTTCACTGTCAATCTGAGAGGGACAGTTATTCAGATTTCAGCTTCTTAATGAATATTTCAGTAACCAGTAACCTTCTTCTCAACGCAAGCGCCCTGCATCTCGCAGCCAGCGCCCACTTGAGGACACAACCATGCTGACCCTTCGCAAAGCTTCCGAACGCGGCGCCGCCAATCACGGTTGGTTGAAGTCGTTCCACACCTTCTCGTTCGCCAACTACTGGAACCCCAACGAGCAGGGTTTTTCCGACCTGCTGGTGATCAACGATGATCGCGTCGCCGCCGGCAAAGGCTTCGGCCAGCACCCGCACCGTGACATGGAGATTTTCTCTTATGTGCTCGAAGGCGCCCTGGAGCACAAGGACACTCTGGGCACTGGCTCGGTGATCCGCCCTGGCGATGTGCAATTGATGAGCGCCGGCAGCGGCGTGGCCCACAGCGAGTTCAACCACAGCCAAAACCGTGGGGTGCATTTCCTGCAAATCTGGATCGTGCCCGCCGTGGCCGGTGCCGAACCGCGCTATCAACAGGAGCACTTCAGCGAGGCACAAAAGCGTGGGCGTCTGCAGTTGATCATCTCGCCGGACGGCGCCGACGGTTCCCTGAGCGTACGCCAGGACGCCAGGGTGTACGCCGGGCTGTTCAACGGTGACGAAGCCACAACCCTTGACCTGCCGCCGGATCGCCACGTGTACATCCATGTGGCCCGGGGCAGCGTGGAGATCAACGGCCAGCGCTTGCAGGAAGGTGACGGTGCCCGAGTGCGTGATGAGCAGCGCGTCCACTTGAGTCAAGGTCAGGACGCCGAGGTGCTGGTGTTCGACCTGCGACCTCAGGAACTGCCGCAAATGCCTTGATCAGCCGGGCGATGGCCGTTGCAAACAGTCCATCGCTGGCATCGATAGTCACCATCAGCGCAATGAAGTTCTCTTAAAAAATGCAACGCGTAACATCAAACCCATACCAGGCAACACCCAAACTAAAACACTCGGAGCACACCATCATGAAACGCCAAATCTTGCTTAGCCTCGCTTTCTCGGTACTCGCTGCAAACGCATTTGCCCACCCTGTAGTTGCTGAAGGCGGTGCAGATCGCCTGATCGAAAACCGTGTTGCTGAAAGCGGTTCGGATCGTCTGATGGAAAACCGCGTAGCTGAAGGTGGCTCGGACCGTCTGATGGAAAACCGCGTAGCTGAAGGTGGCTCGGACCGTCTGATGGAAAACCACGCATAACCCGCCCTGTTCGAGGGCACCCCCAAACCGGCCTGATCAGCCGGTTTTTTTTCGTCTATTAGAAAGTGCACTCAACTCGCAAACACTTGGGGTTGCGGCGCTGCCAACTCAGATAATGCTATTTACTGATATAAAATCACAAAATAATTCTATTTTTTAATAATTAGGTTAGAACCAAACGGCATTTTACAGCGGACGTCGGGGCCCCTACCTTGGACGAGCATGACCGACCCCCTGCCCGGCGGAGGTACACACTCCCTACTCGACAAGGACAGACCATGAGCATCGAATTCATCGGCTATATCGGCGGCCACCATGCATCCGAAATTCATCCACGCAGCGGCCCGACCCTGCAACCGGACTACGTGGAAACCGTGGCCCGCGCCCACGAAGAGGCCGGCTTCGACCGCGCCCTGGTGGCCTTCCACTCCAACAGCCCGGACAGCACGCTGATCGCCTCCCATGCCGCCAGCGTCACCCGCAAACTGCAATTCCTGATCGCCCACCGCCCCGGTTTTGCACAACCCACCCTCGCCGCGCGCCAGTTCGCCACGTTGGATGTGTTCAACGGCGGGCGCACCGCCGTGCATATCATCACCGGTGGCGACGACCGCGAACTGCGCGCCGATGGCAGCCATATCGGCAAGGACGAACGCTACGCACGGACCGACGAATATCTGAGTGTGGTGCGACAGGAATGGACCAGCGAACAGCCCTTCGATTTCACCGGCACCTACTACCAGGTCGAAGGCGCGCACTCCACCGTGAAGTCGCCGCAGCAACCGCATATCCCACTGTACTTCGGAGGGTCTTCCCAGGCCGCGATTGAAGTGGCGGGCAAACATGCCGACGTGTACGCACTGTGGGGCGAAACCTACGAGCAAGTGCGCGAGATCGTGACTCAGGTCCGGGCCGAAGCAGCCAAGCATGGACGCACGATTCGCTTCAGCCTGTCGCTGCGACCGATCCTCGCCGAGACCGAAGAGCTGGCGTGGGCACGCGCTGACAGCATCTTGCAACAGGCCACTGAGTTGGCTGAGAAGAATGGATTTGTGCGGCGTGAACCGCCGAATGAAGGCTCGCGTCGGCTACTCGCAGCGGCGGCACAGGGTTCCCGGCTGGACAAGCGTTTGTGGACGGGGATTGCGGGGTTGCTGGGCGCGCAAGGGAACTCAACCTCGTTGGTGGGCACCGCCGAACAAGTGGCTGAAGCGCTGGTGGATTACTACGACCTCGGCATCACCACCTTCCTGATCCGTGGGTTTGATCCGCTCAATGATGCGATCGACTACGGCAAGCGGTTGATCCCCCTCACCCGCCAACTGATTGCAGAACGCGAGCAGGCCAAACAGGTCGCGTAAGCCAGAACACGGCAAAACCAATGTGGGAGGGGCGGTGCGTTGATTCGACTCGCCCTCTCCCACCTGCCTATCTTCATTTAGCTCAGGATCAGTTCTTGTAGTCGGTATCGCTGCGTTCCAACTGCCGAATCAGCGCATTCCAATGCCGCGCCACGCCCGGCCCCTCGCCGCTGCTATGCGCCTTGGCCTGTTCTTCAACCTTCGCCACTACCTCCTGTGGCGGAAAGACCAGCTCAGCATTCCCCGCCGCTTGCGCCGCGATCTGAATATTGCACGCACGCTCCAACCCTTGCAGCTGCTGGAAGGCATGTTCGACGCTGATACCCGCCGTCAACAGCCCGTGGTTGCGCAGGATCATCACGCTCTTGTCGCCCAGATCCGCCACCAACCGCTCACGCTCGTCCAGGTCGAGGGCGATGCCTTCATAGCCGTGGTAGGCCACTCGCCCGGAAAAGGCGATGGAGTGTTGGGAAATCGGCAACAAGCCGTCCTTCTGCGCGGACACCGCAATACCATCGCGAGTATGGGTGTGCAGCACCGCTTGCAAGTCATGGCGAGCGCCGTGGATGGCGCTGTGGATCACGTAGCCGGCGTAGTTGATACCCAGACCGGTGGGGTCGTCGACGATCGTGCCGTCGAGGTCGACCTTGACCAGGTTGGAGGCGTTGATTTCATCGAACAACAGGCCGAAGGCATTGATCAGGAAATGCTCCTCCGGGCCCGGTACACGGGCGGAGAAGTGGGTGTAAATGTGATCGGTCCACTTGTACAAGGCCGCCAGGCGGTAGGCGGCGGCCAGTTTCACGCGCACTTCCCACTCTTCTGGCGTGACGCGTTGACGAACGTTGTTGGAGACGCTGGAAATCGAGGTGACGCTGCTCATGGCAAAACTTCCTGGATGGCCTTAAGGACTTCCAGGCAAGCCTAGGGGATGCTCAAAAATAATAAAAAGCACATTTTAATCTAAGCTAATTATTATTTTTTTTCATATCAAGCCGCATCCCGAATCTTGTGCAACGACGCCGCCACCCATTTGCCAAACGCATCCACCGGCCCTTGCAGGTTGCCGAGGAAATGCGGGTAGATCAGCCAAAGGTCCATCACCGGTTTGAAGTCCTTGAGCGGCACTACCGCCAATTGTTCGCGGTGAGCGCTGCGCTCCAGCAAGGGACGCGGCACCAGGCCCAAGCCCAGGCCATCGGCGACCAGACCCAATTGCAATTCAGTGCCGAAGGTTTCCAGGTTGACCCGCAGCGCCAAGCCCTGATCGGACAAAGTGCGTTGCAACCCGGCACGGAACCCGCAGCCGTCCGGGTTAAGAATCCACCCGTTCTGGTACACATCCGCCAGCTTGCAGGGTTTTTTCGGCAACTGCGCCTTGGCGCACACCACCACCAACTCCATCTTGCCGATAGACTCGCCAACGATGTTATCCGGGAAGATCTTGCCTGCCGGGAACAATGCCGCCGCCGCGTCCAGTTCGCCCCGTTCAATCTTGCCGACCAACTGGCTGCCCCAGCCGGTCGCGACCTGGGCGCGCAGTTCAGGGTACTCAGTGCGCAGCAGCTTCAGCGCGTCCAGCAGCACTACATCGCCGATGGTCTGCGGCACGCCCAGGCGCAGTACGCCGGAGGGGGGTGCGTCGGTGGCTACCAGCTCACGCAAGGCATCCATCTCGCGCAGGATCAACCGGCATTGTTCATACACGCGGGTACCGATCAACGTCGGTTTGAGGGGCTTGGTGTTGCGGTCAAACAGCTCCACCCCCAGCGCCTGCTCGAAGTTCTGCACGCGGCGAGTAATGGCCGGCTGGGTCAGTTGCAACGACTCGGCGGCATGGCTGATGGACTGGCAACGAATCACTTCGACAAAGGCATCGATATCGTCAATTTTCATTTGGGCCGCACATAGAGAACAGTCATTAAGATGTCCGCGAAGCATAGTTGCAGGAACGTTATCTGAATAGCCCACGCTGTGATCGATAACGTCTAACGCTATACATGCCGGTTCTAAATTACCTTCAGCTATAAGCTAATCATTAAAAAATAGCATATTAACTATAAACATTATGCTTAGATAAACCCATCAACACCGACTGATGGAATTGCCATGACCCAGGCCCGACACCCCGAGAGACTCAGAGCCTTCATTGGCGCCCTGGCGGAACTGATCGACGGCAATCCGCGCGAAGGCGACCTGTTGCACCGTGGCGGCAAGCTGCTCGCGCAACTGGTCAGCCATGATGACTGGCTCCCCGACGAATTCGCCCAACCCAACCCCGAGCGCTACCAGCAATTTTTGCTGCACGCCGATTCGCGCCAGCGCTTCAGCGTCGTCAGTTTTGTCTGGGGTCCGGGGCAGACCACGCCGATTCATGACCACCGGGTGTGGGGGCTGATCGGCATGTTGCGCGGCGCGGAGTTTTCCCAAGGGTTTGAACGCGCCCCCGACGGCAGCCTGGTCGCCGAAGGCAAGCCTATTAAGCTGGTGCCGGGCCAGGTCGAAGCCGTATCGCCCAAGGTCGGCGACATTCATCAGGTCAGCAACGCCCACAGCGACCAAGTGTCCATCAGCATTCACGTGTACGGCGCCAATATCGGTGCGGTACGCCGTGCGGTGTACCAGCCCGACGGCAGCGAGAAACTGTTTATCTCCGGTTATTCCAACGCCTTCCTCCCGAACATCTGGGATTTGTCCAAAGAAAAGAGCCCTGCCCTATGAGCACCGTACCGACCCGCAATTTCGCCCAGATTCGCCAGGCCCTGTTGGACCATGCAGAAGTCGCCCTGATCGACGTGCGCGAAGAAGCGCCGTTTGCTGAATCCCACCCGCTGTTCGCGGCGAATATCCCGCTGTCCAAGCTGGAGCTGGAGGTGTATTCGCGCATTCCACGGCGTGATACCCAGGTCACCGTCTACGACAACGGCGAAGGTCTGGCCAGCCGCGCCGCCGAGCGCCTGATTGCGTTGGGCTACACCCAGGTCAGCCTGCTCGAAGGGGGCCTCAATGGCTGGCGCAGCGCCGGTGGCGAGCTGTTTATTGACGTGAACGTGCCGAGCAAAGCCTTTGGCGAACTGGTAGAGAGCGAGCGTCACACGCCGTCCCTGGCCGCCGAAGAAGTGCAGGCCCTGCTCGACAGCCACGCCGACGTGGTGGTGCTCGACGCCCGCCGCTTCGAGGAATACCAAACCATGAGCATTCCCACCAGCATCAGCGTGCCCGGTGCCGAACTGGTGCTGCGCGCCCGTGAACTGGCGCCGGATCCGGCCACGCGCATTATCGTCAACTGCGCCGGGCGCACCCGCAGCATCATTGGCACCCAGTCGCTGATCAATGCGGGCGTGGCCAACCCGGTATCCGCACTGCGTAATGGCACCATTGGCTGGACCCTGGCCGGGCAAACACTCGCCCACGGCCAGGCGCGACGCTTTGCCCCAACCTCGGAAGAACATCGCCAGGTCGCCGCCATCGAGGCACGCCGCGTCGCCGACAAAGCCCGCGTTGGCCGTGCCACCCTGGACGATCTGCACGCCTGGCAGCAGGAAACCACTCGCACCACCTACCTGTTCGATGTGCGCACCCCGGAAGAATTCGAAGCCGGTCACCTGCCCGGCGCTCGCTCCACCCCCGGCGGCCAATTGGTCCAGGAAACCGATCACGTGGCCAGCGTACGCGGCGCACGCCTGGTGCTGGCGGATGACGACGGCGTGCGCGCCAACATGTCCGCGTCCTGGCTCGCCCAACTGGGCTGGGACGTGCACGTGCTGGACGACCTGCAAGCGGCGCACTTCAGCGAAAAAGGCATCTGGGTCGCCCCGGTGCCCACGCCGCCCCAAGCCGAACTGATCAGCCCGCACACCCTCGCCGACTGGCTGGCCCACGGCGACACCGTGGTGCTGGACTTCACCGCCAGCGCCAACTACGTCAAACGCCACATCCCCGGCGCCTGGTGGGCCCTGCGCGCGCAACTGCCCCAGGCCCTCGCCAAAGTGCCGACCGCCGAGCGCTACGTGCTGACCTGCGGCAGCAGCCAACTGGCGCGCCTGGCGGTGGCTGAAGTCGAAGCCATCACCGGCAAGCAAGTGTTCCTGCTGCAAGACGGCACGGCAGGCTGGATCAACGCGAAATTGCCCCTGGAAGAAGGCGAAACCCACCTGGCCTCACCACGGATCGACCGCTACCGCCGTCCGTACGAAGGCACCGACAACCCCAAGGAAGCCATGCAGGCATATCTGGATTGGGAGTTCGGTTTGGTTGCCCAGTTGGCCCGTGATGGGACCCATGGGTTCTACGTGATCTGATCATCCAACACACCTGCCTCTGAATGGGGGCAGGCTTCACCGACCCCTTTCCAGGCGGAGGTAACCCACACCTTTTTTGATCTGCCTGGAGCCTCTATCCCATGGTCTTTACCACCCCCTTCAAGCGCCTGTTCCTGGGTACTGCCCTGGCCCTTGGCCTGGCCACCAGCGCCCACGCCGCCGACCTGCAACCACTGCGGGTGGCCAATCAGAAATCGACGATCAAGACGCTGCTGGAAGTGTCCGGCGAAACCAAAGACGTGCCCTATGCCATCCAGTGGTCGGAGTTCCCCTCCGCCTCGCCCTTGGGCGAAGCCCTGAATGCCGGCGCGGTGGATGTCGGTGCCTTGGGCGATGCGCCTTACGTGTTCGCGCTGGGTGCCGGGGCGTCCTTAAAAGTGGTCAGCATCATCCACGCCGAAGGACGCAACACCACCGCGCTGCTGGTACCCAAGGACTCGCCAATCAAGACGGCCGCCGACCTCAAGGGTAAGAAAATCGTCACCGGGCGTGGCTCCATCGGGCATTACCTGGCGATCAAGGCGTTGGCCAGCGCGGGCCTGACCAGCCAGGATGTGCAGTTCATCTTCTTGCTGCCCGCCGAATCCCGCTTGGTGCTGGATAACGGCACCGCCGATGCCTGGGCGACCTGGGACCCTTACACCACCGTGGTGACCTCCCAAAGCCAGGCGCGAATCATCGCCAGTGGCAACACGCTGTTGAGCAACCACCTGTACCTCGCGGCAACCAGCCAGGCCATTGCCGACAAGCGCACGCAGCTGGACGACTTTGTCGCCCGCGTCGATCGCGCCTACGCCTGGGCCAATACGCACCCCAACGAATACGCCGCCGCCCAGACCAAAATCACCGGCCTGCCACTGGCCGTGCATGTGGCCGTGGCCAAGGAAACCCGTCTGAGCCCGGTATTGATCGACGACAGCGTGATCAGTGGCCTGCAAACCACCGCCGACACCTACCAAAAAGAAGGCCTGCTGACCAAACACATCGACGTGTCACAGGGCTTCGACAAAAGCTTTAACGCCAAGCGTGCCCCCAACAACCAAGTCTCGCGCTGAAGGAACAGAACATGAGCCAGCCACGTCAACTAAAACCACGCCATTTAAAACTGGGTGCCATGGTCCACGGTGTCGGCCACGGCTGGGGCGAATGGCGCCACCCGCAGGCACAACCGAATGCCAGTACGAATTTCGGCTTCTACAAGCAGCAGACTGAACTGGCCGAAGCTGCCAAATTCGACTTTGTGTTCATCGCCGATAGCCTGCATATACACGCCAAATCCAGCCCCCATTACCTCAACCGTTTCGAGCCGCTGACGATCTTGTCAGCCCTCGCGGCATTGACCACCCATATCGGCCTGGTCGCCACCGTGACCGTCAGCTACACCGAGCCCTACCAAGTGGCACGTCAGTTCGCGTCTCTGGACCATATCAGCGGCGGCCGCGCCGGATGGAACGTGGTCACCTCGTGGCTCAGCGGCACCGCCGATAACTTCGGCAAGGCCGAGCACCCGCCCCATGCCGTGCGCTACCGCATCGCCAAGGAACACCTGAACGTGGTCAAGGGCCTGTGGGATTCCTGGGAGGACGACGCCTTTGCCTACAACAAGCAAAGCGGCGAGTTTTTCACCCCGGACAAGCTTCACGCGTTGAACCACAAGGGCGAGTTTTTCTCGGTCAAAGGCCCGCTGAACATTGCGCGTTCGCGCCAGGGCCAGCCCGCAATTTTCCAGGCCGGCACCTCGGAAGACGGGCGTAACTTTGCCGCCGAACATTCCGATGCGATTTTTGTGCATGTGGAAAGCATCGAAGAAGGCCTGGCCTACTCCCAGGACCTCAAACGCCGTGCCAAAGGCTTTGGCCGCGATGCCGACAGCCTGTCGATCCTGCCGGGCATCCGCCCGATTGTCGGGCGCGACGAGGCCGAAGTGGAAAGCCGCTACCAGCAGGCCGTGGAGCTGGTCACCGTGGAAGACGCCATCGTCGCCCTCGGCCGCCCGTTCAACGACCACGATTTCAGTAAATACCCCCTGGACGAACCCTTCCCGGAACTCGGCGACTTGGGCTCCAACAGCCAGAAAGGCGGCTCCGATCGCATCAAGCAACTGGCCAAGGACGAAGGCCTCACGCTGCGTGAAGTGGCCCTGCGGTTCTCGCGGCCCAAGCGTGATTTTGTCGGCACCCCTGAGCAAGTCGCTGATGCGATCCAGACCTGGTTCGAGCGCGGCGCCAGCGATGGCTTCATCGTCAACTCGGTGCTGCCGGATGGCTTGCAGTACTTCACCGAACTGGTGGTGCCGGTGCTGCAACAGCGCGGCCTGTTCCGCACCGAATACACCGGGCAGACCCTGCGCGACAACCTGGGCCTGGACGTACCGGTCAACCGTTACAGCGTCGAGGTGCAAGCGCCGCAGGAGGCATTGGCATGAGCGAATCCCTTAACCGTCAGTTGGCGGCGCTGCACGCCGAGCGTGTAGCGACCTGGGCCCCGGCGGCGTTGCAAGTCAATATCGACCAGCGCCAGCGCCTGGTGGATGAAGCGCGGGTAGACGACTACGTGCAGGTGGGTGATGAGCTCGACCCGTTTACCTTGCTCAACGTCGAAGGCGGCGAACTCAACCGCGAGCTGCTGTTGGCAGACGGCCCGGCGGTGCTGATCTTCTTCCGTTTTGCCGGCTGCCCGGCGTGCAACATCGCCCTGCCCTATTACGAGCGCCAGCTGTACCCACGCCTGCGCGAATTGGGTGTACCGCTGGTAGCGATCAGCCCGCAAGTGCCGGAACGCCTGGTGGAAATCAAGACCCACCACGCGCTGCAACTGCTGGTCGCCAGCGACCCGGATAACAACCTCGGGCGGCGCTTGGGGATTCTCTACAGCTTCGATGAAGCCTCGCGTAACGCGGCATTGGCCAAGGACAATCACATCGGTGAAACCACCGGTACGGGGACCTGGGAGTTGCCCCAACCGACCGTCGTGGTGATTGCCCAGGACGGCACGGTCGCGTTCGTAGACGTTAGCCCGGATTGGCTGGTACGTACCGAAGCCGAGCCGGTGGTACAGGTGGTGGAGCGCTTGTTGGGCCAACAGCCTGTGCGCCTCGCCATCTAAGCCAAAAATCCTCTGTGGGAGGGGCAAGTCGAATCGTCGCGCCGCCCCGCCCATATTTTTGACCGAGTACATTCTTATGACCCAACCGTCTCTACGCTCCGTGGAAGTTGCCAATTTTGAAGCCTTGCTCGAACGCCTCACCGCCGAGCTGGCCAGTACCGCGCCGCAGTACGATGACAGCGGCGCCTTCCCCCACGCCAACTTCCAGCTATTGCATGAACACGGCCTGGTCGCCCTCACCGTGCCCAAAACCCTGGGCGGCGGCGGTGCCAGCCTGCCTCAGGCGCGCAAGGCGATTAGTGCGATTGCCAAGGGCGAGCCGTCCACCGCGCTGATCCTGGTGATGCAATACCTGCAACACACACGCCTGCAAGACAGCAAAACCTGGCCCCAGCACCTGCGCGTGAAAGTCGCCGAAGACGCAGTGCGTAACGGTGCGCTGATCAACGCCCTGCGCGTCGAGCCCGACCTCGGCACCCCGGCCCGTGGCGGCCTGCCCGCGACCACTGCGGTGCGCACCGCCGAAGGCTGGCGCATCAGTGGGCGCAAGATCTACTCCACCGGCAGCCATGGCCTGAGCTGGTTCAGCGTGTGGGCACGCAGTGACGACGCCGACCCGCTGGTGGGCGCCTGGCTGGTGCCCAAGGACAGCCCCGGCGTGAGCATCATCGACACCTGGGACCACCTCGGCATGCGCGCCACCTGCAGCCATGAAGTGGTGCTCGACAACGTGCTGGTGCCGCTGGACCACGCCGTCAGTGTCAGCCCTTGGAGCGCACCGCAGCCGGAGTTGGATGCGGAGGGTTTCCTGTGGATGTCGGTGCTGCTCTCGTCGGTGTACGACGCCGTGGCCCAGGCCGCGCGGGACTGGCTGGTGAACTGGCTGGAAGAACGCACGCCGTCCAACCTCGGTGCGGCGTTGTCGACCTTGCCGCGCTTTCAGGAAACCGTCGGGCATATCGACACCCTGCTGTTCGCCAACCGCAGCCTGCTCGACGCCGCCGCCGACGGCCACACCCCGGCCGCCAACGCCGCACAGTTGAAGTACCTGGTCACCCACAACGTTATTCGCGCGGTGGAACTGGCCATTGAGGCTTCCGGCAACCCTGGCCTGTCGCGCCATAGCCCGCTGCAACGCCACTACCGCGATGTGCTGTGCAGTCGCGTACATACCCCCCAGAACGATGCAGTGCTGCAAGGCGTCGGTAAAGCCGTGTTCGCCCAACGCCAGAAGGAACGCACATGACTCACGTGATTATTGCCAGCCAGTTGGACGAAGACTACAACGACGTGATCCGCGCTCGCCTGCGCACGGTCCACCCCGAAGCCCAGGTGATCGGCGTTCCGGTGGGCGTGCCAAGCGACCTGCCGCCCCAGGCGAATATCCTGTTGCTGCGTCCGATCAACGTGCGCGGCTACACCGCCCCGGAGACCCCGCCGCCAGGCTGGCCCTACGGCGCGCAATGGGTGCACTTGGTCTCATCGGGCATCGACTTCTACCCGCAATGGCTGTTCAACGGCCCGCCGGTGACCACCTCCCGGGGCAGCGCCGCCGACAACCTGGCCGAGTTCGCCCTGGCGGCGATCTTTGCCGCGTCCAAGCATTTGCCGGATATCTGGGTGAAGGATTCACAGTGGAATTTCACCCCGCTGCGTCCGCTCAAGGGCACCACATTGGGGATTCTCGGCTTTGGTGCGATTGGCGAACGCCTGGCGCAGAAGGCTCACGCGCTGGGAATCAAGGTGGTTGCGCTGCGCCAAAGCCCGACACCGTTCGGGATCGACGGGGTCGAGGCGGCCAGGGACATCCACGACCTGTTCGCCCGCGCCGACCACCTGGTGCTGGCGGCACCGCTGACCGAGGCTACGCGCCATATCGTCGATCGGGACGTGTTGGGCAGCGCCAAGCCGGGGCTGCATTTGATCAACATTGCGCGCGGCGGGTTGGTGGATCAGGAGGCGCTGCTGGAAGCGCTGGATAACGGGCAAATCGGCCTGGCATCGCTCGACGTGACCGAGCCGGAACCGTTGCCGGATGGGCACCCGTTGTATACGCATCCGAGGGTGAGGTTGTCGCCGCATACGTCGGCGATATCGACCGATAGCCGTAATGAGATTGCTGATACGTTTTTGGCGAACCTGGAGCGTTATGTTTTGGGTGTGGAATTGGTGAATCTGGCTAATGGGTGATGCCGTTTGAAGGTGGGGGTTGTTTGGATTGCGGTTTTTTGGTGTACATATCCGTTTATGCGGTAACGGCGGGTATTGGTTCCGCCCTTACGGCGGGTCACTTTGGAAAAGCCCCAAAGTAACCAAAGGGCTCTTGCCCCAACACTCGGCACCTCGCCTAGGCTCGGTGTGCCCGCACTCCGGCTTGA
>NZ_NKID01000011.1:0-147528 GCF_002256045.1 Pseudomonas sp. PGPPP4
CGCGGCCGAGCTTGGGAATGGTGCCCAGGGTCTCGCCGGTGGCCGGGTTGTCCACGCTGACGGTGGCGCCGCTGTCGGCGTCGATCCAGGCACCGTCGACATAGGCTTGCTGGCGAAACAGGGAAGCGTCTTTGAGCTGCATTACGGTCTCCTTGGCTGAAAGGGCCGGAAGCAAGGGCATGACACCCCTGCGCCTGCGATAGGGTCAGGCCTGGAAACGCTGGCATCGCCACCGTTCAGTGCCCGCTCGAGCAACGTCCGAACCGCCCTGGGCGTTCGAAATATTGAACGCATCCTAGGAGAATATTGAACCCCCGCGCAAGAGCGCCGGAGCGGTTTTCGCGCGGACTTCCTCCTTGTTTATGCAGCCCTTGCCAAGCCCCGCGAAACAGTCGTTCAAAATCAACAACATCGTGCATGCGGGCATGGACGGTCGAGGGCAAGGTGAGTATGATGGCGACCGATTCAGCGTCACCGAATCGCTGCACTCGTAGCTCAGCTGGATAGAGTACTGCCCTCCGAAGGCAATACTCATCGAGTTGAGAAGGGTGTCAGCTAATGGTCAAATAGACCGCCGCAACATATACGCACCAGTAGCTCAGCTGGATAGAGTACCGCCCTCCGAAGGCGGGGGTCGTGGGTTCGAATCCCGCCTGGTGCGCCATATCTGTATGATTTAAAAGCCTTTTCCTAAGGCTCTGCCGATCCAGATCCCGAATTGGCTAATCTCTCAAAATTGATCTCCATGCGGATACTCAGATTGTGGTGAGTACTGCCCGCAGCGCTCCTTTTCGACTCATTTTCGGGCTGTGCCAATTCTGTGCCTAAACCGTGCCTCAAAGTCTGGCGCCCTATTTTGCGAGCGGGGATTTTGAGTACTAGCCATAAATCGAGCTGCAGCTACTAGTCGATGGTAGTGAAGAAATCTTGCGTCGCTGCCTGCCCAGGCGGGTGGCCGGAGGGCCGTGGAATCCAACATCCATGTCATCGGCGGAAAAAGCGTCCCGCAGGATAGGGGCTCCGACAGAACACTGGTCATTGACGACCCTGCGGTGCTCCAGGCTGTGGCGGGCGCAGCGAAATGTATGCGTATCTGCCAACGTACCAATACAGCTATTCGGGATCGTCTACGCAAAGAGTGCAGAGCGCTGTGGCCAAGGCGCAAGCAGCACCCAACCCTGAAAAGCTTCCGCCACCAATTGGGCTCAAACCTAAAAGCCTCCAGCGAGAGCGATAAGGCCATCGCCTACATGACGGGGCACCAATCCATCGAATCAATCAGCGTCTACGGGAACCGTCGATCTGGGGCTGGTCACAAATTGCATATCAGACCTGCACAGGACGCTGACTTGTCAAAAGTTCGTCAACCCAAGCAGCCTGCTGTTTTTGGTCGAGAACGCGTGGTGGGCCGTATCGAGGTGCCACAGCGCCTGGCAAACCGACGAACAACTGCACAACCTGTCGCAAATGAACGTTAGCGGCCGGGCATCATCTCAGGCGCCAGCCATCTGCCTAATCGTAAATGCCCTTCGTCCAACCACCGTAAACCCAGTGGACTCCGATATTGACTGCTCAAAAACACGCCCGGCCTGCTCCAAGCGCAGATAGCGCGTTGCGCATTTTTTATCCAAACAGTTGGCTTTGAACCCTACAGGGCTCTGGAAAACCAGCGGAGCCCTGCCAGTGCAAACCGGGCACTTTTCCAAAGCAAGAATCGCCTGGTTGTGACGTTCCAGGGCTGACGCTTGCGCAGTGGAGTTAGAGGAAACCAAAGCCTCCTTGAGCGCCGTCACTGCCTCCTCGGCCAAGGCCTCAGTAACAATCAGTTCATTTTGCTCTGAATTAACCTGAACCCCCGCAACCTGCTTTGCCTGTTCCAGCACCTTTTGCGGGATTTTTTGCAACGGCTGCGCATACGTAATCATAGCCATTCGGCAAAGCACCTGATCAACCAGCAAGCCAAAGCGCTCCGTGCAATACATGTCTGTGGGAGACAGCGGTATCCACTGCTCTGGACAATAGGCTGCATCAATCTCCTGCCCCATTGCCGGCCAGGCGATAAACCGCTCCTTGCTCTGTGGAGTCACCTCAGGAGCAGGCGCATCACTCAGCCAGGGCACAATGGTAAGCAATACGTCCTCTGGCGTTGAAAGGGCAGGAGAACTGCTAAGCAATTGCCACTCCAGCCCACGTTGCCGAAGAAGTATGTGCCTTCCGGCCCAGACACCTTCGTCCTGGCCATTCAGATAAGGCAGCAGCGCCCTCCTCATGACCAGACCAGCGTAGTGAGAGTAGGCAGAAGCAAGAGACTGGTTCTGCCTGAAGCGCTCTGCCGGCGTGGCACGTTTGGCCTGTGTCACCTTGGCCAACTGATCCCACAAGATAGCCAGATGCCGGTAATGCTGATCGTGACCAAGGATGTTGGTCATATGCAGCACACCTGTCACTTGTGCCTGCCGGCTGACCAACAAATACAGACCACTTTGCTGCAGGCCCGCAATCGTCTGGTACAAGCGTTCAAGCTTTTCAAGCGTTTCACCAAGCAACTTTGATGCGTTACTAGTTTCCTCTGCGCTGAATGTCATCCCCCACAAGCGGCAAATTTCTTCACGCAGACGGTAATCGACATTCTCCGCCTCATAGAAGCGCAGCGCCTGATTCAGCGTCGCCTGCAAGCCACGCAACTCCGCCAAGCGCGCGTGCAAATAGCGTTCAATCTTATCCAGCAAGCGCGCATAGACACGATTCTCATAGATGCCATAGTCATCTTCGCTGAAGCGGGCCAGTACCTTCTTGGGGATCACGCCACTCAACGTCTGCCGCTGCCAGCACTCCGAGTGCGAGGCCAGATGCACCAGCGCCCCTTTGGCCAAACGACGTGCACGCCCGATATCAGCAACCTCATCCTCATAGTGAAGATCGAGGCGCGGACGCTTCGAGATGTGATGCAGATGCCCTTGCTTCACCACATCCAGAAGCCGCTCCTCAAAGGGCTGCAGATGGCTCTTGGCATCGATGATGGAAGCTGGCATCAAAGGAGACATCAAAGGCGCCTGCAGTGCCTCGGCATCAATCGTCGCAATGACCTTGCTCAGCAATTCCGTTGCCGCCGCCAGACTTTTTTGCGGCGGCGTAAAAGTGCAAGCCTCATCACCCAACTGGCAGCGCTGATCACCATCACTCACCAGCACACCCGTAAATACCGGTGTATGGCCATTAAATGCAGGCCCGTCATTCACAGACTGATAGCGACCGGGCTGAATGAGTGCCGGCAACTGCCGGCACTGCTCACCCGTAAAACGATCAAACCACATCAGCTACGGCCATCCAGGCGACGAATATCAGCCTCCAACAGCTCCATAGACTTGCGCGGATCACCCGCCAGATCAGCGCTGATCCAGAAGTCCTCCAGAGCGCCTTTCAGATTGCGCAGCGTCTCGGCAGAAACGTTGTAGCGGCCGGTCACTTTGCCAGGGCGCATGATTCTCGTGGCCAACAAGTGGTCCAGCGCCTCCCCCGAAGAAGCCCCGCAAGCCAGCATGACAGGGATGAAATCCAGCGCCTGCTTTTCAAAGCGGTTCCCCCAGCCCAGCTCAAACTGACTGCCCAACTGTTCGGTGAAGGCATCGCCGGTCAGGTCCTTCAGTAGCTTGACGACCTCCTCCTTGCGCTCAGCACTTGCCTTGCCAAATGCCTTGCGCAAGGAGCGATAAGAGTAGTTGGCCGGCTCAAACGACTTGATCGTGAAGCGCTTATCCTGCTTGGGCAGAGTCATTACATGAGCACGATCATAGGTCTTGTCCGCCAGCTCATTGGTGGTTTCATCATGGTTCGCGGTACCAATAAACCAGACATTGGCTGGCACCCTGATCTTGCGGCCCTCGGCCAGCATCGCAGGTGCATTGGGCAACGACGTTTCCGAGAGGCTGATCAAGCGCTCATCGGGGTTGTTCTTCTCCAGGGCAGAGAGGAACTCGGCAAAGTATTGCTCAGGGCGCGACAGGTTCATCTCATCCAGCAGGATGATGTTGCAGGTGTCTTCCCAACGCGGGGTCTGCGCTTTGTATAGCGCCTGCAAGCAGTCCTTCTCGTAGAACCGTCGCTCAAAGGCGTTGTAATGACCAAGAAGATCATCCCGATCACGCCAACCGGCCTGCACTGAGATATCTGTGCAGAAGCCCCCCATAGCCTTGGCAAATGCCTTGGCCAAACTGGTCTTACCGGTACCACTGATACCCTGGAAGACATGCAGCTGGCTCATGGCCAAGCCCCCCAGCAACACGCGGATATCCTCGATCGGATAGAACAGCTCTACAGGCTTTTCAGCCAGGGCAATCCGGTGTTGCAACTGCTCTGCAAACGTTTTGAGATCAGGCACCGCATCCAGATCCATGCGCGCCCTGAAATCACGACCTGTATCCATCAGCGTCATTGCCGGGAATGGCGTCTGGGTCTTCTGGGCACTGGTCAGTTGCTCGATGCGGCTTTCCAGATCATTGATGTGCACCGCGAGCGTATTTTTGTGTTGCTCCAGAACGCGCTTCTCACGCGCGACAGCCTCAAGCTCTGTAGCCGCGACACGCTTGCCGCTCAACTCACGACGCAGCTCATCCCGCTCAGGGCGTAGCTCAGCTACTTCTCTTTCAAGATCAGCCTTGCTGTCACGCAGGTAGTCATTATCGCGCTGCAATTGCGCCGTATCCGATTGCTCCAGGCTGCGCTTGAGTTCACGGTTTTCCTGACGCAGCGCTTCCAGTTGCTGCAGGATCTCAGCTCCGGATACTTCGCCCAGGGATTGCTTGAGCTCCTGAATATCGAGCAGCTGCTCCTTGAGTTCATTCGCCTTGCTCCAGGCCCGCTCACGCTGCTCTTCCAGCTTGGCAACAACCTGGTGATGATTCGCCCGCTCGGATGCCATTTCCTCATCCAGACGCTGCTGCAAGGCCTTTTCCTCTGCCTGGATATCCGCCCACTCACGATCCAGGCGGCTACGCGCACGATCTAACTCGACCACTTTCTGCTTGATGTCGTGCTCACGCTGATCAAGCAACCTGACACGTTCAGCCTCTGCCTCCGTGCAACTGAACTTGACCTCCGCCAGCCGCCTTGCTGCCTGGGAAATTTCACCGTCGAGCTGGTGCTTGTCTTCGCGCAACGACTGAAGATCCGCTTCATGCTGACGCACCTGCTGACGCTGTTGCGCCTCCAGCTTACGTAAAGCCGCTTCGTTTTCCGCAACAAAGCCGGCTTGCGCATTGGCTTCTCGCATATTCAGGGAACGCTCGGCCTCCAAATTTTCGGCCATCTTCAGCGCCAATTCCTGCTGAGCCTCAAGCAGCTTGTCCCACTCAGCCTTGAGCTCAGCTTTCTCTGCATCCAGTCCGGAGCGGACGGCCACAAGCGCTTCCTGTTCGGCTACCTGCGCCAGTGCCGCCACCTCGGCAGTTTCAGCTAATTTGCTGGCAGCAGCCCACCGCTCGGCATATTCGTCATGCAAACGCTCCTTGAAGCGCACCAACTCCTTGCAGAGCGTGGCGAATTGCTCAATCCAGCGAACCAGATCACTGTCGCCCTCAAAACGCTCGCAGACGCCGCGCAACCACTCACGCTCGACAGAAATATCCAGTGTCATGTCAAAGGACTGATAGGCCTTGGAAGCGTTCTCGAAAGAAGCGCTCAATACATTCACTTGCTGCTCCACTGAAGCACGGGCCATACCGGCCGCAGACGGTGCCGCTGCTGGGATTTGCTGTGGACCAAACTTGTTCGAGCTTTTCTTGCCCATTACATCCATTCCTTAAAAAATTCGGTGAAGCCCAGCGCGTACTGGATGTTATCCAGCGTTTCCTCATAGGTGAGGGGGGCGACTTCTCGTCCGGTAAAGCGGCTCTGCGCATGGCTGCTGCGGTTACGCAAATCCGCAAGCAGCAACAGCCTGTCAAGTTGCAGCTCGCGAGCTAACAGCGTCTTGAACGGGTGCCCAGAGTGGTTGAGCGTTCCCATTGCTGCAGCAAACAGCAAAGCTTTGAGAGAATCGCTTGGCCGGGAACAAGCCCGAATAACCTGGCCAATCTTTTGCCCAGCCAGCGTACTGATAACCCCCGAGGTAAAGGCCGGTAACTGCAAGGCTGATAGCAAGCGCTCATTAAGCTCTCGATTAACGATTTTCTGTTTGGGCAGATGCCCTGCTTCAACTGGATATTGGTGAATCAACCACTGCATGAGGACCTCAAGCAGTTTCTGGCACTCCATCACTGCAGCATCCAGTTCCTGCTCACTCTGGTCGCCTTGTTCCAGCTTGTTCATACGCAGTAGCAGGGCTGCCAAATGCCGCTTGATATCCGGTTGCCGCGCCGCCCAGGGGTATTCCGTGAGCACCTGCATATCCGCCTGCTGGCGCATGGCCTGCAGCCACTGCTCAACCGTCTGATCATCCGCACGCGGAACAGAAACCAAAGGCTGTAAATGGTTGAGCAGGTACTTGTTACCCCCCTCAGTCTGCTCCCGCAAAGCATCCTGTAACCACCAGGCGTTGGCTCGCAGCGCAAACGGATCGTCGACTGCCCACAGCTCCAGCCCCTCGTCATCAGGCTTGGCCCAGAGCAGTACCCTTGCAGGCTTGGCGGTATCATCCAGCCGCTGCACACCAGACAACTTAAGGAATTGCGGGAACTGGCCGCTATCGAGCTGCCGAGCTGCCCGGCAATCATCCCGATAGTCGCGATAAGCTATCGCCAGCGCCTCATGATCCAACGTCGGCAGTGATGACTTGCCCGCCGCCATCACAAACGGCCGGATTGACTTGCCGCTTTTCCGCTCCCCTTTGAATACGGGATAGCGTTGCAGCGGATCTTCGGGCTCGATCGAATCAAGCTGCTCAGCGAAGCGTGGCCAGAACTGACCACTGATAGCATCCTGGAACAGATAACCAGCCTTCAGGTTGTCATCCTCAACAGACTCACCATCCAGCAGTTGCTCGCCTTTTTCAGTCAGCCCACGGGCACTATCAGTCAGCCAGCCGTTACTCACCCCTTGAGCCAGTATCAGCTTGATCAGATTGACATGCAGCCCGGTCAACTCAGCGATTGCCTCCGCTTGCGTCAACTGTGCCCGGATCAACCCCAGCACAGCGCGCTGGAACAGATTCAACTGAGCCTCTTTTGCCTCGGGATAAAGCACGCGATGAACCAGCACCGGCCACAACAAGGGCCTGGCCTCGCCGCGAGGCTTTTCAGCAAACTGCAGATAAATACCGGTTTCAGCGAATGCAGCCATGCTCACCCCCACACAGCTGATAAAAAGCAGCCAGAGCTGGTACAGCCTCTTGTGCATCCGGGTTACTGGCCAAAGCAGCATCCCCGACACAAATCAGCATCTGCCTTTGCCGGCTCATGGCCACGTTCATGCGGTTTGGCAAACGCAGGAAACCAAACTGACGGTTCAGTTGCAGCTCACGCTCATCCCCCTCGCTGGCAGCAGCTCGCACCGAGCGATTGGGCTGGAAACTGCGCACGCAAGACAGCAGCACCACATCGAACTCCTTGCCCTGGAAGGCGTCCACCGAGCCAACCCGCAAGCGTTCCTCTGCAACCACGCTTCCATCTGCCTGCACCTTGCGGGTCAACTTGAACTGCTCATGCGGCTCGTAGCCCCCCTCGCGCTTTACCATCAAGGGAGTACCGTCGATTTTCTGCTGAGCGAGCTTCTCCATGATCAGATCGCGCTGTGCCGCGTAGAAAGTAATGATGCCAACAGACAACGCCTCACCGCCGGCCTGCATCAGCTTTACCACTTCGTCAGCAATGCGCTGCGCCTCAATCTCTCGAACCCGGCTAGTTCCCCGGCGCTGATCACGCCCCTGTACCGCCGGCACATCAATCCACTGACAAACATGGCCACGGTAGGACTCCGCCAGCGGCCCCAGCCTGGAAAGCAGCTCCTGGCTGAATACAAACGCCTCTGCCGGCCTGCCGGAATGCAGAACCCCCAGGTTTTCACATTCGTAGAAGTGCTTACTGACAAAGTTGCCCAAGACCGGATGCATGCGGAACTGGGTATCAAGCATCACCACACGGCGAATCGAATCCTGCTTTTCCAAATCCTGTAGCTTGACCCGCATACGCTCGAAAAGACTGGATCGGAAAGCCGCCAGTTGCAGTTCGGTCAGTTCATGCTCCTCCTGTAACTGCCCCTCGATATCCGGCTCAAGCATGTGCGGGAGCTGGCGGTCATCGCCCACCAGAACAATCCGCCGCTTGGCCATGGACATCGGAATAAACAGATCTAATGGATTGGCCCGTGCTGCCTCGTCGATGACAACCGTATCGAACTCGATATCCGAGTTGGAGTTAGTGGATACCTCTTTCAACATTTCCATCTGCTTGCCCGCAGCCTGCTGGCAGGTTGCACCGACCACCATCGAATACTCATTGACCACAGCCCGCGCAGCGGAACGATCGGACTCCAGACTATCGACCAGTTGCTCCAAGACCCATGCAACCCCCTGCTTGCGCTTGGCCATGCGGTCTTCCAGATAGCGATCCACCTCATCAAGCAGCGCTAGGCCATCAGGGTCTACCTGGCGTTTCAGCGCAGCCGGCCGGTAATCCGGCAAGTGCTGATCAAGCAACAGATCCTTCCAGATCTTCAGAGCCTGAAGGGTCGCCGGCTCAACGTGCGAGCTGTCGGCAAGTTCTTCCAGCAGGCGCAGCAGCTCCGGGGCCACACCTTTTTCATGGCGCTTGAGCCAGCTCAGCAGATCCCAGGCACGCTCGCCGCCATCATCGGTAAAGGCAGCAACCTCGACACGCAGAGCACGGATACGCCTGAGCAGCTGAGAGGGAGGCAGACCTCCCGCAGCTGTAGCCGGCGCTTGACCGGCAAGCGTATCGATATACTCCTCGAACTGACTTTCAAGCCGGGGCGGCAATGCCAGGCCGCTTTGCTCCAGTTCACGCAAGTCATGCAAAAGGCGCTGGAACTCATCCGCCTGCTGTGCAGGGCCGGTACTCGCTACCCGGGCAAGGGCCAACCTCGCGGAAATGGCCCGCAACTGCTCAAGCTCAGGGAAGCGGCTGTATTCCTGCGCAATCTTGCGGTGCAAATGAGCCGCCTGGCGTTCCAGCCAAGGCTCAATCAAAGCCGCCTGATCACTCTCGCCGTGCTTGCCGCCCACCCGCGCGCCAGGTAAGCCGAATACATCGCTACGCTCCAGTGCATTGTCGACGGCATCATGCTGAAAACTGCTGACCAGTACCTGCGCCGCAATATTCTGCTTCTCCGCTCGCTCACCCAGACAACGCTGCAATGCTGCAATAACCTGGGTTTTACCGGTACCAGGAGGGCCGATGATGATTGCCAGATCAGGGGTATTGAGCGCGCAATCCAGCGCCAGCGCCTGCTTCTCGGTCGGCTTGCCACCCTTGAAAGACTCCAGCACGTATGGGGTCAGCCCGCTGATCGGGCGTCGTCGCGCAGCAGGAACCGCAACCCCTTCCAGCAGCCATTTCAATTGCGGCAGCCGCTTGCCCGAGTCAATCGACTGCTTGGCTGCCAAGCGACGCTTACCCATCGAACGTTGGCCGGCAAGAGACAGATACAACCAGCCCTCCCCCGCTTTCGGTCGGATGTTGGTCTTACCCGCCGCCTGTTTGAAAATCACGCAATCTGGCTCGAAGCGAATAGTCCCCCGCGGAGCATTGGCAGTCCTTTGAGCCTTCTCGGATGAAAGCTCTTCCAGCCAGTCCGGGCGCTGATCGCCCAGATCAAACTGATCATTGCTGCTCAGCTCCAGATCGCGCCAGCGCTCGCGGAACGCCTGATACTGCTCCTGCGACTTGGGAATAAGACGCCAGGCATTGCCACGCCCCTCCTGAAAGCCGTGGCACTCGGCGTAAGCCAGAGAACCCAAACTTTCTGCCTGCTCTAAAGCTCTTTGCCACTCTTTATCGTTGTAAAGATTCCAGAGTTCGAGATAGCTGGCGTTGTCACGCAGCGCCGCACTCAGCAGAGCCTGCTGACTGGCGCTGCCGAGTGCAGCCGCAACAGAGGCATCCTTAAATTCAAATTGGCCAAGCAGGATGGAGAATGCACCATCACGATGGGTATGACGGTTAACACGCTTAAGCAGATAACTGCCATCCTGGCGCCGCTCGACATCGGCACGCCAGCCATTACCCAGCAACTGAAAGCCGCCCTTGGTAGCGGTATTGCTGAAACGAGCAACCGTCAGCCAGTCATCCTCAGCCAGGCCCTGTACCACAAAGTGCTCGGCAAACCAGCGACAGGCCAGTTCAACAGTGCTGCCGGCAATTTCGCGCTTGGCGTGCAAATCCTCAGCAAGCAGCTCATCAACACCCAGTTCAAGCTGCATTGCCGTTACTTCAACCGGTGCGCAGTATTGCACCAGCAGCTTGTTTTTCTTCGTACCCGTCAGCAACCAGCGGGTCTGATCACGCAGGGCCAGACGGCCAAATATTTCGGCATCGGCCTTGGCACAATTAACGCGGATGCGCACATCTCCCTGCACCGCCAGCCAGTCATCTTGATAGCGCTGCAGGAAAATCGCCTGCCCGTCCTGCAAGGCATCCACAGACTCATCTGTAGAAAGCGCCAGCACATCGGCTGACAGCATGGGGAAATCTTTAAATTCCATTTGCCATCACCACCGGAATTGCCAGACGACTTTGCTGGAGGGCAACCCGGAGTCCTTATGCCCTGACTTCGCAGGCTCACCTACATGAATCAGGAAGGGTTCCTCATCCTGGCCACGCAGGCTCTCCTTGAGGCCCTGATAACGCTGCAACGGTTTAATGTTCTCCCCGCGCTGCAACTGCAACTGGCTCTCAGGCAATGGGAAAATCCCCAGGCCCTTGTCGCTGTACTCGATACGGATATGGTCAGCCGGCCAACAGTCATAGCTGAACGTCGGCAGCAAGCGCTTGAGCTCAACCTGCCCTCCCGGCTGCAGCCAGACCTTGCGCCCCGTCGCTACCAGGTCTGGAGGAGCCTCCGCATCCCCGTCCTGCTCGGCAGACAAGGCAATGAACTCCTCAAACATAACCAGACGACTGTCAGCCGGCTCCGGGCAGAAATAACACTCCGCTTTGTCCGCTGCCCGCAAGTCCGCTGGCAACAGGCTGGTACTGCCGCAGCCAGGGCAGCAATAGATACGCTCGTCCACTTCAACCAGCGCCTCAAGCCACTCGGCCATAGCCGGGCGCTCATAGGGGCTGGCTCGCCCACCCTCAAAGCAACGGCTAAACAGTTGGGGCAGCTCGCTGTGCTCCAGCAGTTGCAGCGGCAGATTAACGAAGCAAGCGTTACTGTCGTCCTCGCTATCGTTGATCCAGGGGTGCTCACCGCGCAGCGCGGCATCCTCGATTTCAGGCTCACCGCAGCTGACCATCTCACCCTTGAACGGGTGGTTGTGTGTCAGCAACTGATAGGCAATAACGGCGAAGCTCCAGCAATCGGTGAGGCTGGACAACAACGCCTCACCACGCACCACTTCCGGTGCGCCATAGTCCACGGTGTGCAGGGTCAAGCCACTGTGGCTATCGAGGCTGATGTTGTCGCAGTCAATCAACCACGTCTCGGCAAACGCCGGATCGTCCGAGACAAAGATATTGTTCGGCGACAGATCACCGTAGAGCATGCCGCGCCCGTGCAACTGATTCAGTGTTCTGGCCATCTGGCCCAGAATACGAATACGCCGACGCAGCCCGCCCTGGCGCAGATAATCTTCATGCGCCTCTTCTTCAGCATTAGCAAAACTGTCCAGCAGCCCCTGCAAAGGCACCAGCCCGTCCATCAGCTCCATCACATAACCGCAGCGTGGCTCAGCCAGCAGTTCAAGCGGTCTAGCCAGCTTCAAATCGGCCAGATCCTGCCGGGTCAGCCATTCGATGTGCTCACGCCAACGACGGCGCGCCTGCTCATCCTTATTGGTAAACCCCTTGATCAGAGCTTGTGGGTACTGGGTGCGGTAAACAACGCCCTGCCCACCACTGCTCAACTCACTCGTGAGCTCATAAACCGAACCTTTGCTGTCCTGCACCATGCGCTGCTTCTGCGGCGCGGCCTTGTTCGTGCTCATCTGTATCAATCCGTTAAGAAAATTCCAGCAATGCTCTTGTCGTCACCATGGCGTGGCGTCGACCAGTCCAGCAGCTCACCCGTCAACCAGCGGCGCATGCGGCGCTTGCTACTACAACGCAGTTGGCGCCGGTAAATGGCATCAAAAAACGACTCAAGCTGCGATGGAATCAGGTCATCCGAGATACCATCCGTCATCAGCAGTACGCCATCACCCGGCTGGCTCAACTCAAACTCGAAACTGCGAGTATTCCGGGCATCCGCCTGGGCCAAGGTCAGGGTCTGATTACCGAAGCCCTGGCGTTGATCGGTCAGCACCTTGAAAGCGCCAGCGCTTCTTGCCAGCAGCAATCCATCGCCAATCTGCCCGGCAACAGCCCGGCCACGGGCATCCACGCGCGCCCACAGGCAGGTCGTTTCATGCAGGCGATAACGCTCGCCAAAACAGGCCAGCCAGGCCTTGCGAACCTCGTCAGTAACCGCTGCATGAGTAATGTCCGCCTGGCACCGAAGCACGTGCCGTGACAACTGCACCGCCTTGCGCGAACCGAAGTGGCTCAAGGGGCGACTGCCCAATCCATCGGCAACTGCAACGCACCAACCGCCGCGTATACCACTGACGGCCAGGGCATCCTGGTTAGGTGAGTCATCCTGCTGGTGGGCGGGGCCCCTCACCGAAGCCCCACTCGCCAACAAGCGCATCAGAAATCCCAGTCCTGATCATCCGTCGGGATTTGCAGCGGAGCAGACTGATTCGGCGTCGCCGAGCGGCTACGTGCACTGACGCTCATCGTCACAGCGCGGAAAAAACGGTGGATATCCGCAGCATTCTCGGCACGGAACAGCGGTGCCTCCGGGTCATTGGCAAAATCACCGAGCATGCTCTCATCGGCATCAGCACCGATGGCCATGGCAAAGCGAGTGGCCTTGGACGAGCGCTCGCCATTGGCCAGACGAGCAAAGGAACCCTGCCAGTCATCAGTAGGGTGGCCATCGGAAACCAGCACGATTACCGGTTTGTAGGCGCGGGAGGGGATGCTGTCCTTGTCTTCGATCATCTGGCTGGCCAGTGCCAGAGCACCACCCAGCGGAGTCGCCCCCGCAGCAGTAAGCGGGGTGAAGCCCTGCAACTGATGAGCCGGAGTCAAAGGCAAATTCACCTCTGCTTGACTGCCAAAGGTGATCAAACTGACCTGCAGTTCAGCCCGCAGGCGGCTCTCGCCGGCAAAGCTGCTGATCATGTCTTTCAGGCCCTTGTTCAGCGCCTCGATCTTGCCATCCACAGACATGCTGCCACTGGTGTCAGCCAGAACGATGATCGGCAGCGGACGGGCGGTTTGGACCTGGAATTTTTTGAGTTCTGACACTGTGTACTTCCTTGATAGTCAATTGGATATCTCCCTATAAGCGCATCCCGTGCCAACTCATGTTTTATTTTAAAAACAGTATGTTATGCAATCTTGAAGGCCGAGAAAGATCGTTATATACGTAAAAACCGTTATTTATTGGTAATTTTGTTTACCGACACGAAGAGGGGCTCATTCACAACGCTGTGGGAAATACCCCTCACAATCCCCAGTAATACTGCTTAATCTTCTGCGCCATCAGCCGGCGGCGTTCGGTGAGGAAGGTTTCGAACTGCTCAGGCTGATAGGCAGCGAGGTCATCCGGGAGGCAGTTGGCCGCCAGGTTGGCCTTAAGGTCATCCAGGCTGATGATCGCACCATAGTGCGCTGCGCCTTGCTGACACTGGTCAAAGACCTTCGCCATATAAGCGGCCGGGGCGGTGTCGCCGATTTTGATGTTCACTTCCTGCTGCACGTACACGTAGTTGGCGACCTGGTTGTACTTGCTTCTGAGCAGCCCCCGCTGCTTGAGGAAGTTCTTCGGGAAGATGTGGTGGATATCGCCGTGGTGCGTGAGCATGTCACGCACGGTGATGTCCTTGGACAGGAAGCCCTTATCACCGCGATTGGCCTGCGCGGCCCAGAACACCTTGATTGCCGGAGCGTTCACTGAAGAGGTGTTCAACGCCTGCGGCAGACCGAAGTCCCAGAAAGCATCAGACAGTTCAGCCGCTTCGATATCAGCCAGTACGTCAGCAAACGCTCGCTCGTGTACGGCCTTGATGTCCTTGTCGAACCGGGACTCCGGCGAACCCGAGTAGCGCCCCGTCAGCAGCGACATGACGAACCAGCGGCGCACCCAGCTTTCGATATTGGGGTTGTTGCCCAGGTCGCGCTTGAGCTTGAGGTACAGCACGTAGGCGAAGTTCAGCGCGTTAACCGAGCCGATCATGGAGCTGTCCACGTAGCCAGCCGAACGGATGATCATCAGGAAGCGCTTGAAGTGCGTTTCATTGATGAACTCCCTGACCCCTTCGCTCAGGGTCTTGAAGGATGCTTCTTCGATTTCCTTCTCGTAGCTGCGGGTTTCGAAGTTACGGCCCGAGAGCAGCCCGACCAGATCCGACAGCCTTCCACGATTGAACTTGGTGGTGAAGGCCACGCGCAGCATGTCCGAGTAGCTGGGGTCGTAGAGGTCGTCGTTCTCACTCTTCAGCCAACGCATGGCTCGGAAGTAGTCGGTTTGCACGAAGGCCTTATCGTTGTTCTCGATATGCGCGTAGAACTCGGGCGCGATGGACAGGTGGCAGAAGTAGTCGATGGCCTTGCGCAGGGTGTTGCCGTCGAACTCCTCGTTGGCAGCGATCTTCGACATGACAAAGTCTGCCTGGCTCAGCACCACACCCTTGGAGTTGATGCGGATAAAGATCTCGGTGACCGTCTCGATATCCAAATCCGCCGCCAGCTCGATCAGGCCGATCTGCTTCTTGGTGATATCGCACAACCTGTCCAGGCGCTCGAAAACCAGATCTTCTTTCACATCCGGATTTAGCTCCAGATAGTCTCTCGCCACCTTGTACGACCGCTGCTCGCCGTTAACGATGGGCGCGATATCGGCAAACCAGGCTTTGTCCTTCTCGATGGCCGGGTTGCTGACCTCGAAGCGTTCTTCGATGGGGTGGAAGGCGATGCGGATACGCACCTGCTGGTAATCCTGGTTGACCACCTGCTGCCCGGCGATGGCAGCGGTCAGCGCCGTGACACGCTGCTGACCATCGATCAGCACCTTCTTGCCCTCGGCCAGCGAGCCGTCTTTCAGCTTCACCGTCGGGTTGCGCCAGGCAATGATGTAACCCACCGGAAAGCCCTGATACAGGCTGTCCATCAGATCACGCACCTTGGTGGCATCCCACACGAAAGGCCGCTGGATTTCCGGAATGGCGATCTCGCCAGACTTAACCCAGCTCAGCAGGGTTTCGATCAGGTGTTGGTTTACGGAGTATTTTTGAGAAGACATACCAAAATCCCTTTCTTATATTTAATGCAACTTAATCTGCCACCTGAAAATCAAAAATATACGACAGGAAAATAGCAATCGACTATAAATACAACTCAAAAATCAACCACAATTGATAACTTCATTGCCGTTCTAGCTTTTTCCAGCGACTTGCTTGCTACCGATACATCAACCCTTCCTTTATATATTTTGCTCATCGCGGACAATTTAGCCTTGGTCGAAGAGTCAAACATTCGCTTAATGTCTTTTGTTAGGTCAAGTGTAAACTCATGCTTAGTCAACTGATTAGACTTCAGCCTACGCATCTCATAAATGCTTCTAAACATATCATCTTTAAACAAACCATATTGCTTAAGCATTTCTTCAGCCGCCTCCAAATCTGGCTGGCCTCCAGTCGCCTCAGCGGTCAACCCCATGGTTCGCTTATTGACCTCATCGCTTGCTTTATTTGAGTTACGCTTTACTCCCGCCTCACCACTACCTATTGGCGACGTGACGCTTAAACCGACATCAAGATCAGATTTATCTTGCTGCTCGATCGATACATCCTCAATATCTTTAACAGATACTTTTTTTGCACCTAACGTTATGCACAACTGAACCCATAACCTATATTTCCTAAGCGCATAGTCTTCTGCAAATTCATCAATAGAACCAAACTGATCCGTATAACCTGCCTTAGCAATTACATTACCAACTCGAATCTCTGAGGGTGGCATATATGCAATCAATTCATTGATCTGCTCGCCTGTAGCAGGCAACTTTATTATTTGCGTATCGACTTGAGGCTCTATAAATTCCTTGAACTCAGCCAAGGACTCCTCCCTTAAGTCCTCCAAAAAATCGTTATCAACAAAGAAAATCTTCTGCGTATAAGCTTCAATCATCTACTTAAGCCTCTCGAAAAAATAAAAATGTGCATAGCAATAAAAACAACTGGCCAACTCAATATCTTTTCAAGCGCATCAATTGCGGAACGCTGCTCAACCGAGAAATCTCTCCGCATTAATTTTTCACAATCAAGAAGCATACGGGCCACACTCTGCCGAAGCCCATCATACACATTAAAAATTAAGACTATTGGAGCAAGGCGCCCACCGAAATCACGAGTCAGCGGATTTATTTTAATTAAACAATCTCCCTGAAAAGTCACCTTACACTCAAAGCTATCTGATCCAACTGGCCATAGCCTACCGTTATTATGGACGTGATCAAGAGATCGTAAAACTTCTGTTCGCCTAGGATCGGCATAATCAATCTCTTGGTATTCACCTGGGGTTTTGCTTAGCCAACATAAACTATCACCGGAGTTGTCTAAGGTCTGTGCATATAGATAGGCACATGCCTGACTGCTAGATCTTGCTATCATTGGCAATATCCTGCAGCAAGCGACTGGCACTCTTTTTATCCATTAAGTTTACTGAGTACACATAGCCTGCGACGCTCCCAAAAAGCTCACGCACCTCACGCATACTTGGATCTTGAAGAATCGTATTGTTAACTCGAGCCACATCAACAGACCTCCATTCAGATTTATCCAAGTGAGTACCAATAATATTAACCCGCTTACCTTTAGACTCAGGATCGGCTAGTTTTTCAACAGTTTTTTCTATATCGAACTTTACTTTTCGACGATAGCCTTCGTCCGCGACCCTGGCCAAATTAACAATATAAAATATGTGTTTTTTCGATGCCACTTGGTCCAACCAATCATTTAAACGATCTTTACTACCCGGCATATCAACAAGTTCTTGTATCTCATACGGACCACCATCCAAGCCCTTGACCTCAAACTTCCCAAAACGTCTTAATGAAGTCGTTTGTTCTTTCTCACCTGTAGGATCAACACCGCGTAGCCGTGCTATAAAAGTAGTCTTCCCAGTGTCAGGCTGCCCCCAAACTGCAAACTCACCCAAACTCTTGGGCGCCTTGGTCTCGCCGGCAGGCTTTTTTGAACTTGCATATTTATAAATGCCACCCGCCAAAGCGGCCACCCCAACAACGCCAGCAACGATAAAAGGCAACATGCATAACTCCTACTTTATAAAAACCGCGTCAAATTTCATTAAATACCAGCATAGAGAAACGTATGGCTATAACTTTTCAATTCATATTTTCGCGAACGCACCATCGCCTCAGTCAGATCATCAAACTCACAGGCAATCTCGAACTGCTCGGCGCCTTCGGCCAGGCTGAAGCAGTTCATATCGCTTTTGTCCGCCTTGACGTCGCCGCTCTCGAAGAAGATCGCCAGGGCTTCGAGGATGGTCGATTTGCCATAGTCATTGCGGCCGACAATGCCGGTCATGGCTTCGTCGATGGGAATGACGGTGGTGGCACGGTAGCCACGGAAGTGGGTGAGCTTGACGGACTTGAGGCGCATGGGGATGTCCTTATCTACAGCTGGCCAGAAAACGCTTTTTGGCTTAGCGATTCAAATAAACTGTCTCCCGCCTCCCTTGAAGAAGCAGATGCGTCGAGAGTTTCTTGAAGAGCCCAATAAATACGCTTGAATTTTTCCTGAAGCTCCATATTCGGAAAAAACGCATCTGTCTCTTCGAATTTCGACTTTGAAATATTCAACATTGAACCACTCGTACCAGTAGCCTGAGATGTCAACCTTTCTTTAAATCTTGGCTGCCAAAGTAGGTAGTTAAGGAATTCCGGCAGAAGTTTCTTTTGATCGGTTTCAACCAACCACAGCTTGTCTGGCAGAAAAACATCTTCTACATCAGTCATAACAATACAACTTGCAGCCACTAACTCCCTTGTATTTGCCCGACTGAACAAAAGATCCCCTCTTTTGGGGAATAAAAGCTTTTTCCCCTCAGGGATCTGGTCAAGGGGGACGGTTTTATTTTCTTCTGGCTTGAAAACGCCACTTGTAACTGCACTAATTTTAAGGACGCCTTTCTCACCATCGCTGCAAGGACGGTTTTCACCAGACGCACTCCACCCCGAGGAGATTGACCTTATACTGGCGGATAGCGGTTTCACGTCCCACCCCTTCGGATTGGTCACCGGGTCGCCGAACATGTCCAGAAACACGGCGCAGAGGAAGTCGTCGGCGAGCTGGATGGCTTGCTGGCGTTTGCGGCGGATGGCGTCGGCCTTGTCGAGGATGGCGGCGATGCGCTTTTGTTCGGCCAGTGGTGGGAGGGGGATTTCCAGATTTCTAATTACATCTAGCGTAATGCCTTTAACCGTTGCCCCCTTTCCCTGTTCATCAATAAATGCGGCTTTTGACTCTAAAAAACGCATTAGATAAAGCTTCGAAAGCGTTTTTTCGTCATTTACAAGCAAGGCTTTCAAGTCTTGATTGATTGCCATGTCAACTTCATTGATTGCTACTTTTCCGAGGGCCATTCGCGTCGGAACAATAACATTACCTGCAGGGATAACATTTGTTGCAGATTTTTCTACACCTAACTTAGTGATATAGTCGGCAGTTTCTTTAAGTGAACTAGATTTGAAATCCTTGACCGATGCCCAAGGTATATCCCCGCCCCAAAACTCCGGATTACTCTTGCTTGGAGTTCCGCCTCCTTTGATGTCGACAATATTTCCCAACTTCACCATCGGCCAACTCACAGCATCGCCTCCAGCTCATCCAGATCCGCCAGAATCTCCTGCTCCAGTCCTTTCAGCCGCTGCAGAATTACTTTCGGGTCCTCGTACTGCTCCTGCTGGTACTCCACTTCCTTGTAACGGTTGATGGAGAGGTCGTACTTGTTGGCGGCGATATCTTGGGCCTGCACGACAAAGGCCTTTTTGCGCTTGTCGCCAAACAGGGTATTGATGGTGCTGGCGCTGATGTTGCCCTCCACCATCTGCCGGTATTTGTGCCACTGGGCGATGGCGTCGGGCAGGTCGTTGCTGCCCTCGCCTTTCAGTTCGGTGCGCTTGTCGTCCAGCGAATAACCGTCGGCCTGCAGGTCATAGAACCACACACGCTCGGTGCTGCCGCCCTTGGTAAACATGAGGATGGCAGTGCTGACGCCGGCGTAGGGTTTGAACACACCGCTGGGCAGGCTGACGATGCCTTCAAGCTGGTTGTTGTCTAGCAGTTCCTGGCGCAGTTGCTGGTGGGCCTTGGAGGAGCCGAACAACACGCCGTCTGGCACGATCACCGCCGCACGGCCACCGAGCTTGAGCGAGCGGAGGATATGGGCGACGAACAGCAGCTCGGTCTTCTTGGTTTTCACTAGGCCGAGCACGTCGGGGTTGGTGTTGGTTTCGTCCAGGCTGCCTTTGAACGGAGGGTTGGCCAGCACCACGTCGAAGAAGTCCTGTTCCTGACGCGGGTAGTGCTCCTTGATGGATTTGCTCAGGGAGTCCTGGTAGCGGATGTTCGCGCCGTTCACGCCGTGGAGCATCATGTTCATGCTGGAGACGCGCAGCATGGTGGTGTCGAAGTCGAAGCCCCAAAACATGTACTTGTTGATGTGATCGCGATAAGGCTCCAGCAGGTCGCCAGTGTAATGCTGGTTACCGTCCTCATCGGTAATGATGCCTGCCTCGCTGGAATGCATCCGATTTAGGTATTCCATGGTGCGGGTGAGAAAGCCTGCCGTGCCGCACGAAGGGTCACAGATGACTTCGCTCGGCTGCGGAGCGATCAGCTCGATCATGGCGTCGATGATGTGGCGTGGGGTGCGGAACTGGCCGTTGATGCCGGCGGTGGTGAGCTTGCTCAGCAAGTATTCGTAGATGTCGCCCTTCACATCGCTCCGGGTCAGCGGCAGGTCGTTGACCATCTCCACGGCGGAGGTGAGCACGGACTCGTTCTTGATCTCCAGATCGGCGTCCTGCATGTATTCGCCGATATGCCCCAGCCCCTCCAGCGCGCTGCCCTCCTCGCCCAGGCCATCGACCGCATCAGACTTTCGGCCCAGCTTGGCGAAGTAGGGGTAGACGTTATGCTTGAGGTGCTTGTGCAGCTCCCGGCCGCTCATGTTGCGAAAGTTCTTCCAGCGCAGCAGTTGGCCTTCCGACGTGTTGGGGAACAGGCGGTCGAAGGGTTTGCCGGTACGGTTGGCCTTGCGCTCGGCCACGTCTTCCTGCATGTCGAGCATACGGGCGAACATCAGGTAGCTGATCTGCTCGATCACGGTCAGCGGGTTGGTGATGCCGCCGGTCCAAAACTTTTCCCAGAGCTTATCGATATCGTTACGGATTTTGCCGGTGAGCATTTACTGGTCTCGATCTATAGGTTGTGCGGCCATCAGGCGGGTGTGCCGGGCTGGTCAGGGTTTTTCAAAAAAGGCTTGAGCACGGCCACCAGTTCGGTGACATCGGCAGGGGTAAAGACGCCGTCGATACCCTCATGGGAGATACTGGAGAACGGTGCGTCGTAGAGCGTTTCTATGACGATGCTGCCGTGCTGGGCGATGTAGTTTTTCAGTAGGTTCATAAAGCGAACCTGCTGAGCGGTGAGGCTGGGGTGAGCATGGAGGAACTGCTTGAAGTGTTCCTCGATGGCATGGGCATGCAGGCCGATGATCTCGCGCACGGTGAGGTGCAGTTGATCCGCGGTGCGGCCATAGAACTCGTTTAGCACCTCCAAGCTGACGCCGGGGTGGCTGGTGAGGATAGTCGAGGTCAGAGTTTTCAGCTCGGTCTCGGCAATCGGCTCCCCCTTGTGGATTTTCTGCAGGGTCGGGCTGGCGGCGAGCATGCCAGCGAGGATGTCCTTGAGGCGGCGGCGGTAGATCATGGCCTCGCTGGCACCGGCAATCACCACCTTGCGCTCCTTCACTTGCACGCCGTCGTCGCCGGTACGGGTGCTAGGCATGGCATAGCCGCCCGTGCTGCCGGTCTGCCGGTATTTCATGATGCCGCGCAGTTCTTTGCGGGCGTTCTCCAGCCTGTCGATACTCGGCTGCAGCCAGAAGTCGGCGGTGCGTACTTCGGCGATCAGAGCATCTTTCTGACGTACCGCCTGGATATTCACGGCAAGTTTGTCCAGCTCGGTCAGCAGGGCAATTTTGCCGTCCTCAAAACAGCTGGCCTGGTCGACAAGGCAGCATTGAATGCCGGCGATGAGCTTATCTAGCGCGGTGGCGTGTTTGTCGCGCAGCACACGGGCGGACATCAACGGAGCAATGGTGTTGGCCAGCAGGTGCTGGGTTTTGCCATCGAACTGCTGCAGCTGCTGGGTTTGCTGCAACTGGTGTACGGCACGCAGCTCTCGCTTTACCGCCACGCTGGTATCGGGCAGGTCGTTGATATCGGCCCGCAACAGGGTAATGGCAGCATCGAAGGCGGCAGCATGGTTATGACGCAGGGCGGCCTGCGCAAGCGCCAGGCGCGCTTCAAAGGTAGTCTGCAGCAGGGATCTGCTGCCGGTGTCTTCCGGCTCCTGATATTCCTGCTCGAAGAAATCGAAGTTTCCGTAATGGTCGAAGATAAGGAACTCAGTCTTGTCTTTGCCGGGGCCAAACAGATCAGGGCGCAGGCGCGTGCCACGACCGATCATCTGCCAGAACTTGACCCAGGATTTCACCGGCTTGGCGAACACCAGATTGACGACTTCCGGTACATCGATACCGGTGTCGAGCATGTCGACCGAGATGGCGATACGGAAATCGTTATCCGGCTTTTTGAATTCCTTGATCAGAGTGTCCACATGCGGAATAGCGTTGTGGATGACCTTGCAGACCTTGCTGCCGTACTGCGGGTAGAGCTTGCAGAAAAGTTTTTCCAGGTGCTCGGCGTGGTCCTGACGCTGGGCGAAAACGATGGTCTTGCCGACCAGTGAGCCGGTTTCATCCTTGATGCCTTTGTTGATCAGGTTTTCCAGGATGATGCGGTCGGTGTCTTCGCTGAAGATCTTGCGGCCGATATCCTTGCCGGCGATGGTAGTGCGCTTGGCTTCTTCCTCGCCAAGGTCTTCTTCGAGCTGACGCTTCTGATCATCACTCAGATCATTGTAGTGGATGCCATCGCGCAGGAAGTCGGTGGTGTGATCCTTGACGCGGAAAGGCACCAGATACGGCGGATCGTTGTTGATGGCGGCATCCAGACCGAACTCGAAAGTGGGGTCGGTGGTTTCGCAGTCGAAGATATCGAACGTATTACGGCTGATGAACTTCACCGGGGTGGCGGTGAGACCCACCTGCAGCGCATCGAAATAATCGAAAAGGTCGCGGTACTTGTTGTAGATGCTGCGGTGGCTTTCGTCGGCAATGATCAGGTCGAAGAAGCCAACATCAAGCTGGGCGAAGCGGTTCATCATGCCTGGGTATGTGGCGATGTAGACGCGGGCGGTCAGGTCCACCTTGTTGGTTTCACCAATCACACACCGCGGTTCGCTAGGCAAGTTCTGCTTGAAGGCATCATCGGCCTGCACACGCAGCTCCTTGCGGTCACACAGAAATAGCACGCGCTTGGCCCAACCAGTGCGCAGCAGCAGCTCGGCCAATGCAATGGCCACACGGGTCTTGCCCGTACCGGTCGCCTGGATGATCAGCGCTCGGCGGCGTTGCTGCTGGAAGTGAGCGGCAACCGTTTTGATCGCTTCGATCTGATAGGGACGGTCAGCAATGTTCAGATCAGGGTTATGGCGCTCCAGCTCCGCTTTGCGGTATTGCCGCTGGTAAATCAGATACTCGATGCTGTCCTTGCTGTAGAGGCCATACACCGGCCGGTAGGTGTTGTACTGCGCGTCGTCCCAGATGAAGGTCTCGTATCCGTTGCTGTAGAAAATCACCGGACGTTGCATGCCCATGCGCTCGAAGCCATCGGCGTACATGCGCGCCTGTTCGCGTCCGGCTTGCAGGCTGACATTGCCGGATTTCTTGGCCTCGATCACCGCCAGGGGCTGACCGTTGTCGCCCCATAGCACGTAGTCCGCACGACCCTTGCCGGAAACGTTGCTGGGGAAATCAACTTCGACTTCCTGACCGACCTGCGCGGGATTGCTGACATCCCAACCCGCCTGCGTCAGCATGACGTCGATCAACAGGGCGCGGGTCTTGGCCTCGTTCCACTGCAGGCTATCTGCAACCCTCTGGCTCTGCTGCTGACGCTTCTGCTGGTCCGGCTTGGCAGGCGGTTCCAGCTTGTCAAGATTGCGGGTGCGCTCCTGCTCCAGCTTCTCCATGACGCGCTGCAGCTCTTCCTGCTGCTGATTGAGCTCCTTCTCGTAGCTGGAAACGGTTTTCTGCAGGCGGGCGAGGGCTGCGGTTGGATCTTGCACTTCGATAAAGACAGGAATATTGGCCTGTGCAGTAGCGTAGTACTTGATGGCCATGTACATGGCCAATTGATGGGCCGTCTTTAGCGCCAGCTGGGCGTTACGCAGGTCACCTTCAGCGCCGTGAGCGGTGTCGTTACCCTGGATGCGCAGGAAATTGATCTGGTGAACCAGCGGCTTGCTGACGCAATCGGCAAACACCGGGTTTTTCACCAGGTCGTAGAAGGTCGACTGCGGCATGCGCGGCAGCAGCTCTTCCTTGTAGATGGCTTTGGTGAGCTCTTCGGCGAAGCTACGCAAGCGAGTAAGCGCACTGCCCGGATCGATGTGCAGAACGGCTTCGGCAAGGCCGGCAAGGTTTGCCAGCAAATCGTTACCGGTGCGAAGAAACTCGAAGTTAACTGATTTCATGTGGGCGATTCTGTTCATAACGGTCTTTTAGCGAGGACCGTGCCAGGTTTTATTCGATGCCGTACTTGTCCATCCAATTGCTCAGCGTCTGCTGGCTTTTGAGGCCAAGCAGGCTAGCCGCACGGGTCTTGTTGTTGCCGGTAAGCGCCAAAGCCTTACGCAGATAATGCCCTGCTACCCCAGCAATTATCTTTTGTAAATCAATGCCTTGCGCAACATTCATTGCCAGTACGTCGACCTGCGCGTGCGGCAATTTGAACAGTGCCTGCTCGATATCATGAGCAGCAATCAGATTGCCCGAGCACCAGAGAGCCGCGCGCAACAAGGTGGATTGCAGTTCGCGAACGTTGCCACGCCAGGGATGCTGAAGGATAAGATTTTTTGCTTCGGCAGAAATTTTCTTATCGCCGAGGCTGGCATCCTGGCTGGCAATGCCGACCAGCAGCTTTTCCGACAGTAACAGCAGATCACCTTCGCGCTCTCTGAGCGGCGGGAGGTGCAGCACACCCACAGCGATGCGATAAAACAGGTCTTCACGGAAGCACCCACGAGCAACTTCCTGCATCAGGTTGCGGTGAGTGGCGGTGATCAGCCGCACATCGGCCTTGAGTTCCTGGCTGGAGCCAACCGGAGTAAACGTGCCTTCCTGCAGTACGCGCAGCAGTCGCACCTGCACATCTGGCGTCAGTTCGCCGAACTCATCGAGAAACAGCGTACCGCCATGGGCCTGTTGGAATACCCCGGGCCGATCGGCAATTGCGCCGGTGAATGCGCCCTTCTTGTGGCCAAACAGAGTGGAGTCGATCAGCTCCGGCACGATGGCCCCGCAGTTCACCGCCACAAAGGGCGCAGCAGAACGCGGGCCGGCATTGTGGATGGCGCGGGCAAACAGCTCTTTGCCGGTACCGGTTTCGCCGTAAATCAGCACCGGAACCTGCTTCGCCGCGAGTATTTGTGCCTGCGCCTTGAGGGCCAGCATGCGCTCGCTCTGCGTCACGATGCTGTCGAAGGCCGCATCCACAGGAACATCCAGTCCGGCGAGCTGAACCAGCTTGTCGGTGCTGATGGTATTGGCGGCTGGCACATACTCGGCCGCGATTTCAAACGGCACCTCAACCTGCTGCACGCCTTGCTCAAGTGAGGACTGGTAGAACTTCGCCGGATAGCGTGTTTTGCCCAGCAGAATCCACACTGCTTGCATGGCCGGTGTGCCGGGACTGAGCAGAATGGAAAGCTGATTGCTGGAGATGCTCAGGCGTTTTAACTGCTGGCTGGCGGCCTGGTAGATTTCCCCGAAATGAACGGGAGAAGACAGGGAAACGTAATGCGCTGCGATTGATACATCGACCTGCTGGCGCAGCCAGTCCAGGTAGGGTTCAACGATCTCGGCGGGATATGAACAGAGCAGCTCGACGCTATCAAAACCTACCCTGTTTAGGGTCGATAGAATCGGGCCTATTTCACCGCCCTTAACTGCCTTGAGATCATTTCCGCCCACCCAGCTTGCCAATACGCTTTGCTTCTTTACCACTGTCCCTGTACCCCCGGATTCCCTCTTGCCTGCCTGCAGGCAGGAAAAAATGTGCTCTGGTTCGCGCCATGGATAGTAAACCAATCCGTCGATCCGGGTCTTCAAATGTCTGACTACATGTACAAGCTGAGGTGTAGCCGGCAGGGACTGGTGACTCCACCAAACGAAGATTAGCGAGTGAATGGAGCAATCTTGCCACTACCAAGGGGGAACAATGAAGGAGCCTTTCGGCCCCTTCCGAACTTAGTTAACCAACAGGTTCTCAAGCTTCTCGATCAGATGATGCAGGGGACTTCGACCCTGCAGGCGCGTCTCGAAAACTTCATTCCGGTGGTAAGCAATCCAGGTTTCGAGGGCGTGCCGATTATCCTTCTCGTAGCCGGAGCCGAGGATGCAGACAAGCTCGGTGCCATGGGGATTCTCAAGGTAGAGACTCATGGCTGAAGCCAGATGCTTAAGGTACTTATGCTCGCGAGCCTCCATCGATGGATGCAGAGGGGTCACGTTGTCACGTTTGATCAGTTTCATGGTGGAACTCCTCAGCCCTTGAGATTGGCTTTGATCAGGTTGTCGAAGGCACTGCCATCACGCCGGGTCAGGTTGGGGACATAGCGCGAATAGACACGGAACAGCATCTCGGTGGTGGTGTGTCCCATTTGCCTGGCGATCCACTCCGGGTTTTCGCCTGCAGCTAGCCAGAGGGTCGCGGCCGTATGACGAGTTTGGTAGGGACGCCGCCTACGCAGACCCAGGTGACGCAGCAGCGGATACCAAACCCGGTCGTTGATGTTGCGGTATGCGTGCGGCGTACCTTCGCGGGTGCTAAAGACAAACTGTCCGCTGCCGGTTTTCTCCCGCTGGCCGAGTAGCGCCTGGTAAACCGGCCCAGACATATCGATCTCACGCTGTGAGCCGTCGTTCTTGGTGTAGTCGAGCTTGCCGCCCACCCAGGTTTCACGGATCAGAATCTGCCGTCGCTGAAAGTCGACATACTTCCATTGCAGACCATCAACTTCTGCCGTCCGCATGCCTGTGAAAAAGCGCACGGTGTAGTAGTTGCGAAAGTCATCACGCACTGTGCTGAGGATCTGCAGCACCTCATCCAAGGTGAAGGGTTCCACGTCTGTCTTGGGGACTTTCAGTGATTTGATGTTGAGATATGGCGAGGTAAACTCGAAGCGGTCAGCTGCCTCACTAAGGATCATGCGCAATGGCGTCATGATGTGGTTGATTCTCGTCGCTGTCAGACTCTGACCTTTCTGCCCGGGAACTTTGCCGAGTGCCGAGCGGAATGACAGAAGTTCTGCTTTGGTGATGGCGCTGACCTCTTTTTTGCCGAACTCAGGCAGCAAGTGCTTATCAAGGGTAAGGCGCACGGTTTTGGCGTGCGTATCACGCCATTCGACCCTCATCTCCTCAAACCACAATTCGGCAAAATCCTTGAAAAGTGGTGTTTTCAGTGATGCACAGCCAGCCTGCAGCCGACTGATCTCTTGCACCTTGCTGCTTTGAGGGAAGTAGGTGGCGTAGTCGAAGCAGCCGAGGGTGATTTCCGCCTCTATGCGCTCCAGGATCTTCTCCAGCTTTTTCCGGTTAGCAGGCGTATCAGGCAACGTAGTCTGCTCGCGGCACCGCTGATCCAAATAGGTGAAGTCAAAGAACAACTTCTCGTTGTCAGCGCGGGCGCGAACCTTACCCATGGCAGATACCTCCACCAGCCATCGGAACCAAACCAGAAGCCCGCGAGAATTTCTGCATGTCTTCTTCGACGGCTTCCCAGATGAAAAGGATCTTGCGGCCGCCAAAGGGACGGAAGTAGTGAATCCCTTCGAGCAGGACTGAGTCTTTCAAGCGATTACGGATGGTGCGCGCGTCGTACTTCATGCGCGTGGCCAGCTCTTCGGTAGTCAGGTATGTGTGAGACATGGATATGCCCTCTCTGCTAAATTGAACGACAGCGGATTCTTATGAGCTCCTGAATACTCATAATGATCTCCTGCAGATCAATATAACGCTCATTTTGAGCTTTGCAAGAACAAAATGATCTTCTGAAGATCATTTTTGGAGATTAGGATGGTCAAGTGCCATTTATCTCGCTTACTGGGCGAGCGGAAACTGAAGATCAGTGACGTGGTCAGGGACACCGGCATCAACCGCGGAACCCTCACGCGGCTGTATCACGAGACTGCGCAGAGGGTAGAGCTCAAGGACCTGGAAGCGATCTGCCAGTACCTGAACTGCCAAGTGGGAGACTTGCTAGAATTGCAGGATGATCCGGAAGGCTGAATGTCCTCCGGACCTGGTCAGGCGCGGAAATGCCAGTCGATGGAAGCCATCAGCAGCAGGTAACGTAAGGCCGCGCCTGAATGCCTGTTCTGCTGCAATCCATCTTGGAGCTCCAGTGTGGCGCGAATGCCTAAATGCAGATTCTCCACCTCGGTATTCTCCGGCTGGAGCAGCGCGACTGGCTTCCGGGGGGTTCCAAGCGCGCGGCGCCAATATGCTTTGCTCGCTCTCGGCTTTCGCCTGTCATAAACGATCAGCTCAATCGACCGCGCAGGAATGCCTAGCGCATTCAGCAGCCACAAGTAGTCCCGTGCCTGGTCCTCATCACGGTTACGGTAAAAGCGCAGAGTGCTTTCCGAGAACCAGCTTCGCTCTACAAAATCATCTAGAACTCGATTGGCGCGATCGCCTTCGGCGCCTTCCAAGATCGTGTATAGACAGTGGGCGTAAATAGCTACTGAGTTGCGCCCCCCATGGCGCGGCGGCATCGGCACTAGCGATGGCGCATTGGCGTGTAATGAAAAACGCAATCGGTGCTTGTTGCCATTACTAGACAGAGAGCTCTGTGCCAAATCTCGTATATAGCGCGCCCGCTCAAGCATCAAGGCCCGATCCTCTGGAGAAAATTCCAGCCAATCCAGATTAATCTGCTGATTGGCTTCCTCCGCATAAGAGGCATAGGCCAGCATGGACTCGATTTGGCAAATTCGCTTTATCGCCCAGTTTTGCTCAACGAACTGCACGACTGGACGCATTACAGCTTTTCGAGTCCGCCTATGCGCTCTGAGAGACCTGACCCGACGGATAACCTTCAGAAGGTGCTCAGCTTCCGAAGACGCCTCCATCGTAGGCAGACTCACCTGTGCAATCGACGCTACATTGGAAGCGCTAAACAGCCAGGCTTTGGGGTTCCACTGCCAGGCTAGTGCCAACATCTGCGGCAGGCAGTGAACATAGTGCAGAAGCGACACCTTCGGGCTGCTATGGCCGAGAAGGGCGCTGACGATATGGGCAACACGCCGTGTTGGCCCGCCACCGGGCGGTGCTAGCCCAGCACGCAATCTTTCTAGATCCTGCAGCCACCGGCTAGTCTGCGGTAGATCATCGAAAATAAGCTTCGGTGTGACATTGGTAACTAAACCGCTCAGCTTGAGCATCAGCCAGGTGGCGCATGAGTGGCGCAGATGATGGTAATGAATGACGTCCGAACCCGTCACAGCACGCATGCAGGCATGTAATGCCGGCATTAAAGTGCTTTCGCTTATCCACTGTGATCTCAACTCTGGGATACAGAGCAGAAACTCCGAAAATGGCTTTTTACCTTCCTCTGCCTGACGTTGCTGGCACCAGCTCATCAACAAAGTAAGCTCGTCAGGCTCCAGCAGCATCACAAGGGGCAGCCTTCTGACCGAGTTCTGTGTTTTCAGGCCGCGCAGGGCGTGAGGTCGAACGAGCAGGTCAATGGGCAAGTCCAGATGAACAAGCTCTGGTAGAGACAGTCTGCGCATGTTTGGTTGACGCTGGTGAATGCGTTCGCTGCAATCCGCTTCTAGCAAGGGAAAATGTATATCGCATAGCCGTAGCTTCAGGGCCTCGTTACGCCGCAAGCCTAGCCGGAATCCTAAGATGAGGAACAACTTGGCCGCTGTCACCAAACGCGGTGTTCGAAGCTCAAGTCCGCAGATAGAAATAGCGCGTAAAACCGCCTGATACTGATCTTCGGAGAGGATACGTGCATCAACGCTTGAGACGTCCTGGCCGATACCCAATACTGCAAAGGGGCTGATGGGAGGATAATGGTGATGGCGCTCCAGAAACGTATGAAACTCATAAATTGCTCTAGCCAGAGTCCGGCGCTTGCCATTGCTGGGCTGGGCCTCGAGCAAACCTTCATAAATGTTCTCCAGTGCATCTGGCTCCAGTCTGAATACCGTCAGACCATCTAGCTGTTCGAACGCCTGCCCTAGCAGCCGAACATAGCGGGCAACCGTTGACCGGCCGATACTGTTTCCATATACCGAGCCCCCAGAGAGCATGCAGCCTGCCCACTCCGTCACCAAGAGCTGAAGCTCACCGGCATCTTGGGGTGCCTCAATGCGTTGTTCCGAGCGAATCTTTTGACATATCTCCAGTAACCAATCTGGCGCGTCCGCCCCCTCCTCTATTTCAGCCTCCCCACCAGCACTTCTTCCATAAGCATTAGCGGGGTCATCTAGTCCGGCGACCCCAAATATTTCTCCCCATGAGGAAGGGCGTAGTGAATGGGACACGAACATCTGTCGGCAGGCAAAATTGACTATCATCTGAGGCAGGTGCAACTGCACCTGCATACGTAGCAGCTCCAGTAGTTCTCTCAGACTGCCCGGGAGATCTTTAACAGGCATCCCAGATGACGTCAAAAATGCGTTAACGCATCGGAGCATGCCGCCTCTACGCTGCAGTTGCTCCTTCAATAAGCGAAGATCGTCCGCGCACCGAAACATCAACATCAGCGTCGCCGGATCCGGGAACCACTGTCTGTGCTCGGCCTCTCGCTTGCCACGAAGCGATAAAGGAAGCCTTACCTCAGGCACACCCGCCAGCCATTCGATCCGCTCCAAGGGTACTGAAACGAGAGCATCCAGCTGAGCGATATCTAGCAACCCACCGCTATAGGCAGCGCTCATTAGCAATAGTCCGACGCGCTGTGGAGGATGGAGCGACTCGAGATCGCGCCGGTAACCCATCTGCAAGGCCCTGAGCAACTGACGGCTGAGGCGTAATCGCTCAGCGGTGTAAATATCTGGGTTGAACGGGTTTGCGGGACGTTCAACCGCGATAGCCAGGCGCGCTAGTGGGAATCTGGGGAGGTGGTTCCGCACCCGCTGGGTAATGCTTCGCAGCATGTTACGCAGCGCGTGATCTGTTCCCAATTGAGCCTCCAACTCGCGTACATGCTCGACAGTGATGTCTCGAATGGCACATGCACCTAGTAACCACTGCCCAAGTGGCACTCCACATTCCTCAACGATTCGCCTCAAACGCTCACGAACCATTCCTCTCCAGTCCGGCTCATGAGGTGCTGCAGACCATAAATACTCAACCTCTTGGTCGCTCAGACGTGTCATCTCATCACCCCCACCGACTTCCCTGGACGTACCAGCCCAGTGTTTTCAGCAGTTGCGTTATCCAGTCGCTCACCACCCCGGCATAGGCTGCGGGACAAAACGATGAATACGGGTCTTGAGGCTCTTCTCCGCGCAGCCAGTGCCCCATAAATGCAGCAAGGACCTCTGCAGGACAGCCACGCTCGAACAGCTCTGTGCGTACAAATTTTCGGTAAGCATTGACCCGATGTGGAATGTAATCAGCTACCTGCTCCATATACAGGTAAAGAGTGGCGGGCCTGATCTCTATGCGGCGGACTCCGCTATCACTACGCGAGAGGAAGAACCCGCGAGACCATCGCTCATGATCCTCCGAGGAGCCAGCGAGAAGCACTTTCGAGATAGCCACGCAGTGTGCGAGGTAGTGGGCCAATTGCCGTTGCAGCATTTCAGGCACCCAGACCAGCCGGCTCATGTGCCGATCGCCGTTGTCCTTGTCAGCTATAGCGCCAATCCTTAGTAGCGAATCAAATTCGTCGACGAACCGCAACGGGTTGCTGATCGCCCGGCAGCCCGTGGATAGCATGAACATTTGCACAACCCATAGGGTATAGACGTTATGCCACGTAATTTGGTGAATAAGGGTCGACGACGGCTTCTTACGCAGTATGCTCGCCATGGATCTTACATTGGATGCAATCGTCTCGGGCAATAGGCAGTGCGTGGCGCCCACACTTCCGTGCTGACCGACCTTATCCATTTCTGGCAATTGGTATGCTAAGCCAGCACAGGCATAGACTCGTTGTAGGACGCGTCCCAGAGAAGAACGGTAGATGTGCTGTAAATGGCTGGCCCTGGGCTGCAGGTAATACTGTGGCGTTTGTGCGGAAGGCACTCGGACGCCAGACAGCATTCCAGCGATAGCTACGTCCTGCGTATCCGCGGCGATCTGATAGAACAAGTAGTTCCTGACCTTGCTCAGGGTGTATCTGGGATCGCTCTTGCCTAGAACCGCGAGAACCTCTCTGACTTCTGCGACCAGCTCTTCGACCTGATGGGTAAAAACATAATCGGACGTGCGAGGAAAATGTCTCAACAGCACTGCTATTAAAGCAGAGCTGCCGGCCAGATCAGGCAGCAGCAAGCAGGCCTGTGAAGATCGAAATCCGTATTTAGCCTGCCAACGCTCATCTCCCACCAATTCCGGGTGACGAACACGAACACAGAACTGCGAGACTGCCCCTCTCAATAGGCACATACCGTCGGTGCAATTTGCTTCCCGATCAACCACCGTTAGCTGAACGACGTGGTATGGAGCCTGTCCGAGCCAGAGGCTTATGTGCAGCATTAGGATGGCTTCCATCCGCAGCTGAAGGTGCACCTTATTCTGGCTATGGGTTAGCGCCCGCCGACATTCCTCAAACATATCACTGGCACCGAACAGCAGATCCCTCAACTCTGTCAGAGTGAATTGGGTATATGTGAACGGCAACTGCTGGCGACTTCGTATTATGTGATTTTCGATGCTCCGCTGACTGAGCAAATCAGCAACAAATGGCCGCTCTGCACACACGTCGTCCAGCACCCAGATTTCAGCAACAGGGCTCAACTCATCTGGAGCTAACTCAGCCATGTCGGTATCAGTAGTCGGGGGCTGGGTGAGGATTTGATAATGACCCGGCAACTGGTCAGGATCATCTGGATCGCCCAATGCAAAACCATCGCGATCCTCAGCAATGAAATGCGTCAATTCAAGAGCGACCGGTTTTCCGCGCCGGCCGCGGCTACCGCCGCCGCCTGATCTCGTTGGCGGCTCCTCCCCTTGGCTGTAACGAACCAATCGAGTAATAGAAGCGAATCGATCTGAATTCTCAGAGCTGGAGTCGAGCGCTGAGAAACCTCGACATGCCGCCACGAAGCTGGCTGTGTCCCCCCAAACCCTCAGTTCGGGGGGAATGATCAGATGACGCGTTTCGCACAACCACCTCAGATCTAGAAACGCGGCATACCGCTGAGCGGACAGTGGCGAATGGCTAGGGGGCTGCGTTGCCGCAAGTAGCTGAGCGACCAGACGGTCGTAGTCCGGTGCATTCTCCGTATCTCGTGGCGCATGCCACAGCGCTGCATAAGGGAACCCATACTTTTTCACCCCCTTGCTCAGCACTGGGTTTCGAATAGGTGGTGGTGTTCCCAACCAGAAGCGGTTCCCCAAACGCTCCGAGATTTGGGGCTGTCTGCTCAGCGAGACGATCCACAGGCATACCTCTCGCCACACGAGCGGGTCACAGCTCCCTATTCTGATAGGTGAACCAAGCTCGGATATACGCAATGCGCGCAGCAGCCCTGCCACCATACGTGGCAAGTCGATCAGATCTGGGTGTGCACAAAGGACATCAAGGATTTCTCCAACTACTTGGCCGGATTGGCCTTGCTCTATGGCCAGAGAAATTAGCGCTTTTCGGTTCATATGGTTACCGCTCTACAAAGGGTTCACCTCCATAGTGGGAGAGCCAAATCCCCTAATCACGGGCGCACACGATCCGCGCATGCGCGGATTTTCGATGCCTACCTAGTCGAACCTAGTTGCTGCCAGATAACTGGTTTTGGAGTGACACCTCGTGGCACACCTTCAGTAAGCACTGCCATTCCAGGTGCGAGAGACCATGCTGCAGATCAAGAAGCGATAAAACCGGGTGGAATCCAAAGGTGATCTAGCAGATCGAACACATTGACAGCGCTGCGGCGACTCTTGTCTCGCCTTAGCAAGGATGCGAAATTGGATCAGCTTTAATGCTATGACTCATGAGCAAGATCAACAAGATAAGCAGCGCTTAACTGAAGGGCCACACCCAGCTGAATCAGGAGAGGGCAAGGTCTGCCTGAATAGTTATAATCGATCGGGGAAGCAAGCGGAACTAACATCGACGCGCGATACATTCCAAACGACCGGCACCGGCTAGTTACTTTCCTCAAAGTAGAAAATTGACCCGGAACATTGGGCAGGCATCGACTGCATTTTTAGTGATACACGCCATACTCAATGCGCTGCAAGTAAGCCTCGACAGTTTGCAATCCTACCGGATCAGCGATAATTGCCGATGGTGATTCACCATTGAAGTACCTGCAAGGTCGGCCAAGCCATTCCTCAGCTAGTACTCGGTTACCAAAGACGTCAATTGCCAGCTCCAGCACCCTCTTGTAATGTTCTGAGTTGAACTGGACCGAGTGTTTCTTTACTGAACGCCGTTTACGCATCACGACCTCTTCCTAAGCTATTAAGAATTCCATTTCATCAGATCTTCTGAGTTAAAATCTGTAGAGTTCTTGCCGCTTGAACATGCCATGCATTCCAACTACGATCAGCGCGCGCCATCATGATTACGTCCTTTTTTAGAATCCTTCCATTCCGTCCACTTAGCAAAACACCACGTCGCGGCCCCTAGCGTCAACAAGGCCCAAAGTAGCCATTGCGGAAACTGGTACTGGCTACTTAGCCAAAGCCCTGCGCCTCCGCTAAGCATCACCATAAACAACCATCTCATCAGTTATTCTTCCGATTAGATACGAAACACCAAGATAACCGGATGCTCGGCTGTGCTAACGCCTGCACTGAAAATTTTCTCAACTCCCACATGGGGAATTGAGAATGGGCTCCGCAGGTCAGCGCCAACCTTTTCAAGCCCCGAAATCACGTCGTTCGGATCAGCGCAAGCAAGGCTGAATCGGGACTTTCTGATAGTGAAGACCTCAACGACCTATAAGCCGCCATTTCGGGTCAGCAGACCTCAGCAGACGACAGGCCTTATAATCCGCTTCTAGAATCCGAGTCTGGAAATTTCGCACTCACCGCTTGAAGCGGCCGAGCCGCAGCCTTTGCAGGAATTGGTATTGGCTGCCTGGCCAAATACCTGCGGCTGCGCTAAGCATCATTCGATAACCCTAGGTTTCTGAAAAGCCGGTGCGATTGCTCAGAAAAGTGACAGCAGCCATTCCTAAACGGTGGTTGCAGAATTCCGCGCTAGAGTTTTATGCTTTTGATCTGCGCCGCGGGACTTCGTTGGCAACAGCTCCGTTGCCTCCCCCTGCGGACATCCATTTAACCGCTCTAAGAGTTACGATGAAGCACTATGTGGTGCTCGAAGACTGGAACGGTGACGGTGCTGCTCGGCTTCCTTAAGAGGTCGTGCAGGAACTGGGCGTCGAGGTCGGGGGCACGCTCTACCTCCTTGAGGAGTATGTGGGGTACGGCCTGCCGCCTAGTGCTTAGTAGGTCACCTCGCATACCTGATCGTGTGGATGAGCTAACTGGCCATTCGGCACCATTTGGCAAACTTTCCGCCGAGATAAACGCCAAGGACGAGTGAGTAAACTGCAAAGCCACTTGCCCGCAAGTGTCCTTGATTACGACGCTGGCATTGCCTTTTGCCAAAGCAGGGTCCGCCATGCGCCGATAATTTGGCCAGCCCCATGCTTGGGTTGCGCATAAGTGACAGCCTAGAACCTGCGATAGGTTAGCGAGCTCAGAAGCGGCACGACTTAGCCTTGCATCACACGCACCGACGGGTCCAAAAACGCACCTAAGCTCCTTTACGCTCTAAGCCCACCGGTGAGAGCATTGCGCTACTTTGCTCGCCGCGGACCGCAAACAGAGCTCAAGCTCAATGGGAAGACGGTAGGACGCACCAGGGCCTGGCCAATAGTCAAAAAAACGATACCCCAAATTTCGTTTATTGTGCCAAGGATAACCACGTTCAGATGCCGCTATCTGCCTTAAACTGCTAGGCGCAGCAAAAGGCGAAAACCTTGCCGTACGGCACCTAGAGACATTTTTGAACGCCTTCCGCCGCCCAATACTTCTGTACCGCATTAGCCTCCGACGGGCATTGCCGGCGCAGAATTCGGATGGACCGCAGATCAATGGCTACAGGTTATCCATCGCCTGCAGGACGAAGATCTTGTCAGGTATGATACCAACCGGCGTAAATTGCGTGGCGGCGATACGGCATTTTTTTCGGCCGCAGTGACTCCCACAGGTTATCCACCACATAGGGCACATTACTGTGTACACGAACGGTAGACTGCCGCCCAATACCAATGGCGGCATCTGCAAGCCGGCTGGCGGGAATCGCTCGAAAAAGCTGCATGGCGGTACTCACAGGCAGAAGAAGAGAGGCATCAAAAATCGGTGTAAATGCCGAGCGCATCGCTGAGTTTTCCGCTGCGGATCAACTCAAAAAAACCACGCTCGATATCAGCAACCCGATACTTGCCTGCATAGTAGGTGCCGCTGATACTCCGACACTCCTCACGCCAGAGGTCATACACCTTTTCGTTGTGTACGGTGATAGGGATGCTGGTTGGATAAACCCTTAACGTATCCAGCGCTCTGGGCACAGAGCGGCCAGGCACTGCCAATTTACTTATCTGCAAATCGAGCACACAAAAATTCAGTGGATCGAGAAACATCAGGACTTTGGAAACAAAGGAAATGCCTGAGTAGGCGGGGTAGCCAAGCTTTTTGATGCTCCCCAGGGACAAGGTGCCCGAACTGTGGAGCGAGCAAAAGTCAGCGTATGGATGAAAGGGTTTGATCGTTTTGAGAAACCGGTTGAAGCGATCATCGCGATATCCAGCGCTAGCGTTTCCCCAATAGATAACGTTAGCCAGCCCCTCCTCGACAGCGCCCGGAATACAGGAGCTCAACTGCGCAGCGATTACTGACTCAAGCTCCTGCACGTTCAAAGCCACTCGCGGATTGGCCGTAGGAGCGAGCTTGAAATCGTAATAATCAAGCGGAAATTGATAGTTCAAGACTGCCTGTTCTAACACGCCAACCTGGATACTGCTCAGAGCCATTGGGAGGGGTTTCCTTGATTTGAAACGCTACGAATACATCCATGAGCGTGCATCTTATTCTCGCATCATGGCCAATTGACATCTACCCTCACGGTGCAGCGGATTTCAGACCAGTCCCTCCCTGAGACAGCGCCCTATCTCGCCAGAACCGATACGTCACACCATCAGGGTCCGGCGGCGCGTCGAACTCCAGGCGTAGAAATCCGCTAACCGCTCGCTGGCAGAAACCTGCCCCTGCATTGCAGCGACTTGCAGCCAATGGAGACCGCTCGCCACGTCGTACTCAGCGGACTGTTCTTCCAACAGCAACTTACCGAGCAGGAAACAAGCCATGGGGTCCAGCTCCGCCGCTGCTTGCTTGTACCAAGTGACGGCCTTGGCATGATCAGAAGCAACGCCTTCTTCGCCGTCCTCGTAAATGCTCCCCAGCGCCTGCGCCGCGCAGGTGATGCCGGCTTCGTATGCCTGCTGGTAGTAGCCGACAGCCAACGGCACATCGACTTCAAGCCCTTTGCCGAAATAGGCAAGTTCGGCAAGATTGAACAACGAATGCGCTGAGCCCAGGCACGCGGCCGATATGAACAGACGCTTTGCCAATTGAGGGTTGGCAGCCAGGCGTGTGCCATTGAGCCAAAGCCAGCCCAAGTCATTGAGCGCGTCTGCATCGCCCTGCAAGGCCTGAGTACGGAGCATGCCGTATTGCTGCGAATGACTACGCGATCATTGAGTCCGCCCTGCGCCGACACCGAGATGCCGACGCCCGCATACAACTGCTGCAACAGTCCTGGCTCGCAGACACTGACCTGCTCAAGGGAAGGCAAAAGGTGGTCTAGCAGATTGAACACATCGACAGTTTTGTTCATGCTGCGCCCTCGCTACTGATTGCATCAGGCCATTATCAACAGCGTTGCGACAGCTCAGGTCGCACTCCAGCAAGGATGCGAAATTGGATCGGCTTTATCGCCATGACTTGATTTTGCGTATGCTTCTGAGAAAGGAAAACGCGATCGACACCACGACAGTGGTAGCCAGGCTTGCAAACCAGGGTGTTGAAAAAAGCACGCGTTCCATCCAGCGTGACCTTAAGGAACTCGAGGCAAAGTACCCCCACGTACGCAGTCGTGGAGAAGGCAGCGCAAAACTTTGGTGGGCGGACAAATCGCTATCGCGTTTGAGCATGCTGCCCAGCGATGCGATGAACCTAGTGATGATCATGGACCACGCCGCGCGCTTTGGTATGGCGGCACAGGTAGACAAGCTCCAGCCCCTGCATGACTACGCCAGATCGCTGCTTAGCGGCAACCGGGTAGTTCAGGACTTCACCGGTAAAGTGATGAGCAGTACGCGCTTCGTCATCTTGTTGCCCGGCACCATTTCACCGGAGGTACTCGAAGTAATTCAGAACGCGCTATTAGCGGGGGCTTGCGTCGATGTGCTGTATTTGAAGCGAGGCGCGACCGAGCCGCGGTCGATGCACCTGAAACCCTTAGGCCTGTCCTACCAAGACTCCAATATCTACCTGTCCTGTGTGTTCAAGGGAATGGAGCCAGGCAGCATCGCCGCCTTGCCGATGCACCGATTCGTAGCAGCCAAAGAGACCTTTGAAAATATCCCGGCTCCGGAGAATTACGACATTAAATCGGTAGCGGCGCAGCGCAGCGCAGTCTGACTGGCCTCAAATCCGACACGCCGGTGCAGCTGCAACTACGTGTTAGCCATACGCTCTGTCAGCGGCTGCAGGAAAACCCGCTCAGCCTCGACCAACAGCTGTCCCCCTGTGAAGATGGCTGGTGGCAGGTAACGGCAAGCCTGCATCTGAGCCAGGCCCTGGATTTATGGTTGCTTAGCCAGGGCGAACACTTGGAAGTATTGGCGCCAAAGGCGCTAAGAGAACAGATTGCCGACACGGCGAAACGCATGGCGGCGCTTTACGCCGTCACCTAGGCAGCGCGACACAGTTTGTCGTAGGAATGCCGAAGCCTGGCGATCAAGTCAAACAAACCACACGACACGGAGCAAAGACGTTATGTCAAACCATACATTTGAAAAAGATTACTCAGACGACTCGTTCTGGACGAAGGTTAAAACCTACGCAAAATCCGCCGGTGAAACGGCGCTCGAACCCGCGTTGAAGATGTACTACGCCGCGATTGATGCAGACACGCCGGTCTGGGCGAAAACCACCATTTACGGGGCACTCGGCTACTTCATATCGCCTGTTGACGTTATTCCGGACATCACTCCGATGGTGGGCTACACCGACGACATCGGCGTGCTCTGCGCGGCATTGGCAGCGACGGCAAGTCATATCAAGGAAGAACACGTCGCCAAGGCCAAAGAAACACTAAAGCAATGGTTCTCCTGAAGCCGGGTAGCTCAGCCCTCCCCGGCATCCTGCCGCGGGGAAGGCGTGAGCGAATCGCCTACTCACGCTAGGCACAAAAAAGTATTTCATTGCGCCATCGAATGTCGTAAGGCCAACAGATTCTCTCTCCTGTCACTTCACAGGAGAGTCATCCATGAAAACCTATACCGCCTCGCTGCAACGCGTAGTCGCCAACGCCGGCCCGCGCGCCAACTTCAGAATGACCGTGCAGGCCGTGAGTTCGGAAATGGCGCGGATTACGGCCGAAGCGCAATACCCTGGCTACAAATGCATCAACGCTCCGGTACCGGCGCGTTGAAGATGAGCCACAAAACCATCGCAGTGGTCGCCGCCACGCTGATCGAAGCGCATGAGTTAGCCGAATGTCTTCAGCAGCACGCCGGTTCCGCCGGCAATGCGGCCAGCGGCATAGTAGGCATTTCGTTTACCGCACTGGCCTGGAACCAGGAGTGGCCAGATCAGCCTTTCGCTGAGCTGCATTGGCTGTGCACCAATGAGCAGATGCCCAAGCCAGCGCAAGACATCACCGCGCGCGCAGCGATTGTGCATATTCACTATCTGGCCGGTGCACAGCCGCCGCGCCACTCAGGCAGCCGCACTTACTTATGGAGCAGTACAGATGAACTGGCACGGTTCTGGGCCAGCTTTCACCGGGCACAGATATGGCACAACGTCCTCGGGCTCGACTGGAGTAGCTATGAATCGACAACGCTTTCCGGGGCCATATGCCAAATCGCGACGGGCTGGGGCGCCACCCGCGTCGCCGCCGTGAATGCATTGCTCATCGATGCACCACCCGAGGTGTACCTGGCAACTAGTGATGCCGTGCTGTTAATCGAGGCTAATCTTGACTTTTTACTCGGCGACTCGGCCTCGCTGAAAAACCTTGTCGAGGACGCTCTAGGCATCACTACGGCGGATGTGTTTCTGTTCACCGAAGGCTATCAGGGATACGGCCTGAAGCTTCTGGTCCTGGAGGAGGTTTGAGTGCGACATAAACTGACTGTGCCATGGTCGATGTCGCACGCAACGCTGTGAAGAAGGCCATTTTCAGTGCAGTCGCCACGTCGACTCATGTTGCCAAGCAGTTGTTGGCTTTCAGGAAACTCTGCCAGTCACAGCTGCTGAACCGGCCACCCTGGTCTGAGTCAGTCATCACGTCCTGCTTTGGCTTAGGCCGGCAAACCGCCATCAGCAAGGCATCGATAACCAGGTTGCTGGTCATTTGCGGCTTCATCGACAAACCAAGTACTTGCCCGCGAAAACAGACCAAGCACGACCGCCCGAAATCGCACGGGGCTCTTGTCAATGTTCATCGGTACGTCGCCGCCCAGATACTTACAAGGGCGACCTAGCCATTCTTCCGCCAGTTTTTGAGCGCCGAACACTTTGATAGCGTGCTCCATCACCTTTGCGTATTGGAAGGCAACGGTGCTCTGCTGGGAATCGGGATGTGCAGGCTGCTTACTGCTGTCTGACCTCCAGCTGTCCTGCTGGGCTTACCCACGATTCGATTCATGATTTTTCTCGAAAGTATGTCTTCGACGTTTCACTCCAAAGACGTTGACTATCATCCCGCAGAGCATGGCCCAGCTGAGCTGGCGTGAGCAATACCGAGAAGGATTCCGTTGAGCTGCGACTGTCTTGCGCGTAGGGTCTCGGCGGAACTCGCTGATCGCCAGCTGCAAAATATGACGCAAGTGTAGCGCTATTTGCACATCGTACGTCGGTCCCGCAAGAGCACCTTCACATGAGGTATCGCTCTGCTTGCGGCCAACGCCGCTCGTTAATTCTTTCCGATGCGTCCCTGAACAGCGAATAATTTGCGTTCGTTAGTCCCTTTTGAGACCAATCGTTTTTGGTATCCTATCGATCTGCGCCGCGGGACTTTGTTGGCATCGGCTCGCCGTTGCCTCCCCCTGCGGACACTTCATTCAGCCGCTGCCTGAGGTCACCATGCGGAATCATGTAGTGATTGAGGACTGGGACGGCGACGGTGCTATTCGCCTACCCGACGACGTTCTGCAGGAGATGGGCGTCGACGTTGGGGACACGCTCTATCTGCTTGAAGAGTACGTAGGCACTACCCGTTGCCTGGTGCTCAGTAAATCTCCGCGCATCCCTGATAGCGTAGATGAGCTGGTTGGCCACTGGGAGTCGTTTGGCAAAGTCTCTGCCGACGTAAACGCCAAGGACGAGTGAGCTAACCGCAACGCCTCTCGCCCGCAAATCTTGTTGCTTGCGACTCTGTTGCCTCCTGCAAGAGCAAAGTCCTACACGCATAGATAGGTGCCGGTAACTTTTGACCAGCCCATGCTTGGTTGCGCATATGTAAACGCCCAGGACAAGAAACAGGTTGGTACGAACTCAGGCTCAGGCGCAGCAAGGCTGAAGTCATGCATACCACACGCCGCTGGAGCCAAAGCAGCGCCAGGTGCTAGCGATCCGTTAAGCTCCACGCCCACCGGTGAGCGTACTTGGCCTATCCCGCTGCGTGTCGCGAGCAAAGCTTTGGCTCAATGAGAAGACGGTAGGACGTATCAGGGTCTGGCTAGTGGTCAAAATCGATATCTCGGATTTCGTTTTTTGTGCCAAGGGTAACCGCCCCCAGATGTCACTATTAGCCCTAAACTGCAAGGCACGCTAAAAGACTAAACCCTTGCAGTACGGCACTTTGAGGCATTTTTGAACGCTTACCGCCAGTCAAGATTCCTGTACCGTATTGGCCTCCGAAGGAGGGGTCGTGGGTTCGAATCCCGCCGAGTGCGCCATCTCCCGTTCACCGTCGCGTGAACCTCAGCAAAGCCCGCCATCGCGCGGGCTTTGTTGTTTATGGCTGTCGCTCAAGCCGTTCCGAGACGCTCAAAACGTTCTGTAAAAGGCGATCGCCAGATCACCGGCGTGAATTATCTGACCATTATCCCTGGCGCTAACGCGATTCTGCTCTAAGCTCTGACCTCTAGACCCGCTCCAACAGGCCGGCCGGATGCCGATACCCTGGTGATCACCCTGCAAGGACGCCTCATGAGATACCTCCTGACCAGCTCGGTCACCCTCTTTCTCGCCGCTCCGCTCCTGACCGAAGACACCGCCCTGGCCCAGGCCGGCCATGCCCTGCGTCCGGGGATAGAGGCAGCGGCGCACGCCCTCAACCTGTCGCTGCTGCAGAGCAGCGCGGTTGGCAGAGGGCCGGTGGCCGACGGCGCGCGGCTGCAGCTGGCGGCGCTGGAACGGCAGGCGCGGCTGGACGACTAGGGCTTCAAGGCGTTTGCCAAGGCCCGGCGCAGAGCCATTCTTGAACGAAGCGCCCGTCCCGGGCTCTCAAGGTCTCCACCATGGCCACCCGAGGAGACCTGGATGAAATCCCTGATTCCCCTGTTGCTGCTGCCCCTCGCCCTGGGCGCCTGTACCAAGGAGCAACGACCGCGCGACGATCTCGGCCTGCCCAGCTGCAATCTGCAGCAGCAGCGTGAATTGCCGGGCGAGCTGGGCGGCGCCATAACCGATCCGCGGCAGGCGCATGTATCCATGCGCGCCAATGTGCTGCTGGCGGATGTGAGCACGGCGCGCAAGGCGCAGCGGATCAGTCAGGAACAGGCGACCGCCTTCAGCGAGCGCATTGCCGCGGTGCGCAGCCAGACCGATGCCCTGGTCGGGCAGCAAGGCTTTCTCAGCGCGGCCGAACGCGCCAGCTTCGACCGGGAATTCGACGGGATCGCCATGCAGATCTGCCAGCCGCGCTAGCGGGTGATGGGTAGCGACTGCCAGGCCGGGTCGAACGGCGCGGCCATGAACGGCTAGGATAGTAGAGCCGATCAGGCGGTGGAGCAGCCTGCCGCCCTTCTCTCTTGGCCCCCGGGGACGACCCCGGCGATTGGTGGGCAGCGTTCCGGGACGGCCCGGTTTTACAGGAGGCCGTCGTTGGCTTGGTTCTATCTGGTGTGCGCGGGACTGCTCGAGGTGGTCTGGGCGTTCTATATGAAGCAGTCCGCGGGCTTCACCCGTCTCACGCCCACGCTGATCACCGGGGTCGCCATGGTGGCCAGCGTGGCGCTGCTGTCGATCTCAATGCGCAGCCTGCCGCTGGGCACCGCCTATACGATCTGGACCGGTATTGGCGCGGTCGGCGCCTTCATGGTGGGCATTCTGGTGCTGGGCGAGGCGGCGAGTCCGCTGCGCATCCTGGCCGCCGCGCTGATCGTCAGCGGACTGGTGCTGATGAAGCTGACCTCGTCCTAAGCGCCCTCCCCTAGCGCGGGATCACCGAGCGCGCCAGCCAGATGAACAGCAGCCCGCCAAGCAATCCACCCACGGCCATCGCCAGCAGCCCCTCCAGGGTGCGCGTCGCATAGATGAGCACGGGCATGGGCGCGAAGGCGTCGATCAGGCGGATGGCGGCGACCAGGCTGAGGCTGCTGGCCAGCGGCAGCAGGCAGGCGCGATAGGCACCGCTGTGACGCCCCAGCCAGAGGGCCGCGGCAAAGGCTGGTAACCAAGCGGCGAGCACGATCGCGGCATAGACGGGTCCGAAGCCCAGCAGATCCTCCAGCGAGGTCCGCCAGCGCGTGGCCAGGTCGATCGGCTGGCCGAGCCCCTGGAGGGCGGCCAGGTTGTACTGGGTCTGCACCAGGCTGCCCCAGGCGGTGGCCAGCAGCAGGGCCCCGGCGAACGCCAGCAGGGTGCGCGCTTGCAACAGGGCGCGCCAGAGCGGTTGAGGCATGGTCGGAAGATCCCTTGGAGAGAGGCAGATGCTAGCGAAAGCGGGTACCCGGAGTAGACCTAAAGCGTTACCTAAAGCTTCCGGCCGCTGGGCCTGGCTGGCCTGGCTGGCCCTGCTGGCGGTTCCGCTGGCGCTGGCGACGCCGGCCTATCGGATCGAGACGGTGGCGACCGGACTGGACCGGCCCTGGTCGCTGGCCTTCCTGCCCGATGGCCGGGCGCTCCTGACCGAGGGCGCCGGGCGCTTGCGGCTGCTGGTCCCGGACGGCGCAGGTCGCCTCGGGCTGCAGGCGCAAGCCATCACCGGACTGCCGGACCTCTACTCCGAAGGCCAGGCCGGTCTGTTCGAGGTGCTGCCGGATCCGGACTTCGCGCGCAACCAGCTGATCTATCTCTCCTATGCGACAGGCACGCGCCAGGCCAATCACTTGAGGGTGGTACGCGCGCGGTTGGAGGGCGAACGCCTGCAGGACGTCCAGCCGTTGTTCACCAGTCAGCCGGCCAAGGCCTTCGGCCAGCACTTCGGGGCGCGGATGGCCTTGCTCGGCGACGGCACCCTGGCCATCGCCCTGGGTGATGGCAACGTGGAACGTACCGACGCCCAGCGACTGGATACCCATCTGGGCAAGATCGTGCGCATCACCCGCGACGGCCAGGTGCCGGCGGACAATCCCTTCATCAAGCGACCCGGCGCCCTGCCGGAGATCTACAGCCTGGGCCATCGCAATCCCCAGGGCCTGGTCTGGGTGGCCGAGCGCCAGGCGCTGTACGAGCACGAGCACGGCTCCAAGGGCGGCGACGAACTCAATCTGATCCGCAGCGGTGCCAACTATGGCTGGCCGCTGACCACCGGCGGCGTGGACTACACCGGCGCGCGCATCTCGCCCTTCCGTGAATTGCCGGGCATCACTCCACCACTGCTGGAGTGGACCCCCTCCATCGCCCCGGCCGGCATGACCTGGTACGACGGCCAGGGCTTTCCCGCCTGGCGCGGCAGTCTGTTCGTGGCGGCGCTGCGGGAAAAATCGGTGCGGCGAATACCGCTGGTGAACGGCCAGCTCGGTCAGCAGGAGCTCCTGTTCCAGGAGCTGGACCAGCGTCTGCGCGACGTGCGCAGTGGACCGGACGGCAATCTCTGGCTGCTCACCGATGGCGAAGACGGGCAGCTGTTGCGGGTGGTGCCTGGGTAGGAGCAGCTAGTTGGTTGCGTCTATAGCGGTCCGTTGAGACGGTCGCCTTATCGCGGCCATGGGCCGCTCCTACGGGACGCATCAGCAGTCTTTAGGAGGATATTTCGACAGCCAAGCGAGGCGGCTCGTCGAAACGACGAATATTCCGTCGTTTCGTCAAATAAAGCACAACGATTCGACGCTCTGACGCTCACATCTGACAGCGCCACTTTTTAAGCTGGAGCCTCAACCACGGAGGATCCGCCATGAAAGTAACCCTGCTCGGCGCCGGCCATATCGGCTACACCATTTCGCAATTGCTGCACGCCAGTGGCGACTATCAGGTGACGGTGGCGGATCGCGACGAGCGCGCCCTGGCGGCCATCGCGGCCTTGGGCGTGCAGACCCGGACCCTGGATACCGCCGACGCCAGCGCCCTGGCCGCGGCCCTGGACGACCAGGACGTGGTGCTCAATGCCCTGCCCTATCACCTGGCGATTCCCGTGGCCCAGGCGGCCAAGGCCACCAACACCCACTACTTCGACCTGACCGAAGACGTCAAGGCGACCAAGACCATCCGCCAGCTGGCCGAAGGCGCGAGCAATGCCTTCATGCCCCAGTGCGGTCTGGCACCCGGCTTCATCGGCATCGCCGCCCATTCCCTGGCCAAGCGCTTCGACAGCGTGCGCGAAGTGAAGATGCGCGTCGGCGCCCTGCCGGAATTTCCCACCAATGCCCTGAAGTACAACCTGACCTGGAGCGTCGACGGCCTGGTCAACGAGTACTGCCACCCCTGCGAAGCCGTACGCAACGGCGAGCTGCAACTGGTGCAGCCGCTGGAAGGCCTGGAGCACTTCTCACTGGACGGCGTGGAATACGAGGCCTTCAACACCTCGGGCGGTCTGGGCACCCTCTGCGAGACCCTACAGGGCCAGGTGGAAACCCTGGACTACAAGACCGTGCGCTATCCCGGTCACCGCGACCTGATGAAATTCCTGCTGGAAGACCTGCGCCTGGCCGGCGACCAGGAGCAACTCAAGAACATCCTGCGCGGCGCCGTGCCCACCACCATGCAGGACGTGGTGCTGGTGTTTGTCACCGTCAGCGGGATGCGTGGCGGCAAGCTGGTGCAGGAGGTCTTCAGCCGCAAGATCTTCGCCGCCGAGCGCGACGGTCGCCTGACCAGCGCCATCCAGATCACCACCGCCGCCGGCATCTGCACCGCCCTGGACCTGTTCCGCGAAGGCAAGCTGCCGCAGCGCGGCTTCATCGCCCAGGAGCAGGTAGACATGGACGCCTTCCTGGCCAACCGTTTCGGCAAGGCCTACCAGCCAGTCTGATCGGGGAAGCTTAGCGGCGCACGCGGGGTCCATAACGGAACAGTTGCCGTTAGAGGACCCTTCGTCATGCTCAGCGTCGCCATCGTGGGTTGCGAACAGATCCACGCCCAGGACTACCTGGACACCAGCCTGGCCGATCCGCGGGTGCGGGTGGTGGCGGTGGCCAGCGAACGGGATCCCGCCCGCGCCCGGCGCCTTGCTGCCCCTCAGGGTTTGCCGGTAGTGGACGATTTCACCCGGCTGCCCGTGGTGGACCTGGCCTTCGTCACCACCGCCATCGAGGATCACGAGGCGGCGGTGACCGCCCTGCTCCCGCGCGCCCGTCATCTTTTCGTGGAAAAGCCGCTGGCCGTCTCGGCCGCCCGGGCCACCGCCCTGGCCAGGCAACTCGCCGGGCATTCCTGCTTCAGTGGCTTCTATCTGCGTACCGATCCTGACCTGCAGCGCTTGCGCCAGCTGGCGCAGGGCGGGGCCATCGGCACGCTCAGCCACCTGTCGCTCACCGCCGGCCACCCCGGGCTGCTGGAGGGCTGGCTCAGCGACTGGCCGGCGCACCTGGACGAGGGCCGCATGGGCTATGGCGCCTTTGGCGACTTGGCCGTGCACCTGCTGGATTTCAGCGCCTGGATTAGCGGTGAGACCCTGACCGTCACGCACAGTCGGCTGGACCGCGATCCGCGCTGGCCACTGGATCATGGCGGCGAGGCCCTGCTCCAGGCCGGTGCTCTGCCGATTCATCTGCGCGCCAGCGCCACCCTGCGCGGTCCGCGGCTGGCCATTCGCCTGAACGGCAGCGCAGGCAGCCTGGAGCTCTCCGCGGGGCGCCTGGAGCTGCACGACGCCGAAGGCCATCGGCGGGTGCTGGCCGAGGGGGTGGAGCCCGGCGTGCCCCAGGGCGCCCGGGCGGTGTTCGACCAGCTGCTCGGCCAGCCGCGACCGGAACTGGCCAGTCTGGCGGACGCCCTGGTGGCCAATCGGCTGCTCGACGGTCTCTATGGACGCGGTTGAAGACGGACTCAGACGCTCCGGGGCTACCTAAAGGTCGGACAGTCGGTGCCGATAGCGAGGGTATCCAGCGCAACTTGGCTGAAACCCACCTCGTAAAAAGGAAGGCTCCATGGTCTGGTTCAACAATCTGGCGCTGGCGAAGAAACTCGCCGTGGCCTTTGGTCTCTGTACGCTCATTACCTTGAGTATCGGCGCGGTCGGCATGAGTGGGCTCAAAAGCCTCAACGCGCTGCTCGATTCGGTTTTGAACAACAACATGCGCTCGATCACCCAGCTCAATGATGCCAAGAGCAATGTGATCGGCCACAACCGTGACATCTTCCGCTTGATGTCCATGGCTTATGCCAATGCGCCCCAGGCTGAACAGGACCGCATCGTAGCCTCCCTGCGTGCCAACCAGGCCGACGCGGAAAAGCCCTTCGCCGACTATCGTGCCACGCCCCTGGAGGCGGACGAAAAGGCCGCAGGCGATGCCTATGAAGGCGACTGGAAAACCTATCTCGCCGGTATTGATGCCGTGCTGGCACGACTGGCCGCCAAGGACCTGGCCGGCGCCAACCAGTTGCTCAACGAGCAGGTGCAACCCAGCTATCGTAAGACCATGGCCTCGTTCAAGATCATGGTGGAGTCCAACAAGCGGCAGGGTCGGGAGTCCGGTGCTGCAGCCATCGTCGCCTACGACCGCGCTTTCTGGACCTTGGGCACTGGTGTCCTGCTGGCGGTGCTCTGCGCAGTCGCGCTGGGTATCGTCATCACCCGCCTGATCGTGGCACCGATTCGCGAGGCCGTCTCCAGCGCCGAGCGCGTCGCCCAGGGCGACCTGACGCAGTCGATCCAGAGCTCGCGCCGTGACGAGGCCGGGCAACTGTTGCAAGCGCTGGGTGGCATGCAGCGCAGCCTGAAAGATACCGTGCAACAGATGGCCGGTGCCTCCAACCAGCTCGCCGCGGCCGCCGAGGAACTGCACGCCGTGACCGAGGAGACCTCCCGGGGTCAGGTCCGCCAGCACGATGAAGTGCAGCAGGCCGCCACCGCGGTCAACCAGATGACCGCGGCCGTGGAAGAGGTGGCGCGCAATGCCGCCTCCACCTCCACCGCCTCCCAGGACACCAGCCGCGAGGCCCAGCAGGGTCGCGAACAGGTGCAGCAGGCGGCCCAGGCCATGGCGGTGATGACCGGCGAGATCACCGATTCCACCCAGAAGGTGCAGACCCTGGAAGGCCAGGTGCGCGAGATCGGCAAGCTGCTGGAGGTGATCCGCGGGATCGCTGAGCAGACCAACCTGCTGGCGCTCAATGCCGCCATCGAGGCCGCCCGGGCCGGCGAACAGGGCCGCGGCTTCGCCGTGGTGGCGGACGAGGTCCGCGCCCTGGCTCATCGCACCCAGGGTTCCACCGGCGAGATCGAACGCATGATGAGCGCCGTGCGCAGCAGCGCCGAAGAAGCGGTCAGCGCCATGCACAAGAGCCAGTCCCTGGCCGACAGCACCCAGGCGCGCGCCAACCAGGCCGGTGAAGCCCTGGACCGCATCGCCGCCGGGGTCGCCCAGATCGAGGAGCGCAACCTGGTGATCGCCAGCGCCGCCGAGGAGCAGGCCCAGGTCGCCCGCGAGGTGGACCGCAATCTGGTCAATATCCAGGACCTTTCCACCCAGACCGCCACGGGTGCCCAGCAGACGGCTGCCTCCAGCCAGGAGCTGTCGCGACTGGCCACCTCGTTCCAGGGCCTGGTGGCGCAATTCCGCTATTGATCGGCCATCCGGAAAACTTCCGACCAGCGGTCAGCCTGTCCCTCGCCCCTGCGCGGGACAGGCTTTCGGCGCAGCCCTGGAACGGCTGGCCCGGCGCCTGGATGTTCGCAATTGAACATTGCGCGCCGACGCGGTTCTGAGCTGAAACACCTGAATGGATGCTCCCATGCGTTTTACCTACGATGCCAGCCGCAGCTATCGCCTGATCGGCCTGGACGACGGTCGTCTGGCGGGTCAGTTGCTGCGCGGGCAGCTGTACATCATGGTCGCCGGGGATGGCAGGCAGCCAGAGTCCTATGCCCAGCTGGAAGACGACCAGCTGCGCACCGCCGAAGGCCGGCTGATCGGCTGTCGCGAGGCGGATATCCTCACCCTGCAACGCACCGGTGTCGCCTTGCGGCTGGAGCCACTCGACGCCTGAGCGCGACGGCTAGCGCGGTCCCCTTTGCTCCGGGCCACCGCCGGGTCCGCCGTGGCCGCCATGACTACCCCCACCAGGCGGTGGCATGAACAGCCAGCAACCGGACAGGGACAACAGGGCCGCCAGCACGGCCACCTTGACGCCTTTCATCACCACCTTTACCTCCACTCCAGAAGGGCCCTTCCCTTCTCGTTGTCATTGGACGCCAGGGCGGGCCGGAAAAGGCGTAGTCGTGGGTAAAAACGGGGTAAGAAAGCTGTCCAGCTCGATACAACCCCTGTGAATCGGCGGGAACCTCTCCTGCGCCTTGCGGCTCCATTTCCTTGAACGTCATCGAAAAGATGCCAAACGGGCGCCTTTTGGCCCCCTTCAGGAGATGTCATGTCCAGCGACAACCAGTACAGCATGCAAAACCCCCTCACCCAGTATCCCCAGCCGGAATTTCCCAAGCAGCCCCAGGAGGCTCCGGGTCTGGCCCAGGTCATGGAGCCGCGCCCCGATCATGGCGAGACCAGCTACCAGGGCTTCGGTCGACTGGCCGGGCGCAAGGCGCTGATCACCGGCGCGGATTCGGGGATCGGTCGGGCCACGGCCATCGCCTATGCCCGAGAGGGTGCCGATCTGGTGCTGAACTACCTGCCCGAGGAAGAGGCCGACGCCCAGGAAGTGGTCAAGCTGGTGGAAGCCGAGGGTCGCAAGGCCGTCTGCGTACCCGGTGACCTGAAGGACGAAGCCTTCTGCACCCAGTTGGTCAGCAAGGCCAAAGAGGCCCTGGGCGGCCTCGACATCCTGGTCAACGTCGCGGGCAAGCAGACCGCCGTGCAGGACATCGCCGAGCTGACCACCGAGCAGTTCGACGCCACCTACAAGACCAACGTCTACGCCCTGTTCTGGCTGTGCAAGGCCGCCCTGCCGCACCTGCCGGCCGGCGCTGCCATCATCAACACCACCTCGATCCAGGCCACCCAGCCTTCCGAATTCCTGCTGGACTACGCCTCGACCAAGGCGGCCATCACCAATTTCACCAAGGCCCTGGCCAAGCAGGTCGCCAGCAAGGGTATCCGCGTCAACGCCGTAGCCCCCGGTCCCTTCTGGACCCCGCTGCAGCCCAGCGGCGGCCAGCCCCAGGAAAAGATCCCCACCTTTGGTGGCGAGACGGTGTTCAAGCGTCCTGGGCAGCCGGCGGAACTGGCACCCATCTATGTGCTGCTGGCCTCCCAGGAGTCGAGCTATGTGACCGGTGAGGTCTATGGCGCCACCGGAGGCATGGGCTGACGGCCGTGGCGGCCTTCGACCCCGCCCGCCAGGACGGCTATGCGCCCCTGGCGGGCTATGCCGCCCTCTCAGACGGCCGTTCGGTCGCCCTGGTGGCGCCGGACGGCTCGCTGGATTGGTGGTGCGTACCCAACATGGATTCCGCCCCGCTGTTCGACCGCCTGCTGGACGCCCCGGCTGGCGGTTTCTTTTCGATCGCTCCGGTGGCCGACTACCGCGTCGAGCGGGCCTACCGGGAAGACAGCAATGTGCTGGAAACCTGTTTCCACACCGCCGATGGCAGCGTGCGCCTGACCGAATCGCTCAACAGCGGCTCGGCCGGTCGCCTGCCCTGGTGCGAACTGGGGCGCCGGGTGGAAGGCCTGTCCGGACGGGTCGAACTGCGCATCGAACTGGTGCCCGGCACCCAGGGCCAGACCGTCTCGCCCTGGATGCGCAGCACGCCCAATGGCGAGGTCATGCACGTCGACGGGGTCATGGCCACCCTGAGGTATTGCGAGCGGCTGGAGATCCTCCAGTGCGACGACCGCCGACTGGTGGCACGCCTGGTGCTGGAAGCCGGGCAACGCAGCGTCCTGGCGCTGACCGCGACCGAGAACGAACCGCTGGTGGTGCCCTCGCTGGACGAGGTGGACCAACGCATCGACCGCAGCGACCAGGCCTGGCGCGAGTGGGCTCAGGGCTTCGCCTATCGCGGCGAATTCCTCAGCGAGGTGAAGCGCTCGGCGCTGGCCCTCAAGCTCTTGCTCTACTCCCCCACCGGTGCCATCGTCGCCGCGGCCACCACCTCGTTGCCGGAACGCATCGGCGGCGACAAGAACTACGAATACCGCTACGCCTGGGTGCGCGATGCGGTCTTTACCATCAAGGCCTTCCTGCGTCTGGGTGCCCTCGGCGAGGCCCAGGCGGCGCTGGCCTGGATTCAGAATGTCATCCGCCGCCACGGCAATCGCCTACACACCTGCTTTACCCTGGAAGGCGAACTGGCGCCGGAAGAGCGCACCATCTCCGTGCCGGGCTATCGCGGCTCTCAGCCGGTCCGCGTCGGCAACCGGGCCAGCACCCAGTGCCAGCTGAGTCTCTATGGCGACTTGCTGGAGACCTTTCGCCTCTATGCCAGCAAGGGCCATGTGCTGGATTTCGCCACGGCCAGTCTGCTCACCGACCTGGCCAATCTCTGCGCCGATGGCTGGCGCCAGCCGGATGCCGGCATGTGGGAGCTGCCCGAAGAGCGCCACTACACCCTGTCCAAGCTGGGCTGCTGGTTCGCCCTGGATCGCGCCGTGACCCTGGCCCGCGAAGGGCACATCCCCGATGCCATGTGTGGCCGCTGGGCGCGCGAGCGCGATCGCATCCGCGACTGGGTCAACGAACACTGCTGGAGCGAGCGCAAGCAGGCCTATACCTTCTATGCCGGCACCGAGCGCCTGGACGCCGGGCTGCTGCTGGGCATCCGCTTCGGCTTCGACGGGGGTGAGCGGTCGGTGAGCACCCTGGCCGCCATCCGCCGCGAGTTGGCCCGCGGTCCGCTGGTCTATCGCTACAGCGGCGCCGAACGGGAGGAAGGGGCCTTTCTCGCCTGTTCCTACTGGATGGTCGAGGCGCATGCCGTGCTGGGCGAGGTGGATCAGGCGCGCGAACTGATGCGCGAGGTGCTGGCCGCCAGTCTCAATGGCGTCGGCCTGATGACCGAGATGCGCGATCCCACTGACGGCACAGCCCTGGGTAACTTTCCCCAGGGTCTGAGCCACCTGGCCATGGTGCATGCCGCACTGATCCTGGAAGAGCCGGAGCCCGAGGCGTGAGCGATCTGGATTTCAGCCGTCCGGTGGACGAGGTCGCCCGCCAATTGATCGGCGCCACGCTCAGGGTCGCGGGCGTCGGCGGCCTCATCGTCGAGACCGAGGCCTACGATGGTGAGGACCCGGCCTCCCACAGCTTTTCCGGCCCGACTCCGCGCAACCGCGCCATGTTCGGGCCGCCCGGCCATGCCTATGTCTATCGCTCCTATGGCATCCACTGGTGCTTCAACCTGGTGTGCCGCGAAGCCGGGCATGGCGCCGGCGTGCTGATCCGCGCGCTGGAGCCCCTGTGGGGGCTGGAGGTGATGCGCGAACGCCGGGGCGGGCTGGCCGATCGCCTGCTCTGCGCCGGCCCCGGTCGGCTGTGCCAGGCCCTCGCCATCGACGGCGGTCACGATGGCCTGCCGCTGGCCGAGCCGCCCTTCCTGCTGGAGCCGGCGGCTGCCGAGGTGGCGGTGCTCGCGGGCCCGCGCATCGGCATCAGCCGCGCGCGCGAGGTGCCCTGGCGCTTCGGTCTGGCCGGTTCGCGCTATCTGAGTCGTGGCTTTGCTGGCTGAGCACTGCCGCGCGATGCTGGCGCCGACCGCGGCGCAGGTCGACGATCAGGGTCAGGAGCCCGAAGGCCAGAATTGCCAGGACGATGCCCAGGCCGAGTAGCTGCTTTTCCATGTTGTCCTCTGGTGCTATCGATGAAGCGTGCTAGGCCGCGCGCGCGGCGGATTCGGCCCGACGCCGCAACGAACGGCGCAGGATCCAGGTCAGGGCGAGACTCAAGGCGGCCATGGCTGCCAACAGCAGCGAATAGGACAGCCACCAGGGGTGACCGGCGGTCATCATGCTGAATTCGGACATGCCGCCGATGCCGGCAATGAGGTTGAGTGGCAGGAACACCACGTTGATCAGCGTGAGGTTGCGCAGGGTCAGGTTCATGCTGTTGTTGGCCAGATTGCCGCGGGCATCCATGAGGCGGGCGAACACCGTGGCGTAAATGTCGGCCTGGCGGCGGCACTGGTCGTTCTCGATGATGAGGTCTTCCAGGCGCGCTCGCAGCGCCTCGCCCAGTTCGCGCCTTTCGGCGATCTGCCGCAGTCGGTCGAGCACCGCGCCGTTGCCCTGCAGGGCGTTGATGTAATGGATGAGGCTCTCGCTGAGGTTGAACATCTGCAGCAGGTGCTCGTTGCCCAGGGAGCTGTCGAAGCGCTGCTGCAATTCGCGGCCGACCAGCCTGATGACCTTGAGATGCCCTTGGTAGTGATGGACGCTGCGAAACAGCAGCTCCACCAGCACATCCAGCGGATCGTGCAGCGGCTGCAACGGCCCCTCGCCCGCCAGCAGTGATTGCCCGGCGGAGATGACCACCAGCCGCTCGGGATGCCAGAGCAAGCCGAAGGAAGACACCTCGAAGGCGAAGCGCGCTCCGCCGGCATAGCGCTCCGGACGCTTCCAGATCAGGAAGAGTTCGTCGCCCTGCACTTCCAGGCGCGAGACCTCGTCCGGGTCGAGCGCCGAGGCCAGGCGGTGGCTGTCCAGGTTAAAGGCCTGCTGCAGCCAGGTGCGTTCCCGGGCATCCGGATCGCTGCACAGCAGCACCGGCGCCGAGCGGTCGTCGGCCGGCACCAGGCCACCCTCCCGCAGGGTGAAGGCTTCGATCATGGCGTGCTCCTACCAGCCCTGGCGCCGCTGCTCCAGGCGCCGGACGAAATCCTCCAGCACCCGTCGATAAAGGCCCTCGCCCAGCAGGCCGTCTTCGATGCCGGCGTCAAGATTGGGGTTGTCGTTGACCTCGATGACCACCAGCCGATCACCGTCCTGTTTGAGATCCACCCCATAGAGGCCATCGCCGATCAGGGCGGCGGCCTGCACCGCCAGCCCCACCACCGCCGGCGGTACCGCGGCGATGGCCACCGCCTCGCAGCGCCCCCCGGTACTGCCGGATTCCGCCTTGTGGTTGTAGATCTGCCAGTGACCGGCGGACATGAAGTAGCGACAGGCATAGAGCGGCTCGCCGGCGAGTACGCCGATGCGCCAGTCGAATTCGGTGTAGAGGTATTCCTGGGCCAGCAGCAGCACCGAGCGCTCGAACAGCTCCGCCGCGGCCTGGCGCAATTCGGCGGCGTCGGCCACCTTGAGCACGCCGCGAGAAAAGCAGCCGTCGGGAATCTTCAGCACCAGCGGATAGCCCAGGCGTCGCCCCACCTCTTCCAGCTCATGAGGCCGCTCGCGATAGAGAATCTCGGTACGCGGCATGCCCAGGCCGTGCTGGGCCAGCAGGTCGCTGAGAAACACCTTGTTGGTGCAGCGCAGGATGGAGGCGGGATCGTCGAGTACCACCAGCCCCTCGCTCTCGGCCTTGCGGGCGAAGCGGTAGGTATGGTCGTCGACCCGGGTGGTGGCGCGGATGAACAGGGCGTCGTATTCCGCCAGCCGGCCATAGTCCTTGCGCTCGATCAGCTCCACGGCCACCCCCAGGTCACGCCCGGCGGCGACGAAGCCGGCCAGGGCCGCGGCATTGGAGGGCGGCAAGGACTCCTCCGGGTCATGCAGGATGGCCAGGTCGTAGCGCGCCTGGCGCCGCGAAGCGGGTTGCCGCCAGATGCGCCGGTTGAAGGCATCCAGGGCATCGGCGAAGGCGTATTGCTGGGCGTCCTGCAGCCGGTGCAGGGCGCCGCTCTTGATCCCGGCGATGTGCCAGTGGCGACTGTGGCGCAACTCCACCTGCAGGATCGGGCAGGGAAAGGCGTCGAACAGCTGCCTGGCCAGCGCCTGCAGCGGCGCGAAGTCGGTGCGGCCGAAGTAGAGATTGAGGGTGAAACCCTCGGTGGCGCCCAGCGGATGCTCGGCCAGGGCCTGGTCCACCAGGGCGTCGAGGTCTTCCAGCAGCAGCCCGTAGAGCGCCTTGCGATTGAGTTCGCTCAGAGTCCGCACCGAGGGGATGACGCGATGACCGCGCGCCTCCGCCAGCAGCGAGCAATAGTAGCCGTGGCCCAGGTAGCGGTAGTTGCGACAGAGGTTGAGCACCTGGATGCGGCCACCGCCCGCGGTGAGGCGGCGGTCCTCCAGGTACTCCTGGGCGGTGACGATGCTTTCGCTGGGCAGGTAGTCCGACCAGTCTTCCTTACGCTCGACGATGATCAGCAGGGTGCTACTGACTGGCAGGTGCAGTACGGGTTCGGGACGGGGAACGGGGGTGGCGACGGGCAGGCGGGCTTGAATCGCGACCATGATGCGGACCGGGCTCTGGCGAAAGGGATGTCCAGCAATACGCCTTCCGCCGGCGGCTGTCCCACGCTGTTACGCAGGCTTTATGCCCTGGCGGCGGAGTTGACCGAGACTTTGCGCCGGGCACACCGTTCGGCGGTTGGCTAAGCTTGGCGGACGTCCTGCCCTGGAGTCCTCATGAAGCCCCGTCAGCTGCTGCCGATCGCCCTGCTGTGTCCCCTCCTCGCCCAGGCCAGCCTGCGCTGTGGCCAGAGTCTCGTCGAGGAAGGCGACAGCGTCGAACAGGTCCTCGCCGCCTGTGGCGCTCCTGCCGAGCGCAAGATCAATCCACCGGCGCTGCGCAACAACGGCGTGCCCAAGTTCAATGCGGCCGAAACCCAGTTCTGGACCTATGCCCCGGAGAACGGCGCCTCGCGTCACCTCAAGTTCATCGACGGCAAGCTGGTGGAGATCAGGGTGGAGCGTTAGTGGGCGGGAGCTTCCCTCACCCCAACCCTCTCCCAGAGGGAGAGGGGGAAAAGCAGCGGCTCCGGCGTAGGGGCGGAGCGGCTCAGCCGTAGGTTGGGTTGAGCGCAGCGACGCCCAACAGGTGCCAGGCGAGCCTTTCTGTCGCGCAGGCAAAAAAGAACCGCCCGAGGGCGGTTCAAGCGGAGCACGAGCTGAGGGCCGTGGTTAGAACTTGGCTTCCAGGTCCAGCTGCAGGGTCTTCACATCGGCGTCGCGGCGGAAGCGGCTGGCGGTGTCGGACTCGGCGAGGAAGTAGGTCAGGCCGACGCCGAAGTTCTTGTCGATGTCGTAGCCGAGCTTGAGCTTGTGGCCGCGGGCGCCGGTCGAGCCGTTGCCGAAGTCGGAGTCGGTGAAGGCGCCCACCACGGCGTTGCGCTGGACATCGCGGTAGTTGTATTCCAGTCCGACTCGCTGCATCAGCTTGGTCTTGGCGCCCACCAGCCAGGCGGTGTCCTCGCCGTCGTCGGCCTTGTCGTTGACCACGTATTGGCCATAGAAGGACAGCGGCACCCATAGCTTGGTCAGGTCCAGCTGGGCGAAGCCCTCGTAGAGCTGGAAGCGGTCGGTGGTGTTGCCATTGACCGCCAGGGCGCAGGGCGAGGTAACCGAACCGGTGGTCGGGCAGCTGCTGTCCTGGTCCTTGTCGTAGGCGTAGACGCTGCCGCCGACCATCAGCTTGGCGGCGTCGCCCAGGCTGAAGCGGCTGCCCAGCTGGCCGGCGTAGAGGCGCAGGTCGTGCTTGAACTCATAGCCCTCGCCGTCGACGTTGTCCTTGAGCACGTAGTAGCCGGTGCTGCCGAACAGCTCGGCGCCGCCGCCCAGGTCGTACTTGTAGGTGCCGGCCAGGCCTTCGGGGTTGATGTCGGCGTCCCAGATGACGTCGCCGGTGCTGACCCACTGCTGGCCCATCTTGCCGCCCACCAGGTGCAGATTCGGCAGCGCCGTGGGGTGGTAGTCGATGTAGGCCTGATCCAGCCAGAGCTGCTTCTTGTTGAAGTAGCCATTGAGGTCCTGGTTGGTGGAGCGGGCATCGTCGCCGCCGCCGGTGGCGATGCGGATGCCGGTGTCCACCTGCGGATTGATCTCGCTGTAGGCACCCAGGCGCGCCCGGATGCGCTGGCGGTCGCGGTCGCGACCGTTGTCCGGCTCGCCGCTGATGTCGATGCTCTCGTGGCGCACCCGCACATCGCCCTTGATCTGGGTCTTGGCGGCCCAGGCCAGTTTCTTCTCGAAGTCGGAGGTCTTCTGCTGCTGGGCGACCTGGGCGGCGCGCGCCTGCTGCTCCTGCTGCAGGTCGCCGCGCAATTCGGCGTACTGGGCGGGGGTGATGGAGCCGTTGGCCTTGAGCATGTCGAGCAGCTTCTCATCGACAGCGGCACTCGCGGCGGCCGAGCAGGTGGCCAGGAGCACGCCCGAGAACAGCGCCGTGAATCGATAAGGGTTAACAGACATCGGCAGATCTCCTTTCAAGACAATCCAGGGGGTGGTGGCTGGCAATGCAGCCCGTCACGAAGCTGGGTCAGTCTCGGCAGAAGAGATGTCGTTTTGCTTGCAAGAAGATAAAGCTTTTAATTCAAGTCATTGAATCTGAAGCAAAATTTAATCAAACCTTCATCCATCTCGGGCCGCGCGATAGAGGATCGGCATGGAGCACGATGACCAGAGGCCCTGGCCCGGTACTTTCCGCTCGCCCATGAAAAAGGCCACTCCGGGGAGTGGCCTTGCCGAGAGCCGGCGAAATCCTCAGCCGAAGCGACCGGTGATGTAGTCCTCGGTCTGCTTCTTGTCCGGCTTGGTGAAGATCTTGTCGGTCTTGTCCACTTCGATCAGCTCGCCCAGGTACATGAAGGCGGTGACGTCGGAGCAGCGCGCTGCCTGCTGCATGTTGTGGGTGACGATGACCACGGTGAACTCCTGCTTGAGTTCGGCCAGCAGCTGTTCGATGCGCGCGGTGGAGATGGGGTCCAGGGCCGAGGTCGGTTCATCCAGCAGCAGCACCCGCGGACGCAGGGCGATGGTGCGGGCGATGCACAGCCGCTGCTGCTGACCGCCGGAGAGCCCCAGGGCGCTCTGGTTGAGCTTGTCCTTGACCTCGTCCCACAGCGCCGCACCGCGCAGGGCCTGCTCGACGCGATCCTGCAACTCCACCCGGGACAGCCGCTCGTGGTGGCGGATGCCGTAGGCGACGTTGTCGGCGATCGACATCGGGAAGGGCACTGGCTTCTGGAACACCATGCCGATGGTGCTGCGCAGGCGGCTCAGCGAGTACTTGGGATCGAGGATGTTCTCCCCGTCCATGAGGATCTCGCCGGTCGCTTCCAGCCCCGGGTATTCCGAGTAGATGCGGTTGAAGATGCGCAGCAGCGTGGACTTGCCGCATCCGGACGGGCCGATGATGGCGGTGATCTGCTTGGCCGCGATGTCCAGGTTGATCGACTTGAGCGCCTGGTGGCCCTTGTAACGGAAGCCGACGTCGCGCGCCTGCAGTTCCGGTATCTGCGTCTGCATGGTAGTCACTTGGAATCCCGGTTACGAAAGAAGAAGCGAGAGGAGAGGTTCAGGAGCAGCACGAACAGCGTCAGCAGCAGGGCGCCGGCCCAGGCCAGGTGCTGCCAGTTCTCGAACGGACTCATGGCGAACTGGAAGATGGTCACCGGCACGGTGGCCATGGGCTTGAGCACGTCGGCGTTCCAGTACTGGTTGCCGAAGGCGGTGAACAGCAGCGGTGCGGTCTCGCCGGTGATGCGGGCGATGGACAGCAGCACCCCGGTCACCACGCCGGCGCGGGAGGCGCGCAAGAGGATCTGCAGGGTCACCTTCCACTGGGGGATGCCCAGGGCCAGGGCCGCTTCGCGCATGGCCGGCGGCTGCAGCTGCATCATCTCGTCGGTGGTACGGGTCACCACCGGCACCACCAGCATGGCCAGCGCCAGGGAGCCGGCGAAACCGGAAAAGCCCAGGCTGCCGCCGGAGTACTGGTTCAGCGTCACCACCACGGCGGTGTAGATGAACAGGCCGATGACGATGGACGGCGCCGACAAGAGGATGTCGTTGACGAAGCGCACCACCAGGCCCAGCTTGGAATGACGGGCGTATTCGGCCAACCAGAGTCCGGCGAGGATGCCGATGGGCGCGCCGATGGCGGTGGCCAGCAGGGTGATCAGCACGCTGCCGAACAGGGCGTTGGCCAGACCGCCGTCGGCGGCGCCGGGCGGCGGCGTCATCTCGACGAAGATGGCCGGGCTCAGGGCGCTGACGCCCTTGATCAGGGTGGTGCCGAGGATCCAGGCCAGGAAACCCAGGCCGAGCACGGCGGCGGCGCTGCCAAAGATCAGCGCGATGCCGTTCTTGATCCGCCGCTTGCGATAGAGATAGGCGTCGATGTGCATCAGTTACCTGCCTTGCGCGACAGTTGCGTCAGCATCAGTCGTGCCGCCAGCAGCACGAAGAAGGTCACCACGAACAGCAAAAAGCCCAGGGCGATCAGCGAAGAGCGGTGCAGATCGGTGTAGGCCTCGTTGAATTCGTTGGCGATCACCGAGGCGATGGAGCTGCTCGGCATCATCAGCGAGAGGGAGAACTGGTGGGCGTTACCCAGGACGAAGGTCACCGCCATGGTCTCGCCCAGGGCGCGACCGAGACCGAGGAAGGCGCCGCCGACCACCGCCGAGCGGGTGTAGGGCAGCACGATGTCCCAGCAGACTTCCCAGGTGGTGGACCCCAGCGCATAGGCCGATTCCTTGAGCTGGGCCGGCACGCTGCGAAACACCTCGTACATCACCGAGGTGATGAAGGGCAGGATCATGATCGCCAGGATGATGCCGGCGGTCAGCATGCCGATGCCCAGCGGCGGCCCCTGGAACAGCACGCCGATCACCGGAATGGCGCCGAGGTAGTCGTTGATGAAGGGCGAGATGTGCGCGGCCATGAAGGGACCGAAGACGAACAGGCCCCACATGCCGTAGATGATCGAGGGGATACCGGCCAGCAGTTCCACCGCCGTGGCCACCGGACCGCGCAGCCAGGTCGGGGCGATCTCGGAGAGGAACAGGGCGATGCCGAAGGCGGTAGGCACGGCCAGCAGCAGGGCGATGAAGGAAGTCATCAGGGTGCCGTAGATGGGCACCAGGGCGCCGAACTTCTCGGCTCCGACATCCCATTCGGCCGAGGTGATGAAGTCCAGGCCAAAGGTCATGAAGGCGTGGCGGCCGCCCCAGAGGGTGGACGCGGCGGCGCCGACCAGTACCAGCAGTACCAGCAGCGCGGCGGAAAACAGCAGCCGGCGGAACCAGACATCGGCGCGGGTATCCCGGCGGATGCGCTGTTCCTGAGCGGCGGAGAGGGGCAGGGTCTGGTCGGTCATGGAGCTTTCCGTCTACCTGGAAGGACGCGCGAAACCGCCCGGACCCCAGGGGATCCAGGCGGCGGGACAGGCGTGCTTACTTCTTGAAGTCGGACGCCCAGTAGCCTTCGATCTGCTTGACCAGGGTGTCCGGGACCGGGACGTAATCCAGGGCCGCGGCATCCTTCTGGCCATGCTCCAGGGACCACTTGAAGAAGTCGAAGGCGACCTTGCTGCGCTCTTCGTTCTTGGGTTCCTTGTACATCACGATCCAGGTGGTGGCGGTGATCGGCCAGGCGTCGGCGCCCGGGGCGTTGGTCATCAGCAGGTTGAAGTCCTTGGCGCTCTTCCAGTCGGCGGTGGCGGCGGCGGCCTGGAAGCTCTTGGCTTCGGGCTGCACGAAGTTGCCGGCGGCGTTCTTCAGCTGCACATGGGTCATCTTGTTGGTCAGCGCATAGGCGTACTCGACGTAGCCGATGGAGCCCTTGATCTGCTTCACGTAGGCGGCGATACCCTCGTTACCCTTGCCACCCACACCGACCGGCCAGTTGACGGTGGTACCGAAGTTGAACTTCTCCTTCCACTCCGGGCTGACCTTGGCCAGGTAGTTGGTGAAGTTGTAGGAGGTACCCGAGCCGTCGGAACGACGCACCACGGTGATGGCGCCCTCAGGCAGCTTCATGCCGGGGTTCAGCGCGGCGATGGCTGGGTCGTTCCAGGTCTTGATCTCGCCCATGAAGATCTTGGCCATGGTCGGGCCGTCGAGCTTCAGCTTGCCAGGCTCGATGCCTTCCACGTTGATCACCGGCACGATGCCGCCGATGATGGTCGGGAACTGGCCCAGACCGCCCTTCTGCAGGTCGTCGGTGCTCATGGGGGCGTCGGTGGCGCCGAAGTCCACGGTGCCGGCCTTGATCTGGGCGATGCCGCCGCCGGAGCCGATGGACTGGTAGTTGATACGGTTGCCAGTCTTCTCGCTGAAGCCTTGCGACCACTTCGACAGAACGGGGAAGACGAAGCTCGAGCCGGCGCCCGTGACATCCACGGCGTGAGCGGCGGTGCTCAGGCAAAAGGCCGACAACAACAGAGAGAGGCTGAACGTGCGTTTCATGGTGGCTCCATTACCTAGTGAGGGCTGGCGCTAGGCTATTGCCGAAATGTGACAATTAAGTGTCAGCGGCATGACGAAACGGGGACGGCAGAGCGCCATCATTAGTGTCGGGCTGGCGCCGGACCTCATGGCCGGTAAAGGTACGCTTCCTGCCCTGCCCAGCGGGATCAAGCGACCTCCGGGCATCCCTGTACGACGTCGGCACAGGGCGCCGGTAGCCGCAGCCCGTCTCCCACAGCATCCTGTGCCGAGCCCCCCAACCCAGTAACAGCGCGGCCTGCAGCGGCTCTACCACAGCGTTCGAAAGACTCGACGGCAGAAGATTTAGCCAAGGCTATATATATTAGAACTATCTACAAGATAGACTTTCTCTATCCGGATGGGTAAGGTGGCGGCCTCTTTGGGGAGTAGCCTGCTTCCACCGCGGTGGAAAGCGTCCTGATCAACATACTCGGCAACCGCCGTGGTCAGGACAGCCAGTCAGGGTTGGCGAGACCAGAGGCATCACCGCGCCACGCCGGGCGTGCGGGGGTGTCTTGTGGATCGAGCCCGGCCGGCGCTGTCACGATGAACCCCGCTTCCCTGATGTTCCTGGCCTTCGCCATGTCCACCGATGCCTTTGCCGCCGCCGTCGGCAAGGGTGCCAGCCTGCATAAGCCCTGCCTGCGCGAAGCCCTGCGCACCGGCGCCATCTTTGGCGTCATCGAAGCCATCACCCCGGTGATCGGCTGGGCCGTCGGCCTCACCGCCGCCCAGTACGTCCAGCCCTGGGATCACTGGATCGCCTTCACCCTGCTCACCGTGCTCGGCCTGCGCATGATCTGGGCCGGCTTCGGCGCGCCCGAGGCCGAGGAAGAAAAGCCCCGCCAGCATTCCTTCCTGCTGCTGGCCCTGACCGCCGTGGCCACCAGCATCGATGCCCTCGCCGTGGGCGTGGGCCTGGCCTTCATCGACGTCAACATCGTCACCGCCGCCCTGGCCATCGGCCTCGCCACCATGATCATGGTCACCACCGGGGTGATGCTGGGCCGGGTGATGGGCAATCTGGTCGGCAAGCGCGCGGAGATGCTCGGTGGCGTGGTGCTGATCGTGATCGGCGTGGCCATCCTCCATGAACACCTGGCCGCCGTCGCCAGCTGATGGCCCGGCCCTGGCGTAGCGCCCTCCTCGTCCTGGCCGCCCTGCTGCTGGCCGCACTGGGCTTTCTCGCCTGGCAGCGCTTCTGGCCGGCCCAGGCCGCTCCCGGCTGGCGCTACGAAGTCGCCCATGCCGACATCGCCAAGGCCAGCGCCCTGGCCTGGCAGGGCGATGCCCTGCTCACCGCGGAAGAACTCAAGGACGGCAAGGGCCGGCTGCTGCGCATCGATGCCCAGGGCCGGCGCAGCGTGCTCAGCGAGGGGCTGTACAAGCCCGACGGCCTGGTGCCCTACCAGGACGGCTTCGCCTACAGCCAGGAAGGCGGCACCCATCCCATCCGCTGGTTCGACGCCGCCGGCAGTCGCGATCTCTTCACCGGTATCAACGCCCAGGGCCTCTGGGCCGAAGGCAAGCGGCTCTATGCCGTGGAAGACCGCAAGGGGGCCGGACGCCTGCTGCGCTACGACGCCGCCGATGGCAGCCTGACGGTGCTGCGCGACCACCTGGACGAGGCGGAGTCCTTTACCCGCTGCCCGGACGGCAGTGCCTTCTATACCGAGAAATCCCGCGGCCTGGTGCGCCAGCTGAGCGACGATGGCCGGGATCCGCCGGCGCTGCGCGATCTGCGCGAGCCGAGCTTTCTGCTCTGCGACCGCCGCGGCCTGTGGATCAGCGAAGACTCCACCCACCGCGCCCGCCTGCTGCTCTGGGATCGCCAGTCGGCCCCGCGCGCCATCCTGACCTTCCTGCGCGCGCCCCAGGCCTTGCTGCCACGGGGCGACGGCTATCTGCTGGCCGAAGGCGGTCGCGACCGCATCATCGCCCTCGAACCGCGTTAAAGCATGCGCTTCAAGGTGTCGTCCTTGCGCACCAGGTGATGCCAGAGCGCGGCCAGCAGGTGCAGGCCGATCACCCAGTAGAAGGCCTTGCCGAGCCAGAGGTGCACGCCCTTGAGCGTCTTCGCCAGTTCCGCGTCCACCGGGAAGGGCGAAGGCAGCGCCCAGGTGCTGGAGGGGATCTTGACCGCGCCGATGGTCAGCCAGACGGTGAACAGTCCGAGCAGCGGCTGGGCCAGCAGAAAGGCATAGAGCCCATAGTGGGTCAGCCGGCCGACGGCCTCCAGGCTTCGCGCCAGCGGCGGCGTGATCGGCGGTACCGGATGGCGATGGCGCACCAGCAGCCGCGGCAAGACCAGCGCCAGGACCAGCAGCCCGACCCAGAAATGGCTGAGCGTCACCCACTGGCGCTCCAGGGAGCCCCGCTCGAATTGCCCGCGGTTGAGGATCAGTACATAGGCCAGCAGTACCAGCGCGGCCATGAGCCAGTGCAGCAGCCGGGCGCTGCGCGCATAGCGGGAAACAGGAGAAGCGGAAGGCATGACGGGATCCTGCGACTGAGATGAAGAGGCGCCGGCAGTGTAGCGGCGCCCCGAGGCCAAGGGTAAGACGGCCGCGGCCCTAACCGCAGGGCGCCACCGAGGTATCCAGCAGCAAGGTGCTCAGCTGCTGCGGCGGCTGGTGCACGAGGCCGGTGGGCGATTCGCAGACGCGCTGCACGAAATTGTCGCTGAACAGGAGCTTGCCATGGACGAAGTACTCGTCGGGGCGGCGATTGGGATTGTCGATACGGGTCCCCAGCAGCTGCGCCAGCCAGCTGCCGGCCTCGTAGTGGCTGATCCAGCGCTCGCCCTGCAGCTCGGCCAGGGGTTGGGGCGGTGCGTCCCGCGCCACCACGATCACCGGCACGTCGCTGACCTCGGGCACCAGGTCGTTATGCCCCCAGTGACCGCCCTCCCCCAGCCGCTGGCCATGGTCGCCGGTGATGATCAGATAGCGCTCGCCGTCGAGGCGGTCGAAGTCGGTGAGGATCTCGGCGAGCAGGCCGTCGAGATAGTGCAGGGAATTGTCGTAGGCATTGGCCTGGCCCTCGGCCCCGCTATCCGGCCAGGGCGCCGGGGTGTTCTCGTGGCGATAGTTCTGCGCATAGGGCAGGTGCGCGGTGCGCAGGTTGAGCACCACGAAGTTGCGCGGCGCCCATTGCTGTTCGTCGAGGATCTCCAGCAGGGCACGGTCCTGGCGTTGCAGGAAGCGCAGCGGATGGTCCTCGCGGGTGATGGAGACGTCCAGATAGCGACTGCCCAGGTGCGCCAGCAACTTGGATTCCTGGGACGACAGCCAGTGGGTGCGAAAGCCGGCGGCCTGGGCGAAGCGGAACAGATTGATCTCGCCGCTGCGCAGGCGCCCGTCCTGGCCCGGTTCGCGGATCGGATTGAGCAGATAGGGCAGGCTCACGTCGGTGGCCACCCCCGCTGCCACCCCTGGGCGGATCAGTGTCTGGGGATTGCTCGCCAGATAGGCCGACAGCTGGGGCGTGGTATCGCGCGCATAGCCAAAGACGCCCAGGCGATCGCTGCGCAGGGAATCGGCCACCACTAGCCAGACGTGCCGCGCGCTGCTGGGCACCTGGGCCAGTCCATAGGGCGCATAGGCGGTGGGCGGCAGGACGACGTCGTCACGCCCGGCCAGGCGCACCGCCCAGGCGGAAAAGGCGTTGAGGCTGTTGTGCAGCCCGCTGCGCGCGGGGCTCGGCACGAAGGCATCAAGGTTGCGATAGGTGGCGCGATAGGGTTTGGACAGCAGCACCGCGGCGATCAGGATCAGCGCCCAGCGACTGGCCGGCAGCGGCACTCGGCCGGGCAACTGGAGATGCAGCGCGATCAGCAGTCCATAGGGCAGCCCCACGCACAGCAGCACCGGCCAGTGTTCGGGCAGACTGAGCCACAGCGTCTGGCGCACTTCGGCGGTGTCGCCCAGCAGGGCCTGGATGTCGATGGCGCTGAGCGGCTCGCCGAAGAAACTCAGGTTGCCCAGCTGCATTAGCTGCATCAGGGCGAATCCCAGCAGGATGACCGCCGCCAGGCGCGGCAGATTGCTCAGCCAGAGCGCCAGGCTGAACACCCAGAGCGCGGCCACATAGCCTGCTTCCAACTCGGCGCGGTTGTTTGGCGTGAAGCCTTGCTGCAGGAAGTCGTCGGCCAGCAACAGCAGGCAACTCAGACTGCTCAGCAGCAGCAGATTGCGCCAGGGCCGCCAGCCCGAAGCGCGGGGACGGGAGAAGGCTGCGAGCAGCATCAGGGCGCCCTGCGCACGCGCGAGGGGAGACGGGGGAAGGCGATCATGAGCGGGCTCCGGCGACAGGGAGCCGCTACCCTGAGGGGCGAACCTTAATGAAGTCTTAGCGGCTCATGCGCAGTAACAGATGACCAAGGGGTCAGATGACTGCCGACCCGCTTGACCCTGAAGTCACTTCAGGCTTCAGGATGGTCAGAGAAGGGCCTGTGCCCAACCGCCTCCTCAATGCTCCGGAGACCTGTAGATGAGTGGCTCCACCTCTCACCACGATCATGACCACGACCACGACCACGACCACGACCATCAGCATGGCCACGACCATGGTCATTCCCACGCCCCGCGGGTGACCGCCGACAACGAGCGCAAGCTCAAACTGGTCTTCGCCCTCACCTTTGGCTACGCCATCGTTCAGGCCGTGGGCGGCTGGTGGTCCGGCTCCCTGGCGCTGATCGCCGACTCCGGGCACATGGTCTCGGATGCCGCGGCCTTGCTGCTGGCGCTGGTGGCCTACCGGGTGGCGGCCAAGGCGGCCAATGCGCGCTTCACCTATGGCTTCCACCGGGTGCGCATCCTCGCCGCCCTGACCAATGGCGTCGCCCTGCTGCTGCTGGTCCTGTGGATCGGCTGGGAGGCCATCATGCGGCTGCGCGAGCCCACCGAGGTGTTGTCCGGCCCCATGCTGGCGGTGGCGGTGATCGGCCTGGCGGTCAATATCGTCGGCTTCGTGGTGCTCAACGGCGGGCACAAGGACGACAGCAACCTGCGCGGCGCCCTCCTCCATGTGGCCGGCGACCTGCTGGGTTCGGTGGGCGCCATCGCCGCCGCCCTGGGCATCCTCTGGACCGGCTGGACCTGGCTGGACCCGGCGCTGTCGATCCTGGTCGCCCTGCTGATCGTCAAATCGGCCTGGACCCTGGTGCGCGACGCCGGCGCGGTGCTCCTGCAGGCGGCGCCGCGGGAATTCGACACGGCCGGTGCCACGGCGGCGGTCCGCGCCCTGCCGGAGGTGGCCGAGGTGGGCCATCTGCACGTCTGGACCCTGACCGACGAGACCCGTATCGCCACCCTGCACATCACCCCGGCGCCGGGCAGCGATCCCCTGCGCCTGCCGACCCTGGTGGGCGAGCTGCTGCGCAGTCGCCATGGCCTGCAGCACGTGACGGTGCAGGTGGATCCGCCCGGTACCCTCGACGGGCACTGCGCCTAGTCGCGCGGGGACGACTCATCCAGCGGGCGACGGCGACCGGTCAGCATCGACAGCGGCAGGTTGTCGCCCACCCTCAGGCTTTCCACCACGGCGGCCACGGCATGCAGGCAGACCAGCGCCAGCAGGCCGTTGGCGAAGCAGGCGTGCAGGTCCTCGGGCCAGTCGGCGCCCCAGAGGGCATCCACCTCGCGCATGAGAAAGCCGGTGACGCCCAGGCCGCCGATGGCGGCCATCATCAGCAGCATCACCAGGGCGCCCAGCGGCGAATGGCCGAGACGATGATGGGGCCGCCCCTGCCAGAGATCGCGCAGATGGGCGCCCAGCCGCGCGCGGGTCGGCCAACAGTCGCTCCAGCGCGCGCTGCGCGGGCCGACGAAACCCCAGGCCAGGCGCACCAGCAGCCAGGCGCTGGCGTAGTAGCCGATCCAGCGGTGCCAGAAGGCGCCCTTCTCGTTGAAGAAGTAGTTGGCGAAAAAGGCGGCGGCGACCGACAGGTGGAACAGCCGTACCAGGGGATCCCAGAGCCGCACGGTCGCCGCGCTCATCAGCTGTCGATCTCGCTCTTGACCGCCTTGCCGCTCACCGGATCGTGATAGATCTCGACCTTGCGCCTGTCCTTGTCGAAGCCGTAGATCTCGTAGCAGTTGCCCTTGGTGATCTTGAACTTCTTGATCTCGTAGCCCTGCTCGCGCAGCTTGGCCTGGAATTGCTCGGCGTTCTGCCAGGTCGACTTGTCCGCCTGGGTGCACTGGGGCTCGGCAGCCAGGGCCAGGGGGCTTACTAACAGCAGCGGTAGCAGTAGACGGCGCATGGCGAAGCTCCTCTTGTGTTGGGAGACCCAGGCTCGGCGCCGAACCTTAATGCAATCTTAGGATGCAACGCCCGGTAACAGTTGCCCCTGCCGCTGCGCCAGGGCAGCGGCGATGATGGCGGGCTGGCGGCAGGCAACGAGAGGAACGCGGTCGTGCGGGTACTGCTGGTGGAAGACGATGCGGCCCTGGCCCAGGGCATCCGCATGGCCCTGCGCGGCGAGGGCTATACCCTGGACTGGGTGGCCGACGGCCTGGCCGCCGAACACGCCCTGGCCGCCGAGCGCTTCGATCTGGTGCTGCTGGACCTGGGCCTGCCGCGCCTCGACGGCCTCGAGCTGCTGCGCCGCCTGCGCAGCCAGCCGGACGGCCAGGTGCCGGTACTGGTGCTCACCTCTCGCGACGCCAAGGCCGATCGCATCCAGGGCCTGGATGCCGGCGCCGACGACTACCTGGTCAAGCCCTGCGACCTGGACGAACTCAAGGCGCGCCTGCGCGCCCTGATCCGCCGCAGCTGTGGCCGCGCGCAACCGCTGCTGGAGCACGCCGGCATCAGCCTCGACCCGGCCAGCCAGCTGGTGCACTACCGCGGCGCCGAGGTGGTGGTGACCCCCATGGAATACCAGCTGCTGCACCAGCTGCTGCTGCGGCCGGGCGCCGTCATCACCCGCGAACGGCTGAGCAATACCCTCTATGGCTGGCAGGAAGCCGCCTCGGGTAACACCCTGGAAGTGCTCATCCACAACCTGCGCAAGAAGCTCGACAGCGGCCTGATCCGCACCGTGCGCGGGGTGGGCTATCTGCTGGAGCGTCAGCCATGATCGCCATCCGTACGCGCATCCTCGCCCCCACCCTGGCCCTGGTGCTGGCCGGCAGCCTGGCCCTCGCCCTGCTGGCGCTGCGCGACAGCCATCGCGAGATCGAGGGTATCTACGACGCCCAGCTGGTGCAGGGCGCGCGCCTGCTGGAAGGCCTGCTGCAGGCCGGCACGCCGGCGGCGGATCGCTGGCCGGAGCTGATCCGGATGTTCGATCGCGCCATGCAACCCGCTCCCGGCAGCGTGGCGGCGCACCCCTACGAGAATCAGCTGACCTTCCAGGTCTGGACCGCCGATGGCCGGCTGCTGGCCCGCTCCGGCAATGCGCCGCGGCTGGCCGAGGTGCCGCCGGAGGGCCTGCACGAGGTGTTCGAGAACGGGCGCGAATGGTGCGGGATGCTGGTGCGTACCGCCGATGGCGGCCTGCGCATCTGGGTTGGCGAGCGCGAGGACCTGCGCCAGGACCTGATCCAGCGCATCGTCAGCCATACCCTCTGGCCGACCCTGGTGGGCCTGCCGCTGCTGGTCGGGGTGCTCTGGCTGCTGCTGGGCTGGGGACTGCGACCGCTGCAGGATTTCGCCCGCGGACTGCGCGAGCGCGATCCCCACAGCCTGGCGCCGCTGCCGGCCGGCCCGCTGCCGCCGGAATTGCAACCCATGCGCGGCGCCCTGGATCACCAGCTCGCCCAGTTGCGCGCCCTGCTCGATCGCGAACGGCGCTTCATCGCCGACGCCGCCCACGAATTGCGCACGCCCCTGGCGATCCTCGACCTGCATGCGCAGAACGCCCAGCGCGCCGAGACGGCCGCGGAGCGCGACGAAGCCCTGGGCTATCTGCGCCAGGGCGTCAGCCGGGCCACCCGCCTGGCCAGCCAGTTGCTGACCCTGGCGCGACTGGAACCCGGCGCCACCCAGGTCCAGCCGCTGGCCCTGGAACCCCTGGTGCGCGAAGAGCTGGCGGAATTGACGCCGCTGGCGCTCAGGCAGCAGGTGGAGTTGGTGCTGGCGGCCCAGGCCGGACCGCCGGTGCTGGGCGATCCGGACGCCATCTCCATCGCGCTGCAGAATCTGATCACCAACGCCCTGGCCTTCGCCCCCGCCGGCAGCGCGGTGGAAGTCGGCATCGAGGCCAGCCAGGACCAGGGCGTCCTGCTGCGGGTGGAGGACCGCGGCCCCGGGGTGGACGAGGCCGAACTGGCGCGGTTGTGCGATCGTTTCTACAGTGCCGGCAACCCCCAGGGCGCCGGGCTGGGGCTGGCCATCGTCGAGACCATCACTCGCCGCCTGGGCGGTGCCCTGACCTTCAGCAATAGGGCGCGGGGCGGCTTCTGCGTGGAGTTGCGCCTGCCGCGCGCCGGCTAGGTTCAAACAGCTAGGCCCGCTGGTAGCCGCGCGCCACGACCGGGCGCTCCGGACGGGTCAGGCGCAGGCCGAGACCCATCAGCAATACCACGCCGACCGCCATCAGCAGCCAGGCGTTGGCCAGGCTGTCCAGGTGGTCGCGCAGGATGCCGGCGGCCAGCGGCGCCAGGCTGGCGATCAGATAGCCACCGCCCTGGACGAAACCGAGCAGCGCGCCGGCATCGGCGGGATCGCGCACCTTGTCCATCGCCAGGATCAGCGACAGCGGAAACAGCGCGCCGATGCCCAGGCCGAGCAGAATGGCGGTGGGCACCGCCAGCTGCAGCGGCGCCAGCGCCAGGCACAGTAGCCCCACCAGCACCACGCCGAGCACCCCCAGCACCAGCGGCCGGCGATTGCGCAGCCGGGCGATGGTCGCCGACAGCAGGAGACCGGCGCTGACCTCGGCGAGACTCACGCCGCCCAGCAACAGGCCGCTGTCGGCCGGTTGCCAGCCGAGGCCGGTGTAGTACGGTGGCAGCCAGGCCAGCACCAGGGTGTAGGCGGCAGTACCGATGCCGAAGAAGGCCAGCAGCAGCCAGGCCTGGCGCTGCCGCCAGGGTTGCGCGCGGGGTGTCGCGTCCTGCACTGGCGCATCCGGACGGGCCAGGGCCAGCCAGGTGCCGAGCGCCAGCAGCACCGGCAGGGTCCAGAGCGCCAGGCCCTGGGCCCAGCCCCACTGCTCGGCCAGGGGCGCGGCGGTGGCCGCCGCCACGGCCGCACCGCCCATGATGCCGGTGGTGTAGAGACCCATCAGGGTACTGGTGCGCTGCGGATGGCAGCGGCGGATGTAGGCCGGGATCAGCGCCTGCACCAGGGCGATGCCGACGCCGCCCAGCCCGGCGGTGAGGATCAGCCCCAGACCGCTCGGCTCTTCCCAGCGCAGCGCATTGGCCAGGGCCAGCAGCAGCAGGCCAAGGGCGATGCCGCGGCGCTCGCCGAGCCACGCCTGCAGACGGGCGCCACCCAGGGCGCAGAGGCCCATGGCGGCGATCGGCAGGGTGGTCAGCACCCCGGCGCCGCTGCCTTCCAGGCCGGTGGCGGCCTGGATGCCATCCAGCAGCGGGCCGATGGCGGCCAGGATGGGTCTCAGATTGAGGCCGACCAGCAGCACCAGCAACACGGCGAGGAAGGCGTCCTGGCGCGGTGCGGGCGTGGTCGGGGATGAAGGTGACGCGGAAAGCATGGACAATCTCCGGAGTGACGCGATATTTCTCTTGATGAGAAGTATCTTAACATCAAGATATATTCCCGAGGTAAGCCGATGGCCGATCGCGCCGAATTCGCCGTGGACCAGTGGCGCCGCGAGCGCCCCGACCTGGATGCCCTGCCCATGCGCCTGGTGGGTCGCCTGGGCGAGATGGCCCAGGTGCTCAACCGCGATGTCCTGCAGCCCTTCTTCGACGAACACCGGCTGCACTATGGCGAATTCGATGTGCTGGCCACCCTGAGGCGCGCCGGCGAGCCCTATGCCCTGAGTCCGACCGTCCTCTATGAATCGGCCATGATCTCCTCGGGCGGCATGACCAATCGCCTCGACCGCCTGGAGCGCGCCGGGCTGATCGAACGGCGCAAAAATCCCGAGGATCGCCGCGGCACCCTGGTGGCCCTCACCGCGGACGGCTTCGCCCTGATCGACGGCCTGATGACCGCTCACGTCGACAACGAGCGCCGCGCCCTGGCCACCCTCAGCGAGGCCGAGCAGCGGCAGCTGGATGCCCTGCTGGGCAAGTGGCTGGCCGGCCGCGCGCCGTCCTGACGGCCATGTACCTCGACTTCAGCTCCTGCAATGGCCTCCACGCCCTGGCCCAGGACTATGCCCATGGCGAGCGGGTGCCGCCCCATCGCCATCGCCAGGCGCAGCTGATTCATGCCCTCTGCGGCATCGTCATCGTCAACACCGCCCAGGGGCGCTGGGTGGTGCCGCCCGGGCGGGGGGGCTGGGTACCCGCCGGCGAAGAGCACGATCTTCACCTGCTGGGCCGCGTTGAGGTGCGCACCCTGTTCGTCGATCCGCGAGTACGGGCCGAGCTGCCGACGCGCTGCCAGCTGATCGCCGTCTCGCCGCTCCTGCGCGAACTCATCCTGGCCGCCCTGCCCCTGCCTGCCGATCGACCGGCCGAGGGGCGCGCCCGCTCTATCCTGCAGCTGATGCTCGACGAGTTGCAGGGCTCGCCCACCGCCGGACTGCACCTACCCTGGCCGGTGGATGCCACGCTCGCCGCACTCTGCCGCCACCTGCGCCAGCACCCGGGCGAGCGCTGGACGCTGACCCGCGCCGCCGCGCGGCTGGCGGTCAGCGAGCGCACCCTGAGCCGGCTGTTCCTCAAGGAGACCGGCCTGACCTTCGGCCAGTGGCTGCAGCGGGCGCGGTTGGATTCCAGCCTGACCTCGCTGGCCGCCGGCCACCCCATCGTCGACGTCGCCCTGGACCACGGCTATGCCAGCCCCAGTGCCTTCGCCACCCGCTTCCGCCAGGTGCTGGGGGTGTCGCCTTCCGCCTATCGCGGCCAGACGGAGCTGCCCCCCGGCCCTTAGCCCGCCACCCGGCCCAGATCGGCCGGATCGATGATCCCCAGCGGTGCGGCCTGCGCTGGGTAGGCGGCCAGGGCCAGGCGACCGCCATAGGGATGCCGCGGATGGATGGTCAGCTGGTTGCAGGCTTCCACTACGCTGGCCACCTCTTCCAGGCGGGAGAAGTCGATCCCCGGCGTGATGCCCTGGCTGTAGAGATTCAGCGCCAGGGTCACCAGATCGACGTTACCGGTGCGCTCGCCATTGCCGAACAGACAGCCCTCGACCCGCGTGGCCCCGGCCAGCTGGGCCAGTTCGGCGCAGGCGACGCCGGTGCCGCGGTCGTTGTGCGGATGGACGCTGATGGTCACATGGGGCGCCGGACCCAGGCCGCGGATGAAGCCTTCGATCTGATCGGCATAGACATTGGGCGTGGCCACTTCCACCGTCGCCGGCAGATTGAGAATCAGCGGGCGCTCCGCCGAGGGCTGCCAGGCCTCGCGCACCGCCTGGCAGATCTCCAGGGCGAAGTCGGCTTCGGTGAAGCAGAAGGTCTCGGGTGAATACTGATAGGTCCAGGCCGTCTCCGGCTGGGCGTCACACAGGGCGCGCACGCGCCGGGTACCGGCCACCGCCATGGCCAGCGTGGCGGCGCGATCCTGGTCGAACACCACCCGGCGAAACAGCGGCGCGGTGGCGTTGTAGAGATGCACGATGGCGCGGGGTACGCCCTCCAGTGCCGCGAAGGTGCGCTCGATCAGCTCGCTGCGCGCCGGCGTCATCACCTGCAGCCAGAGATCGTTCGGCAGTCCGTCCGCGGAGACCAGTTCCCGCACGAAATCGAAATCGGTCTGGGACGCCGCGGGAAAGGCCACCTCGATTTCCCGGTAGCCGATCGCCAGCAACAGGGCGAAGAAGCGCCGCTTGCGCTCCAGCCCCATGGGCTCGATCAGCGCCTGGTTGCCATCGCGCAGGTCGGTTGAGCACCAGCGCGGTGCCTGGGTCAGCTGACGGCCCGGCCATTGGCGGTCGGGCAACGGGGGCGCGGCGAAGCCGCGGTACTTGGTCTGGGGTTGCTTGAGCATGGGGGACTCCAGGACGGGGTCCCCGAGTCTGAGCGCCCCGCCGGCCCGCTGCGCTCGCGAGCAGGACAGCCCCCTGCGCGATCCGGACAGCCGCCGGCATGAAAAAAGCCGCCGGGGGGACCCGACGGCTTGCTTGTCAGCGACCCGCGGTCAGCCCACCGAGATGCGCTCCAACGGTACCGGCTTGAGCCGCGGCGTGAGCACATGGATGACCACGATGGCCACCAGGTAGGCACTGCCGGCGACGATGAAGATCGGCTGGTAGGACTTGAAGATCTCCAGGATGTAGCCGTTGTAAGTGGTCATCAGCATGCCGCCGATGGCGCCGGCGGTACCGCCGATGCCGATCACCGAGGCCACGGCTTCCTTGGGGAAGAGATCCGACGGCAGGGTCATCAGGTTGGCCGACCAGGCCTGGTGGGCCGCGGCGGCGAGGCCGATGATGCCCACCACCAGCCACAGGCTGGAGACGAACTGGGCGGTGACGATGGGCACGACCGCTAGGGCGCAAAGTAGCATGGTGGTCTTGCGCGCCAGGTTGGCGCTGCGGCCGAGCTTCATCTGCTTGGACGAGCCCCAGCCACCCATCACCGAGCCGATGTCGGCGAGGATATAGATGGCGATCAGCGGCGGACCGAAGGATTTCAGATTCAGGCCGTAGGTCTTGCCGAGGAAGTCCGGCAGCCAGAACAGGTACAGCCACCAGATCGGATCGGTGAGGAACTTGCCGGCGGCATAGGCCCAGGTCTCGCGGAAGGTCAGCAGCTTGAACCAGGAGATCTTGGCCGCGACGGCCGGCTTGGCCGATACCGGGGAGCCATCGTCGGCCTGGATGTAGGCCAGCTCTTCGCGACTCACCTTGGGGTGCTCATGGGGGCGGCGATAGATCAGCAGCCAGGCGATCAGCCACAGCGCGGTGACCAGACCGATGGAGATGAAGGCCGCGCGCCAGCCCCAGGCCAGGGTGATGGCCGGTACCAGCAAAGGTGTGATGATAGGACCCATGGCGGTGCCGGCGTTGAACAGCCCGGTGGCCTGGGCCCGTTCCTTTTGCGGAAACCATTCCGAGACCGCCTTGAGGCTGGCCGGAAAGCTGCCGGACTCGCCGAAGCCGAGGGTGAAGCGCACCAGCACGAAGTGGGTGACGGTATGGGCGATACCGTGACCGATGCTGGCGATGGTCCAGATGGTGAAGGCCAGGGCATAGCCGATGCGCACCCCGACCTTGTCGATGATGCGGCCAAAGGTCAGGAAGCCGATGGCGTAGGCGCACTGGAACCAGAACACGATCTTGGCGTAGTCGGTCTCCGTCCAGCCCAGGTCCGCCTGCAGCGTGGGCTTGAGGATGCCAATCATCTGGCGGTCGATGTAGTTGATGCCGATGGCGATGAACAACAGGGCGCAGATCAGCCAGCGATAGCGGGTGAAGCGGGAGACTTGCGGGGTAGCGGCGACGGGCGTGTCCTGCGGCCGCAGGGCGGACTCCGTCTCGGGAGTGACCTGGATAGTCATCGAATGGGCTTCCTGACTTGTTGTTATTGACCGGCGTGAACCGGGGTCGTTGGAAAGCTGTTACCAGATATTCATATGACATCGTATGAGTGACTTTGGCAGGTGTCAATCCATCCAAAGCAGAGTGGTCAGACATCTATCAAGGGGCTAGACCCTGGCTATCAGAGCCGGCCTTGGCGTCACGCCAAGCACCCTGACCGGACTCTGAATACTCCCTTGAAGAATCTGTGATGCGCCTAGCACTTTTCTGGCTTTGGCCGTCTAATGCCGGTCTTTGAAGCGAAGCCGTCGCCTCATCTCTTTTCGCCGAGACTGCCGTGCCTGTCGCCGACATCCCCGCCCTGCTGGCGCGCCTTGCCGAGCTGGAGCAAGACAATCAGCAGCTGCGCCAGCAGCTCGACGCCCGCGCCGTGCCTGCGGAAAACAGCGCGACCCTGGCCAGCGAGCGGTACCAGTTCCTGTTCAACGCCATGGATGAGGGCTTCTGCATCATCGAGTTCCTCGACGGGCCTCATGGCCCCTTGAGCGACTACGTCCATGTCGAGGCGAACCCGGCCTATACCGCCCACGCCGGGATTGCCAACATTGTCGGCAAGAAGCTGCGCGAGGTGGTCGGCGACGAGGCCCAGGCCTGGCTCGACCGCTATGGCCACGTGCTGCGCACCGGCGAAGCCATCCGCTTCGAGCAGGAGCTGGTGGCCACGGGGCGCTACCTGGAGCTGACCGCCTTTCGCATCGAGCCGGCCAGCCGCCGCCAGGTCGCCGTGCTGTTCCAGGACATCACCGCGCGCAAGCGCGCCGAAATCGCCTTGCGGCAACTCAACGAAACCCTCGAAGAACGGGTGCAGGCCGCCCTGGCCGCCAACCGCATCCTGGCCAACGTGGTGGACGGTGCCACCGCTCTGATCCAGGTGCTGGATTTCGACTTTCGCTGGCTGGCGATCAACGGTACCGGCGCCGATGTCTTCGAACGCGTGGTGAGTGTCCGCCCCCATATCGGCGGTTCCCTGAGCGAGAACCTCAAGCGGCGTCCCGAGTTGTACGAGGTGATCATCCCGCTGTGGCAACGCGCCTTCGCGGGTGAGACCTTCCGCGAGATCGTCTCGGTGGACGAGGGCTCGACGCAGCGCCATTACGAACTGCAGTTCAGCCCCCTGCACGATGCCGAAGGCCGCTGTATCGGGGCCTATGAGTTCGCCTACGACGTCACCGAGCGCCTCAACGAGCAGGAGCGCATCCGGCTGATGGAAGAAGCCCTGCGCCAGTCGCAGAAGATGGAGGCCGTCGGCCAGCTCACCGGCGGCATCGCCCATGACTTCAACAACCTGCTGACCGGCATCCTCGGCTCGCTGTAGATGCTCGACCTGCGCCTGCGCCAGGGCCGGCTGCAGGACCTCGAGCGCTACACCGGCACCGCCCGCAGCGCCGCCCAGCGCGCCGCCGCCCTGACCCACCGGCTGCTGGCCTTTTCCCGGCGCCAGACCCTGGATCCGCAACCGGTGGCGCTGGAGCAGCTGGTCATCGGCCTGGAAGACCTCATCCAGCGCAGCATAGGTCCGCATATCGCCCTGGAGCGCGAAGCCGATCCCCAGCTCTGGCTGACCCATATCGACGGCCTGCAGCTGGAAAACGCCCTGCTCAACCTCTGCCTCAACGCCCGCGACGCCATGCCCGACGGCGGGCGCATCCGTATCGTCCTGAGCAACGAGCGCCTGGACGCGACCCAGGCCGAGCGCCAGGCACTGCCCGTGGGCGACTTCGTGCGCCTGAGCGTGGGCGATACCGGGAGCGGCATGAGCGACGAGGTCCTCGCCCGGGTATTCGATCCCTTCTTCACCACCAAGCCCATTGGCCAGGGCACCGGCCTGGGACTGTCCATGGTGCATGGCTTCGTACTGCAGTCGGGTGGCGAGATCCGCATCGACTCCGCGCCCGGCGCCGGTACCTGGGTACACCTCTATCTGCCGCGTCATCACCTGGCGCCGCTGACCGACAGCGCCTTGCCGGCCGAACCGGAACCCCACGCCCTGGGTCAGGGCGAGACCATCCTGGTGGTCGACGACGAACCCACCATCCGCACCCTGCTGGTGGAAGTCATGCTCGCCCAGGGCTACCAGGTGCTGGAAGCGGCCGATGCGGCCACCGCCCTGGCCCTGCTCTCGCCCGATACCCCGCTGGACCTGCTGGTCACCGATGTCGGCCTGCCCGGCGCCCTCAACGGCCGCCAGCTGGCCGACGCCCTGCGCGGACTGCGACCGGAGCTGCCGGTGCTGTTCATCACCGGTTATGCGGAAAGCCAGGTCATCGACGACACCCATCTCGAAACCGGCATGCGGGTGCTGACCAAGCCCTTCACCCTGGATACGCTGGAGCGGCGGATCCAGGCGATGCTGCAGCGATCCTGAGTCACGAACGGGCCAGGCACGCCATGATGTCTCTTTGCTATCATCAGCCATCCGCGTCGCTACCCGTGCCCTCGCTCATGGACAAGCTCTCCCTGCTGCACCTCCTGCTGATCTTTACCGCCATCGCCTGCATGGCGCTGCTGGCCTCGCTGATCCGCTAGCGACGTTAAGGTAGCCATAAGCCAGGCGGTGGCAAGCTCTCCTCCATGCCGAAAGGCATCGTAGAAGCTGACATCTGCGCTTTTAGCCCGGGAGGATCCCGGGCTTTTTTTTCGCGCCGACAAAATGCGCAGCAGTCCACGGGTCCGCGTTTTGCCACTCCAGCGCTCTCCGCCGGGCCTGGCATGATGGGGCTCTGGTCCAGGAGGGACAGCCATGATCACCAGGATGCCGTCAGCCCACGCTCAGTCGCTCGCCTTCGATGTCTGCCCCCTGGGCGCCGAGGTCCCGTCGCTGTCCATCGAGATCCTCCAGCTGGGCTTTCTGGCCCTGGATCATCATGGCCAGCTCGACATGAGTCGCGCGCTCAAGCGCCAGTTACGCGAGCGCCTGGTCGAGCAGCTGGATGCTCAGCTGCCCGCGGTCGCGGCCGCCGCGCTGGAGCTGTCCGCCCCGCAGGCGCAGGCCGTGCCCCAACGCCGCAGCCACGGCGGCTGACCGCCCCGCTCAGTCCCGATAGTCCGGTTCCAGCCGCAGCAGCTGGCGCTTCACGCTGTCCAGGTGCAGCCGCGCGCTGTCGGCGTTGCCCTGCAGCATCTGCTGGCAGGCGGCGTGCGCGATGGCCGGTGCCACCGGCTTCAGCGGCCGGCCGCTGGCCATGGCCTTGAGTTGCACCTCGGCGGCGCGCTCCAGGTAGTAGAGGTCGTCCCAGGCCTCGGCGATGCTGGGCCCCAGCACCAGGGGGCCGTGATTCTTCAGCATGACCACCGCCGCGTCCCCCGCCGCCCGGGCGATGCGTTCGCCTTCCGTGGCGTCCAGCGCCAGGCCGTTGTAGTCCTCGTCCACGCTCAGGCGGTCATAGAATTTCAACGCGGTCTGCCCAGCCCAGACGAAGGGCTCGCCCTCCAGCAGGCAGAGCGCCGTGGCATTGGGCATATGGGTATGGAAGGCCGCCCGTGCCCCGGGATTGAGCCGATGCAGCTGGGCGTGGATATAGAAGGCGGTGGCCTCGGGGGCGCCCTCGCCCATGACCACGCCACCGGCGAAGTCGCAGATCAGCAGCGAAGAGGCGGTGACCTCGGCGAAGGCCAGGCCATAGGGATTGACCAGGAACAGCTCGTCGTGGCCGGGCACCACGAAGGAGAAGTGATTGCAGATCCCCTCGCCCAGGCCCAGGCGGGCGGCCATGCGGAAGCAGGCGGCGAGGTCGATGCGGGCCTGGCGGATGGCCGGGGTCTCCAGATCGAGGTGACGGGCAGCGGCGGTGGTGCTCTCGAAGGCGTGGGCCATGGGGTGCTCCTTGGAAAGAGGCCGAGATGCTGCACAAAGGATGCCGCCCCCTGTCATGGCGCTGTCATCATAAAATTGCAGCAATCTCTTGTTACATCTCTGCCATCTTCCTCCCTGCAGAGAGTCTTCCATGGCCTTCCTTCCGACCCGTCTCGCCCGTGCCTGCAGCCTCGCCCTTCTCGCCAGTTCGGCGGTCATGGCCGCGGAACCGGCGCGCAACGTCATTCTCTTCATCCCGGATGGCCTGCGCGCCAACATCGTCGATGCCCAGACCGCGCCGAATCTGGCCCAGCTGCGCCGTGAGGGCGTGAACTTCCAGAACAGCCATTCGCTGTTCCCGACCTTCACCACGCCCAATGCCTCGGCCATGGCCACCGGGCACTACCTGGGCGACACCGGGGATTTCGGTAACACCCTCTACACCGGCTTCCCGGTGCCGGGCGCCAACAACAGCGTCACGCCCTTCCTGGAAAACGACGAGGTGCTGGGCGACGTCGACGAGCATTTCGCCGGCAACTACCTGGACGAGGAGACCCTGCTGGCCGCCGCGCGCCAGGCGGGCCTGTCCACCGCTGCCGTCGGCAAGCTCGGTCCGGTGGCCATCCAGGACGTGACCGCCCGCGATGGCGAGAAGACGGTGATCGTCGACGACTCCACCGGTCACCCCACCGGCATTCCCCTGAGCGCGGCCATGCAGGACGCCCTGAAACAGGCCGGTCTGCCCCTGGAAGCCCCGAGCCGGGGCGCCAACGGCAAGGCCGGCAACGCCACCACGCCGGGCACCCTGAGCGCCAACGTCGAGCAGCAGCGCTACTTCCTCGACGTCACCAACCAGGTGCTGCTGCCGCGCTTCAAGGAGAGTGGCAAACCCTTCGTGCTGGTGTTCTGGTCGCGTGACCCGGACGGCACCCAGCACAACCAGGGCGACAGCCTGGGCAAGGTCACCCCGGGCATCAACGGCCCCACCAGCCTGGCCGCCATCCGCAACGTCGACGCCAACCTCGGCGCCCTGCGCGCCCGGCTCAAGGAGCTGGGCCTGGACGGCAACACCGACATCTTCGTCAGCGCCGACCATGGCTTCTCCACCATCTCCAAGGAGAGCAAGACCAGTCCGGCGGCCAAGGCCAGCTACCCCGACGTGCCCAAGGGGCAGCTGCCGCCTGGCTTCCTCGCCCTGGATCTCGCCGCCGCGCTGAAATTGCCGCTGCTCGATCCAGACGCCAAGGGCGCCGCGGTGGCGATGGACCAGGGCCAGCACCCGAGCAAGGCCAATGGCCTGATCGGCCCGGACGCGGCCAAGCCGGAGGTGGTAGTGGCGGCCAACGGCGGCTCGGACCTGGTCTATCTGCCGCAGGGCGATGCCAAGGCCCTGGCACCCAAGGTGGTCGCGGCGCTGCTCAAGCAGGATTACGTCAGCGGCCTGTTCGTCGACGACGACCTGGGCAAGATCCCCGGCACCCTGCCGCTCTCGGCGATCAACCTCAAGGGCTCGGCGCTCACCCCCTACCCGGCCATCGTGGTCAACTTCCGCTCCTATGACAGCGGCTGCGGCCGGCCCGACGTCTGCGCCGTGGAAGTGGCCGACACCGGGCTGCAGCAGGGCCAGGGCATGCACGGCAGCTTCAGCCGCGGCGACACCCACAACTTCATGGCGGCCATCGGCCCGGACTTCCGCAAGGGCTTCGTCGACCTGAGTCCGGTCAGCAACGCCGACGTCGGCCAGACCCTGGCGCACCTGCTGCACCTGGAGATCCCGGCCAAGGGGCAACTGGTCGGCCGGGTGATCGGCGAGAGTCTGGAAGGCGGCAAGCCGGTCAAGGCCAGCCACCGGGTGCAGCGCTCGGCACCGGCGGCGGGCGGGCTGGTCACCGAACTCAAGACCCAGAACGTCGGCGACACCCGCTACTTCGATGCGGCCGGCTTCAAGGGGCGCTCGGTCGGGCTGTGATCCGCGCCTAGAGGCTGAGGGTGCCGCGGATGCAGTCCTGCACCGCGCCACCCACCCAGATCTGGTCGGCGATGCGGGCTATCCGCACCCGACCGCGCCGGCCCAGCGCTGTGCCCTGGCTGGCCAGATAGCGCTCCGGTGCCAGGCCCGCCGGGATCAGCCACTGCGCCAGGCTGGCGTTGAGGCTGCCGGTGACCGGGTCTTCGGCGAATTCCTCGCCCATCAGGGCACGCACCTCGAATTGCGCCTCGGCCGCGCTGCCCGTCCAGGGGGCGATCAGGCCGACGTTGAGGCCTTCCAGGGCAGCATAATCCGGCCGGATCGCCAGCAATTCCTCACGACTCTCCAGCAGCACCGCCACCCAGCCGGGGCCATTGTCCGCCCATTGGCTGGCCTGGATGCGCTCAGGCGCCAGCCCGGTGCACCGGGCGATGCGTGCCATCACCTCGGACTCCACCGCACCGCCGCGCACCAGCGGCGGCGCGGCAAAGGCCAGCTCCTCCCCGGCGGCGCGGATCGGCACCAGGCCGGCGCCGCATTCCTGGATCACTTCGCCGCCCTTGGGCCGCCCGCCTTCACGCAACCAGACATGGCAGCTGCCCAGGGTCGGATGGCCGGCGAAGGGCAGTTCGCGCTGCGGGGTGAAGATGCGCACCCGGTAGTCCGCTGCCGGATCGGTCGGCTGCAGGAGGAAGGTGGTTTCCGACAGATGGGTCCAGCGCGCCAGGGCGGCCATCTGTTCAGTGGACAACGCATCGGCGCCACAGACTACCGCCAGGGCATTGCCCTCCAGGGGGCGCTGGGCGAAGACATCGACCTGATGAAAGACGAGGGACATGGCGGCGGACTCCTTGGGGCAAAGCGCCGATTGTCCGCGGTCGGGCGCCGGTGGGGCCAGCCACAGCCGGGTCGCTAAATGGCCGTACAGACGGGCGTTACGCGCAGGAGTCGCGTGGAAAACGCTGCGCGGTTTTCCACCCTACGGCATCGTCGCGGGATTCGCCCTCACCCCAACCCTCTCCCCGAGGGAGAGGGGGCGGTTGCGTGCGGGGTTGTTGCCCTGCGTAGGGTGGACAACGGCGCAGCCTTGTCCACGAGCACCACACCCGTAGGTTGGCGCTGAGCGCAGCGAAGCCCAACGGCTGGGCTACCCATCCTCACCCCTGCCCTCTCCCCAAGGGAAAGGGGGCGGTTCCGAGCAGAGGGTTGTTGCCCTGCGTAGGGTGGACAACGGCGCAATCTTGTCCACGAGGCACCACACTCGTAGGTTGGCGCTGAGCGCAGCGAAGCCCAACGCGGGCGCGGCCCCCTCACCCCAGCCCTCTCCCAGAGGGAGAGGGGGAAAACCGAGGCACCTCAACCCCTCACTCCACCGCCGGCCGCGCGAAGATGCGGGTCACGGCATCGAGGTGCGCGGCCATCGCCTGGCGGGCGGCGTCGGGGTCGTGGGCTTCCAGGGCTTCGAGGATGGCCAGGTGCTCCTGCTGGGAGCGGTCGGGCATGTCTTCAGGGGTGTAGCGGCGCTGCAGCAGCTGGAACATGCTGCCGTAGCGATGGCCGAGCAGATGGCGCAGCAGCAGCGCATAGGCCGGATTGCCGCTGGCCTGGGCGATACGGATATGGAACAGCCGGTCGCCGGGATGGGTGGTGGAGCCCAGGCGATTGTCCTCGACGTTGCGCCCATAGGCCGCGCGGATACCGGCCAGATCACTATCGCTGGCGTGCCGGGCGGCCAGGGCAGCAGCTTCCGGCTCCACCAGGCGACGCGCCTGCAGCAGGGCGAAGGGCGGAATCTCGGCGTCCAGGTCCAGCGCCAGGCTCAGCTCCGGATCCATCTCCGCCCACTGGCCGCGCCCGGCCAGCTCCAGCACCGGGGTGTCCGGTGGCGGCGGGGCGCTGGGCGCGCAGACCCGCACGCCGTCGCCGACGCGCACGTCCACCAGGCCGATCACCTCCAGGGCGATCAGCGCCTCGCGTACCGAGGCACGACTCACCCCCAGCTGCTTGGCCAATTCGCGCTCGGCGGGCAGGCAACTGCCCGGCGGATATTCGCCGCCGTCGATGAGGGCGCGCAGCTGGTCGGCGATCTGCCGGTAAAGCCGTGGTTTTTCAATCACCTGAAGGGGCATGGCGGTCTCGTCTCATGCAGGTCGCGCAGTTTGCCGCGAAAAAATCCTTGCCTGAGAGCCTAGCAGGGTCTAAACAATAGGACCAATGGCCTGACCATTGACCGCTGGCGGTCAGGCGACTCACAACAATAATCAGCCAAGAGGTCTCCCGCATGAGTCATGCAGGCAAACGCGTCCTGGTCACCGCCGCCGGCCAGGGGATCGGCCGGGCCACCGCCCTCGCCTTCCATCGCGCCGGTGCCGAGGTCATCGCCACCGACATCAATGCCGCCGCCCTGGACAGCCTCGAAGGGCTGCACACCCGGGTGCTCGACGTCACCGATGCCGCCGCCGTGACCGCCCTGGTCGCCGACTTGGGCAGCCTGGACGTCCTGTTCAACTGCGCCGGCTATGTCCACGCCGGCAGCATCCTCGACTGCGACGAAGACGCCTGGCGCTTCTCCTTCGAACTCAACGCCACCGCCATGTATCTCATGATCCGCGCCGTGCTGCCCGGCATGCTGGCCCAGGGCGGCGGCTGCATCATCAACATGGCCTCGATCGCCTCCAGCCTCAAGGGCGTGGCCAATCGCTGCGCCTATGGCGCCAGCAAGGCGGCGGTGATCGGCCTGACCAAGTCGGTGGCCGCCGACTATGTCGGCCAGGGCATCCGCTGCAACGCCATCTGCCCCGGCACCGTGGATTCCCCCTCGCTGCACCAGCGCATCGCCGACCAGGCCGCCCGCGAAGGCCGCAGCGAAGCCGAGGTGCAGGCCGCCTTCGCCGCCCGCCAGCCGATGGGTCGCGTGGGCCGGCCGGAGGAGATCGCCGCCCTCGCCCTGTATCTTGCCTCCGACGCCGCCGCCTTCGTCACCGGGACCGCCCAGGTGATCGATGGTGGCTGGAGCGTCTGACGCCGTTTTTCGTCCGCACCCTTTTCCCCTCATAGGAGCTCCGATGAAACTCTTGCGCTACGGCCCCCAGGGCCAGGAAAAACCCGGTCTGCTGGATGCTCAGGGCCGGCTTCGCGATCTCTCCGGCCAGGTGGCCGATCTCGCCGGCGAGGCGCTCGGCGCCGAATCCCTGGCCCGGCTGCGTCAGCTGGACCCGAACAGCCTGCCACTGGTGGACGGCACCCCGCGCCTCGGCCCCTGCGTGGGCCGGGTCGGTAAGTTCATCTGCATCGGCCTCAACTACGCCGACCACGCCGCCGAATCCGGCCTGGATGTGCCCAAGGAGCCGGTGGTGTTCAACAAGTGGACCAGCGCCATCTGCGGGCCCAACGACGCCGTGCAGATCCCCCGCGACTCGACCAAGACCGACTGGGAAGTGGAGCTGGGCGTGGTGATCGGCAAGGCCGGGCGCTACATCGACGAGGCCAATGCCCTGGATCACGTGGCCGGCTATTGCGTGGTCAACGACGTCTCCGAGCGCGAGTGGCAACTCGAACGCGGCGGCACCTGGGACAAGGGCAAGGGCTTCGACACCTTCGGCCCGCTCGGCCCCTGGCTGGTGACCGCCGACGAGGTGACCGATCCGCAGAACCTCGACCTCTGGCTGGAGGTCGACGGCCACCGCTACCAGAACGGCAACACCCGCACCATGATCTTCTCGGTGGCCCAGATCATCGCCTACCTCAGCCGCTGCATGAGTCTGCAACCGGGTGACGTCATCTCCACCGGCACGCCGCCGGGCGTGGGCATGGGCGTCAAGCCGCAGTCGGTGTACCTCAAGCCCGGCCAGGAAATGCGCCTGGGCATCCAGGGCCTGGGCGAGCAGCACCAGCGCACCGTCGCCGCCGACTAGGGCAAGCCACCCCCACCCAAACCTGGCAAACCCCCGTGCCCGCTTTTCATCGAGCGGGCACGGGGCCGGGTCAGCTCAGCCCGTGAAAACCCTCGAGGACAGCGCCATGCCAACAACAATTACCGGCCTGCAGATCGAAGACATCCGCTTTCCCACCAGCCAGGCGCTGGATGGCTCCGATGCCATGAATCCGGATCCGGACTACTCCGCCGCCTACGTCATCCTGCAGACCGACCAGCCGGGGCTGGAGGGTCACGGCCTCACCTTCACCATCGGCCGCGGCAACGAGATCTGCTGCGCCGCCCTGCGCGCCCTGGAGCCGCGGGTGCAAGGCCTGACCCTGGAGTGGATCCAGGAAGACCCGGGCCGTTTCTGGCGCCACATCACCGGCGACAGCCAGTTGCGCTGGATCGGTCCGGACAAGGGCGCCATCCACCTCGCCACCGGCGCGGTGGTCAACGCCGCCTGGGACCTCTGGGCGCGCGCCGTGGGCAAGCCGGTGTGGCGCCTGGTGGCGGAGATGAGCCCCGAGGAACTGGTGCGCTGCATCGACTTCCGCTACCTCACCGACTGCATCACCCCCGAGGAAGCCCTGGCCCTGCTGCGCCAGCGCGCCGAAGGCAAGGCCGAGCGCCTGCAGCGCCTGGAAGCCGAGGGCTATCCCTGCTACACCACCTCGGCCGGCTGGCTCGGCTATCCCGACGACAAGCTGCGCCGCCTCTGTCAGGAGGCCATCGACGCCGGCTTCTCCCACATCAAGCTCAAGGTCGGTCGCGATCTCGCCGACGACATCCGCCGGGTGCGCATCGCCCGCGAGGTGATCGGCCCCGAGCGCCACCTGATGATCGACGCCAACCAGGTGTGGGAAGTCGGCGAGGCCATCGACTGGGTGCGCGAACTGGCCTTCGCCCAGCCCTGGTTCATCGAGGAACCCACCAGCCCCGACGACGTGGAGGGCCATCGCGCCATCCGCGAGGCAGTGGCGCCAGTCAAGGTGGCCACCGGCGAGATGTGCCAGAACCGCATCCTTTTCAAGCAATTCATCATGCGCGGCGGCCTGGACGTGGTGCAGCTCGACGCCTGCCGCCTGGGTGGCCTCAACGAGGTGCTGGCGGTGCAGCTGATGGCCGCCAAGTACGACCTGCCGGTCTGCCCCCATGCCGGCGGCGTGGGCCTCTGCGAATACGTGCAGCACCTGGCGATGATCGACTACCTCTGCGTCGCCGGCACCCACGAGGGCCGGGTGGTGGAATACGTCGACCACCTCCACGAACACTTCGAGGACCCCTGCCGGGTGCGCGGCGCCGCCTATCTCGCGCCCCAGGCGCCGGGGTTCTCCATCGCCATCAAGGCCGCCTCCCGGGCGCGGTATCGCCATGCCGGAGGGCAGCCGTCATGAGCCTGCGCCTGGATGCCCACCAACACTTCTGGCGCTATCGGCCGGCCGAATTCGCCTGGATCGACGGGCGCATGCCCGGACTGCAGCGCGATCACCTGCCCGCCGATCTGCAACCGCACCTGCAGCGGGCCGGTTTCGACGGCTGCATCGCCGTCCAGGCGCGCACCCTGGAAGAAGAGACGGACTTTCTGCTCGACCTGGCCGCCCGCACGCCCTGGGTGCAGGCAGTGGTCGGCTGGACCGACCTGCGCGCCGCCGACCTGGTGGCGGGCCTGGAACGGCGCCAGGGCAGTCGCCACCTACGCGGCTTTCGCCATCCGGTGCAGGACGAGGCCGATCCCGGCGCCTGGCTGGCCGATGCCGCCGCCAACCGGGGCGTCGCCACCCTGCAGCGGCATGGCTATCTCTATGAACTGCTGATCCACGCCGAGACCCTGCCCGCCGCCACCGCCTTCGCCGCGCGCCATGACCACGGCGTGCTGGTGCTGGACCACCTGGGCAAGCCGCCGGGCCGGGTCGCGCCCGCCGACTACGCCCGACTGCTGGCGCCCCTGGCACAGCTGCCCCATGTGCATTGCAAGCTGTCCGGGCTGGTCACCGAGGCCGACTGGCAGGGCTGGCAGGCGGAGCAGTTGCTGCCCTATGCGCGCATCGCCCTGGAGGCTTTCGGGCCGCAGCGCCTGCTGTTCGGCTCCGACTGGCCGGTCTGCACCCTGGCCGCCCGCTACGCCGAGGTGGTCGACCTGGCCGAGCAGGCGCTGCTGGATCTCACGCCCGGCGAGCGCGCCGCGGTCTTTGGCGGCAACGCGGCCCGGCTCTACGGGCTGGGCACCCAGCCGCGGGAGGCCGTGGCATGAATCTGCACCTGACCGACAAGGTGTTCCTGGTCAGCGGCGGCGGCTCCGGCATCGGCGCGGCCATCTCCCTGGCCCTGGCGGCCGAGGGCGCCCTCCCGGTGATCCTTGCCCGCGAGCCACTGGAGGCCAGCTTCGCCGCGCAACTGGCCGAACGGCAGCCCAGAGCTCGGGCCTTCACCGTGGAGCTGTGCGACGAAGCCGAATGCGAGCGGACCGTGGCCGCCGTGCAGGACGCCTATGGGCGCATCGATGGACTGGTCAACAATGCCGGGGTCAACGATGGGGTGAGTCTCAGCGCCGGCCGCGCCGCCTTCGTCGCCTCCCTGGAACGCAACCTGGTGCACTACTACCACCTGGCGCACCTCTGCCTGCCGGCGCTGCGCGCCAGCACCGGCGCCATCGTCAACATAGCCTCCAAGACCGCCCTCTCCGGCCAGGGCGACACCAGCGGCTACACCGCGGCCAAGGGCGGTGTGCTGGCCCTGACCCGCGAGTGGGCCGCCTCGCTGCTGGACGACGGCATCCGCGTCAACGCGGTGATTCCCGCGGAGGTCATGACCCCGCTCTACGAACGCTGGCTGCAGGGCTTTCCCGACCCGGCCGCCAAACTCGCCGCCATCACCGCGCGCATCCCCCTCGGCCGCCGCATGACCACCCCGGAGGAGATCGCCGACACCGCGGCCTTCCTGCTCTCGCCACGCTCCAGCCATACCACCGGCCAATGGCTGAGCGTGGATGGCGGCTATCTGCATCTGGATCGGGCGTTGACGTGAGGGAATGAGGCGGAGGAGCAGGAAGGCGCCCTCACCCCAGCCCTCTCCCGGACGGAGAGGGGGTGGTATTGTGATGGCGGCAGGGTTTGGCGTTAGCCGAGATCATCGATACGTGGAAAACGCTGCGCGGTTTTCCACCCTACCCATCCGCCGTAGGTTGGCGAGAGCGAACTCCCGTAGGGCGGACAACCGCGCAGCCTTGTCCACGCGCAGGGCACCAAAACCGCCGTTGGAGTGCAGGCCTGCCGCTGTGGCCACCCTCACCCCAGCCCTTTCCCCGGGGGAGAGGGGGCGGTATCGGAGTTAGCGGTTGGATCATCGATACGTGGAAAACGCTGCGCGGTTTTCCACCCTACCCATCCACCGTAGGTTGGCGAGAGCAAGCTCCCGTAGGGTGGACAACGGCGCAGCCTTGTCCACGCGGCAGGCACCGCTAGCGCTTCGGGCTCAACGGGCTGTCGTCCAAATCCTCGCGCTCTTCGGTGGTGGTGGTATTGGCCGAATCCGGCACGTCGCCGTATTCGTCGTAGTCGTGGGGGGTCTGCTTATCATCCGCGGGTTCGGGATTCATGGGGTACTCCGCTCGTAGAGGCACCCTTGGTGGAGTCCGCCGGCCCCGGCGGCGTTCCCCCTAGACCAGCGCCACCAGACGTTCGGCCACCCGGTCGAAGGGTTCGATGCTGCGCTGGGCGCGGCACAGCGGGATCACCCCCTGCACCGCCGCCACCAGCAGCGTCGCCAATCCCGCCGCCGCCTTTTCCGCATGGCCATGCTCGACCAGCGCCACCTGCAGCCGAGCCTCCCAGCGGCGATAGATGCCCGCCGCCGCGTCCAGCTCGCGCTGGGCGATCTCGTCCACCGGTTCTTCCACCGCCACCGCCATCACCGGGCAGCCGACGCGAAAGTCCGAGTCCAGCAGGATGTCGCGCCAGAGCCGCAGAAAGCCCTGGATGCCCGCCAGCGCCCCGGCCTGCAGCTGGCGCTCCAGATCGCGACTGACCTGGGCGCCGGCCAGCTCCACCGCCTCCACCACCAGCTGATGCTTGCCACCGGGGAAGTGATGATAGGTGGACCCCAGCGGCGCCTCGGCGCGCTTGATGGTCTCGCGGATACTGGTGGCATTGAGGCCGTGCTGCGCCAGCATGGCCGAAGCCGCCACCACCACCCGTTCCCGCACCGTCGACTGCTCGGTCATCCATTCTCCTTGCTATGACAGTCGTCATAATCTACCGTCCAGGCATTATAACAACTGTCATAGGGACCAACCCATGCCCAGCGACGCCCTCGTCGAGGACCTGATCACCGCGGACGGTTATCGCCTCAGCACCAGTCGCTATCCCGCCCAGGCACCGTTGCAAGGAAGGCTGATCGTCGCCGGCGCCACCGCCGTACCCCAGGGCTTCTATCGACGTTTCGCCCAGCACGCCGCGGCCCGCGGTTTCGAGACCCTGACCTTCGATTACCGTGGCATCGGCCGTTCGGCGCCGGCCTCGCTCAAGGGCTTTCGCATGGACCTGCTGGACTGGGCGCGCCAGGACCTCGCCGCCGCGGTGGACAGCATGGCCCAAGGCGACGTCCCCCTCTACCTGGTCGGCCACTCCTATGGCGGCCACGCCTTCGGTCTCTTGCCCAACCACGCCAAGGTGGCCGGCTTCTATGTCTTCGGCACCAGCGCCGGCTGGTACGGATACATGCCGCCGCTGGAAAGACTCAAGGTGCTGACCATGTGGAAACTGGTCCTGCCGGTGCTGACCTGGTGGAAAGGCTACTGCCCCTGGAGCGCCCTGGGCCTGGGCGAAGACCTGCCGCGCGACGTCTATCGCCAGTGGCGCCACTGGTGCAGCTATCCCCACTACTTCTTCGACAATCCGGCCATGCGGGGCATCGAAGCCGGCTACGCCGCGGTGCGCACCCCCATCGTCGCGGTCAACGCCCTGGACGATCTCTGGGCCACGCCGCAATCGCGCGATGCCTTCATGCAGGCCTATCGCAACGTCGACCTCCAGCGCGAAGACCTCGACCCCCGCCAGCACGGCGGCGCCATCGGCCACATGGGTTACTTCCGCGCCAGCGCCCAGCCGCTGTGGGACCGCGCCCTGGACTGGTTCGCCGCCCTCCCCCGGGTGTCCACGCCGAACTAGGTTGCAAACCGGCCGCCGACACGGCGCGCCTGTCGCTTTTCCAAAAGCTCCCCGTCGTTTCGGGACAGCCCCCCAACCGCCCCAGGTCCCATTGTGGCGGCACAAATAACAAGGAGAAACACCCGTGCTGATCGGCGTCCCTATGGAATCCGGTGCGGGGGAAACGCGCGTGGCCGCGACCCCCGAGACCCTCAAGAAACTGATCGGCCAGGGCCACCAGGTAGTGGTGCAACAAGGCGCTGGTGACGGCGCCAGCCTGCCCGACGCGGCCTATGCCGCCGTGGGTGCCCAGCTGGGCGACGCCGCGGCGGCCCTGGGCGCCGACCTGGTGCTCAAGGTGGCGGCGCCCTCGCCCGGCGAGCTGGCGTTGATGAAACCTGGCGCGGTGCTCATCGGCATGCTCAATCCCTTCGCCCAGGAGACCCTGGAGCAGCTCAATGCCCGGGGCCTCACCGCCTTCGCCCTAGAGGCGGCGCCGCGCACCTCCCGCGCCCAGAGCCTGGACGTGCTCTCCTCCCAGGCCAACATCGCCGGCTACAAGGCCGTGATGCTGGCGGCCGAGCACTATCCGCGCTTCATGCCCATGCTGATGACCGCCGCAGGCACGGTAAAGGCCGCGCGAGTGCTGATCCTCGGCGCCGGGGTGGCCGGGCTGCAGGCCATCGCCACCGCCAAGCGCCTCGGCGCGGTGATCGAAGCCTCGGACGTGCGTCCGGCGGTGAAGGAGCAGATCGAATCCCTCGGTGCCAAGTTCGTCGACGTGCCCTTCGAGACCGAGGAAGAGCGCCAGTGCGCCGAAGGCGTCGGCGGCTACGCGCGGCCCATGCCGGCTTCCTGGATGGAGCGCCAGGCCCGGGCGGTGCACGAACGCGCGAGGCAGGCCGACATCGTCATCACCACCGCGCTGATCCCCGGCCGCCGCGCCCCCACCCTGCTGCACGCGGCCACCGTGGCCGAGATGAAGCCGGGCTCGGTGGTCATCGACCTGGCCGCGAGCCAGGGCGGGAACTGCCCGCTCACCGAACTGGACCGGGTGGTGGTCAAGCACGGCGTCACCCTGGTGGGCTACGGCAACCTGGCCGCCCGCGTCCCGGCGGACGCCTCGGCGCTCTATGCCCGCAACCTGCTGGACTTTCTCAAGCTGGTGCTCAAGGACGGGGCCTTCCACCTCGCCCTGGACGACGACATCGTCGCCGCCTGCCTGATGTGCCACGGCGGCGAATTGCGCCGCAAGAACGCCTGACGCCTGCCCGGCCCTCTATCTAAAGGACTGCCCCCATGGATCTGATTTCCGACGGCATCTACAACCTGATCATCTTCGTGCTGGCCATCTATGTCGGCTACCACGTGGTCTGGAACGTCACCCCCGCGCTGCACACCCCGCTGATGGCGGTGACCAACGCCATCTCCGCCATCGTCATCGTCGGCGCCATGCTCGCCGCCGCCCTCACCGTCACGCCGCTGGGCAAGCTCATGGGCACCCTGGCCGTGGCCCTGGCGGCGGTCAACGTCTTCGGCGGCTTCCTGGTCACCCGCCGCATGCTGGAGATGTTCAAGAAGAAGGCCCCCAAGGCCCCGGCGGAGAAGTCCTGACATGAGCATGAACCTCATCACCCTGCTCTACCTGGTCGCCTCGGTGTGCTTCATCCAGGCGCTCAAGGGCCTCTCCCACCCCACCACCTCGCGCCGCGGCAACGCCTTCGGCATGGCCGGCATGACCCTGGCCGTGCTCACCACCCTGGCGCTGATCCACCAGCTCGGCAGCGACCTGGCGGTGCAGGGTATCGGCTACGTCATCGTCGGCCTGCTGGTGGGCGGTAGCGCCGGCGCCTACATGGCCAAGCGCGTGGAAATGACCAAGATGCCCGAGCTGGTGGCCTTCATGCATAGCATGATCGGCCTGGCCGCGGTGTTCATCGCCATCGCCGCGGTGGTCGAGCCGCAGTCGCTGGGCATCGTCGCCACCTTTGGCCAGCCGATCCCCAGCGGTAACCGCCTGGAGCTGTTCCTCGGCGCGGCCATTGGCGCCATCACCTTCTCCGGTTCGGTGATCGCCTTCGGCAAGCTCTCCGGCACATACAAATTCCGCCTGTTCCAGGGCGCGCCGGTGCGCTTCGCCGGCCAGCATCCGCTCAACCTGGTGATCGGCCTGGCCATCCTCGCCCTGGGCCTGGTCTTCACCTTCAGCGGCAACCTTGGCGCCTTCGCCGTGCTGGTGGCCCTGGCCTTCGCTATCGGCGTGCTGATCATCATCCCCATCGGCGGCGCCGACATGCCGGTGGTGGTCTCCATGCTCAACAGCTACTCCGGCTGGGCCGCCGCCGGCATCGGTTTCTCGCTGAACAACTCCATGCTGATCATCGCCGGCTCGCTGGTGGGTTCGAGCGGCGCCATCCTCTCCTACATCATGTGCAAGGCGATGAACCGCTCCTTCTTCAACGTCATCCTCGGCGGCTTTGGCGGGGCGACGGAGGCCGCTGCCAGCGCTGGCAGCGGCGAGCAGCGCCCGGTCAAATCCGGCTCGGCGGACGACGCTGCCTTCCTGCTGGGCAACGCCGACAGCGTCATCATCGTCCCCGGCTATGGCCTGGCGGTGGCCCGCGCCCAGCACGCCCTCAAGGAGCTGACCGAAAAACTGGTGCACAACGGCGTGACGGTGAAATACGCCATCCACCCGGTGGCCGGCCGTATGCCCGGCCATATGAACGTGCTGCTGGCCGAAGCCGAGGTGCCTTACGACCAGGTGTTCGAGATGGACGACATCAACTCCGAATTTGGCCAGGCCGACGTGGTGCTGGTGCTCGGCGCCAACGACGTGGTCAACCCGGCGGCCAAAAACGACCCCAAATCGCCCATCGCCGGCATGCCCATCCTCGAAGCCTTCAAGGCCAAGACGATCATCGTCAACAAGAGATCCATGGCCAGCGGCTACGCGGGTCTCGATAACGAACTCTTCTATCTGGACAAGACCCTGATGGTCTTTGGCGACGCCAAGAAGGTCATCGAGGAGATGGTCAAAGCGGTGGATTAAGTCGTAGCTCCTCGCGACCGCTTAAGTGGTCGCGAGGGATTTTCCTTGGCGCTCCATAAGACATACGTTTCTCTCTCGAAGCCTCCAGGCTTACGCACTCAACGCAAGGTTGTTCACGCAGGGATCAGCATCGCTCCTTCGACCGATTGCGCCTTCAGCCTTATCAGTCAGATTATTCCTCAGCACCTCACCTATCCCCTACCTCCCATCGAACGCTCACGATCCGGGCTCTCCCACCCCTCACAAGGACCGTCCCCATGCAAACCTCCCGCTCCCTCATGGTCGCGTTGCTGCTGGCCAACACCGGTGCCGCCTGGGCCGAATCCAATACGGCCAACGTCCAGCAGAACGGCGGCTTCAATGTGGTGAACCTGAACCAGGGCAGCGAGCTGTCAGCGCGCAACCAGGCGGATATCCAGCAGAGCGGCAGTTTTCTCAATGCCCAGGTCACCCAGCAGAACGATGCCGATGACCGCGTGCGGGTGGTGCAGACCAATGCCAGGAGCGCGGTCGAGGTCAATCAGGTCTGGGGGTCGCAGCGCCTGGTGGATATCGAGCAGCGCGATGGCGGCTATGACCGAGTACAGGTCGATCAGGGACCGGGCAGCGGCAACGAGACGGTGGTGCGCCAGAGCGGCCTGCGGCAGGACACCTCTGTCCACCAGGATGGCGGCTATCATCGGATCGACATCGAGCAGGACAGCTATGCTGCGGGTCAGAACACCCTGACGGTCCGCCAGGATGGACTCAACGGCAAGCTGGACCTGGCTCAGCACGGTGACCGCCAGGACCTGCAGGTGACCAGCTTCGGCCTGCGCAACGAGGCCTGGGTGAGGCAGACCGGCGAGGACTCGACCACGATCGTCGAGCAGCGCGGCAACGACAACTACATCGGCCTCAAGCAAGGCGGCGAGCGGCTGGATTCCAAGGTGGTGCAGGAGGGCAACGGCAACGATACCCGGGTCCGGCACTCCAGCAGCTATTCGCGGCCCAGCACCGTCGACATCGCGCAGCGCGGCGATCTGAACCGCGCCGACGTGAATGTCTATGGCGTGGGCAGCAGGCTGACCCTGGCGCAGACCGGTGACGGCAATGGCGCCGCCGCCATCGTCTCGGGCGAAGGTAATCAGCTGGATCTGGCGTCCAATGGCGACGCCAACGGCATCAATGCCTATTACCTGGGCAACGATGGCCAGCTGAAGGTCGATCAGCAGGGCGACAACCTCGGGGTGACGACCTACGTGACCGGTAATGCCTCCACCATCAGCGTCGCCCAGAGCGGCAGCCAGCACACCGCCGACCTTACCCAGAACACCGCAGGCAATACCATCAACCTGACCCAGAGCGGCTTCTCCAACCACGCCGTCATCAGCCAGTAGGCCTAATTCTTCACGCAAAATAGGATGAAGTTTAAAAGGGCTTATCTTCCCAATGCCTCGCTATACGTTGGCGTATACGCTGCCAAGTAAGCCAGAGAAACAGTATTGATACCGGCTTTGGAATTACGGCTTATGCTCCATTAATTCGCAGGGCCGACCCAGCATCCCGCACGTAAATTTCAATCCAAAGGCTGACTTGTACCTACCCTGGAAGGCAGGTACTGTCGCTGTACCCAAAAAGCCTGAGGCTATAGCGCACCATGAAAGACTTCGATGCCGGCTCTTTCTCCGACGTTGCCAATACTCCACTGGCCAGTGCGCTGTGGCAGTTCTTGCACCGAGACACCTCTATCGCCTGCCTGGAAACCACCACCTATTTGAAGCGGCCCGCGATCGAAGGCCTCCAACCTCACCTACTGGCCGAATTCGGTGATGAAATCAAAGCCGACAGGGTGAAACAGATGACCGGGCGCATGGTTAAGCAGGTAATGGAGAGCCTGGGCTATCGCCTGGAGCAAATCGACGTCAGCATCCGCAGAAAGGATCTCTACAAAACTGCTGCACGCTATGCCAAGCCCGAGGAACAACAATGAGCAGGTTCATTTGGACCAAGGAAAATCTGCCACAGCTTGGACTTATCTTTCTGAGAACGGTTTTGGACAATATGCGTGAAGAAGGCGCGACTGTCAGACTTGGCAATACCGGACAAGGTATAAAGCCCAATTATCAGATCCGCTTTCCCAACACAGTATCCATATCTTTTAGTGGGCTTAGCCACGAGAGATTCAACGGCCCCGCTACCTTTGAAGAAAAGAATCTGTCAGAGCCGTTTTCCTACAGCACTATTCGTACGGCCTACACAGGCACCAAAACCCGTTAATAGCCCGAAGAGAGCTAGCGAGATGACCGAGCCGATCGGGCAGAACCTCCCTGCGATTTCCGGTCGGCCAGTCAGCTCCAATCAGTTTATTTGTTACCGCTAACCACCGGGCGTGATGCTGGCCCCCTGACCCGACCGCCTGGACTACCCTCGGATGCTAGTCACGATCTGGAGGGCGTATTCCCATGGCAGCCAAACTCAAGGGCAAGACTGCCCTGGTCACGGGCGCGGCCCAGGGCATAGGCGCTGCCATCGCCCGGGCCTTCGGTGCGGAGGGCGCCTTCGTCTATGTCACCGACCTCAACGCCGAGCTAGGCCACGCCGTCGCCGCCGAACTGGGCGACCGTGCCTGCTTTCTGCCCCTGGATGTGCGCCTGGAAGCCGACTGGCAGCGGGTGACCGGGCAGATCCTCACCGAGCGCGGTCGGCTCGACGTGCTGGTGAACAATGCCGGAATCACCGGCTTCGAGCAGGGCGTGGTGGCCCACGATCCGGAACACGCCCGGCTCGAAGACTGGCACGCAGTACATCGCACCAATCTCGATGGCGTCTTTCTCGGCTGCAAGCATGGCATCCGCGCCATGCGTCCGGCGGGGGCTGGCTCCATCATCAATGTTTCGTCGCGTTCCGGGCTGGTGGGTATTCCCGGCGCGGCCGCCTATGCCTCGTCCAAGGCAGCGGTGCGCAATCACAGCAAGACGGTGGCGCTCTATTGCGCGGAACAGGGCCTCGCCATCCGCTGCAATTCGATCCACCCCGCCGCCATCCTCACGCCGATGTGGGAGCCCATGCTGGGTGACGGCCCGGATCGCGCGGCGCGCATGGCGGCGCTGGTGCAGGACACGCCATTGCGGCGCTTTGGCCGCCCCGAGGAGGTGGCGGCCGTGGCGCTGCTGCTGGCGTCCGACGAGGCCGCCTACATGACCGGCAGCGAGCTGAATCTGGATGGCGGCCTGCTGGCCGGCTCGGCGGTGAGGCCCGCGGTGGTCGAGTCGCCCTAGCCCTTCACCCTGAAGCTCAGCTGCAACTCGGTGCCGCGCTCGCCGGCGCGGGACCATTGGGCGTGGGCGCCGATCTGGCCGGCGAGGCCCTCGATCAGCTTCATGCCGGTGCCCGAGCCGGGCTTGCGGGCGGAGGTCTGCAACGGCAGGCCCTTGCCGTCGTCCTGGATGCGCACGCGCCAGGTATCGTCCTCGGCGATGTCGATGTCCACCGCCAGCAGGCCGCCCTCGCCGTCGAAGGCGTACTTGAGGCTGTTGGAGGCGAATTCGGTGAGGATCATGCCCAGGGGCACGGCGGTGTCCGGGTCCAGGTCGACGTCGGCGATGCCGATCTGCAGGCGCACCTGGCCGGAGTGCTCCTGGTGCAGGTGGCAGAGATTCTCCAGCAGCTGCATGACGAAGGGCCGCAGCCGCAATTGCTGGGCGGTGTTGGCCGCATAGAGTTGCTCGTGGACCAGGCGCAGGGCGTCGATGCGCGCGCCGATGCCCTGCAGCTCCTGGCGGGCCTCGTCGGACTGGGCCGCGCGGGATCTCAGCCAGACCAGTCCGGCGATGATGGCGATGTGGTTCTTGATGCGGTGCTGCATCTCCTGCATCAACCGGGTATTGGCCTGCAGGGCGTCGTTGAGGTCGCTGCTCTTGAGCAGGCGGTCGATGACCGGGCCGAGGATGGTGGCGTAGGTGCGCAGGAATTCCACGTCTTCCTCGCCGAAGTCCCGCGGCTCGTGGGCATCGACCTGCAGCAGGCCATAGGGCCGGCCGCCGGGCAGAAAGATCGGCACGTTCACCAGCGCCTGGACGCCGTGCTCGCGCAGGAAGTCGGGCAGGTCGAAGCGCTCTTCCTGGTGGATGTTCGGGGTGATGACCGGGCGGCTGACCTTGATCGAATAGGCTTCGGAGGAGCGCTCGCCGAGGGAGATCCGCGCCTGGCCGACGACCCCCGGTTTCCAGCCGACCCCGGCGCGGACCAGCGCCTGGTGCTCGCCGCGCTCGATCTCCAGCACCTTGGACAGCTCGGTACCGAGGGCATCGCCCACCAGGTGGCAGGCGCGCATGAGGATCTCGTCCAGATCCTCGCAGCGCAGCGCGAAGTCGCCAAAGTCCGCCAGCAGCTTTTGCCGCTGGGTCAGGGCCTGGACCCGCTGTTCATCGTTCATCGAAGGCTTTCCTTCTGGCATGGGCAAGGCACCGGGACAACGGCGTCAGCGAGCGCTGACCCGGGCCGCCCGCCGTCGCTAATCGTCCGGATGGATCTCGTCCGCCGTGATGGCCGGCAGGCTGCCGATGGCGCGCAATTCATTGATGGCGTCGCGAATCACCTCGTACAGCAGTGCGGTGTTGCGCACCAGGGTCTGATTGAGCACGCGCGACACCCGCGCCGGCCGGGCGGGATCTATGAGGGTGATCAGCAGGTTGTCACCCTGGGACTGGATCTCGTGCTTGATAGGCGGGTCCAGCGCCGCCAACTGGCTTTTGAGGGCTTGCATGAGGCCAGGCATTCTCCAAGTGCTGTTGCTCCTTCCGACTCGATCGCAGGCGCCGGCGTTCCAGCGCTTCGCTTGCCAGGCCATACGGCGTCCGGCCTGACGATAGGTGTGGAGCGTCTTTGCCGGCTGAGCCGAAGCCGCCGAGGTGAGTTGTCAGCTGCGCCGTTCGGCCTTATAAAAATCATCTTTTTCGGTGAAGGAACGGCGTCCATGGATAGAGTCCTCAAGGCGTGCAAGGCCGTTGGCGCCCTTTGCTCCGCCCTGACCCTGCTATTGCTGCTGACCGCCCCGAGGGTCCAGGGCGCCGACTCGCCCACGCCGGTCGCAGACGACTTCGTGGTGCCGCGCTTCACCTTCCACACCGGCCAGACGCTCGACAACTTCCGCCTGCATTACCTGACGCTGGGAAAACGCGGCAACCCGGCAGTTCTGGTGCTGCACGGCACCGGGCAGCAGGCGGCGGCGATGCTGAGCACGGATGTCGGTGGCCAGTTGTTCGGGCCCGGGCAGCCACTGGATGCGAGCAAGTACTTCATCGTGATTCCGGATGCCATCGGCACCGGCAACTCGACCAAGCCGTCGGATGGCCTGCGCGCCGCCTTTCCCCACTACAACTACGCCGACATGGTGCAGGCGCAATACCTGCTGCTCACCCAAGGACTGGGGATCAAACACCTGCGGCTGATCATCGGCAATTCGATGGGAGGCATGCAGACCTGGCTGTGGGGCGGTCTGCACCCCGGCTTCGCCGATGGCCTGGTGCCCATGGCGGCGCAGCCGACGGAGATGGCTGGCCGCAACTGGATCATGAGGCGCATGCTGGTGGAGTCCATCCGGCAGGACCCGGCCTGGAACCAGGGCAATTACCAGACCCAGCCGCCGTCCCTGCGGCTGGCCAAGACGATGTTCGAATTCGCCACCAGCGGCGGCACCCTGAACTACCAGGAGATCGCCGGCACCCATGCCCAGGCCGATGCGCTGGTCGACAAGCGCCTGGCGGCCTCGGTGGCCGTCGATGCCAATGACTTCATCTACCAGTGGGAGTCCTCGGCCGACTACAACGCCGAGCCGGGACTAGGCAAGATCAAGGTGCCGGTGCTGGCCATCAACGCGGCGGACGACGAGCGCAATCCGCCCGAGACCGGCCTCATGCAGGCGGCGCTCAAGCAGGTGCCGAGTGCCCGCTATCTGCTGATTCCGGGCAGCGCCGACACGCGCGGGCACGGTACCACCGGGCTCGCCAGGCTCTATGCGGCGGAGCTGGCGAAATTCGTCGACCAGCTGCCCAACGTCACTCAAGGCCGCTAGGGCCCCGACCTAGAGCGGGGTCGTTTCTTCCTGGTAGATGCGCAGCCCGCGCGCCTGGTAGTTGGCCAGGGCCGCCGGGTGATCCAGGGTGCAGGTGTGCACCCAGACGCGCTCGGTGCCCGTCCACTCCCAGGCGGAACGGAGGGCGTGACTGAGCAGCGGACCGCCGAAGCCGAGGCCCATGAAGGCGCCGACCAGGCCGAAGTAGCGGATCTCGACGTTGCGGCCATCCGGGCGGTACAGCTCGTAGTAACCGGCGATGGCGCCGCGGTGATAGGCGACCCAGGTGCGGTGCCCCTCCTGCTCCACCAGCGCGCGCCACTGGGCGTCGCTCCAGCCGCTGAGATCGCTCCAGTCCCAGGCCTGGCCGACCAGGGCATAGAGAAAACGGTTGAGTTCGGGTTGCGGCACCTCGCACTCGACGATCTGCAGATCGGGCCGTGGCGGCTTCTCGCGCAACTCGGTCGAGGCCGTCATTTCGAGGTAGAAGGTGGTGCAGGTCCGGTCCATCGCCAAGACTCCCTGGAAAAGGTCAGCGCCGATTGTGACCAGACCCAGGGGTGCGCTGCCAGTCTGATTGCGACCCTTGGCAAGGCTGCTCGCGTGCAGCACCGCGAATTTGCCGTGGGGGCTCGAGGTGGTATTGGATGAGCCAACCGAGCTGTCCGCTACCTTCTGAGGATCACCACCATGCCCATCTCGTCGCGGCTGACGCCCCTGTCCGAGCAGAACACCACGCCCGAGCAGCAGCGGGTGCTGGACGCCATCCTCAGCGGCCCGCGGGGCAATCTCGACGGCCCCTTCCTGGCCTGGGTGCACAGCCCGGCGCTGGCCGATCACGCCCAGCGGCTGGGCGCCTTCTGCCGCTATGGCACCCGGCTGGAATTGCGCCTCACCGAGCTGGCGATCCTCACCACCGCGGCCTGGTGGCGCTCTCAGGCGGAGTGGCAGATCCATGAGCCCATCGCCCGCCAGGCGGGGTTGCCGGATCAGCTGATCGAGGCGCTGCGGCAGGGCACCGCGCCGGTCTTCGATACCGCCGAGGAGGCCTGTGTGCATGCCATCGGCGTGGCGCTCTACGACACCCGGCGGATCCCCGCAGACCTCTATCGCCAGGGGGTGGCGCTGTTCGGTGAAGCTGGGATGGTCGAACTGGTGGGCGTCTATGGCTACTACAGCCTGGTCGCCATGACCCTCAATGCCTTCGCGGTGGATAGGGGCGGCGAGGCGCCGCTTCCCTTCGCCGAATGAGGCAGGCCGCGGACCAATACCCTTCAGTCAAAGTCCACACTGCGCTTCCAGCTCCCTGCTGACACGAAAAAACGCCTTGCTCTCTTCGCAAGAACGTGGCGTTTTGGTAACTGATCGGCATGAACCGATGCCAGGCTGTTGCATGGGCCACTATCAGGATTTCCACTGTTCCCGCTTTATCGCGGCCATGCTGGTGCGCCGTAGCGACCGCTCCTGCAGAGGCACGCTGTAGCGCCCCCTCTCCCTTTGGGAGAGGGTTGGGGTTAGGGAAAACCCTAGCGACGACCTCCCCGTGGAAAAGGCTGCGCCGTTTTCCACACTACGGGTCCATCTGCTATCGCGGCCATGCCGGTGCGCCGTAGCGACCGCTCCTGCAGAGGCACGCTGTAGCGCCCCCTCCCCCTTTGGGGGAGGGTTGGGGTGAGGGAAAACCCTAGCGACGACCTCCCCGTGGAAAAGGCTGCGCCGTTTTCCACACTACGGGTCCGTCTGCTATCGCGGCCATGCCGGTGCGCCGTAGCGACCGCTCCTACAGACATCAGGCCGCGGATCGGTCTACGCGCGGCTATCTCGCCATCGCAGCGTCTGCGGCCCGACCACGCCAGGCCAGGACCAGGGCCATCGCCAGCCCCAGGGCGGCCATGCCGGCGCCGGCCAGGGAGATCGCCGGATAGCCGAGACCGGCGTCGATCACCGCGCCACCCAGGGCCGCGCCGAGGGCATTGCCCAGGTTGAAGGCGCCGATGTTGACCGCCGAGGCCAGGTTGGGGGCGTCCTTGGCGGCTTCCATCACGCGCATCTGCAGCGGCGGCACCAGGGCGAAGCTGGCGATGCCCCAGACGAGGATGGCCACGGCGGCCGCCAGCGGCCAGCGCATCAGCCCGCTGAAGGCCAGCAGCACCACGATGAGCACGCCCAGGGAGGCGATCAGGGTGCGGTCGATGGATTTGTCCGCCGCCTTGCCGCCCCAGAGATTGCCCAGGGTCAGGCCGACGCCGAACAGCACCAGCATGGCGGTGATGAAGGCCGTGGAGCCATGGGTCTCGCGGGCAAGGATGGGCGCGATATAGGTGAAGACGGTGAACATGGCACCGGAGCCGACCACGGTCAGCGCCAGGGCGGCCAGCACCGGTGGGCGACCCAGCACGCGGATCTCGGCCAGCACGCCATCGCTCGGCGGCAGCGCCACGTTGGGCAGGGCGAACCAGAGCGCGGCCATGGTCAGCAGGCCAAGTCCGGCGATGCCCCAGAAGGCCTGGCGCCAGCCGAGCAACTCGCCGAACCAGGTGGCCAGCGGCACCCCGCCGATGGTCGCCAGGGTCAGCCCCATGAACATGGCGGCGACCGCCCCGGCGCGCTTGTCCGGGGCCACCACGCTGGCCGCCACCAGGGCGCCGACGCCAAAGAAGGCGCCATGGTTGAGCGAGGTCACCACCCGGGCGATCAGCAGGCTGGTGTAGTCGGTGGCCAGCGCCGACATCAGGTTGCCGAGGGTGAAGATGGCCATCAGGCCGATCAGCAGCTGGCGGCGCGGAATGCGGCCGGTGGTCAGGGTCATCAGCGGCGCGCCGATCAGTACGCCCAGGGCATAGGCGCTGATCAACAGGCCCGCCGCCGGAATGGACACGCCAAGATCGGCGGCGATGCCGGGCAGCATGCCCATGGGCGCGAATTCGGTGACGCCGATGCCGAAGGCACCGGTGGCCAGGGCCAGCAGGGGTGGATTGATACGCATGGGAAAGGCTCCTTATCTATGCCGCGAATGCTAAGCTCCCCGCTCAAGCGCCGGTAGACGGCGGTTTTGGCATGCACCTTTGCGCTGGAGTCACAAGTGGATCTGAATGGTCGCTCGGGAGAGATGGCGGTGTTCGCCCAGGTGGTGGAGGCCGGCAGCCTGTCCGCCGCCGCCAGAGCCCTGGGTCAGACGCCTTCGGCGGTGAGTCGCTCCATCGCCCGCACCGAGCAGCGCCTCGGCACGCGACTGCTGTTGCGCACCACCCGAGCCATCACCCTCACCGCCGAGGGCGAGGCCTATCTACGCGCGGCGCGACGCATCCTGGCGGACCTGGCCGAGGTGGAAGACGCCATCGCCGACCAGGGCGTGCCCCGAGGACGGCTGAGGGTCAGCGCCGCCCTCGGTCATGGCCGCATGACGCTGGTGCCGCTGGTGGCGGCCTTCAGCGCCCGCTATCCGGATATCGTGGTGGACCTGGCGCTGGGCGACGAGGTGGTGGACATCCTCGCCGGCCAGGCCGACGTGGCGATCCGCTTCGGCCAGCTGGCCGACAGTCCGCTGAGCGCCCGCCCCATCGGCGTCACCGGGCAGGTGGTGGTGGCCTCGCCGGCCTATCTCGCCCGCCACGGCACGCCCCAGGTGCCGGAAGACCTGCTCGAGCACAATTGCCTGAGATTCAACTTTCGCCGCGCCCTGCCCGACTGGCCCTTCGTCCGTGACGGCCAGGCCTTCGCCCTGAAGATCAGCGGCAACATCGAATGCAACAGTGGCGAGGCCCTGGCCCTGCTGGCCCGCGAAGGCGCCGGCATCGCCCGCATCGGGGAATTCAGCGTGGCCGAGGACCTGCGCAGCGGCGCCCTGGTGCCGCTGCTGGAGGCCTGGAATCCGGGCGACCTGGAACCCATCCACGCGGTCTTCGTCGGTGGCTCGACCATGCCGGCGCGGGTGCGGGTGTTCGTGGATTTCCTGGTGGAACGGCTGGGCCACTGAGGTCCTCAGGCGAAGCGCCCAGCCTGCCCACTCGGGAACTCCCGCCGGCATCCCCGCCCTAATCACCCACGTCCGCACTCGTGGCGCTCCTTCGCTGACTCGAAACGCTGCATTCGTTCGCTTCGCTGGCCTGAGGGCGCCCGGTTCGCCGGCCCCTTTCGTGTCTTGCCAGGATCCCGCTCTGCCATGTCCGCTTCCGCTTCCCCCGCCGTCGACCCCGACCAGAAGGCTTCGGCCCGCCGGCTGATCTTCATTACCGTACTGGTCGCCACCATGGGCGCCCTGGCCTTCGGCTACGACACCGGCATCATCGCCGGCGCCCTGCCCTTCATGACCCTGCCACCCGACCAGGGCGGCCTGGGCCTCAATGCCTATACCGAGGGGCTGGTTACCGCCGCCCTGATCGTCGGCGCGGCCTTCGGTTCGCTGGCGGCGGGTTATCTCGCCGATCGCTATGGCCGCCGCACCACCCTGCGCCTGCTGTCGATCCTCTTCGTCGTCGGCGCCCTGGGCACTGCGGTGGCGCCCTCGGTGGAACTGATGGTGGTCGCACGCTTCGTGCTCGGCCTGGCGGTGGGCGGCGGGTCGGCCACTGTGCCGGTGTTCATCGCCGAGATCGCCGGCCCCAAGCGCCGCGGTCGCCTGGTGAGTCGCAACGAACTGATGATCGTCAGCGGTCAGCTGCTGGCCTATGTGCTCAGCGCCCTGCTCGCCTGGCTGGTGCACGACAACGGCATCTGGCGCTACATGCTGGCCATCGCCATGGTGCCGGGCATCCTGCTGTTCGCCGGCACCTTCCTCTTGCCCACCTCGCCGCGCTGGCTGGCGGCCAAGGGCCGCATCGAAGAAGCCGAAGCCGTGCTGGAACGCCTGCGTGACACCCCCGAGGAGGTGCAGCGCGAGGTCGAGGAGATGCGCGAGAGCGAGGAGCAGGCCAGGCATCGCCCGCCACTGCGCGAACTGCTCGCCCAGGGCTGGGTGGTCAAGTTGCTCCTGCTGGGCATCGGCCTGGGCTTCGTCGCCCAGTTCACCGGGGTCAACGCCTTCATGTACTACACGCCGATCATCCTCAAGAGCACCGGCATGGGCACCAGCGCGGCCCTCACCGCCACCATCGGCAACGGCGTGGTCTCGGTGATCGCCACCCTGCTCGGCATCTGGGCCATCGGTCGCGCCGGACGCCGCACCCTGCTGCTGATCGGCCTGGTGATCGTGGTCCTGGCGCAACTGGCGCTGGGCAGCGTGTTGTTGTGGCTGCCGCAAGACCTCACCCAGAGCTACCTGGCGCTGGCCTGCATCCTGGTGTTCCTGCTGTTCATGCAGATGTGCATCGCCCCGGTCTACTGGCTGCTGATGTCCGAGCTGTTTCCCAACCAGGTCCGCGGCCTGCTGACCGGGGTGGCGGTGGCCGTGCAGTGGCTGTGCAACGCCACCGTGGCCTTCAGCTTTCCGGTGGCCCTGGAAGCCATCGGCAACTACACCTTCTATGGATTCGCCGCCATCAACCTGGGCTCGCTGTTGTTCGTCTATTTCTGCCTGCCGGAGACCCGCGGCAAGTCCCTGGAAGAAATCGAACGCCATCTGAAGAAAGAGTTATAGCGGGTCGTTAGCCGACCGATCGCCGATTTTCCGGCTTGTTGCGGACCAAATGGAATAATTTCTCATCCCGTATCAAGTCGGACTTTTCCGGGCCGATGCAGAGTGAAGGCATGTCGCCGTCACTCTTCGCGCCGGGGCGCGTTCGGGGCTTTCGATGAACATCAAGCAGAAACTCACCTCGCTTTTCGCGGTAACCGCCTGCCTCCCGGTGATCCTGGTGGCGGGCGTGGTCATCATGAACGTGCGCAGCCAGGCCACCGGCGATTTCCTCGACGGCAGCGGGCGCGAAATCCGCCAGATCGATCGCAACATCCAGCAGTTCTTCTCCGGCATCCAGCAGAACGTCGACTTCCTCGCCAAGGAGCCGAACATCCTCGCCCTGGAAGGCCTGAAGAACTACAGCGGCGCCGATGCCGCCCAGTTGCCGCAGCCGGAAGCCGGCCAGCAGGCGCTGGCCTATTTCACCCGCTTCGCCAAGACCCACCCCACCACCGCCTACCTGTCGGTCGGCCTGAGCGATGGCGGCTACGTCAGCTGGCCGGACGACGCCAAGCTGGCCAACTACGATCCACGCGTGCGTCCCTGGTACCAGGCGGCCATGAACAATCCGGGCAAGGTGGTGCGCACCCCGGCCTACTACTGGGCCACCGACGACGTCTCGCTGATGGGCGTGGTGCGCACCATGGAAGACGCCAGCGGCAAGGTCCGCGGCGTGGTGGGCCTGGACATCTCGCTCAAGCAGCTCACCGACCTGGTCAAGAGCATCACCCTGGGTCAGAGCGGCTATCTGCTGCTGGTGGAAGACAACGGCAACGTGCTGGTCGACCCGCGCGACCCCAAGCACAACTTCAAGCAGCTCAAGGAGCTGGGCGCCGCCTACCAGACCCTCAGCGGCATCCAGAGCGGGCTGGGTGAGGTCAACCTCAACGGCACCGACTACATGGTCAACGTCTATCAGGCCAAGGACCTGGGCTGGAAATTCATCGGCCTGATCGAGCGCAGCGAAGTCATGGGCAAGGCCACCGCCCTGACCTGGCAGATCGCCGGCATCACCGCGGTGCTGGCGCTGCTGTTTGCCGTGCTGGGCGCCGCCTTTGCCGGCATGATCGTGCGGCCGATCCGCGGCGTTTCCGCCGGCCTGGAATCCATCGCCCAGGGCGAAGGCGATCTGACCAAGAGCCTCAGCGTCCAGGGTAGGGACGAAACCGCCACCCTGGCCGGCTGGTTCAACCAGTTCCTCGCCAGCATCCGCCAGCTGGTGCAACGCATCGGCCAGGCCTCCAACGACCTGCAGCAGGCGTCCCAGACCACCACCCAGGCAGCGGCCAGCATGAACGAGGTCGCCGGGCGCCAGCGCGAGGCCGTGGAGCTGGTCTCCACCGCCTTCAACGAGATGGTCGCCACCTCCAACGAGGTCGCGCGTTCCTGCAGCCAGGCCGCGGCCTCGGCCGACGCCGGTCATCACAAGGTGCAGGAAGGCTACGGCCAGATCGAGAAGGCCACCGGCAACGTCAACCAGCTCAGCGGCAGCCTGGCCCAGTCGGCTCAGGCCATGGCCGTGCTGGAGCAGGACAGCCACAACATCAACACCATCCTCGACACCATCCGCGGCATCGCCGAACAGACCAACCTGCTGGCGCTCAACGCCGCCATCGAAGCGGCGCGGGCCGGCGAGCAGGGGCGTGGCTTCGCCGTGGTGGCCGACGAGGTGCGGGCCCTGGCCAAGCGCACCGCCGACTCCACCGGCGAGATCGACGGCCTGCTCGGCAGCCTGGCGCGGCGCACCCAGGAGGTCACCCGCCAGATCGAGACCAGCCTGGAGCTGTCGCAGACCAGCGTGGCCTCCATCAGCGAGGCGCGGGGCAGCTTCGAAGGCATCCGCCAGTCGGTGGACGAGATCCGCGACCAGGCCCTGCAGATCGCCGCGGCAGCCGAGGAACAGCACCAGGTGGCCGAGGACATCAACCGCCACATCGCCCAGATCCACGACGACGCCCAGCAGGTGGAAGGCCTGGCCCAGTCCACCACCCGCGACTCCTCGCGGCTGTCGCAGCTGTCGGGCGAACTGGACGGCCTGGTACGGCGCTTCAAGGCCTGACGGCGGGTGGTGGCAGAAGCCCCGCGGGTGATCCCGGCGGGGCTTTTTTATGGGCCGGGCGTTCGGGGACGCGTGGATAAGGCTGCGCCGTTATCCACCCTACGCAGGCTCCCGTGGCGGACAGTCCCCTCTCCCTCTGAGAGAGGGTTGGGGTGAGGGTGCCTCCAGCCAAACCGTAGCGTGGAAAACGGCGCAGCCTTTTCCACTGGCTGGTCGGGCACCCCGTTGGGCTTCGCTGCGCTCAACCCAACCTACGGGGCTGGTGGTAGCAGACGCCCCTCGGGTTACTCCAGGGGGACTCTTTGTAGATCGGGCGTTCGGGGACGCGTGGATAAGGCTGCGCCGTTATCCACCCTACGAACGTTGAATCTCCCCGCTACGCCGGACAGCCCCCTCTCCCTCTGGGAGAGGGTTGGGGTGAGGGTGCCTCCAGCAAAACCGTAGCGTGGAAAACGGCGCAGCCTTTTCCACTGGCGGATCGAGCCCAACACCCGCCCTTCAAGCCCCAGACGGCAAACCCTGGTCGCGGTCGCCACGTAGGTTGCTGTGGGCGGCCTGGCAGATCTCGCGCAGGCCGCTCTTGAGGCCCTCTTCGAGGGTGGGGTGGTAGAAGGGCATGTCCAGCAGCGAACTGGCGGTCTCGCCGTGGATCAGCGCCAGCACCAGCAGATGACCGATATGGTCCATGCCCGGTCCGACCATGGCTGCGCCGGTCAACTTGCCGGTGCCCGGTTCGGCATAGAAGCGGGCGATACCCTGGTTGCGTGCCTCGACCCGGGCGCGGCCCTGGTCGTGGTAGGAAGAGGTGCCGATCAGACTGCCCTGGTCGGGCGGACTGCCCAGCACGGCCACCGGCGGATCGGTGAAGATCAGCGAAAACAGCGGCGATCTCGGGGTCGGTCGGACCTCGGGATAGCAGGCCGCATTGTGCCCGGCGATGGCGCCCTCGTCGGAGGCCTCGTGGAGGATCGGCCGGTCATGGTCGGCATCGCCGGCGATAAAGATCGACGAGGCGCCGCACTGCATCGTCTCGGGGTCGTAGACCGGGGTGCCATGGTCGTCCAGTTCGATACCGGTGGTTTCCAGCCCCAGGCCTTTCAGCCGCGGCGGTCGCCCGGCGGCCACCAGCACGTAGTCGAAGTCGCCCTCGCCGCTCGCCGCACCGGACCAGGACAGCCGCACGCCTTCGCCCTCTCGCCGGGCATCCACCTCGACATTCAGCAGCAAGGTCAGGTCCTGTTCCAGGATCTTGCGCAACTCGGCCTTGACCTCCAGGTCCTCCAGCGCGCCCAGGCCATCGTCCTGGCCGAACAGGGTGACGGCCACGCCGAGGCGGGCCATGGCCTGGGCCAGTTCCAGGCCCACCGGACCGGTGCCGATCACCGCCAGGGAACGCGGCAGATCGGGCAATTCGAAGATCGTCTCGTTGGTCAGCGCCCGCTCGCCGAGGGCGTCGAAGGGTTCGGGTACCAGGGGGTAGGAGCCAGTGGCGATGACCACGTTGCGGGCGCTTACAGTCTTACCATTGCTAAGTTGCAAACGATTAGGCGCCACGAAGCGCGCCGTCGCCTGTTGGGCCACGCCCTCGGGCAGCTTGGCGAAACCCTCCTTGGTGGTGGCGACGAAATGATCGCGCTCGCGCCGCACCCGCGCCATGACCGCCGCGCCATCGACGCTGAAGCTGCCCACCTCGATGCCGAAAGTGCCGGCGCGGCGGACGGCATGATGAGCCTCTCCAGCAACGATCAGCAGCTTGGAGGGCATGCAGCCTACGGCGGCACAGGTGGTGCCGGCCCAGCGATCGTCGATCAGCAGGGTGCGCGCGCCTTGGCGGCGGGCGGCGCGTTCGGCGGCGAGGCCGGCGGTTCCTGCCCCGATCACGGCGACATCGCAGTCGAGATCGGCGGGGGTCGTAAGGGCTGCAGGGTCACTCATCTCATCACCTGACGTTGCGAAGGGTTACCCGACTCGCGCCAGGGCTCCAGCAAGGGACCCCAAGCGCAACGTTGAGGTTGCATCCCCAAGGCGTGACCCACTTCGACAAAAAACCGACAATTCTTGTCAGGAGCGTCAAATTCCATGCCACTCGTCACCTTATACTGGCCAACTGGAACCATTGAGGGTGTCCTATCCTCAATTAGCCAACTTAAATGGACGCAGGCACTCACATGGAACGTGACATCAGCAAGATTCCGCTCATCAACGATTGGTCCTACCTGATCGCTCTGGAAACCGGCCTGTTCACCCGGGGTGAACTCAGCGGCGCGGTGCTCAAGGCCCTCAACGACCAGGCCCGCCTGCTCTCCCGTCGCTACCTGGTGCAGAAGTCCAAGCTCGACGTACGCAAGCTGACGCCCGCCGAGACCGAGATCCTCGATACCCTCAGCGACACCGCCGCCAGCCTGCGTCGCCGTCAGCGGCTGCCGCACAACATCGTCAAGAGCCTCAGGGCCGGCGGCCTGATCGCCGCGGTCGAGCGCAGCGTCTGCGCCTCGGGCATCCTGCAGTGCCACAACGGCTTCTATGAAGACGGCCTGGAGCCGGGCGCCTTCGAGCGGATCGTGATGCGCCATCCCCATGAATTCGGCGATCACGCCCGCCAGAGCGCCGCCCTCTACTTCGCCCAGGAACCCTTCGCCCTGGAACAGTCGCAAGACGTGCACGACCAGCCGCTGCAGGCCAGCGCCTGATGAGCGAGGCGCACGCGATGACCGGGGCGGCCGGGAGGCCCCAGACCCCGTTCACCTGCGCGCGCCTCGCCGCCCCCGTTCCCGCTTGCGGTACCGCTTTTCCGGAGTCCTGGCGCATGACGCCCGCTTTCGCGCCGCTCAGCCCCCCATAGCGCCCCTGCCCTCGCCGGCCGGCCGATCTCGCTGATCGCGTCGGCTGTCGTCCTTTCGTTGCCGGCCCAGCCGGCAGCGGCCTTTGCCTGCGCGCGTCTTATGACGGGCGTCTCTGCCGATGCCGTTCGCGTCGTCCTCCAGCGGGAGTCCGCTCCCGGAGGGTGGCCGCGGCATGGGCCACGGCTGCGAGGAGCAGACATGACTACCGCCCACGTCCCCCAGGGACGCAACAACTTCGATTTCCTGAGATTCGCCGCGGCCTCCACCGTGGTGATCGGCCACGGCTTCTGGCTCTCGGGGCATATCGGCGCCGAGCCGATCCTCAACTTCACCGGCTTCACCGACGCGGCCAACATCGCCGTCTATGTGTTCTTCGTCATCAGCGGCTTCCTGATCACGGCATCCTTCCAGCGCAGTCGCAACCCCCTGGACTTTCTGCTCAAGCGCGCCCTGCGGATCTTTCCGGCGCTGATCGTCTCGGTGCTGTTCTCGGTGCTGGTGGTGGGCTGGCTGGCCACCAGCCGCGAGACGAGCGCCTACTTCAGCGATCGCCAGACCCTGGGCTTCTTCAAGAACATCCTCTTGATGACGCGCTTCGAGTTGCCCGGCGTCTTCACCGGCAATCCCTTCCCGGACACGGTGAACGGCAGCTACTGGACCCTGCCCTACGAGGTGTTCATGTACCTGTCGCTGCTGATCATCGGGGTGCTGGGGCTGCTGACCCGCTCGGTGGTCATGGCCACCCTGGTGGTGCTGGTGCTGGGCAACTTCCTGCTGCTGCCGCAGATGGGCATCGCCAGCTTCGTGCTGCACAAGGTGTTCAGCCTGGGCATGTTCTTTTTCGCCGGCGCCCTGCTGCAACTCGCGGGACCGCGCATCCCCTGGCGCCTGGAGATCGCCCTGGCGCTCTGCCTGCTGTCGCTGGCGGCCATCGTCTGGCACGTCCTGCCGGTGATCCACCTGGTGTCGCTGGCCTATGTGATCATCTACCTGGCCCAGGTGCAGGTACCGGTGCTGCACGGCTTCGGCCGCTTCGGCGACTATTCCTACGGCCTCTACCTGTTCAACTTCCCGGTCCAGCAACTGCTCATGCACTGGTTTCCCGACAGCTTTTCGCTGCCCGGCTTCCTGCTGGTGAGCTATGCCCTGACCCTGGGGTTCGCGGTGCTCTCCTGGCACCTGATCGAGGCGCCGGCGCTGAGATTCAAGCCACGGCGCCAGGCCCCGGTGGCGCCGGCCTGAGGCCAGCTGGCCGGGCGTCTCAGCCGAGGCGACCGGCCAGGGCGAAACCAGCCAGGGTCAGCAGCAGCGAGCCCAGCACATGGATGGTCACGGTGAGCGCCGCCCAGCCCAGGCGGCCGCTCTGCAGCAGCCCCACCACCTCGGCGGAAAAGGTCGAGAAGGTGGTGAAGCCGCCGCAGAAGCCGGTCACCAGCAGCAGCCGCCACTGGGCTTCCAGCCCCGGATAACGGGAGAACAGCCCCAGCGCCAGGCCGATCACGAAGCCGCCGACCAGATTGACCAGCAGCGTGCCCAGGGGCAGCAGCGGAAACAGCGCATTCAGCCGCAGACCGACCCACCAGCGACAGGCGCTGCCGAGGGCACCGCCAAACATCACCGCGAACAGCGCATAGGGCATCTCAGACTCCTCTCAACGACGAGGGGCGGCGAGGAGCAGGACGGCAACGCCCGCCAGGGCCGACAGCAGCGACCCCAGCAGCACACCGATCTTGACCTCGTCGACCAGGAAGGGCGCCCCCGGAAAGGCCAGGGCGCCGATGAACAGACTCATGGTAAAGCCGATGCCGCAGAGCAGCGCCACGCCATAGAGCTGCAGCCAGCTGGCACCCTCGGGCAGCCGCGCCAGACCGCTGCGGATGGCCAGCACCGCCATCAGGGAAATCCCGATCTGCTTGCCAAGGAACAGCCCCAGGGTCACGCCCAGGGGCACCGGATCCAGCAGATTGGCCGGCGACATCCCGGCCAGGGAGACCCCGGCATTGGCGAAGCCGAACAGGGGCACGATCAGGAAGGCCACCCAGGGATGCAGCGCGGACTCCAGCTTGAGCAGCGGCGAGGCGTCGTCGGCCTCGGTGTCGCCCAGGGGAATGAACAGCGCCAGGATCACCCCGGCCAGGGTCGCATGGATGCCCGAGCGCAGCATGCAGAACCACAGCAACGCCCCCACCAGCAGATAGGGCAGCAGCGCGGTGACCTTGAGTCGATTGAGCACGAACAGCAACGCCACCAGACCGGCCGCGGCCAGCAGCATGCTGCTGGAGAGGTCGCTGGTATAGAACAGCGCGATGATCAGCACGGCGCCGAGGTCATCGAGGATCGCCAGGGCCGAGAGAAACACCTTGAGCGACGCCGGCACCCGCGAACCCAGCAGCGACAGCACGCCGAGGGCGAAGGCGATGTCGGTGGCGGCGGGAATCGCCCAGCCTGAGAGGGTCTGGGGATCGTGGCGATTGACCAGGGCATAGAGCAGCGCCGGCACCAGCATGCCGCCCAGGGCGGCGAGCCCCGGCAGGGCGCGATCGCCCCAGCTGGCGAGTTGGCCGACCGCCATCTCGCGCTTGATCTCCAGGCCCACCAGCAGGAAGAAGATGGCCATCAGGCCGTCGTTGATCCAGTGACCGAGCGACAGACCACCCACGTACCAATGCAGACTGGCGAAATAGCCCTCGGCCAGCGGCGAGTTGGCGACGATCAGGGCGATGGCCGCGGCCACCATCAGCACGATGCCGCCGGCCGCCTCGGCGGCGCAGAAGCGATTGAGAAAGGCCAGGGCCTTGGCCGGGGAAAGGGGGGAATTCATGGGCAGCCGGACTCCGCGCGGCGGCCCGACCTGCGCTCGATTCGACCTGTCCTACCGCGAGATTGCGGCGACACCCAGCCGATGATCCTACTACGGCAGCCCCGGCGGTCGCAGCAGAAAATCGCCTGGAGACGGCAGCCGCTCTGGGTCGCCGCCTGGCCGTCGGCCAGGGCGCCGAGCGCGCCGCGCCGGTCTTGCCAGGGCTGCCTCCAGGAGGGACCATCAGCGCCCTCGTTCTGCCCAGCAGCTGCCTTTCCCATGTCCCAGGAACCCCTTACGCCTTCGCCCTCCCTCTTCGCCCGCCTGGTCCAGGGGCTGCGCGCCTTCTGGCCGGCGCCGCTGCCCATCGACGGTCGCGAACGCCTGCGCGCCAGCCTCGGCGCCGGCCTCGGCATCCTGCTCGCGGCCCTGCTCGCCGCCTGGTGGCTGGAAGGCCAGCCGGTGCACCAGCACGGCGCCCTGGCGCTGGCCCTGGTGGCGCCGCTGGGCGCCAGCGCCGTATTGGTATTCGCCCTGCCCTCCAGTCCGCTGGCGCAGCCCTGGTCGGTGGTGGGCGGCAACACCCTGTCGGCGCTGATCGGTATCGCCTGCGCGCTGTGGATTCCCGAGGCCAACCTGGCCGCCGCCGTGGCGGTCGCCCTGGCCATCGCCGCCATGTTCACTCTGCGCTGCCTGCACCCACCGGGTGGCGCCTCGGCGCTGCTGATGGTGTTGATCGGCGCCCAGGACTTCAGCTACGCCTGGAGTCCGGTGGCGCTGGATTCGCTGCTGCTGGTGAGCGCCGGCCTGCTCTACAACAACCTGACCCGTCGTCCCTGGCCCCATGTGCCACGCCCGGCCGAGCCGAGCGGCGAGACGCGCCTGCAGCGCGCCGACCTCGACGCCGTGCTGGCACGCTACAACCAGGTGCTGGACATCAGCCGCGACGACCTCGCCGAATTGCTCGAACAGGTGGAGGCGCGCGCCTACCAGCGCAAGATGGGCGAGCTGCGCTGCGCCGATGTCATGAGCCACGAACCGGTGACGGCCCGCGCCGAGATGCCGCTGCAGCAAGCCTGGGCGCTGATGCGCGCCCGGCGCATCAAGGCGCTGCCGGTGGTGGATCGCCAGGGCCATCTGCTGGGTATCGTCACCGTCGCCGACTTCATGCGGCAGATCGACCTGGACGTCCACGAAGGCCTCGGCTGGCGCCTGAGATCGCTGGTCCGCCCACGTACCCGCCAGGAGGAGAACAGCGTCGGCCACATCATGACCCGCACCGTGCGGGTGGCCAGCGCCGACCGCTTGCTGATCGACCTGGTGCCGGTGTTTTCCGAGAACGGCCACCGCCATATCCCTATCATCGACGGCTCGCGCCGCCTGGTCGGCATCATCACCCAGTCGGACCTGATCCGCGCGCTGTACCAGGCGGTACGGGCCTGACCGCAGCGAGCCGCCCTCAGCTGGGGTTCTGCAGCGAACCTCGCCGCGTTTTCGCCGTCTCAAAGGCACTGTCGCCCATTCCGGGCGACCTGCCAGGAATGTTCGGATGAAAACCGGTCCCGCTCGTGCCTCTTCGTTCTCCGCGCCTCGTGCGCTGCTCGCCAGCCTGGTCCTGGGCGGCGGTCTGCTGCTCGCGGGCTGCGCCGGCAACCCGCCGACCGCGCAGATGGCCGTGACCCAGTCCGCCGTCAACGAAGCCGTGAGCGGCGGCGGCAACCAGTTCGCTCCCATCGAGACCAAGTCGGCCCAGGACAAGTGGACCCAGGCCCAGGCGGCCCTGTCCAACGAGAAGTACGACGAGGCCAAGCGCCTGGCCGAGCAGGCCGAGTGGGATGCCCGTCTGGCAACCCGCAAGACCCAGGCCGCCAAAGCCCAGGCGGCGCTGCAGGATGCCCAGAACAGCATCCAGCAGATCCGTGAGGAAGGTCAGATCAATCTCCAGCTGCAACAGAATCTACAGAAAAAGGTGCAGCAGTAAGGCTGCCCGCTCTCTTGAAGGACGAAACCATGCGTAAACGTTTTCTGCTCCCGCTGATGTCGGCGCTGACCCTCACCCTGGCCGCCTGCGCCACCCCGCCCAACCCCAACCTGGAAAAGGCACGCAACGACTACGCCGCTCTCGAATCCCAGCCCCAGGCCACCCAGCTGGCGGCGCTGGAAACCAAGGACGCCGGCACCTGGCTGGCCAAGGCCGACAAGGCCTACAAGGACGGTGAGAACGAGCGCACCGTCGACCAGCTGGCCTATCTGACCCAGCAACGCATCCAGACCGCCATGCAGACCATCAAGCTGCGCATGGCCGAAGCCGAGCTGAAAAAGGTCGACGCCGAACGCGGCGAAGCCCGCCTCAACACCCGCACCCAGCAGCTGCAGCAACTGCAGAAGGCGATTAAGTAAGGTCGCGCGGCGCGGAGCCCCCTGGGCTCCGCGACCACTCTCGCCTCAGCCGTCCTGACGACGGATGCGCCCAGCCGGTTCGGCCTGCCCCGCGGGCTTGCCCAGGCGCTCCTGTTGCACCAGATAGCGCTCCAGTGCTTCCAGATCGGTGATAGCGGTCTCCAGGCGATTGCTGCCGTCCCGGAGCAGCGCTGCACCATCGCCGCCGTCGGCCAGGAAGTTGTTGGCCACCACGCGATAGCGCTGGTCCTCGGCCAGTGCCTTGCCATTCAGGCGAATGCTGCCTGGGACGACGCGCTGCCCGACGGGCCGACGTCCATCCCAGACATAGGTGAAGCCTGCCGAGACCTGTAGAGGCCTGGCATCGGGATCGCGACTCCATTGCTGCTCCAGCAGCTCATGCAACTGGGCGCCAGTCAGATCGACCAGGGTCAGGGTGTTGGCGAAGGGCTGGCAGCTGGCGAGCTGGGCATAGGTCAAGCGCGACTGCCCGGGTGCCAACGCCAGTTCGTTGCGGATGCCACCGCTGTTCATGAGGGCTATCTGCGCACCCTGATCCCTGACCGCCGCCAGTTGCGCATCGGCGATGAGATCGCCCAGGGCACTCTCTCCGGCTGCGTCGTAGCGCGGCGCCAGGCGGGACACGCCCAGCCGGGCGACCGGACGCTCCAATACGGTCTTGCTGCGGGCCGCGACCCGGGCGACCCAGGCCGCCAATTGCGGATCTGGTGGATAGTGTCCCGGGATCACCGGCAGGTTTTCCATCTGTACCCCGGTCACGCGCCGCTGGCGCGGATCGATCTGCAGGCTGACATGGCTGACCAACTGGCCGTAGGAGCCGCCTTGGAACACCGGTATCCGCCCCACGTGGCAGGTATAGGCCTTGTGGCTATGAGCACTGGCAACCAGATCGATGGCGGGATCCAGGCGCTTGACCACCTCGACGATCGGTCCCTGGAGGTCACGGCAATCGCGGCCCCCCGCCTGGCTGGTTCCGCCCTGATGTATGATGGCGACGATGGCGTCCACGCCCTGGGCGTGCAACGCGGGAATCAGCGCATTGATGCTGTCGGCCTCGTCGGTGACCTGCAAACCCGCCAGCCCCCTGGGCGTGACCACCTGATCCAGCGCCTTGAGCACCGCCCCGACGAAGGCGATCTTCTGTCCATGGGCCTCGAGGATGCGATAGGCGGGAAACAGCGGCTTACCGGTGCGGCTGTCCAGCAGGTTGGCGGCCAGATAGGGAAAGCGGGTGCCCTGCCAGTGCGGCTCGAACTGGCAGGCCTTGGCTGGTCGACTGGAATCACAGCCGCCGTGGACCAGGCGCAGCAGCTCGGCCTTGCCATTGTCCAGTTCGTGATTGCCCACCGCCGAGAGTTGCAGGCCGAGCAGGTTCATGGCCTGCAGGGTGGGCTCGTCGGCCCACAGCGCCGAGACCGCCGGACTTGCGCCGATCAGGTCGCCGCTGCCGATGACCAGGGTCTGGGGATCCGCTTGCCGCAGGTGATCAATCAGGCTACCCACGTTGGCGATACCCCCCATGGGTTGTCCCCTTCGCTCCGCGTCGAACAGCGCAGGATTGGGCTCCAGATAGCCATGGAAATCATTGATCAGGGCCAGGTTGACCGTGACCGGCTGCGACGGCGGGCTGGCACAGCCAGTGAGTAGCAGCGCCAGGGCAAGAACCGCGGGAAGACGAGGAAACATGAATGAGCTCCGGGCAAGAACCCCAGGCCAGAGCGGTCGGCTCTGCCAGGGCGAGGCAGCATGACGAGCTAATGTGACAGTTCCTACTCGTCCAAAAAGTGACGCCAAACTGTCAGCGCAACGCAAGAAATCGGTCGCGGAAGCGTCAAGGACGGTTGTTAGGGTCTCCGGCTTCCGACCAACGGTAGACCCCGACCATGAAAGCCTGGGACGAACCCAAGAAGCGCAAGGCCCACATCGAACTCATCCCGATGATCGATGTGATGATGTTCCTGCTGGTGTTTTTCGTGCTCATCAGCCTCAACGTGATTCCCGCGCTGGGCATCAAGACCCAGTTGCCCGGCGCCAGCAGTGCCGTCCAGCTCAAGCCGCAGAACAAGGCGATCGTCACCCTGGCCGCCAGTGGTGAACTCCAGCTCGATGGCGAGCCCCTGAGCCTGGCCGAGCTGCCCGAGCGACTCAAGGCCCAGGCCAGGCCCGACAGCCAGACCACCATCATCATCAACGGTGACAAGGCGGTCGCCATCGAGCGGCTGGTGGAGGTGATGGACAACCTCCGCCAGGGCGGCTTCAGCGCCATCTCCATCGCCACCCGCAAGCCCTGACCATGTACGCCCTCTATCGCTCACGCCACCTGCTCGGCTGGCTACCGGCAGCCCTGGCGACCGTGTTCATCGCCTGGACCCTGCAGCAGGTACCCCTGAAGATCGAGCCCAGCTACGACGCACCGCCGGTGCAACTGGCTCTTGCCGAACCCGAGCCCGAGGCGGTGACGCCGCCACTACCGGTGGTGGAGCCACCGCCCCCAGCGCCGATCGTCCAATCCGCACCCGAGCCGGACGTGCCCCCGGTGGTGGCCGAGCAACCGAGCGCCCCGCCCCCGCCGCCCAAGCCGCGCGTCGAGCCCAAGCCCCAGCCCAAGCCGAAACCGCGGGTGGAGCACCACCCCAAGCCAGTCGCCGAGCCGCAGCCGACCACGACGCCCAGCCCGACGCCGCCCAAGGTCGTGGCGCCCGCGCCGCGCCCGGCGCCACCGGCCCCACCGGCGCCCCCGCCCAAGCCGGCGGTGGATAGCGGCGCCCTGGAGGGCGGCTACCTGCACGGCGTGCGCAATGACCTGGAGCGCTACAAGCAATACCCCAGCGGTCGCCAGGCCTCCCTGGAGCGCCCCAGCGGCAAGGTGGTGGTCTGGCTGCTCGTCGACCGCACCGGCAAGGTCCTCGACCGCGGCCTGGAAGAGCGCGCCAGCAGCATGCTGCTCAATCGCGCCGCCCTCACCAGCCTGGGCCGCATCGAGCAGGTGAAGCCCTTTCCGCCAGAAGCCTTCGCCGGACGCAGCCAGCTGCGCATCACCGCCACCTTCGACTATTCGCCCCGTTAACCACCAGCCTTTCGAGGATTCGAGATGAACCGCAGTAAACTCTGTCTCGCCATCATGGCGGCCAGCCTGGGCCCTGGTCTGGTCTGGGCCGACGGCACCGCCGAACGCGACGTGGGCACCATCGGCGTCCAGGGCAACACCACCCTGGGCAGCGGCTACCTGGCCCCCGAGCAGAGCGCCAAGTCGCGCTCCAGCCTGACCCGCGAGGCGATGGACAAGCAGACCGCTACAGCCAACGCCATCGATCGCCTCCAATACACGCCCGGCCTGCACGTCAGCAGCAACGACGCCAGCGGGATTTCCGGCTTCAACTTCACCATGCGCGGTCTCAATGCCAGCGAGATCGGGGTCTCGGTGGACGGCATGCCGCTCAACGACTCGGGCAGCTACAAGGTCTACGCCAACCTGCTGGGCGATCCGGAGAACCTGGACCAGATCTTTGTCACCCAGGGCTCCTCGGAACTGGATGGCCCGCACATAGGTTCCAGTGGCGGCAACATCGGCTTCACCACCGTCCGACCGACCAAGGACAGCGATGTCTTCGTCAAGCAGGCGGTCGGCAACAATGGCCTGACCAAGACCTTCGCCCGACTCAATACCGGCGAATTCAACGGCTTCAGCAACTGGCTGTCGGCGTCCCACACCGAAGGCGATCTCTGGCGCGGCAAGGGTGCGGTACGCGCCGACCGGGTCGAATTCAACAGCTTCTTCGACCAGGGCAACGGCAACACCGGCAACCTGATCCTCAAGTACTACCGGCAGGACAACGACAGCTACACCAAGCTGACCAAAGCCCAGTTCCAGCAGGGTGGCCGCAGCTACACACCGGCGCCAGACAGCCCCGTACTGGGCAGCAACGGCAAGATCGCCCGCTACTACGAGTTCAGCAAGAACCCCTTCGAGAACTTCAGCGCCATCTTCAACGGCCACCTGCAGCTGCAGGACAATCTGGCGCTCAGCTTCAACCCCTATTTCTACTGGGGCGACGGCAGCGGCAACGGCTACTTCAGCAGCGCGCTGAATCGCAATTCCAGCCGCAATGGCGTCTATGACCTGAGCAACCTCAACAGCGCCGCCGGTTATGCCGCCGATGGCACGCCCAACTCCGGCGTCTACTATCGGCCCTCGCGTACCCAGACCTGGCGTCCTGGCGTGACCACCAAGCTGACCTGGGACGTGAATGACGCCCACAGCCTGCAATTCGGCTACTGGTTCGAATATGCCCGTCAGTCGCAGACCCAGCCCTATATCCCGATCGACGCGGCGGGCAAGGCAGGCGACAACTTCTGGCCGGATGCCCGCAGCGTGGTGGATGCCCGCGGCAACCGGATCCAGGGTCGCGATCGCTACACCGAAACCCCGGCGCACAAACTCTGGGTGCAGGACACCTGGACCCTGAGCCCGGACTGGACGCTGAACGTCGGCACCGCCTACCAGAAGGTGGAGCGCAAGGCCGACAACCATGGCGATCTCGGCAGCCTGCCCTTCGAGCGTTCGCGCAGCTACGACGCCTTCCTGCCCAGCGCCGGGCTGAGCTATCAGCTCGATGCGCAGAACCAGCTGTTCTACAACGTCAACCGCAACATGCGGGTTCCGGCCAACTACGTGCTGTACGACAGCAGCCCGGACTCCCTCAACCTGCGACCGGAATTCAGCTGGAACCAGGAACTGGGCTGGCGCCAGCAGCGCGAGACCATGGCCTTCTCCGCGAGCCTGTTCTTCCTCAAGTTCAAGGATCGCCAGGCCTCGAGCAAGGACATCAACGGCGACAGCCTCAGCTTCAACGGCGGCGACGTCGACAACAGCGGCCTGGAACTGGCCTGGAGCGGCCTGCTGCCCCACCATTTCAACTACTACACCTCCTACACCTATACCCGCTCCATCCAGCAGGACGACCTGCCGGTCTACAACAAGGGGCAGCGCCTCGAGCTGCCCACCAAGGGCAAGCAGTTCGCCAACGTGCCGCGCAACATGCTGGCCGCCAACGTCGGTTATGACGACGGCCGCTACTACGGCACCTTCGGCGGCAAGTACAGCAGCAAGCTCTATGGCGATCTGACCAACGACGAGAGCGTGTCGGGGGCCACGGTCTTCAACCTGGGCGCCGGCGTCTACCTGCCCACCGACAAGCGCTTCCTCAAGGACGCCACCCTACGGCTGAACGTCGACAACCTGTTCGACAAGAAGTACCTGGACGACGTCGACAGCGTGCAGACCAACGCCGTCGCCTACCAGGGCTACGCCGGTAGCAGCCCGACCTACAACGTCGCCATGGAGCGCACCGTGACCCTGTCCCTGGAAGGCCATTTCTGAGCCCGGAGCCCCGCATGAATACCCAACTCCTGCACGACGCCACCTTCTATATCCTCTACGGCTGCATCGCCCTGGCGCTGTTCATCGCCATCGAACGTGGCCTGTTCTACGCCTATACCCGGCGCCAGGCCGGGCGCCTGGCCGTGGCCCTGAGCCAACGCGAGGTGCAGCAGAGCGGCCGGCTGCCGGCCGCCCTGGCCGAGCGACCTGGACTGGCGGTCACTATGGTCGAGCCGATCCTGGCGCAGCGCGGCCGACTCGATCACCAGGCGCTGGAGGATCTGGTCGATACCCAGTACCTGGCCACCCGGGCACCGCTGGCGCGCAGTCTGTGGATCATCGAGACCATCACCACCGCCGCCCCGCTGCTAGGTCTGCTCGGCACCATCCTCGGCATCATCGATACCTTCAAGGCTCTGGCCTCGGCCGGGGTGTCCGATCCGGGGCAGATCTCCGGTGGCATCGGCACGGCGCTGTTCGCCACCGGCCTGGGCATCGCCGTGGCCCTGATCTGCGTGGTCTTCCACAACTTCTTCCAGGACCGCCAGGAACGCGTCAACGAACAGCTCAAGATCGTGCTGATCCGGGCGCGCGGCGCCGCCGGCTCGCCCATCCAGGCCGAGTTGGCTGAAGACCTGTCGCCCGCGCGGCTGCGCCAGGCTTGAGTCGAGGCCCTCGCGGTGTGCCGCGAGGGCTCCCACGCCGCTGCCGGAGGATTGCCATGCTGCCGCAACCCAGCCTGCTCACCGAACGCCTGACGCTACGCCCCTGCAGCGAGCGGGACGTACCCGCCCTGGTGATCCTGGCCGGCGACCTGCGTATCGCCGCCACCACCGGTACCCTGCCCCATCCCTACACCGAGGCGAACGCCCGCCACTGGCTCGCCACCCACGCACCCGCCTGGTCCACGGGGAGCCAGGCCCACTTCGCCATCGTCGACCGGACGCGCGACGATCTGCGCGGCGTCATTTCGCTGCGCCGCGACGGCGAGGGTACGGCCAATGTCGGCTACTGGATCGGCGTGCCCTCCTGGGGCCAGGGTCTGGCGACCGAAGCCTGCGCCGCCCTGGTCGCCTTCGGCTTCGACCATTGGGCGCTGAGCGCCATCCATGGCCGCCACCTGCCCGAGAATCCCACCTCGGGTCGCGTACTGCTCAAGAACGGCTTCATCCCCCAGGGACGCATCCGCGCTCTGTTCCCCATCCGAGGTGGAGAGGAGGAGCTGGACAGCTATCAGCTGACCCGCGAGCGCTGGCTGACTCGTCTGCTGGATTGAATTCCCGCGCGGCGCCTGGGGTCCCTTCTGGATTGGCAGGCCAACCGCGGCCTGCGCCCCTGAGGAGACCTGACATGCACGCCATACGCCTACGCAAACCCGGTGGTCTGGACCAGCTGGAGCCCTGCGAACTGCCCGATCCCGGGCAGCCGGGGGCTGGCGAGATCCGGGTGCGGATCAAGGCCAGTTCGCTGAATTTCCATGACCTGGGCGTGGTGCTGGGCAAGATGCCGACCGCCGATGGGCGCATTCCCATGTCCGATGGCGCCGGGGTGGTCGAGGCGGTGGGCGCCGGGGTCAGCGAATTCGCCGTGGGCGATCACGTGGTCTCGACCTTCTTTCCCCACTGGCTGGACGGCGAGCCGCCCATCGATGACTTTTCCACCACGCCCGGCGATGGCGTCGACGGTTTCGCCTGCGAGGTGGTGGTACGTCCAGCCACCGCCTTCACCCGCGCGCCCAAGGGCTACAGCCATGCCGAGGCGGCGACCCTGACCACCGCCGGGCTGACCGCCTGGCGCGCCCTGGTGGTGGACGGTGGCCTCAAGGCCGGTGACAGCGTGCTGGTCATGGGGACCGGCGGCGTCTCCATCTTCGCCCTGCAGCTGGCCAAGGCCATGGGCGCCACGGTGATCGCCACCTCGTCCTCGGACGAAAAGCTGCAGCGCGCCTATGCCCTGGGCGCCGATCACCTGATCAATTACCGTGAAGAGCCGGAATGGGGCGCCAAGGTGCAGGCCATCACCGGCGGCCGTGGCGTCGACATCGTGGTGGAGGTGGGCGGTCCGGCGACCCTGGCGCAGTCCATCCAGGCCGCGCGCATCCATGGCCATCTGGCGCTGATCGGGGTGCTCACCGGCGTCGAGGGCCAGGTCCCCACCGCCAACCTGATGCGCCGCCACCAGCGACTGCAGGGTTTGATCGTCGGCAGTCGTCGCCATCAGCAGGAGATGATCCGCGCCCTGGAAAGCACCGGGATTAAGCCGGTCATAGATCGCAGCTACCCGCTGAACGAGATCGCCGCGGCCTTCGCCTTGCAGAAGGACGGCAGCCATTTCGGCAAGATCGTCCTGGAGTTCTGATAATGGTCAGACGAAAGCCAGACTGAGCCCAGCAGGCCTCTGCTAGACTTCCGGAATCGTCTCATCGCGTTCCGGAAGTCCCGATGACCTCGCCTGATCCCCTCCCCTATCTCGTCGTCATCGAAGACAACGGGCTGCTCGCCGAACTGCTGAGCAATCATCTCGAAGAGCGACTGGGCTGGACCTGTGTTCGCTTCGACAACGCCGACGACGCCCTGGTGCATCTGCTCCAGCAGCAGCAAAGCCCCGGGCTGGTGATCACCGACCACCTGATGCCCGGCCAGCTGCGTGGCGGCGAACTGGCGGAGATGCTGTTGCAGCGCTGGCCCGCGCTGCCCATGGTGATCACCTCGGGCTACGGCTACGAGATCACCACGGCGCTGCCCGAGCAGGTGATCTTCCTGCAGAAGCCCTGGACGCTGGACGAGGTGGATTCGGCGGTACGCCTGGCACGGGCGCGCCAGGCGGCGGGCTAGACACCCAGCTGGCCGCAGGCCTTGAGCAACTGGTCGATGGTCCAGGGCTTGGGCAGGAACAGCGCCCGCTCCTCGCGCTCGGCGTACTGCTGGCCGGTATAGCCGGAGGACACCAGGATCGGCAATTGTGGAAAGCGCTGACGCACCTGCTTGGCCAGGGCGAGTCCGTCCAGCCGACCCGGCATGCGCACGTCGGTGAACAGGAGATCGGGCGGTAAGGGATCGGACTCGAGCCAACCCCAGGCGGCGTCGGCGGTATCGAAGGACTGGACGGCATAACCTTCCATCTCGAATACCTCCGTCGCCAGCGATCTCAGCACCGGATCGTCTTCGACGACCAGCACGGTGGTAACAGCAGCGGAAGAAACTACATCGGTCATGGCAACGCTACTTCATTAGTACGACTAAATAGACCGAAATTTCTCGAATTGGATCACAAGGCTCGGATGGGCGGCTGGCAGCCGGGTGCCGGCACTTGTCTGATGCCGTAACGGCTACTTAATTCCCTGTCTGTCGGAAAAAGGTGCTGGCAGATCGCTAGCCATCGCCCGACTCTCTTACTCTAAGGCTCTCGCCGGACGTCACCGCCGTCCGCTTCCGCTGCTCACGCGCTCGAACGACCCCATGGCTGAATCCGCTCTCTCCCACGCTGAACTCCAGGCCGAAGTCCGTCGCCTCCGCGCCGCGCTCGACCAGTGCACCGCGCTGCCGCCCCAGGACGCCCAGCGGCGTCTGGCGATCTTTGATGGTGCCATCGATTTCGCCATGATCGTGCTCGATCCGGCCGGGGTGATCACCGACTGGAACAGCGGCGCCGAACGCCTGCTGGGCTGGACCGCCGCAGAGATTCGCGGCGCGCCGGTCGAGCGCTTCTTCACCCCCGAGGACAACCAGATCGGCCGGGCCGCGCTGGAAATGCGGCTGGCGCTGCAGGACGGTCGCGCCGAAGACGAACGCTGGCACCTGCGACGCGACGGCACCCGCTTCTGGGCCAGCGGCGAGATGCATCCGCTGTACGACGACGCCGGCCGCCATACCGGCTTCGTCAAGATCCTGCGCGACCGTACGCCCCAGCATCTGGCCGGCCAGGCCCTGCGTGACAGCCAGCGCCACGTGGGCGAGGTGCAGCAGAAACTGGCGGAAAGCGAGCGCTATTGGCGCGGTCTGTTCGAGCAACTTGACGAGGGCTTCATCCTCGGCACCATTCTGCGCGATGGGCAAGGTCGCGGCTGCGACTGGCGCTATGACCAGGTCAACCGAGCCTGGTGCACGCACTTCGGCCTGAACGCGGAGCAGGCGATCGGCCAGACCGCCCGGACCCTGTTTCCCGAACTCGAAAACCTCTGGGTGGAGGATTTCACCCGGGTGGTGGATACCGGCCAGTCGTTCAGCTACGTGCGGCAATTCCAGGCCAACGGGCGCTGGTACGAAGGTCATGCGCACAAGGCCGGCGCGGAGAGCTTCCTGGTGCTGTTCCTGGATGTCACCGAACGCGAGCAGGCCGCCCAGGCGACCCGCGACGAAGAGCGCTATCGCCGCGCCCTGGCAGAGCTGGGCGAAGGCTTCAGCCACCTCAACGACATCGAGGCGGTCACCGAGCTGGCCTGCACAGTGCTGGGCACCCTGCTGGACGCCCAGCGGGTGGGCTACGGCCTGGTGGACGCCGACGCCGAGACCATCAGCGTGGAACGCGACTGGACGATCTTGGCCGCCGGCAGCCTGATGGGCACCCTGAATTTCCGCGACTATGGCAGCTGTATCGAGGACTTCAAGCGCGGCGAGACCGTGGCCATCGAGGATGTGCGCGAGGATGCCCGCACCTGCCACAACCTGGCCGCCCTGCAACGGCTGGACACCCGCGCCTTCGTCAGCACCCCGCTGTTCGAGCACGGCCATTTCGTCGCCCTGCTCTATGTCAGCGCCAGCCAACCGCGGTGCTGGACGCCGGTCGAAGTGCAATTCATCCGCGAGGTCGCCAATCGCACCCGCTCGGCGACGGCGCGGCTGACCGCGGAGCGCGCCTTGCGCGACAGCGAACTCAATCTGCGGCTGGTGGCCGACACCCTGCCCTGCCTGATTGCCTTCGTCGATCGCGAGCTGATCTATCGCTTCGCCAACATCGAGGCGCCCAAGTGGTTCAAGGACGCTCCGGAAAGCATCCTGGGTCGCAGCATGGCCGAGGTCTTCGCGCCGGAGCTGTTCGCGGCCCGGCGTCCGGCCATCCAGGCCGCCCTGGACGGCACCCCGGCGCGGCTGGACCTGCCCTGGGCCTGGCCGGACGGCCGCCGACGCATCGCCGACATCCACTATCGTCCGCGGCGCGATGCGCGCGGGGCGGTGGATGGCTTCTATGTCTTCGCCCAGGATGTCACAGCCCAGCGCGACGCCCAGACGCTGATCCAGGCGCAGAATCTCAGCCTCAGCCAGGAGGTCCAGGCGCGCACCGCCGAGCGCGACCGGCTCTGGGCGCTCAGCGAGGATCTGCTGCTGACCGCCGATTTCAACGGGCAGCTGCTACGGGTGAGTCCCTCCTGGTCGCGCGGCCTGGGCTATTCCGAAGCCGAGCTGCTCAGCCGCCCCTACCGGGAACTCATCCATCCCGACGATCTGCCAGGGGTGCTGGTGGCACTGGACGAACTGCGCCGCAGCGGCCTGCCGGCGCGGGTGGAAAACCGCGTCCTGGCGGCGGACGGCAGCTGGCGCTGGCTGTCCTGGACGCTGTCGATGGACACCGAACAGGATCGCCTCACCGGCGCCGGGCGCGACATCACCCGGGAACGGGACGCCGCGGAGACCCAGGCGCTGCTGGAAGAGCAGTTGCGCCAGTCGCAGAAGATGGAAGCGGTCGGCCAGCTCACCGGCGGCCTGGCTCATGATTTCAACAACCTGCTCGCCGGCATCGTCGGCAGTCTGGATCTGCTCACGGTGCGCATCGGCCAGGGCCGGCTGAACAATCTCGAGCGCTACACCACCGCCGCCCAGGGCGCCGCCATCCGCGCCGCCGCCCTGACCCACCGGCTGCTGGCCTTTTCCCGGCGGCAGACGCTGGATCCCAAGCCCACCGACGTCAATCGCCTGGTGGCCGGCATGGAAGACCTGATCCGCCGCACGGTGGGTCCGGCGATCCAGATCGAGGTGGTGGCCAGCAGCGAGCTGTGGTCGACCCTGGTCGATCCGCCGCAACTGGAAAACGCCCTGCTCAACCTCTGCATCAATGCCCGCGACGCCATGCCCGAGGGCGGCCGCATCTTCATCGAGACCGCCAATCGAGCGCTGGATGCGCGCATGGCCCGGGTCCGCGACCTGGAAGCGGGCGAATACATCGCCCTCTCGGTGACCGACAACGGCTGCGGCATGCCGCCCGAGGTGATCGCCAAGGCCTTCGATCCCTTCTTCACCACGAAGCCGATCGGGGTCGGCACGGGGCTGGGCCTGTCGATGATCTATGGTTTCGTGCGCCAGTCCGGCGGCCAGGCGCGCATCCATTCCCAGGTCGATCAGGGCACCAGCGTCACCCTCTTCCTGCCACGCCATCGCGAAGCGGCCACCGGCGTCGATCTCGCCGCCAGCCAGCCGACCCTGCCGCGCCAGGGCCACGGCGAGACGGTGCTGGTGGTGGATGACGAACCCACGGTGCGGATGCTGGTGGTGGAGGTGCTGGAGGAACTGGGCTACGCCGCCCTGGAAGCGGCGGATGCCAGCTCCGGGTTGCGCCTGCTGGAATCCGATGTGCGCATCGATCTGCTGATCAGCGACGTTGGCCTGCCCGGCGGCATGAACGGCCGCCAGATGGCCGACGCCGCCCGCCAGCGCCGCCCGGGCCTCAAGGTGCTGTTCATCACCGGCTACGCCGAGAACGCCGTGGTCGGCAATGGCCACCTGGAGCCCGGCATGCACGTGATGACCAAGCCCTTCGCCATGGACGCCCTGGCGGTGCGTATCCGCGATCTGATCGAAGGGACCTGAGGTCAGCGTCGGAGTGGTTCATCCCTCACCCCAGCCCTCTCCCGGAGGGAGAGGGGGCGGTTGGGAGGCGTAGGGTGGATAGCGGCGCAGCCTTATCCACGAATGGAGCCGGAGCTTGCCCAGTGGAAAACGCTGCGCGGTTTTCCACGCTACGGTGGACGCAGCCAAGGTGCACGAACCACTCGCCGCACGGGATTCGACCGCCCCCTCTCCCTCTGGGAGAGGGCTGGGGTGAGGGCGCTCCAGCGCAGAGGTATCCCCTCCGTTGGGCTTCGCTGCGCTCAACCCAACCTACGCGGCCGATCTCGGTCGTAGGGTGGATAACGGCGCAGCCTTATCCACGCATGACGTAAAGGTTCGCCCAGTGGAAAACGCTGCGCGGTTTTCCACGCTACGCCAGGACACCGGCTGGATCGCGGCCATGGGCCGCTCCTACGGGAAGCGGTCGCGCGGGATTCGACCGCCCCCTCTCCCCCTGGGAGAGGGCTGGGGTGAGGGCGCTCCAGCGCAGAGGTATCCCCGCTGCTGGGCTTCGCTGCGCTCAACCCAACCTACTCTGCCGGTACCCGCACCCAGCCTTCCATCAGGCGCCGGGCGCTGCGGCTCATGCTGGCCTTTTCCACCTGCCAGACGCCGCCAACCTCACGCGCCAGGGCGCCGACCGCCACGCTGCCGGCGGTATGGCCTATGCGGACCTGGCGGCCATCCAGGTCGCCGGTCAGGGTGTGGACCAGCGTCCCCGGCAGCGCTGCGGCCACCGCCACGGCAACCGCGCCGGTGCCGGGGATGGCGTGGTGCAGCTTGCCCATGGAGATCATCCGCGCGATGACGTCGAGCTCCTCGGCCTGAACCTGCTTGCCACCGGCCACCCGGTAGGTCTGGGGTGGCGCGATCAGACACAGCTTGGGCGTATGCGGCCGCTCCGCCGTGGCCTGGGCGGCGGTCGCGGCTAGGCCCATGGCCACCGCGCCCGCCGCGCGCAGCGCCTCCAGGCGCGCCAGCAGCGGCGCATCGCCGTTGACCTGCGCCTGGGTTTCGGTGCCACTCAGACCCAGGGTCTCGGCGCGTACGAAGACGGTGGGATTGCCGGCGTTGAGCAGGGTCACCGGCAGCCGGCCCAGCCCCGGGACGTCCAGTTCGTCGACCGCCCGCCCGCTGGGCAGCACGCTGCCGTCGCTGCCCGCCGGATCGAGAAAGTCGAGCACCACCTCGGCGGCCGGAAAGGCCACGCCGTCGAAGCGAAAATCGCCCTCCTCCTGCACCTCGCCATTGGCCATGGGGACGTGGGCGAGGATGCGCTTGCCCAGATTGGCCTGCCAGATGCGCACCCTGGCCAGGCCGTCGCGCGGTGCCTGGACCAGGCCCTCGCTGATGGCGAAGGGACCGACGGCGGCGCTGAGATTGCCGCAGTTGCCCGACCAGTCGATCACCGGTACCTCGATGGCCGGGGCGCCGAACAGATAGTCGACGTCACAGTCCGGACGGCAGGACGGCGCGATCACTACCACCTTGCTGGTGCTGGAGGTGGCCCCGCCCATCCCGTCGATCTGCTTGCCGTAGGGATCGGGGCTGCCGATCACCCGCAGCAGCAGCGCATCGCGCGCCGGACCGGCCGGCGGCAGGTCGCGGGCATGAAAGAACACGCCCTTGCTGGAACCGCCACGCATGTAGACGGCGGGGATACGCAGTTGCGGCATCGGAGGTCTCCGTCAGGGTGCCTAGGCGAGATGGCGGCCGAACCAGCCCAGGGTGCGGTCCCAGGCCAGGCGCGCGGCGGCTTCGTCGTAGCGCGGGGTGGAATCGTTGTGGAAGCCATGGTTGGTGCCGGCATAGCGATGCACCTCGTAGGTCTTGCCGGCCGCCTGGAGCGCCGCTTCGTAGGCCGCGGCGCCCTCGTTGATGCGCGGATCGTTCTCGGCGTAGTGGATCAGCAGCGGCGCCTTGATCGCGGCTACCTCCTCGGCGCGCGGCTGACGTCCATAGAAGGGCACCGCCGCAGCCAGCTCCGGGTAGGCCACGGCGGCGGCATTGGCCACCCCGCCGCCATAGCAGAAACCGGTGATGCCGACCTTGCCGGTGCTGAATTCGTGGCCCATCAGGGTTTCCACGGCGGCGAAGAAGTCGTTCATCAGCTTTTCCGGATCGACCTGCTGCTGCAATTCGCGGCCCTTGTCGTCGTTGCCGGGATAGCCGCCCATGGCGGTCAGGCCATCCGGCGCCAGGGCCAGGTAGCCGGCCTTGGCCAGGCGCCGGGCGACGTCTTCGATATAGGGATTGAGGCCGCGATTCTCGTGGACCACCACCACCGCCGGCACCTTGCCGCTGGCCTTGGCCGGGCGCACCAGATAGCCGCGGACCCGCCCATGCCCCTTGGGCGAGGGGTAGTAGACGTATTCGGCGACGATGTCCGGATCGGTGAACTCGACCTGGGTGGCCAGAGCGTAGTTGGGCGTCAGGGCCGCCAGCACCCCAGTGGCCGACAGCCCCAGCACCGCGGCGCAGGCGCCGGCGCGGTCGAGGAAGTCGCGGCGGCTGATGCGACCGTGCACATAGAAGTCGTAGAGCTCGAGCAGTTCGGGCGAGAAATCCTTGGCGGTGAGACGGGTCATCGCGGCGCTCCTCTGGCGGGAAACGGGGCCGCCGGCCCGGTTGGGCGGGCGCCCCGATGGCTCCCGAGTGTGCCGCGAATCGTCTGACTAAGCTACCGCCCGCGCGTCCTCAACCGGACGCCTGCAGCTCCTGCAGGATGGCGATCAGCGCCTCGAAACTGACCGGCTTGTTCAGATGCCGGGCGAAACCCGCCGCCCGCGCCTTGTCGATGTCCAGCCGGGTGCCATAGCCGGACAGCGCCACCGCCGGGGTGCCGACATTGCGATCGCCCGCCCGCACCTGGCGCAGGAATTCGTGGCCGTCCATCTCCGGCATGCCGATGTCGGAGAGGATGACGTCGAAATCCCGTTCCTGGGCCAGCGCCAGGCCGCTCTGGGAGTCGGTCTCGGCGGTGACCGCCACGCCCTCCTCTTCCAGCAGCAGTTGCAGGGTCTCGACGATGTCGGGCGAGTCGTCCACCAGCAGCACCCGCAACCCGGCGATGGACCGACCTTCCGCCTGGGTCTCGCCCAGCTGGCGCTCCTCGCCCTGGCACAGCGGCAGCCAGACACTGAAGCGCGCGCCCTGGCCGAGCCCCGCGGAATGGGCCTCGATACACCCGCCATGGGCCTCCACCAGTTGCTTGACCAGCGCCAGACCGATGCCCAGGCCATGCTGGGCGCGAGCGGTGTATTTCAGCTCCGCCTGGCCGAACATCTCGAACACCCGCGGCAGGAAGTCCGGTGCTATGCCCTGCCCGGTGTCGCTGACGTCCAGCCGCGCCTCGTCGCCGTCCACGCCCAGGCTGATCTCCACCTGGCCGCCGGCCGGGGTGAACTTGATGGCGTTGTTGAGCAGATTCCAGACGATCTGGCCGATGCGGGTGGCATCCGCCTGGACGTGCAGCGGCGTCTCCGGCAGCCGTGGGCAGCTGACCTGCACCTCGCCCGCCAGCGGCCGGATCACCTCGGCGATCTCGCGCAGCTGCTGGGCCAGGTCCAGACTCTGGCGCTCCAGCTTGAGCTTGCCGGTGCGGATGCGCGACAGGTCGAGCAGGTCGTCGATGATCTGCGCCTGGCTGCGCACCGCGCGCTGGATGGCCTCGGTGGCGCGCCGCGCCAGGGGCACGTCGCGCAGCACCGGCGAGCGGGTCAGCAGTTCGCTGTTGAGCTGGATGAGGTTGAGCGGATGCTTGAGTTCATGGGACATCACCGCGAAGAACTCGTCCTTGAGCTGGCCCAGGGCCCGCTGCTGGGCCTGCTGGGTGGCCGTCTCGCTGGTGCGGACGTGGTCGGCGGTGGCATCGCGGGCGATCTTGGCATAGCCGCGCCCGCCAGAGGCATTGCTCATGCGGCTGAGCACCCCGGCGCAGTACAGCCGGCTGCCGTCCTTGCGTCTCAACCAGCGCTCGTCGTGGGCGGCGCCCGCTTCCCGGGCCTGGCGCATCTCGATTTCCGGCACCTGGGCGGCGACGTCTTCCGGGGTGAAGATCAGGCTTACCGGCTGGCCCAGGGCCTCGCGCTCGCTGTAGCCGAACAGCCGGGTGGCACCGCCGTTCCAGCTGTTGATGACGCCCGCGGCATCCAGGGTGACGATGGCGTAGTCCTGGATGTTCTGCGCCACCAGGCGCATGTTTTCCTCACCGGCGCGGGCGCGATCCTGGGCCAGGCGCCGCTCGGTGATGTCGATGAAGGTCAGCACCGCGCCCTCGATGCGATCCTCGGCGGTGCGGTAGGGCAGCAGTCGCGCCAGGTACCAGTGTTCGTCGTGGCTGCGCACCTCGCGCTCGATCAGCCCGAGGGACTCGAACACCCGGCTGGCGTCGGCGGCCAGCTCCGGGTAGTCCAGCCGGTGGGTGATGTCGAGCAGCGAGCGACCGGTATCGCTGACGATGATGTTGAAGATGCTGGCCGCGCGCGGGGTGAATCTCTTGATGCGCATGCCGCGATCGACGAACACCGTGGCGATGTCGGTGGAGGTGATGAGGTTCTGCAGATCGTCGTTGATCTTGCCGGTTTCCTCGATCTTGGACTTGAGTTCGTAGTTGACGGTGATCAGCTCCTCGTTGATCGACTGCAACTCTTCCTTGCTGGTCTCCAGCTCCTCGGTGGCCGAGCGCAACTCCTCGTTGATCGCCTGCAGCTCTTCGTTTGACGCCTTGAGCTCCTCGGTGGAGGTCTCGGACTGCTCGATGGTCAGCTGCAACTGCTCCTTGGTGCGCTGCAGCTCGGCTTCCAGCTGGGTGAGCACGCTGTCCTTGGCCTCGATGTGATCGCCGCTAGCGTCGGTGCTCATGACGTCTTCGACTTCGTCGAAGAGCACCAGCATGTAGTCGGTGCTGGTGTCGCTGTCGCGGAAGGGGCGCACCACCATGTTGATGTAGTAGCTGCGATCGTCGCGCTGGATGTGCACGCGGCGCGCCTCGACGCTCTTGTTGCTCTGCAGCGCCTGGAACAGCGCCGTCCGCAGCTCCAGGCGCAGCTCCTCCAGCACCAGCGCCGGCAGGCTGTAGCTGGGCTCGCCGCCGACGTATCTCAGGAAGCGACCGGCCCGCTCGGACAGGTGCACGATGTTGGATTCGCGGTCGACGATGATGCTCGGCGGCGCGTATTGCTCCAGCACCCGCTGATGCACCTCGGCGAAGGACACCTTCTTGCGCCGGCCGACCTGATGCGGCGGCAGGCGCACGCTGTGGATGCCCGGATTGAGATTGAGCAGCGGCGTGGGACGCACCACGCTGGTGGTGTGCTTGGCGCGGTAGATGCGGTTCTTCTTGTCCACCGTGGCGAACAGGCTGCTCTGCACGTCGGCCGACTCGGAGCTGCCAAGGAACAGATAGCCGCCCGGCTTGAGGGCGAAATGGAAGGTGTGCAGGATCTCGGCCTGCACCTCGCGATCCAGGTAGATCAGCAGGTTGCGGCAGCTGATGAGATCCAGGCGGGAAAACGGCGGATCGCTGAGCAGGTTGTGCTGGGCGAACAGCACCTTCTCGCGCAGCTCCTTCTTCACCCGGTACTGGTTCTGCTCCTTGAGCAGGTGCTGGCGCAGACGCGCGGGGGCGACGTCGGTGACGATGGAGCCCGGATAGACGCCATGCCGGGCCACCGCCAGGGCATGCTCGTCGAGGTCGGTGGCGAACACCTGCAACCGGGCGCCGGACTGGCGCAACTCGGCCTGTTCGGTCAGCAGCATGGCCAGCGAATAGGCTTCTTCACCACTGGAGCAGGCGGCGCTCCAGACGCGCAGCTCCTGGTCGTCTTCGTTGACCGGCAGGTGCTCGAACAACTCCGGCATGACATCGCGCTCCAGGGCCTCGAAGGCTTCGCGATCGCGAAAGAAGTTGGTCACGCCGATGAGCATGTCCTTGAGCAGCGCCGGCGTCTCTTCCGGATGATCATGGAGAAAGCCGGCATAGGCCGGCATGTCGGCGATGGCGTTGACCTGCATGCGTCGCTCCACCCGGCGCAGCACCGTGGCGGTCTTGTACTGCTTGAAATTGTGTCCGGTGCGGGTGCGCAGCAGGGTGAGGATGTCGCGCAGCGCCAGCTGCATGGCCTTGCTGGACGGCCCGGGCACCCGGGATTCATAGTCCAGCTGGCGCAATTCGCTCTGGCTCAGGGTGCTGATAGTGGCAGCCAGCTCCAGCAGCTTCTGCGGCATCTCCACCACCGGCAGGACGAAGTCCACCACGCCGGCCTTGATGGCGCTGCTGGGCATGGAGTCGAATTCGGCATCTTCCGGCGCCTGGGCCAGGGTCACCCCGCCCTACTCCTTGATCCGCCCCAGGCCCACGGCACCATCGGCGCCGTTGCCCGAAAGGACGATGGCCACGGCATGGGTCCGGTGCACATCGGCCAGGGTGCGAAAGAACAGATCCACAGCCACATGATCGCCATGGGGGCGCTGGGCCGGACTCAGGCGCAGATAGCCGTCGTTCATGGTCAGGTCATGGGCTGGCGGGATCACATAGACATGACCGGCATGAATGGGCACCGGTTGGGTGACCTGTAGCACCTGCAGCCGCGTCACCCGCTGCAGGATCTGGTCGAGATGGCTCTGGTGCTCCGGCGACAGATGTATCACCACCACGAAGGCCATGCCGCAGTCGACCGGCATGACTTCGAAGAAGCTCAGCAGCGCCTGGATCCCACCGGCAGACGCGCCGATCCCCACCACGGGAAACGGCAGGTCACTGGGGGTCAGGTGCCTGGAATTGTTGGGTCTGGCCACATCCGCCTGTTTGCTCATCTATCCGCCGTCTGAAAATCCGCAAGAAATCGTGATCGCCGCTCCTGCACCGATCCGGACAGGCCCTCCTCCCTTTCGCCCGGAAAAGGCCTGCCACTGGCCCGAGTATAACGAGCGCACGCCAGGAGGGCGGCCCTCATCCTGCCGCAAGAAGGCGTAAAGCTGGGGTACCGCCTGAATGGGACTGACGAGCGCCAGGCAAGTGCGAGCGAAACGCAGGAAAGGGCCGGGGTGAGGGTGTCCCAGGCCCGGCCATTGACCACCCCGGAAACCATGCGTGGATGAGGCGGCGCCGTCATCCACCCTACGCCGAACCCACACCCATGCCGATCCGCCCCCTCTCCCGCCTGTGGGAGAGGGCTGGGGTGAGGGTGTTCCAGGCTACGCGATTGGCCACATCAGGAGGCACGCGTGGATGAGGCTGCGCCGTCATCCACCCTACGCCGAACGTACTACCCACGCCGATTCGCCCCCTCTCCCGCCTGCGGGAGAGGATTGGGGTGAGGGTGTTCCAGGCTACGCGATTGGCCCCGCCGGGATGCCCGCGTGGATAAGGCTGCGCCGTTATCCACCCTACGCCGAATTCACCACCCATGCCGATTCGCCCCCTCTCCCGCCTGCGGGAGAGGGCTGGGGTGAGGGTGTTCCAGGCTACGCGATTGGCCACGCCGGAAATCATGCGTGGATGAGGCTGCGCCGTCATCCACCCTACGCGGCAACGCCACGCCAGGCCCCCTAGAACAACCCCATCTGCTGATCCAGCAGCCGGTCGAAGCGGTCACCGACGAAGGGCAGGATGGCGTCGGCCACCGGGGCCAGCTGGCGCTGCACATAGTGGTCGTAGTCCGGCGGCGCATGGGGCAGCTCGACCGGTTCGGCGCCGGCGGTGGTGATCAGGTAGCTGATCCAGCCGCCGCGGCGAAAGCGGCTGCGGCGGCCCACGCGGGCGCCTTCCGCCTCCAGCAGGCGCGCCGCGCGGACCTGCGGTGAGAGGTTGCTCTGGTATTCCTCCAGCGGCCGGCGCAGGCGCTTGCGATAGACCAGCAGGTCGTCGAAATCGCCGGCGCGGGTGCGGGCGACGAAGTCGCGCACATAGTCCTCGTGGGGCTCGCCGGTGAAGATGCGCAAGTACAGCTCGCGCTGGAAGCGCTGGGCCAGCGGTGACCAGTCGCTGCGTACAGTTTCCAGCCCCTTGAACACCAGTTCCGGCTGGCCATCGGCACCTGGCCTGAGCCCGGCATATCGCTTCTTGCTGCCCTCTTCCGCGCCGCGGATGGTGGGCATGAGAAAGCGGGAAAAATGAGTCTCGTACTGCAGCTCCAGATGACTTTCCAGTCCCAGCTCGGTCTGCAGCTGCGCGCGCCAGTGGGCGTTGACCGCCGCCACCAGGTCGCGCCCGATGCGCTCGGCCTCGGCCTCTTCGTGAGCGCGGCCGAGCCAGACGAAGGTGGAATCGGTGTCGCCATAGATCACCCGATAACCACGGGCCTCGATCAGCTCGCGGGTCTGGTGCATCACCGCATGGCCGCGCAGGGTGATGGACGAGGCCAGGCGGTGATCGAAGAAGCGGCAGTGCGGGGTGCCCAGCACGCCATAGAAGCTGTTCATGATGATCTTCAGCGCCTGGGCCAGGGGCGCGTTGCCAGCGCGCTTGGCGGCGTCGCGCCCTTCCCAGACCCGCGCCACCATCTCCGGCAGGCAATGTCGGGTGCGATGGAAACGTGCGCCGCGAAAGCCCGGTACCGTTTCCGACTCAGGCAGCGCCAGGCCCTCCACCAGGCCCACCGGATCGATGAGAAAGGTGCGGATCAGCGAGGGATAGAGGCTCTTGTAGTCCAGCACCAGCACCGAGTCGTAGAGCCCGGGCCGGGAATCCATGACGAAGCCACCGGGGCTGGCCTCGGGCGGCTGGGCGCCGAGATTGGGCGCGACGAAGCCATGGCGGTGCATCAGCGGCAGATAGAGGTGGTAGAAGGCGGCGATGGAGGCGCCATGACGCTCCAGCGGCAAGCCGGTGACGCTGGCCCGCTCCAGCAGGAAGCGCAGCAGGCCGGTCTTGGCGAAGATCCGCGTGACCAGTTCGCAGTCCACCAGGTTGTAGCGCGCCAGGGCGCTCTTCTCGCCGGCGAACATGCGATTGATCGAGGCCATGCGGTCGTGGGGATTGTCGATGGCCTTGCCCTCGCCCAGCAGGGTGCGGCTGACGTTCTCCAGGCTGTAGGAGGGAAACACCCAGGTCGCCGACTTGAGCGCCTCCACCCCGTCGATGATCGGCCGTCCGGCCAGCAGGGCGTGGAAGGGCCGGCCCTGGCCGCCGGGTTCGTAGCGATCGTCCTCGACGGCGCCCCGGCCCAGGTGCAGGGGCACGCCCAGTTTGCGCGCGTGCTCGTGGAGCACGCGGATGTCGAACTGCAGCACGCTCCAGCCGATGATGACGTCGGGATCATGACGCGCCATCCAGGCGTTGAGGCGTTCGAGCAGGGTGGCGCGGTCGGCGACGTATTCCAGATCGAAGTCCACCGCGGCCTCTTCCCCGGTCGGCGGGCCGAGCATGTACACCTGGCGCTGGCCGCAGCCGTGCAGGCCGATGCTGTAGAGCTCGCCGCGCTCGCTGGTCTCGATGTCCAGCGACAGGGTGCGCAGCGTGGGGCGGTAGTCGGGATCCGGTCGCAGGGGCGTGCCCTCGGCGGTGGGCAGCGTCACCGGCGCGGTGATGAAGCGCTCCATGAGAAAGCGATCCGCCGGGGCGATATCCGTCTCGTAGACGTCGATGCCGGCGGCGGGGAGGCGCTGCTCCAGTTCGCGCAGGGTGCGATAGCGCGGCGCATAGAGCCCCAGGACGGGGCGCCGCTGGAAGTCCTGCAGCGCCAGCTCGCGGATCTCCACCCCGGCCGGCAGCAGGCGCTCGATGTCCGCCCGTCGCGCGGCCGGGGCGAAGGCCACCGCCTGTTGCCCCGGCACCCGCAGCTGGTGCGGACCGCGGTCGGTGGCGAACCAGAACACCAGCTCCATCCCGGTGGAAGTCTCGCGCCAGAGGCGTGTCAGCAAGAAACCCTGGACGGCGGCCAAAGCGGTGGCGCTCCTCGACATGGATGAAAGGCCCATTCTCGCAAGGCCAGCCGCTACAGGCGACCTCGGCGCGCCCGGTGGTCCGCTCGTCGCCCCTGCCGAATGGCCTGTGTCCTGTGGCGATGATCTTGCATCGAATGCCCACACCCGTCGTAGAGCCGACTGTTCGGCGCCTGGGCGCACCCTAGTTTTCAGTTGTCAGGCCGTGTCATGAATCCGTTGTCGTCGTCGTTTCCCACCGCTGCCGCACCCCGCTACAACGCCCAGCAAGCGCGTGTGCGCGAGCAGGCGCGTCGCTGGCTGGAACAGGACGTCCTGGTGCTGGATACCGAGGCGACCGGCCTGGGCGAGGATGCCCAGCTGATCGAGGTGGCGGTCATGACCCTCAGTGGCCGGGTGCTGCTCGATACCCTGGTCCGCCCAGGCATCGCCGTACCGCGCGAGGCGACCCTGATCCACGGCCTGACCGACGCCCACCTGGCCCAGGCGCCGCGCTTTCCCGAGGTGTTCGCCACCCTCTGGCCGCTGCTGCGGGGCCGCACCGTGCTGGCCTATGGCATGGCCTTCGACTATCGCCTGCTGGCGCACAATGCCCGCCTCCACGGCCAGGCCCTGCCGCCGGAACTGGAACGCGAGACGCCGCCGGTGCAACTGGTGGATGGCACCCGCCTGCACTGCCTGATGCAGCTCTATGCGCACTTCTGGCAGGAGCCGAGTCTGGACAGCCGCAGCCAGGACGGCTGGCGCCGCAAGTCCCTGGCCATGGCCGCCCGCCAGCACGGCGTCGTGGTGCAGGAAACCCATCGCGCCCTGCCCGATTGCCGACTCAAGGCCGCCCTGGTGCAGGCCCTGGCCGGGGAGGCACCGGCCACCTGGCAGGGTCTGCAGGCGCTGGCGGGCTAGCCGAGCGGCAAGGTACCGGCGGGCAGACAGGCGAACGCTGCGCGACTTGCCATACTGGAGTCGTCATCCCACCCGAGGCCCCGCCATGAAAGCCGTCGTCTACGAAGCCTTTTCCGCGCCACCCCGCCTGTGCACGGTGCCGGACCCCACCCCCGAAGCCCACGGCGTGGTGCTCAGGGTCATGGCCACCGGCGTCTGCCGCAGCGACTGGCACGGCTGGGTCGGCCATGACAGCGACATCGAATTGCCCCATGTGCCGGGCCACGAACTGGCCGGCGTGGTGGAGGCGGTGGGCAGGGACGTGACCCTCTGGCGCGTCGGCGACCGGGTGACGGTGCCCTTCGTCGGTGGCTGCGGCGCCTGTCCGCAGTGCCATGCCGGCCACCAGCAGGTCTGCGATCACCAGTTCCAGCCCGGCTTCACCCACTGGGGGTCCTTCGCCCAGTACGTCGGCATCCACCAGGCCGATCTCAATCTGGTCGCCCTGCCCGAGCAACTGGACTTCGCCACCGCGGCCAGCCTGGGCTGCCGTTTCGTGACGGCCTTTCGCGCGGTGGTCGATCAGGGCCGGGTCAGCGCCGGCCAGTGGGTCGCGGTGCACGGCTGCGGTGGCGTCGGCCTCTCGGCGATCATGATCGCCCGCGCCCTGGGCGCCCAGGTGGTGGCCATCGACATCGCCGCCGACAAGCTGGCACTGGCGCGCCGCCTCGGCGCAGTGGCGACGATCGATGCCACCCAAGTGGCCAGCGTGCCCGAAGCGGTGCAGGAACTGACCGGGGGTGGCGCTCACGTCTCCCTCGACGCCCTCGGCCATCCCACCACCTGCTGCAATTCCATCGCCTGCCTGCGCAAGCGCGGCAGGCACGTCCAGGTCGGACTGCTGCTGGGTGACCAGGCGACCCCGGCGCTGCCGATGAACCTGGTGATCGCCCGGGAACTGGAGATCCTCGGCAGCCACGGCATGCAGGCCCATCGCTACGACGTGCTGATGGCCATGCTGCGCCAGGGCACCCTGGCGCCGGAGAAACTGATCGGCCGCGAGATCAGCCTGGCCGAATCCGGCGCGGCGCTGATGCACATGGACAGGTTCGAAGGCACCGGGGTGACCGTCATCACCCGCTTCGACTAGCCCGGGCTAGTCGGCCTCCGCCGCCTGCAAGACCCAGCGCAGGCCCTGCAGGTCCTCGGCGGACAGGGTCTCGCGCAGGCGGCAGAGGCGATAGTGGACGCGGGTGTTCATGGCCACCCACTCCAGGTCCTGGCGGGTGGGCTGGGCGACGAAGTATTCGCCATAGCGCTCGTCCAGCCCGGCCATGCGGTACTGGCCCTTGAGCGGCAGATAGATCTGGTTGTTCATCTCCCAGCGACTGGCGCTGCAGCCGTGGAAGCGAACCTTGTCGCCAAAGGTGGACAGCTGGGTGCGAAAATCGGTGGTGGCATTGCCGGCACTGGTCTTGAACTGACTGGCGATGACGCTGAAGACGATACCTTCCGGCGAGGGCGCGCCCCGCCATTCGATGACCCGGCGATTGAGCGCCGTGTCGAATCCATCGGTGAAGATACCGGCGGCCTGCGCCGTGAGCGTTGGCAGGGTCAAGGCACCCAGCAACGCCATCATTGTTTTCAAAACGAGCTCCTGGTGATGACCCCGGCGTCTAGCCTGAGGCAGCAGGCCGAGGCGGCAAAGGGCCAGCTTCAGACTTTGGAGACCCGATTGGCTGAAAGGTGCCCCCGCCGGTCCGGATAAGCGGTATCTTTCACAGTCTAGGCTCTGTACGAAAAGTGCCTGCGCTCGGTGATGCTGCGTTAAAAATCAGCTCGGAATGCTCATTTACCCTTCGTAAACTCCGCTTCCTCGCCGATTTTTGCCTTGCCTGACCTTCGCTCGGCGACTTTTCATACAGAACCTAGCGACGAGCCCGCCTCGTCCACCCCTTGAACCGTCGCCGGCGAGGCGTACGGCCCGACCACGAAACGACCGGCCAAGCCGCCGGAGAGCACTGCGAGGATCTATGAGCGCTGCGGACATCGATTGGAAGACCCTCGGTTTCGACTACATCAAGACCGACTTCCGCTATATCGCCACCTATCGCAACGGCAGCTGGGGACCCGGCGAGCTGACTCGCGACAACCAGCTGCACATCAGCGAAGGCTCCACGGCCATCCACTACGGCCAGCAGTGCTTCGAAGGCCTCAAGGCCTATCGCTGCCAGGACGGCTCCATCAACCTGTTCCGCCCCGACCGCAACGCCGCGCGCATGCACAAAAGCTGCGCCCGCCTGCTGATGCCGCCGGTCCCCACCGAGATGTTCATCGACGCCTGCCAGCAGGTGGTCAAGGCCAACGAGGCCTGGATCCCGCCGTACGGCACCGGCGGCGCCTTCTACCTGCGTCCCTTCGTCATCGGCGTGGGTGACAACATCGGCGTGCGCACCGCCCCCGAATTCCACTTCGTGGTGTTCGGCATCCCGGTCGGCGCCTACTTCAAGGGCGGCATGACCCCGCACAACTTCGTCATCTCCGGCTACGACCGCGCCGCGCCCCAGGGCACCGGCGCCGCCAAGGTCGGCGGCAACTACGCCGCCAGCCTGATGCCCGGCGCCCAGGCCAAGGCCGAAGGCTTCGCCGACTGCATCTACCTGGACCCCCTGACCCATCGCAAGATCGAGGAAGTCGGCTCGGCCAACTTCTTCGCCATCACCGGCGACGGCAAGTTCGTCACCCCGCGCTCCGAGTCGGTGCTGCCGGGCGTGACCCGCATGTCGCTGATGGACCTGGCGCGCGAGCGGCTGAACCTGGAAGTGGTCGAGGGCGACGTCCATATCGACCAGCTCGACCAGTTCGTCGAAGCCGGCGCCTGCGGCACCGCGGCGGTGATTACCCCCATCGGTGGCATCCAGTACGGCGAGCAGCTGCACGTCTTCCACAGCCTGACCGAAGTCGGCCCGGTGACGCGCAAGCTGTACGAGGAACTGACCGGCATCCAGACCGGCGACAAGCCCGCGCCGGAGGGTTGGATCGTCAAGGTCTGACTTGGGGTTGGTTTGGTTTGAAAAGGCGCCTCAGGGCGCCTTTTTCGTTGGCCGGCAGGGTTTGGTAGGTTGGGTTGAGCGGAGCGAAGCCCAACACTGCGGAGCTTGCGCCTATCAGCGTCCGGCTACTTACCGACGTGTGCTGATGCTTTTTGTTTCGCCCACCCGGGCGAGTCACTTTTGCCAGTCACGGCAAAAGTAACCAAAAACGCTTGCCCCGGACATCCGGCCCTCCGCTGCGCTCCGGGTCCGCTCACGCCAGCGCCGTTCCGGGGTCGGCCTACACGGGCCGTCCATGGCCCGTTAGGCCTCTCGCCGCATCCATGCGGCTCGACCCACTCCACGACACTGGCGTTCGCCCTCCTGAACGGGGCGATTCGCGTGCCTGATGCCTTGGGTGCAAACCGGTAGGGTGGACAACGGCGCAGCCTTGTCCACGCGTTAAGCCTTACTCCCTCAGTGGAAAACGCTGCGCGGTTTTCCACGCTGCGAATCGCTCTGGCTTAGCCTGTAAACACCGTAGTCTCAGGCTGGCCTCCCGTCCCCGTCAGTGAGGCCGAGTGCAGGTGTCGCGGAGGGGGATGCGAGGCAGGACGCCGAGCGAGGCGCGAGGGGCAGGACGTCCCTTCGTGCCGTGCCCCTGGAGCGGCGCCGCAGCGAAGGGCCGAACGTGAGGCATGCGTTTTTGCATACCTTTGTTCGGAGCGCGCAGCCGCGACTGGCAAAAGTGACTCGCCCGAGGGGGCGAAAAGCCATCCGAGCACTCGATAAGCAAATAGGGCACCGATAAACCGAGGCATCACGGCAAACTCCGTGTTGGGCTTCGCTCCGCTCAACCCAACCTACGAAGCCGCCTGCCAAGCCTCAGGCCAGATGCTGCAACCGCTCCACCAGCTGCGCATGCAGCTTTGGATCGCCGCAGGCGAGGATGGCCCCGCCCTGTTGGGCATCGCCGCCATCCCAGGCGGTCATGCGGCCGCCGGCGCCTTCGATGATGGGAATCAGCGCCTGCACATCGTAGGGCTGCAGGCCCGCTTCGATGATGACGTCGACGAAGCCCGAGGCCAGCATGCAGTAGGCGTAGCAGTCGCCGCCGAAGCGGGCCAGCTGCACCTCGGCGGCCACGGCGTCGAAGGCCGCCAGGCGCTCGGGGGTGTCGAAGATGTCGCGGCTGGTGCACATCAGCCGGGCCTGAGCCAGGCTGGCGCAGGGGCGGGTGCGCAGGGCCGCGCCGTTGCGCCAGGCGCCGGCCGGGGTGCCCAGGTAGCGTTCGCCGGTGAAGGGCTGGTTCATCACCCCGATCACCGGGCGGCTGCCGTCGTTGAGCGCCACCAGGGTGCCCCACAGCGGCAGGCCGGTGATGAAGGCGCGGGTGCCGTCGATGGGGTCGAGCACCCAGCTCAGGGGACTGCTGCCGGCGACGTTTTCCTCTTCCTCGCCGAGGATGCCGTGATCCGGGTGCTCGGCCTGGATGAGTTCGCGCATGGCCCGTTCGGCAGCCTTGTCGGCGATGGTCACCGGGTCGTAGCGACGCCCGGCGACGGCGGCGTCGCCCTTGTCGTCCACCGCCAGCTGGGCGCGGAAGTAGGGCTGGATGGCCACGGCGGCGGCATCGGCCAGACGCTCGGCGAAGCGTTCGTAATAGGAAATCTCGGCAGCAGTCAGGCTCATGCTCATTTCACCAGGCGGGCGTCGAGGCTGTTCTGCGCCAGGCGCCGGGCCTGTTCCTGGGTCATGCCCAGGCCTTCGTGCAGGGCCATGAAGTTCTCGGTGACGTAGCCGCCGAAGTAGGCCGGGTCGTCCGAGTTGACGGTGACCTTGAGGCCGCGGTCGAGCATCTTGAGGATGGTGTGCTGGCTCATGTCGTCGAACACGCAGAGCTTGGTGTTGGACAGCGGGCAGACGGTGAGCGGGATCTGCTGGTCGACCAGGCGGGCCATCAGGCGCTCGTCCTCGAAGGCGCGCACGCCGTGGTCGATCCGCACCACGCCGAGCTGGTCGAGGGCTTCCCAGATGTACTCCGGCGGACCTTCCTCGCCGGCGTGGGCGACGGCCGGAAAGCCTTCGGCGCGGGCACGGGCGAAGACGCGCTTGAACTTGCTCGGCGGATGCCCCTTTTCCGAACTGTCCAGGCCGACGGCGACGAAGTGGTCGCGGAACGGCAGTGCCTGGTCCAGGGTGGCCTGGGCAGCATCTTCGGACAGGTGCCGCAGAAAACTCAGGATCAGCCCGCTGGTCACGCCCAGCTGCTTTTCACCATCGCTCAGCGCCTGGGTGATGCCGCGCACCACCACTTCGAAGGGAACGCCGCGATCGGTGTGGGTCTGGGGATCGAAGAAGGGTTCGGTGTGGATGACGTTCTGTTCCTTGCACTTGAGCAGATAGGCCCAGGTCAGGTCGTAGAAGTCCTGCTCGGTGCGCAGCACGTCGGCACCGGCGTAATAGAGGTCGAGGAATTCCTGCAGGTTGCCGAAGTTGTAGGCGGCGCGCAGGGCTTCGACATCACCCCAGGGCAGGGCGACGCCATGGCGCTCGGCCAGCTTGAACAGCAACTCGGGCTCCAGGGTGCCTTCCAGGTGCAGGTGCAGTTCGGCCTTGGGCAGGGCGTTGAGCCAGTCGTACATGGGATCCTCGGGATAGCTTGAATCAGGAAAAGATGGACGATTGTCGCACGCTTTGCCCGGTTTTCCGCAGCCATCCGGGTTCCCGCTGACCGATGTACGGTGGCTTCGTCGGTCAGAAATTCCCAGCATTCCACGCTTTGGGCCAGCAAAAGGCCATAACGCCTGCATCGGGTCTGGATCTGACTACAATCGGGACGCATGGCTCCAAACACCACGCGTGAGGTATCCGTGCAGACCGTTCAGGATCATGTTGGCGGCAAGAACAACAATCTCAATCTGATTCGCATGATCGCGGCGCTCGCCGTGGTCTTCAGTCACAGCTTCGCCATCTCCAGTGGCACCCCCACGGCGGAGCCCGGACGCGAGAGCCTGGGCATGACCCTGGGCGACATCGCGGTCGACATCTTCTTCATCACCAGCGGTTTCCTGGTCACCAAGAGCCTGCTCAGCCGGGCCGACATCATCGACTTCGTCTGGGGCCGCGCCCTGCGGGTGGTGCCGGGGCTGCTGGTGATGCTGGTGCTGACGGTGCTTGGCCTCGGCGCCTGGCTGACCCGGGCGCCCCTGCAGGATTATCTGAGCGATCCCCAGACCTGGTTCTATCTGTTCAAGAACACCGGCCTGATCGCCGGCGCCGAATTCGACCTGCCTGGGCTGTTCGAGGGCAATCCGCTGCAGGCCATCGTCAATGGCTCGCTGTGGACGCTGCCCTTCGAGGTGGGCATGTACGGCGCCCTGGCGCTGCTCTGGCTGGCCGTGCTCTGGCTGCGCCTGGACAGCCGCCACTTCCAGCGCGCCATCCTGCTGTTCGCCGTGGGCGCCGCCCTGTTCAAGCTGTTCGCCCACTACTTCTTCGCCAGCGAATCCCATCTGCTGCGGCTGTTCCAGATGTTCTTTCTCGGTGGCGCCTTCTATGTGCTGCGTGCCTACATCCCGCTGTCGCGCACGCTCTTCGTCGCCGCCGTGGCGCTGCTGGCGGTGGCCACGCCCGACCGTGACAGCTTCTTTCTGGTCTACAACCTGGTGCTGGGCTACGTGCTGCTCTATCTCGCCTTCGTGCCGGCCGGGCGCATCCGCGCCTTCAACGAGGTGGGCGACTATTCATATGGTCTGTACATCTACTCCTTTCCGGTGCAGCAGACCCTGGCGGCGGTGATCCCGGGCATCGAGGCCTGGACCATGGTGATCCTCTCCATCGGCATCACCCTGCCGCTGGCGGTGGTGTCCTGGTACCTGGTCGAGCGTCACGCCCTGGGCTATCGCCAGGCCTGCGCCACGGGCACCAAGGCGGTGTGGAAACGCCTGGCGCCGCGCGCCCGGGTCGGCTGAGGAGGCAGCCACGCGGGCGAGCAGGGCAGTGGCGTATCGCGGTGCGAGCGTTTTGCCGTCTACGGCGGTCGTAACAAGGCATTGCTCAACCAAGGACGCCCTTTTCCATGCTCGCCGCCCTCAAAGACGAAACCCTGCTGCTGGTCGCCATCGGTGCCACGGTGCTGGCCTATGTGTTCGAACACGCGCTGCTCGGCGGTGGCCAGACCCTGGCGCTGATCGCCGCCGGCGGCCTGATCGCCGCCATCATCTGCGCGGCCATGCGCGTGGCCCATCACGCCGAATTGCTGGCGGAAAAGGTCGGCGACCCCTACGGCACCATGATCCTGACCCTCTCCGCCGTGCTGGTGGAGGTGATCATCCTGGCGATCATGATGAGCCACGACCACTCGCCGACCCTGGCCCGCGATACCATCTATGCCGCGGTGATGCTGGACATGAACGGCATCATCGGCCTGGCCGCGCTGCTCGGCGGCCTCAAGCACGGCGAACAGCCCTACAACGACGATTCCAGTCGCAGCTATGGGGTGATGATCATCACCGCGGTGAGCATCTCCATGCTGGTGCCGGAATTCATCCCCTCGGCCCAGTGGCACGTCTATTCCTTCTTCACCATCGGCGCCATGGCGCTGCTCTACACCCTGTTCCTGCGCATGCAGACCGGCCCGCACAGCTACTTCTTCAGCTACAACTACCCGGACAAGAAGCGCAAGCGTCCGGCGGTCGAGGGCGAGGCGGCGGATGCCGGCCATGGCCAAAGCAGCGCCACCCTGTCCATCGCCATGCTGATCGTCGGCATCGTTGCCACCGGGGCCCTGGCCGAGGTGATGTCCAAGTCGCTGGACACCGGCCTGGAAGGCCTGGCCGTGCCGGCGCTGGTGCCCGCGCTGGTGGTGGCGGTGATCTCCGCCAGCCCGGAGATCCTCACCGCCCTGCGCGCGGCCATGGCCAATCGCATGCAGTCGGTGATCAACATCGCCCTGGGCGCCAGCCTGTCCACCGTGATCCTCACCGTGCCGGTGGTGGAAGCCATCGCCCTGTACAACGGCCAGCCCATCCAGATGGCCATGACCCCGGTGCAGACGGTGATGATGGCCGTGACCCTGATCGTCGCCGCCATCAACCTCAACGACGGCGAGACCAACGCCATCGAGGGCATGACCCACTTCGTGCTGTTCGGCACATTCATCATGCTGACCATCCTCGGTCTCTAGGGACGCGCCATGATCGACAGCGAGGTCATCAGCAACTACGGCTACGGAGCTGCCGTGCTGGGCGCCCTGATCGAGGGCGACGGCGTGGCCATCCTGGCCGGCATCGCCGCCCGTCATGGCTACCTGCTGTTTCCGCTCACGGCGGTCTGCGTCGCCCTGGGCGGCTTCATCGGTGACCAGACGCTGTTCTTTCTGGGGCGACGCTACGGTGACCGCATCCTCGGTCGCTTCAAGCGCCAGCAGGCACGCATCGACTGGCTGCGCAGCCGCATCCATCGTCACGAGGCCTTGTGGATCATCGGCATCCGCTTCGCCTATGGCTTCCGCCTGATCGGCCCGCTGCTGATCGGCGCCAGCGGCGTACGCCCGCGGCGCTTCCTGTTCTACAACATCATCGGCGCGCTGCTCTGGGGCTTCGTCATGACCGGCATCGGCTATGCGGTGGGCGAAATCCTGCGCGACTTCTTCGCCGAGCATCATGTGTCGAAGCGCTGGCTGATCGCCGCGGCGATCTGCGTGGCGGTGCTGTTCATCGGCGCCCGCGCCATCCTGCGGCGGCGGGAGGGGGTGTAGGGGGCTTTTGTAGGTTGGGTTGAGCGGAGCGAAGCCCAACACCTGGCTCTAGCTGATTATCGAGTGCCTTGATGGTTTTGGTTTCGCCCACCCGGGCGAGTTACTTTTTGCAGTCGCCAAAAAAGTAACCAAAAACGCTTGTCCCCACGTTTCGGCCCTTCGCTGCGCTCCGGGTCCCCGCGCTCCGGCGCCGCTCCGGGGGCTCGGCACGAAGGGGCCTCCTGCCCCTCGCGCCTTGCTCGGCGTCCTGCCTCGCATCCCCCTGCGCAACGCCTGCACTCGGCCTCACTGACGGGGACGGGACGCAAGCCTGATACTTGGGTGTTCACAGGTTGTAGCGTGGAAAACCGCGCAGCGTTTTCCACTGAGGGAGTAACGCTTAACGCGTGGACAAGGCTGCGCCGTTGTCCACCCTACCGGTTTGCACCCAAGGCATCAGGCACGCGAATCGCCCCGTTCAGGAGGGCGAACGCCAGTGTCGTGGAGTGGGTCGAGCCGCATGGATGCGGCGAGAGGCCTAACGGGCCATGGACGGCCCGTGTAGGCCGACCCCGGAACGGCGCTGGCGTG